>NZ_JARD01000028.1:0-570385 GCF_000708345.1 Microbacterium sp. Cr-K32 | reverse complement strand
CCGCGACGCCGCCGCTTCTCCCTGCGACGCCGCGGCTGATACGGATGCGACCGGGCCCCCACCCGGCCGCACCCGCGTCCCCGTTTGAACGGTCGGGCTCTGCCGACGCTTCAGGCCTCCCACAGACCGGAAGTCGCAGCAGTCGCTTCGGTCGCTTCGGTCGATTCGCGCCGACGAGCGCGCAGCCATCCGTCCATCCCGAATCGTCCGGAGACGGTGAGGAGGAGCACGACTGCGGAGAGCACGACCATCGCCGGGTACTGGGCGATCAGCTGGTCCGCGCTCCAATAGAGCATGAGCGTCCCGATCGACAGGAAAGCCGCGATCCTGGTCAGGAATCCCGCGACCAGCAGCACGCCGAGAGCGACCTCGAGAGCGGGCATCACCACACCGAACACACCGGGCGCCATGCCCATGAACGACGCGAGCGGCTCGAAGAACCACGGCACCCGAGGGTTCCCCTCCGTGCTCTGCGCCACCAGCTCGATGTCGGCCGCTCCGAATCCGGCCCGGTACTTCAGGATGCCCTCGATCAGCCAGAGCACCCCGACCGCCACCCTGGCCCCGGCGCCGAGCAGCGAGAGGGTGAGGACGCCTGCGGGTCGCGATCCGATCATGAGAGCTCGGCTGCTCCGAACACGGCCTTCGCCTTGTCGCAGTGGATCACGACGTAGGAGTACTCCGAGGTGTCGACGCCGTCGAGCGTGAAGGTCTGGGTGGCGGTGTCGAACGAGACGGCATCCACGAGCATGCCTGCAGAGACGGCGGCCTCATCGGTGCCGTTCGTGAGGTAGACGTGCAGATCGGGGCCTTCATCTGACGAGAACCCGGACAGGGCGATCTCGTCGTCGGTCACGGTGACGGTGCCCGACACCTTCTTGTCGTTCAGGCCCGCGAAGGTGCCCGTCTTCTCGGCCATGTCCATCTTCGTGGTCGAGGTGCCGGAGTCGGCACTCTGCGACGCCGAAGACGAGGGCTTGGCGTCTTCCGTCGCAGCCGGCGAGCTGCACGCCGACAGGGCCAGGGCGAGGGTGAGGGCCGCGGTGGCGGCGAGAGCGATCTTGCGCATGAGATTCTCCAGTTCACTGTGTGTGCGACTCTGCGCCCGGAGCGACGGATGCCGCGGCGGATCGCACTTCGATGAACGCTACGAATGCGCAGACGCCGGTGGAGAAGACCTTTCAAGACTGTAAGGAACCGGCCGGAGGCGTGCATCGCGCGACTAGTGTCGACCCCATGCAGGAGCCAGCCGAGGTCGTCGTGGTCGAAGACGACCCCACGGTCAGGGAGGCGGTGGGCGCCTACCTGCGCGCCCACGGCTACGCGGTCTCCAGCTTCGGCGACGGTGTCTCGGCGCGGACGGCGCTGCGCGGGAGCATCCCGGACGTGGTGATCGTCGACCGGATGCTCCCGGGCATCAGCGGTGATGAGCTGTGCCGTGATCTGCGCTCGTTCTCGGACGTGCCCATCATGCTTCTCACCGCTCTCGGACAGGTGGAGGACCGCATCGAGGGCTTCGAGTTCGGCGTCGACGACTATCTCGCGAAGCCGTTCTCGCTGCGGGAGCTGCTCATGCGCGTCGGTGCGCTGGTACGGCGCTCGCAGGTGACGCAGGCCGCGGTCGGCGAGGTGCGTGCCGGCGTGTTCGCGATCGATCCGCTCCGTCGGCGCGTGTGGGTGCGCGGCGAGGAGATCGCCCTCACCGGTCGTGAGTACGACCTGCTGCACTTCCTGGTGCGCAACGAGGGGCGCCCGCTCGGTCGCGAGGAGATCCTCCGCGAAGCCTGGGGCTGGAGCTTCGGCGAGGCCTCGACCGTCACCGTGCACGTGCGCCGGCTGCGGGAGAAGATCGAGGAGGATCCGCGAGACCCCGTCCACCTGCGCACGGAGTGGGGAGTCGGATACCGTTTCTCGGCAGAGGGAGATCGCTCGTGATCATGCTTGCCGGGGCCGATGTGCTGCTGATCGTGATGACGTGCCTGCTCGTGGCCGGGTGCGTCGCGGCGCTCACGCTCGCCGTGCTGCGAGTGCTGCGCCGTCGCTCTGTCCGCGCGCAGCTGATGCTGGTCGCGAGCGCGGGGGTCGTCACGATGGCGGCCTCGGTCGTCGCGATCTCGCTGGAGATGTACATCTCGACGCACGACCTGACCGTGCTCCTCGTGGTGATCGGGGTGTCCCTTGTGCTCGGGATCACGACTGCCTGGGTGGTGGCCAGGGCGATGCGGTCGTCGTTCGATCGTCTGTCGGCATCGCTCGACGAGGTGGGCCGCGGAGGCGTGATCGTCGCCGAGCAGGGAGGATCGCGCGAGCTGGACGATCTGTCGGTACGGCTCGCCGAGGTGTCGGCGAAGGTCGATGCCGCGAATGCCGAGCTGGAGCGGCTGGACTCGGCGCGACGGCGGTTCTTCGCCTGGATCTCGCACGATCTGCGCACACCCCTGACGGCGGTCCGTGCGCTCGCCGAGTCGATCGAAGACGGCGCGGCCGATGCTCCGGAGCGCTTCGCCGGGCAGGTGCGGGTGCAGGTGGAGACGATGAGCCGCATGGTGGACGACCTGTTCGAGCTGTCGACGCTGACCTCGGGAGCCGTGCAGCTGCAGACCCAGCAGGTCGAGCTGCTCGACGTGGTCTCGGATGCGGTCGCCGACGTCGCGGCCGCCGCAGATCGCCACGGCGTGCGCATCGTCGAGCGCGGCGTGGGCGGTCACGTGCTCTGGGCGGACCCGCATCAGCTCGGACGGATCGTCGTCAACCTGCTGACCAACGCGATCCGGCATGCGCCGCGCGGTACGGACATCGTCATCTCGGCCACCGAGGTCGAGCGGAACCGCCTCGTGCTCGGCATCCTCGATCACGGCGCGGGTGTCGCGGTGGAGGATCTCGACCGCATGTTCGACGTCGGCTGGCGCGAGGACGCGGCCCGCACGGCCCCGATCGACCAGGACGGCGTGGCTTCCGGGGCCGGTCTCGGGCTCTCGATCGCGCGCGGCCTGGCGCGTGCGCACGGCGGAGAGGTCTTCGCCGAGCGGACCGACGAGGGGTTCCGCATGAACGTGCTCCTGCCGTTCGGGGGAGGCGGGTCATAGGCTGGAGCGCATGACTGACGTTCTTCCCGTGGGCCTCGCCCTTGATGAGTTCAGCTCCGACATCCGCCCGCAGGACGACCTCTATCGTCACGTGAACGGGGCGTGGCTCGCCCGCACCGAGATCCCGGGCGACAAGGCGCGCTGGGGCTCGTTCCACCTCCTCGCCGAGCAGGCGGAGAAAGACGTGCGCGCGATCATCGAGGAGTCGCAGGACGCCGAGGAAGGGACCCTCGCCCGCAAGATCGGCGATCTGTTCGCGAGCTTCATGGACACCGAGCGCATCGATGCCGCCGGGGTGACGCCGCTGGCCGAGACCCTCGCCGAGATCGACGCGATCGACGGCATCCCCTCGTTCCTGCGCACCGTCGGCGCCTACGACCGCGACGGCCGTGCATCGGTCATCGGCCTGTACGTCGACGGCGACCCGGGCAACCCCGAGCGCTACCTTCCGGTGCTCGTGCAGGCGGGTCTGTCGCTGCCGGACGAGAGCTACTTCCGCCTCGACACGTTCGCCGCCACCCGGACCGCCTACCGTGCACACCTCGAGCGGCTGCTCGGCCTGGCCGGCGTCGCCGACGCCGCGACGAACGCCGACCGTGCGATCGCGCTCGAGACCGAGCTCGCCGGGCACCACTGGGACAACGTGCGCAGCCGTGACGCCGTGGCCACCTACAACCTCAAGACGTGGGACGAACTGCAGGCGCTCGCCGGGGTGGACCTGACCCCGTGGCGCGAGGCGGTCTCGCCGTCGAACCCGGCGGCCTTCGATGAGGTCGTGGTCTCGCAGCCCAGCTTCTTCGAGGGGCTCGGCTCGCTGCTGACGCCCGAGCGCCTCGACGACTGGAAGGCGTGGCTGCGTGCGAAGGTCGTGCACGCGGCGGCTCCGTACCTGACCGACGACCTCGTGCAGGAGAACTTCTCGTTCTACGGCACCGAGCTCACCGGCGTCCCCACCATGCGCGAGCGCTGGAAGCGCGGCGTCTCGCTCACCGAGGGCGCGCTCGGCGAGGCGATCGGCAAGGTCTACGTCGAGCGGCACTACCCGCCGACGGCGAAGGCCGCGATGGACGAGCTGGTCGCGCACCTCATCGAGGCGTATCGCCAGAGCATCACCGAGCTCGAGTGGATGACGGCCGAGACCCGGGAGCGCGCGCTCGCCAAGCTCGACTCGTTCACCCCGAAGATCGGACACCCCGAGGTGTGGCGCGACTACTCGAGCCTCGAGATCGATCGGGCCGACCTGTTCGGCAACGTGCGTCGCGCATCGATCTTCGAGCACGACCGCAACGTCGACAAGGTCGGCAAGCCCATCGACCGCACCGAGTGGCACATGCCGCCGCAGATGGTCAACGCGTACTACAACCCGTCGATGAACGAGATCGTGTTCCCGGCTGCGATCCTGCAGTACCCGTTCTTCGACGCCGGTCGCGACGCCGCCGCGAACTACGGGGGCATCGGGGCGGTCATCGGTCACGAGATCGGCCACGGATTCGACGACCAGGGCAGCCGCTACGACGGCGACGGCCGGTTGCAGGACTGGTGGACGGATGCCGACCGCTCGGCTTTCGAGGAACGCACGAAGGCCCTGATCGCGCAGTACGACGCGCTCGTCCCCGAGGGGCTGGATGCCGAGCACCACGTGAACGGCGCGCTCACGATCGGCGAGAACATCGGCGACCTCGGCGGACTCGGCATCGCGTTGAAGGCCTACGAGCTGTCGTTGGACGGCGCGGAGGCCCCGGTCATCGACGGGTACACGGGCGTGCAGCGCCTGCTGCTGTCGTGGGCACAGGTGTGGCAGCAGAAGAGCCGGGATGCCGAGACGCTGCGCCTGCTGACGATCGACCCGCACTCGCCGAACGAGTTCCGCTGCAACCAGATCGTGCGCAACATCGACGCCTTCTACGAGGCGTTCGGAGTGAGCGAGACCGACGCCCTCTGGCTGCCCGCGGCATCGCGAGTGACCATCTGGTGACCAATCGTCGCACTCTGTGAAGCATCCCCCGGCGGTGGGGTTACGATAGCCCTGCCGCCGGGGAGCGTCTCCCCTCGGTATCCCGCACATCCACCCCCCTAAGGATCAGCGTGGGCGCTCTCGAGCCTGGTGAAGGCTTCCGCAACTCCTCGGCCCCCGAGTCCCTCGACGGCGCCCCGGAGGCATCCGCCGCGGGTCGCCGCTCCCAGCGCACCAGCCGTCGACTCCCGCGACGAGCCGCCGCCGGACGCCGGTCGTTCACGGCCACCCTCCGCTCGCTGGAGGGGCTGGTCGATGCCGGTGCGCAGGTCTCGGTGCACGTCGTCGACCTCGACAACCACGTGCACGTGCTTGCCGGCGACGACCACGTCACGATGCCGATCGCGGGCCTCGGCGTGGTGCCGCTCCTGATCGAGGTCGCTGCGGGCTTCCAGAGCGGTGCTCTCGATCCGTTCGAGATCGTCGAGCGCGAGAGTGTCGAGGCGGTGGAGACCTCGGGACTGTGGCGTCATCTGCATGCGCCGGCGCTGCCCCTCGAAGACCTCGCCGTGATGGCGGCGACCGCGGGAGATCCCATCGCGGTGAACGCGCTGCTGCAGCGGGTCGGACACGATCGGGTGCGCGAGCGCATCGAATCGCTCGGGCTGCGTCGCACCGCGCTGCTCGACCGCTTCCGCGACCGCCGCGGCCCCGACGACGCCCCGCAGGTCGCCGTGGGATCCGCGCGGGAGCTCGCCGGGCTCTTCTCCGCTCTGGTGAACTCGCAGGTGGTCGACGCCGCCGTCAGCGCGCAGGTGTCGGAGTGGCTGAGCCTCAACCAGGATCTGAGCCTGGTCGCAGCCTCCACGGGTCTCGACCCGTTCGCGCACGATCACGATGCGCACGGCCTCCTGTTCGTGAACAAGACCGGTCGCGATCGCGGAGTGCGCGCCGAGGCGGGTGTGCTCGCCGGTCCTCGCGCCGGGGTCGCCTATTCGCTCATCGTGTGCTTCGACGACCTCTCGATCACGCATCGCCTGCGTGCGCACGACGCCTTCCGGGTGCTCGGCGTCGAGCTCATGGAATACACGCACTGACCCAGGGGTCCCCTCGCTAGCATCGAGGGATGCCGCGATCTGACTGGACCCCGCACCGCCGTGACGACGGCGAGCTGCTCGGATGGATCCACCCCGATGGAGACGAGTGGGTGCCCGTCGACGTGCTCGGGCGACCCATCTCCGCTCCCGCGGAGTGGCTCGATGCCGAGGCTGCTCTCGAACAGCACGGCATCGCCTGGCTCGCCGATCCGTGGATGCTGGACGGCGAGGACGAGCGCCCGCTGCGGGTGCGCATCCTCGAGGTGACGCCCGACGAGCACGGTGCTCCGGGACGGATCGTGGTGAAGATCGACGACTTCGGCGATATGACCCGTCCAGCGACTACGCAGTTCATCCTGTCGTGGCCGATCCCGGACAGGCTGCGCCCACCGCGCGAGGACGACCCGGATCCGCGCACGATCGCGCGCTGAGGTGGATCGCTGACGGGCTCAGTCGGGCAGTGACGGATGCTGCTCCGCTGCGCGCTGCCTCGGGATGAAGAGCGACAGCACCACGGCGATCGCCCCCGCGGCGATCGCGAGCCAGAAGCACACCTCGAACGCGGCCCTGGTGGGAACGGCGACGCCGTCGATGTCCATGCTCATCGCGGCCAGGACGCCACCCATCACGGCTGAGGCTCCCGACGTTCCGATCGACCGGAACAGCGCGTTCAGCCCGTTCGACGCTCCGGTCTCGTTGGCGGGGACGGAACGCATGATGATCATCGGCATCGCGGCGAACGTGAAGCCGATCCCGACGCCGATCAGCAGGTTCGCGATGAGGACGTGCCACACCTCGCTCGACCACAGCAGCACGAACACGTAGGCGAGCACGATCGCGGTGGCGCCGACCGTGAACAGCGGGCGCGGACCGACCGTGCGCTCGAGCCAGCCCGAGAGCGGCGAGATCACCATCATCACCAGGCCTGCCGGCATGATCACGAGTGATGCGGCGACCATGTCGAGGCCGAAGCCGCCACCGGTGGCCGGCGCTTCGAGCATCTGCGGGAACGTCACGTTCGAGGCGAAGAGCGCGAAACCCATGCCGATCGCGGCGATGTTGGTGAACAGCACCGCCGGCCGCGCGGCGACGCGGAGATCGAGCAGAGGGTCCGTGGTGCGCAGCTGGTACCAGCCCCACACCAGGAGCACCGCGAGTCCGCCGATGATGCACGTGAGCGTCAGCGGTGAGGTCCAGCCCCACTGCGCGCCCCGCGAGACGAAGAGAAGGATGCCGGTGAGGCCGATCGCGAGGCCGATGGCGCCGATCACGTCGAGTCGGCCGGGGGAGCGCAGCACGTCCTCGGGGATCACCGCGATCACCAGCGCGAGGCCGACGGCACCGAGGGCGGCCGCGAGCCAGAAGAGCATGTGCCAGTCGGCGTTCTGGGCGAGGAGGGCGGCCACGGGCATGCCGATCGCCCCACCGACGCCCATCGTCGCGCTCATGAGGGCCACAGCGGTGCCGAGGCGCTCGGGTGGCAGCACGTCGCGCATGATCGCGATGCCGAGCGGCACGACGCCCGTCACCGCACCCTGGAGTGCGCGACCGATGATCACGCCGACGATCGAACCGGAGACCGCGGCGATCACGGAACCGAGGATCAGGATCGCGAGGAGTGCGATCACGACCCGGCGCTTGCCGTACATGTCTCCGAGGCGGCCCGAGATGGGGGTGGCGACCGCGGCGACGAGCAGGGTGATCGTGACGACCCAGGTCGTGTCCTCGCGCGAGGCGTTCAGCAGTTGCGGCAGCTCGGCCTGCAGCGGCACGACCAGCGTGAACATGAACGACGAGCAGAGACCCGCGAAGGCGAGCACGGCGACGATCGCCCACTTGGGAGGGGTGCGGGAGAGCCGCTTCCTGGCCCTGTCGTCACTCGCACCCACCGGCTCAGGCTATCGGCGATCGAGCGGTGCGGGGTCGATCAGCGGATGCGATCCGCGCCTCCGATTCCTCGAACGGGCCGAGGAGGGGCAGACTGGGTGCGTGCGAACCATCCGTGATCTCGACACCGTTGAACTCATCCTCGACGCGCAGGGCCTGCTCGACTCCATCCGGGGTCCGCAGCGCGTGGTGGATGCCGGAACCCTGCGTGCCCTGCAGCAGTCGGGCAACTACGTCGTCGGCTTCTTCGACGGTGAGGGCGACGACGAGCGCATGGTGGGCGCCTCCATCGCCTTCTTCGGCGAGCCCGCGCGCCGTGCGATGCACTCGCACATCACCGCCCTGCTCCCCGAATACCGCGGTCGCGGTTGGGGTCGCGAGCTCAAGGAGCACCAGCGCCAGTGGGCGTTCTCCCGCGACGTCGGCCGCATCACGTGGGTGTTCGATCCGCTCGTGGCACGCAACGCGCACTTCTTCTTCACCGTGCTCGGCGCCCGCGCGACCGGCTACTCGGTCAACCGCTACGGCATCTTCGGCGGCGGCGACGCGGGCGATGAGAGCGACCGCCTCGATGTCGAGTGGGCGCTCGCCGACATCGCCAAGCCTCCGGCCGACGACACGGTCGTGGAGACCCTCGAGATCCCGGCCGACATCGAGGCGCTGCGCGTCTCCGATCCTGCGGCCGCTCACGAGTGGCGCCTGCGCCTGCGTGCCCAGATGGAGGGTCTGCTCGGCAGCGGCCTCCGGATCGCCGGGTACGACACCGCGCGCGGCTACCTCTTCACCGCCTGAGAGGATCCGCTTCACCGCGTGATCTGCGGACGCGGAGCGCTCAGCGCACCCCGCGCATGAGCTTCAGCACGGGCTTCACGCTGAGCAGCAGTCCGATGCCGACCACGATGGCGATGCCGCCGAGGATCGAGAAGAAGGGCACCTCGTTCTCCGGGTCGTAGAACTGCACGAGCCAGCCGGAGATCGCCGTGCCCAGCGCGATCGACAGGAAGAACAGCGCGACCATCTGCGTGCGGAACACGGTCGGCGCGAGCTTGGTCGCCGCCGACAGGCCGACCGGCGAGATGAGCAGCTCGGCCACGGTGAACACGAAGAGGATCCCGACGATCGCGAGCAGCGGCGTGGAGTTCGCTCCTCCGCCGGCGAACGGCAGGAAGAGCAGGAACGCCGATCCCATGATGATCGCGGCCAGCGCGAACTTGACCGGGGTCGAGGGCTGTCGCTTCCCGAGCTTGGTCCAGATCGCCGCGAAGACGCCGGACAGGATGATGATGAACACCGGATTGATGGACTGCACCCACGACACGGGCATCTCCCATCCGAAGAGATTCCGGTCCAGGCGCTGGTCGGAGTAGATCGTCAGCACGGTGAACTGCTGCTGGTACAGCGACCAGAATGCGACGCTCGTGATGAACAGCGGCAGGAACGCCCATACTCGGGAGCGTTCGGTGGCGTCGATGCGACGGCTGCCGAGGATCACCGAGAAGTAGGCGACGGCGGCGACGATCGTGACGCCGATCACGAGGGTGGCGAGGTTGTCGGGCCGGATCACGCCGGTCAGCACCAGGACGGCGACGAGTACGACCGCGCCACCGGCGATGAGCCCGACCAGGAGGTAGCGGGACTTCGGGAGCGGGTTCGGCACCTCCCGCGCCGAGGCGGGCAGCGACGTGCGGCCGAACGCGTACTGGATGAGTCCCAGTGTCATCCCGATGGCCGCGAGCCCGAAGCCGTAGTGGAAGCCGAGCGAGGACTGCAGGATGCCGGTGAGGATCGGACCCAGGAAGGCGCCGAGGTTGATGCCGAGGTAGAACAGCGAGAACCCGGCATCCCGTCGCGGATCGTCGGCGCTGTAGAGACTGCCCACGACCGACGTCGCATTGGCCTTGAGTCCACCGGAGCCGAGTGCGACGAGCACCAGGCCGACGCCGACACCCACCGCTCCGGGGAGCAGGGCGAGGGCGAGGTGTCCCGCCACGATCACCATCGCGCTGACGAACAGCACCCGCTCCGCGCCGAACAGGCGATCCGCGAGCCACGCGCCCAGGATCGTCGAGAGGTAGACCGATCCTCCGTACGCGCCCACGATGCCGCCCGCGATCGCCTTGGGGATGCCGAGGCCGCCTTCGGTCAGCGAGAAGTACAGGTAGATGAGCAGGATGCCCTGCATGCCGTAGAAGCTGAAGCGCTCCCACATCTCCACGCCGAAGATGTGCACCAGGGCCCACGGTTGCCCGAAGAACCGGGTGTCGTCGTCGCGGGTCCGCGGTGTTCGCGCTGCAGTGCTCATCCCCAGGACGCTACTCCGGCGCAGCCGCCGGGGCCAGGGAGCGCGCGGGAACCACGGATAGAATGAGGTGCCCGTGTTCACGGGTTTCCTCCCGCATCCGACCATTGGAGCCACCATGGCCGAACAGTCCCGCCTCGACAAGGTCATCGCCCTCGCCCGCCACCGCGGGTTCGTGTTCCAAGCGGGTGAGATCTACGGCGGTTCCCGGTCGGCCTGGGACTATGGCCCCCTCGGTACGGAGCTCAAGGAGAACATCCGCCGGCAGTGGTGGCAGACGTTCGTGCGCGGTCGTGGCGACATGGTCGGCCTCGACTCCAGCATCATCCTGCCCAAGCGCGTGTGGGAGGCGTCGGGTCACGTCGCGACCTTCACCGACCCGCTGGTCGAGTGCCTGCAGTGCCACAAGCGCTTCCGTGCCGACAATCTCATCGAGGACTTCGAGGCGCGCAAGGGCCGGAAGGCCGAGAACGGTCTCGCCGACATCCCCTGCCCGAACTGCGGCACCAAGGGGCAGTACACCGAGCCCAAGGCGTTCTCCGGTCTGGTCAAGACCTACCTCGGCGTCGTCGACGACGAGTCGGGTCTCTACTACCTGCGCCCCGAGACTGCGCAGGGCATCTTCGTGAACTTCTCGAACGTGCTCACCGCGAGCCGCAAGAAGCCGCCGTTCGGCATCGGCCAGGTCGGCAAGGCGTTCCGCAACGAGATCACGCCCGGAAACTTCATCTTCCGCACTCGCGAGTTCGAGCAGATGGAGATCGAGTTCTTCACGCCGCCGGCCGAAGCGCAGGAGTGGTTCGAGCACTGGGTCGAGGCCTGCTGGAACTGGTTCATCGATCTCGGCATCGACCCCGAGAACATGCGTCAGTTCGACGTGCCGGAGGACGATCGCGCGCACTACTCCGCCGGCACGATCGACGTCGAGTACAAGTTCGGCTTCGCGGGCAAGGAGTGGGGCGAGCTCATGGGCGTCGCGAACCGCACCGACTACGACCTCTCCAGCCACAGCGAGGCGTCCGGCCAGAGCCTGACGTACTTCGACCAGGCAACGGGCGAGCGTTACACCCCCTACGTGATCGAGCCGTCCTTCGGCCTCACGCGCGCGATGATGGCGTTCCTCGTCGACGCCTACCGCGAGGAGCAGGTGCCCAACGCCAAGGGCGGCACCGATGTGCGCACGGTGCTCAAGCTCGACCCGCGCCTGGCTCCGGTCAAGGCCGCCGTGCTGCCGCTCAGCCGCAACGAGAACCTGTCGCCGCTCGCGCGCGAGGTCGCCGACACGCTCCGCAGCTCGTGGGCTGTCGACTTCGACGACGCCGGTGCGATCGGTCGCCGCTACCGTCGTCAGGACGAGATCGGCACCCCGTTCTGCGTCACGGTCGACTTCGACTCCCTCGACGACCGTGCCGTCACCGTGCGCGACCGCGACACCATGGCGCAGGAACGCGTCTCGATCGACGAGCTGCACGCGTACCTGGCCGAGCGCCTGCGCGGCGCCTGAGCACCCGGCATCCGGACCCCGTCGGCCTCATGCAGGCCGGCGGGGTCTTTCATGTGTTCCCGGCCACCGCGCGTGCGTAGCGCTCGGAGAGCAGCTGCAGGCGGGGGATCAGCTCGGGCGGGCTCTCGACCGTGAAGTCCATCATCAGCATGCCGATGTAGGCGGCGACGGTGTCGAGGCTGTCGGCGCCGGTGACGAGGATGCAGTGCTCGTCGTCGACCGGCTCGACCACCCCGACTGCGGCGTGGATCCGATCGAGCACCGCCGCGGCCGGCGCATCGATGCGCAGCCGGGCGTGCACGATCCACCCGCTCACGGCGATGGTCCGCATCGCGAACGCCGTGTAGTCGCCGCCGGGCAGCGGCTGGGGATCGAAGCGGCGATGGGTCGGCATCCGCAGCTCCATCCAGTCGACACGGTACGTCCCCCACTCGTCGGTCGCGGGGTTGCGGGCGACCAGATACCAGCGCCGCACCCAGGTGAGCAGCCGATACGGCTCGACCAGCACGGGCGCGCCCTCGTAGTCGAAGCGCAGCCATTCCTCGTTGCGGATCGCGCTCGCGATGGCCTGCAGCGACGCGGCGTCGACCTCCGGGTCCGGCGCGTCGGTGTCGTTGTTCTCCGGGGCGCGGTCGACGCTCGAGCGGAGCGCATCCACCGTGGGGCGCAGGTGCGAGGGCAGCACCTGTTCGAGCTTGGCGAGAGCCCTGGCCCCCGACTCCGCCACCCCGGCGATGCCCGCTGCAGCGCGGAGTCCGACCGTGACCGCCACGGCCTCCTCGTCGTCGAGGAGCAGCGGGGGAAGCTTGCCGCCCGCGCCGAGACGGTACCCTCCGATGGATCCGCGCGCGGCGTCGACCGGGTATCCGAGGTCGCGCAGCCGCTCGATGTCGTGCCGCACGGTGCGGGAGGAGACACCGAGCCGGGCGGCGAGCTCGGTTCCGGAGCGCTCGGGTCCGGTCTGCAGCAGGGCCAGCAGGGCCAGCAGCCGCGCGGTGGGATCAGCCATGACAGCTCCTCGAAAGTTCTTCATCCATTAGGAACGGATCCAACCTAATGCCCTCGTACCTTCGAGATATGGAAAACACGACGCTCACGTTCCGCCCCTTCACCGTCTCGGTCCCCGCCGCCGAGGTCGCCGATCTCCAGGATCGCCTCGCCCGCACCCGTCTTCCGCAGCCGTCGCCGACGGATGACTGGGATGCCGGCACCCCCAACTCCTACCTGCGCGAGGCCATCGCCGCCTGGCGCGACTTCGACTGGGCTGCTGCTCAGGAGCAGATCAACGCCGTTCCGCACTTCGCCACCGAGATCGACGGCCAGATGATCCACTTCATCCACGTGCGGTCGGCTCACGACAGCGCGACGCCGCTGCTGCTCGCGCACACCTACCCCGGTTCGGCGGTCGACTACCTCGACGTGATCGACCGTCTCGTCGATCCGGTGGCGCACGGCGGCCGCGCGGAAGACGCGTTCGACGTCGTCATCCCGGATGCGCCGGGGTACGGCTTCTCGCAGCCGCTCGCCTCTGCGGGGTGGACGACCGCCCGGGTCGCCCAGGCTTACGACCGGCTGATGCGCGGGCTCGGCTACGACAGCTACGGCATCCACGGCTCGGACAACGGCGCCATGGTGGCGCGCGAGCTGGGACTGCTGAACCCGGAGGGTTTCCTCGGACTGCACGTGCTGCAGCTGTTCTCGTTCCCCTCGGGTGACCCGGCGGAGTTCGAGAAGCTCGAGCCCGCGGACTACGCCGGCCTCGAGCACATGCAGTGGTTCCAGTCGGTCGGCGGGTACAACGCGATGAACTCCTCGCGCCCGCAGACCGTGTCGGTGGGGATCAGCGACTCCCCGGTCGGGCTGCTCGCGTACAGCGAGCTGTTCAACTCGTTCGGCAACGGCACCTCCCTCGTACCGCTGGAGAAGATCCTGCTCGAGGTCAGCGTGAACTGGTTCGCGAACGCGGCATCCGGCATGAGCCGCAGCTACCTGGAGAACGCCAGGGCCGACGCCGCGGCCGAAGGCGCCGAGCCGCGCATCAACGCCGCGCGCACCGGAGTCGCGGTCTTCGCCGACGACTTCCAGACGATCCGGGTGTTCGCCGAACGCGACAACTCGAACATCGTGCACTGGAGCCGCTTCGACGAGGGCGGGCACTTCGCCGCTCTGGAGCGCCCCGACCTGCTCGCCGGCGACATCCGCACCTTCTTCGCCGCTCAGGGCTGACTCCTGTCACGTCGGGCCAGACCCACGCTCCTCGCCGAGACCCATCCGCGCAGACGCTGCTGCGGATGGGTCTCGTCGCGCAGCATGGGTCTCGAACCTCGAACCCTGCGAGCATGCTCGCGACGCGACTCAGCCCGTGACGGTGAGCTGCACCTCGGAGGTGCCGCCGGCCTCGACCCAGGCGAGTGAGCGCTCCAGGATGCCGCGCAGCACGTCGAGGTCGATCTGCTCGAGGTCCTTGATGTACAGGCAGCCGACGCCGGTGGTATGCGGGCCGAGCTCCGCCAGGGCCTCGGCGTGCTCGGCCACGCCGTCGAACAGGTAGATCGTGGTGGCGGCCTTGCGCGGTGCGAAGCCGAGCAGTCCGCTGTCGCCCTCCGTGCCGGTGGGGTAGCGGTAGTGGCAGGATCCGAACCCGATGATCGTGCCCCAGGTCTGCGGTTCGCGTCCGGTGATCTCCTGCATGAGCGCGGTCAGGGTCTCGGCGTCCCGGCGGCGGACCGCGGGGGAGGAGCGGGCGATGAGCCCCGCGACATCGTCCCCCGTGGGTTTCACTTCGGGGCCTTCGCCGCGGCCTTCATGGCCTTCTTGTGCTCGCGCACCTTCGCGAGCGAGTCCGGCGAGACGATGTCGGCGACGCTGCGGTACGACCCGTCCTCACCATAGGGAGCGGAGGCCTCACGCCACCCCTCGCCCGTGAAGCCGTACTGCTTGCCGAGGAGGGCGAGGAAGATCTTGGCCTTCTGCTCGCCGAAGCCGGGAAGGGCTTTCAGTCGCTTCAGCACCTCGGGCCCCGACGGGTCCCCTTCGGTCCACAGGGCGGCGGCGTCGCCGTCCCAGTCGTCGACGAGGGTCTGGCACAGTGTCTGCACGCGTGTCGCCATGGACCCGGGGAAACGGTGCACGGCCGGAGTCTGCTTGAACGCCTCGAGGAACTCGTCCGGTGCCATGCCGGCGATCGTCGCGGCGTCGGCTGCTCCGGTGCGCTGCTCGATCTTGAGCGGACCGGCGAACGCGGTCTCCATCGGAACCTGCTGGTCGAGCAGCATCCCCACGAGGAGGGCGAGCGGATTGTCGGTCAGCAGCTCGTCGGCGGCGGTGTCGCCGGTGATGTGAAGGGCCATGAGTCCATCCTCTCTTACGACCAATCGGCGGATTCGCAGATGCAGAGCTGGGTTGAGGAGTCCGCCCCGAAGGGGCTGCCCTCCCAATCGCCCAGGCGCTCGACCAGACGGAGTCCAGCGTGCGCAAGGAGCACCGGCAGTTCCTGGGGGAAGATGCTTCGCACCTCGATTGACACCGTCTGGAAGTCGGGTTCGGAGTCCGTCGAGAAGTGCCAGGTTCCGCGTGTCACCTGCGCGGCAGCATCGTAGGTGTCGGCGACGTCGACGTGGACATCGCCGCGGCCTGGATCGGTGAATGATGTGCGCGGGCGCCGGACCCCGTCGGCGTCGACCAGGAGCCGCACATCGGGATTGAAAATGTCGAACGCGAACCGTCCGCCGGGCGCGAGGTGCCGCCTGACTGCGCGGAAGCATTGCACGATATCGTCAGCCTCGTGCAGGTGCAGCAGTGCGTTGCCCGCGATGAAGATGAGGTCGAACTCGTCGTCCAGATCGAAGTCGCGCATGTCGCCTTGCTGCCACTCGACAGACACGCCGCGCTCGTCAGCCTTCTGCCGCGCCGCAGTCAGCATGTCCTGCGACAGGTCGAGGCCGACGCTCGGGTGTCCATCGGCCGCGATAGGGATCAGCTTGTGACCTGTTCCGCATCCGAGTTCGAGCACATGCCCGCCCCTGCCGTCGGCCTCGGCGCGGTAGAAATCCACGGCTGCCTTGGTCGCCGGAAACAGCAGATCGTACAGCCTCGCGTCCGAGTACAGATCCTGTGTCATTCGCGCCTCCTCGTGCCCCACACTCTCATGGCGCGGGTCTCCAGTGTCGCCCCCGCGGCGAAGCGTGGCACCTGCAGCGCGAGCGCGTCAGGCGGTGGCGGCGTCCTCCGACGACTCAGCCTCGGGTGCGATGCCGTAGAGCGCGGCCAGTGCCGCGGTGAACTCGTCGGCACGACCCGCCGCGGCGAGCTCGTGAGCGCGCACGGTCGGAGTGTGCAGCAGCACGCCGGAGAGGTGACGCAGGGCCTGTTCGACCTTTCCGTCCTCGTCGCCGCGCGCCCGGGCACGATCGATCTCGCGTTCGAGCAGCTCGAAGATGTGCGAGCGGAAGGCCACGACCGACGGGGTCACGCTCTGACGCGCGCCCACGACATGGAACGTCTCGGCGGCTTCGCGGACGACGCTGCGAGCGGCATCCGTCGCCTGCAGCTCTTCGAGAGGTGCGTGCAGGCGGATGGTCTCGAGGTCGAGCAGTGCGACCCCTTCGAGGGCAGCGACGGCCGGGTCGACGTTGCGCGGCATGCCGAGGTCGACCACGAGCTGGCTGTGCGCGCCGACGGGGCAGCCCGCGGCGCCGAGGCCGGTCGGCAGCTGCAGATGCTCGGGGCCGAGCACGGGCTCCGTGGCCGTGGTGCAGGTGATGAGCAGGCTCGAGTGTGCGGCGGTACGGGCGTACTCGTCGGCGGTGATCGGACGGATGCCGTGCTTCGCGGCGAAGACCTCGGCGCGGCCGGAGGGCGAGTACACCGAGATGTTCACGGCGCCGCGCTCGCGGAGCGTGGCGAGAGTGACCGCGGCGTAGGCGCCGGTGCCGACCAGAAGCACGCGCTCGGCGGACCAGTCGGCGATGCGGCTGTCGGCGAGTTCGAGCGCGAGGCGCACGAGCGAGCGGCCGGCACGACCGAGGGCGGTGACGTTCTTGACCTTGCGTTGTGCCTGGCTGGCGCGCTGGAAGAGGCGCTCGAGCTCGGGCGAGGTGGTGCCGTCCTTGCGGGCGGACTTGAGGGCGCGGCGCACCTGGCCGGCGATCTCGCCCTCGCCGGAGACGACGGATTCGAGGCCGGAGGCGACGGAGAAGAGGTGCTCGGCAACGCGTCGACCCGAGTGCACGGTGTAGGCGCCGTCGAGGTCGGCGGCGGAGATGCCGGTCGCGGACTCGACCGCCTCGATCACGGCCTCGACGCCGATGGCGCCGGCGGCGGTGACCGGTTCGTCCATTTCCACGTACGCCTCGAACCGGTTGCACGTCGCCAGGACGACCGCACCCTGCACGCACGGCGTCATGCCCACGATGGTGGGAGCGACGTCGTCGGGGGTGCGGCTCAGGCGTTCGAGCAATTCGAAGGAGGCGGTCTTGTGACTCGCCGTCACACACAGCAGCACAGATCGATTGTACCGGAGCGTCTGCGGGCGAGGGCCCGACCCGTCGAACTCGGCGGCTCCATAAGGCGCGGATGGGAGGATGGACGCATGGCCCTCTCCGACGCCCCGCTCCTGCGCGCCCTCGCCGGCGACCGTCCTGCCCACCCTCCGGTGTGGTTCATGCGACAGGCCGGCCGGTCGTTGCCCGAGTACCGCGAGCTGCGCGTCGGAACCAGGATGCTGGATGCCTGCCTCACCCCTGACCTCGCCGCCGAGATCACTCTGCAGCCGGTGCGTCGCCACGGGGTCGATGCGGCCGTGTTCTTCAGCGACATCGTGATCCCGCTGCGCCTCGCCGGCGTCGATGTCGAGATCGAGCCCGGTCGCGGCCCGGTGTTCGCGAACCCGGTGCGTACGGCAGCCGACGTCGAGCGCATCACCGCGATCGACCCGGACGACCTGGACGGCACGGCCATCGCCGAAGCGGTCCGTCTCGTCACGGCGGAACTGGGCGACACCCCGCTGATCGGGTTCGCGGGCGCGCCCTTCACGCTCGCGGCCTATCTCGTCGAGGGCGGTCCCTCCAAGGAGCACCTGCGGGCCAGGGCCATGATGCACTCCGACCCGGACTCGTGGAACCGTCTGGCTGGCTGGCTCGCGAAGGTCTCACGCCGCTTCCTCGAGACGCAGCGCGACGCCGGAGCCTCGGTCGTCCAGCTCTTCGACAGCTGGGCAGGATCCCTCAGCACCGCCGACTACCGCGCCTTCGTCGCCCCGCATTCGCACGCGGCGCTTGCGGGCATCGGTCTGCCGACGATCCACTTCGGCGTCGGCACCGGCCCGTTCCTCGCCGACATGCGCCTCGACGGTGCGGCCGACGGGGTGGGAGTCGACTGGCGCCAGCCGCTCGACGAAGCGGCCGCGATCCTCGGGCCGGATGTCACGGTGCAGGGCAACATCGATCCGGCGCTCCTCGCAGCCCCGTGGCCGGTGCTCGAGGCCCACGTGCGCGACGTCGTCGAGCGCGGCCGTGCGGCGCGAGCCCACATCCTCAACCTCGGCCACGGCGTTCCTCCGGAGACCGATCCCGACCAGCTCACCCGCATCGTCGAGCTGGCGCACACGATCTGACCTCAGGCCCTCCGTGCCGGCTGCAGGCGGCGCGTGATCCGCAGGTCGTCGAGGGTGAAGCGTCCCTGCGGAAGTGCTTCGCGGATGCCCGCATCGTCGAACGGGCGTGACGGCCGGATCCCGAGGGGGGCTTCCGGAGCGAACGGCGCGGGTTCGCTCACGCCTTCGGCGAGCATCCGCGCCTGGGCCTTCGCGACGAGCGGCACGACCATGGTCCACTCCGTCACCTGCGCCAGCGCGCGCACCATCCATGTCGGCACGGGGACGAAGGCGGGTCGGCGTCCGGCGACGCGGGCGATGCGGCGGATGGCCTCGCCGAGCGTGATTTCGTCGGCTCCCATGACGGCGATCGTCGGTTCCTCGATGCGGCCCTCGAGAGCGGCGACGAGCACATCGACCGCATCCTCGACCGGTACCGGCCGTGCCGTGCGCTCGCGATATCCGACGGTCCAGAAGAACGGCAGGGTCCGCACCGCCTTGGTCACGTGGTCGATCATGTGGTCGCCGGGGCCGTAGATCATGCCGGACTTGAGGATCGTGTGCGGGATGCCGGAGGCGCGCACGATCTCTTCCGCCTCCCACTTCGACTCGTGATAGCCGGACCCGCAGTCGGGGCGTGCCCGGAGGAAGCTGACGAGGACGATGCGCTGCACCCCCGCGCGGCGAGCGGCCTCCACGACGGCTCTCGTGCCGTCGACGTGCACGCGACGGAAGGTCTGCTCTCCGATCTCGCGGTTGATCCCGGCGCAGTGCGCGACGGCGTCGCACCCCTCGAACGCGGAGGCCAGCGCGTCGACGTCGGTGATGTCGACGCCGTTTCGACGGGAGACGACGACCGCATCGTCGAGACGTTCGGCGAGGTTCCTGCCGACGAAACCGGTACCGCCCGTGATGGCAACTCGCATGATGCCTCTCCTTTGCTCATTAGCTACGCGGCTAAACACTATCTAGCAAAGGTGCTATATTGCAACCATGGCAGACAGCGCGACCGACATCTTCGCAGCGCTGGCGCACCCTACGCGGCGCCAGATCCTGCAGGACCTGAAAGACGGTGAGCTCGCGGCCGGCGAGATCGCGTCGCGCTTCTCCGCGAGCGGCCCGACCATCTCCCGTCATCTGAGCGTGCTCCGCCAGGCCGGACTCATCAGCGAGCGCCGCGACGCCAATCGCATCCTCTACTCCCTCGTCGGCGAGCGCCTGGCTCTCTCGGTCGGCGACTTCCTCTCCACGGTGTGCCCTGAGCAGATCGTGCTGCGCGAGGTGCGCAAGCGCGGGCGCGGTGCGTCGGAGCCCGTCGAGGCGTGAACCGTCCGTCGCCGGGGCCCGACCGGCCCGGTGCGAGAATTGACGCATGAGCCCTGAGCCCTCCGCTGCCGAGCCGTCCGACCTCGCCGCCCGTGCGGCGGACAAGCATGTCGTCGTGGTCGGAGGCGGCATCGGGGGCCTCGTCGCTGCGCGGGAGTGCGCCAAGGTCGGGATGCGCGTCACCGTGCTCGAGGCTGCCGACGATCTGGGTGGCGCGATCCGTCGAGTCGATCTGGATGGCGTGATCGTCGATGCCGGCGCCGAGAGCTACGCGACCAGGGGTGGCCTCGTGCGCGCGCTCGTCGAGGAGCTGGGACTGGCCGACCGCATCGTGGTCCCGCAGGCCGGCGGCGCATGGCTCGCCGGCATTCCCGGAGTGGGCGCGGCACCTCTCCCGGCCGGCGGCATCCTCGGCATCCCCGCCAACCCTTTCCAGCCCGACGTCCGCCGCATCATCGGGTGGTCCGGCGTCTGGCGCGCCTATCTGGATCGCGTGCGGCCGCCACTCACGATCGGCCACCAGCTCAGCCTCGGCAAGCTCGTCGCCTCGCGCATGGGGGCGAAGGTGCGGGATCGCCTCGTCGCTCCCGTGACGACCGGTGTCTACTCCGCCTCTCCCGACGACGTCGACATCGATGTCGCGGCGCCCGGACTCAATGCCGCCCTGACCCGGATCGGCTCCCTCTCGGGGGCTGTGCAGACGCTCCGTGACGAGGCTGCGGCGAAAGCCTCTCACGCCGCGTCGGGGGCGAAGTCGCCAGCAGCGAAGACCCCCTCTACGACACCGGGAGCCGCCGTGGAGGGACTCTCCGGGGGTATGAGCACCCTCGTCGACGCGCTCGCCGCCGACCTGGTGCGGCTCGACGCCGACGTGCGCACGGGCGTGCGCGTGCGCCGTGTGCGCAACGTGGGGGCGGCCTGGACTGTCGACGTCGAGGTCGCGCCTACCCGTGAGGTTCCCTCGAGCGTCGACGACGCAGACCCGCTCGTGGTCGAGCTGCAGGCGGCCGTCGAGGATTCCGCGCCGCCCGTGATCGAGGAGCTCGCCGCCGACGCCGTCATCATCGCGACCCCCGAATCCGCAGCGCGGGAACTCCTCGCCTCGGTGGTGCCCGACCTTCTGAAGACAGAGGCCGCAGCCTCTCCCGAGATCGAGATCGTCACCCTCCTCCTCGACGCGCCGGAACTCGCCACCCCGCCCCGCGGTACCGGCGTGCTCACCGTCCCGGGCAGCCACACCGCCAAGGCGCTCACCCACTCGACGGCGAAGTGGGGCTGGGTGCGCGAGGCCGCAGGTGCTCGGCAGATCGTCCGGGTGTCGTTCGGTGCGCAGGGCGAGCCGGCGGCCACCGCGGGCCTGAGCGACGACGCGGCCGCAGACCTCGCGCGGCGAGAAGCCGCCGCCCTGCTCGGCGTCGCCATCGGCCCTGCGGCCGTCGTCGCCTCGCATCGGGGACGCTTCGTGCAGTCGCAGCCGGCGTCGATCATCGGGTCCGGAGAAAGGCGCACAGCGGCGCGCGCAGCTGTCCAGGCGGTGCCCGGTGTGGCCGCGGTGGGGGCCTGGCTGGCGGGAACGGGGCTCGCTCAGGTGGTCCCGGACGCGCGGGACGAGGCCGACCGTCTGCGACGCGCCCTGTTGTGGGACTGATCGTCGGAGTGGGAGTGCCCTCCGTGTCAACCCTCTGACCCATAGATGCCGAAATCGGCATACGGGGTTACGCTGGGTACCTGGCCGCGGGGTGCGAAAGCCTGCGGCCGGTCCCAACCGGGCGAATCTGGCCGGACTACCGGAACAAGGTGAGGAGACCCCATGAAGGGGAAGATCGGACTCGTCGTCGGGCTCGGCGTGGGCTACGTCCTCGGCACCCGTGCCGGACGTGAGCGCTACGAGCAGATCAAGACGCAGTGGCTCAAGGTGTGGAACCTCGATCCCGTGCAGGAGCAGGTCACCAAGGTCAAGGGCTTCGTCGGCGACAAGGCCGCAGCCGTCCCCGGCGCTCTCTGGACCGGGGTCGTGAAGGTCGCGAAGTCGGTCAGCGGCAACGGCACGCCCGGTCAGCGGCTCGACTCCGCCATCGCCACCGGACGCGAGGCGGCCGAAGACCTCGCCGAGGCGACGGAAGAGGCGGTCGAAGCCGCGAAGGCCACCGCGTCGTCGAATGCCTCGTCGAGCAAGACGTCGACCAAGACCGCAGCCAAGCCCGCCGCGAAGAAGCCCGCGGCCAAGAAGCCGGCTGCGAAGTCCGCCCCCAAGAAGTCCGGCGCCTGACATGCCCCGCGGATACCGCGATCGCGCCGACGACAGCCTGCTGACTCTCCTCGGAGACCTGCCGGAACTCGTCACGAATCTGGTCAAGGCCGAGATCGACGCCGCGAAGGCGTGGATCTCGCGCACCTCGAAGGACGCCGGCATCGGTTCCGTGTGGTTCCTCGTCGCGCTGTTCTTCCTGTTCTGGGCCGTGCCGGTGATCCTCGTGTTCGCGATCGCCGGGCTGTCCTCCTGGTGGCCCGTGTGGCTCTCCGCGATCGCGGTGTTCGGCATCCTGATCCTCGCCGTGCTGCTGTTCGCGCTGCTCGGGATCCTCAAGTTCCGCAAGGTGCTCGCGCGCCAGAACCCGGCGCAGGCCGTCGCCGAGGACATCCGACTCGTGAAGGAGGCCGGCGATGACGAATTCTGAGTCGCTGCCGCGCACCGCCGTTCCCGGCGGGATCGTCGACCCCGTCGCCTCGGCCCGCGCCGAGCTGAAGGCCGCCCTCGCGGCGATCGAGTTCAAGGGGAACATCCCACGCCGGGTCGAGAAGGCATCGACGCGTGCGGCGGCGAAGGCCCGCGTGTTCGCGGACCGCAACCCGATCGGGGCGATCGCCGCCGCGGTCGGCATCGCCGCGGCGGTGGGGGGCGCGGTCTGGGCGATCGCGCGCTTCCTCTCGCGCTGAGGTGCAGCATTCCAGGATGCCGTGAGCAGCCCTCGCGGGTGATTAGCGGCTCCTGCGCAAACGAGGCAGACTGGGGAGCATGATGTCCGAAGAGCGCGATGAGAACCCGTCCGGCTTCACCCTCTGGGCTGTCTGGCGACGAAACCCCGACGTCCCCGTGACGGAGACCGACTCGACCGAGCTCGAGACGATCGTCTCCTACATCGAGGACTCCGGCGTCACCGTCCGCGGCTTCTACGACGTCTCCGGCCTCAAGGCCGATGCCGACCTCATGGTGTGGCTGCACGGCGACACCGCCGAGGAGCTGCAGAAGGCGCTCCGCCGCCTTCGTCGCACCGAACTCCTGCGTGCGCTGCTCCCGGTGTGGAACGTGATGGGCGTGCACCGCGACGCCGAGTTCAACCGCTCGCACGTTCCGGGCTTCCTCCGCGGGGTCGACCCCAAGGAATGGCTGTGCCTGTACCCGTTCGTGCGCACGCCCGAGTGGTACCTCGCGCCGGAGGAGGAGCGTCGCAAGATGCTCGCCGACCACGGCCGCAAGGGTGCCGCCTTCAAGGGTGTGCTCGCGAACACCGTCGCGTCGTTCGCGCTCGGCGACTACGAGTGGCTGCTTCCGCTCGAGGCCGATGAGCTCACCGACCTCGTCGACATGATGCGCGACCTCCGCTACACCGATGCCCGCATGTATGTGAAGGAGGAGGTGCCCTTCTACACGGGGCGCAGGCTCCGGTTCGACGAGATCGCGGACGTCCTCCAGTAAGCCCATGAGCACCCCCATCCGTCTGGGTACCCGTCGCAGTGCGCTCGCGCAGGCGCAGTCGGGCCATGTCGCCACGGCCCTCGAGAAGCTCTCGGGGCGTCGGGTCGAACTCGTCCCGATCACCAGCGAGGGCGACACGAATCGTGCATCCCTCTCCGAGATCGGCGGCCAGGGCATCTTCGCCACGCGCCTTCGCGAGGCGCTGTTCGCGGGGGAGTGCGATTTCCTCGTGCACTCGCTGAAGGATCTGCCGACGGCGATCCCCGATGGCCTCGTGATCGCCGCGACGCCGAAGCGTGAGGATCCGCGCGATGTGGTCCTCACCCGCGACGGCACCGCACTGCACGAACTGCGCTCCGGCAGCACGGTCGGCACCGGTTCGCCGCGTCGTATCGCGCAGGTGCGTCGTCGGGCGCCGGGCGCCGAGGTGGTCGACATCCGCGGCAACGTCGACTCCCGTCTCGCCCGGGTCGCCTCCGGGGAGCTGGATGCGGTGATCCTCGCGGCGGCGGGCCTCTCGAGACTCGGAGCGAAGTCTCCGCTGCGACGGGAAGAGCTCGGTCTCGCCGAATGGCCGACCGCGCCCGGGCAGGGATCGCTCGCCGTCGAGACCCGTGCCGATGCACCGGAAGAGCTGCTCGCGGCTCTCGCCGGTCTCGACGATGCCGACACCCGTCTGGCCATCACCGTCGAGCGCGCGATCCTGCAGGGACTGGATGCCGGATGCCAGGCGCCGATGGCCGCGCACGCCGTGGTGGACGGCTCCTCGATCCGGGTCAGGACGGTCGTCTACGCCGCTGACGGAGGGCGCCGGATCGGCCTCGACGTCACCGAAGACCTGAACGGGGAGTATATTCGTCGGAACGGCAGTGGCAATGGAGCGGATGCTGCCGATGGTGCAGACCCGATGCACGCAGCGCGCGAGCTCGGGTTCACTGTTGCCCGTCGGCTGCTCGATCAAGGGGCGGCCGGCCTCGTATCCCGAGAGCAATCCTCATGACCACTTCCGAAATCAAGCAGGACCGACCGCTGGACGGCTGGCGCATCCTCGTGCCCCGTGGCGGACCGTGGGGCGACAGCGTCGCCGCGAGTCTGCGCGCGCTGGGCGCCGTGCCCGTCGTCGCGCCGCTCATCAACTTCGCGCCGACGACCGATCAGGCGACGCTCGACTCCGCGCTCGCGCAACTGGCCGCGGGGGAGTTCGACTGGCTGACCGTCACCAGCGCCACCACCGTCGACGTGCTCTTCGCGCACCGGGCCGTCGTGCCGCGTGCGACCAAGATCGCCGCCGTCGGTGAGACGACCGCCGCGGCTCTGCAGGCGGTCGGCTACGAGGTGACGCTGGTTCCCGAGCAGGACAACTCCGCCGAGGGGATGGCGCAGCAGCTCATCGCCCTCGAGAAGGAGCCGCGCCGTATCCTCGCCCTGCGCAGCGAGATCGCGAAGCCGGTGCTGAGCCGGTTGCTCTCCGAGGCTGGTCACGACGTGCACGGCGTCGTCGCCTATCGCACGGTGGGAGTGCCGGTGACGGAGCGCATCCGCCGCGACGTCGAGAACGGACGGATCAACGCGATCCTGATCACCAGTGGGTCGGTCGCCGAGCAGGTGCGCGAGCAGTTCCCGGAGATCCCCGACGAGACACTGCTCGCCGCGATCGGACCGCGGACCGCGAAGGACGCGCAGCGTGCGGGCCTGCCCGTGTCGGTCGTCGCCGACCGCCAGACCGTTGACGCGCTCATCGATGCGGTCTCGCACTTCACTCTTCCGCACGCGGCCGACGAGTTCGCGCCGTGAGCTTTCCCGACGTTCGACTGAGGCGTCTGCGGCAGTCGCGGGCAGTGCGAGATCTCGTGCGTGAGACCTCGCTGCAGCCTCGACAGCTCGTGCTTCCGCTCTTCGTGCGCGAAGGCATCTCCGAGCCCGTGCAGATCGGCTCGATGCCCGGCGTCGCTCAGCACTCCCTGGATTCACTGCGCGCGGCGGCGGTCCAGGCGGCGGAGGCCGGTGTCGGCGGAGTGATGCTGTTCGGCGTGCCCGCCGTCCGTGACGCCGTCGGGTCGGGAGCCGACGATCCGCACGGCATCCTGAACGTCGCGACCGAGGCACTGGCCGCCGAGGTCGGCGACGCGCTCGTCGTGCAGACCGACCTGTGCCTGGACGAGTTCACCGATCACGGCCACTGCGGCGTTCTGGCCGCCGATGGCTCGGTCGACAACGACGCGACTCTCGAGCGGTACACCTCGATGGCGCTCGCACAGGCGCGCGCAGGTTCTCAGCTGCTGGGGCTTTCCGGGATGATGGACGGCCAGGTCGCGGTGATCCGCCGGGCGCTCGACGGCGAGGGGTTCACCGACACCCTCCTGCTCGCGTATGCCGCGAAGTACGCCAGCGCCTTCTACGGCCCCTTCCGCGAGGCTGTCGACTCTCAGCTCACCGGCGATCGTCGCACGTACCAGCTCGACCCGGGCAACCGGCGCGAGGGTGTGCGCGAGGCCGTCGTCGATGAGGCCGAGGGAGCCGACATCGTCATGGTGAAGCCGGCGATGGCCTTCCTCGACGTGCTGCGCGAGGTGCGCGACACCGTGAGTATTCCAGTGTGGGCATATCAGGTCTCCGGCGAGTACGCCATGATCGAGGCTGCCGGTGCGAACGGGTGGATCGACCGTCGCGCGGCCATCCTCGAGTCCCTTCTCTCCATCCGCCGCGCCGGTGCGGATGCGGTGCTCACCTACTGGGCCACCGAAGCGGCCGGCTGGCTGCGCGACTGACTTCTGCGAGGAGCTCTCCTTCATGACCGACCGCAACGACGACCTGTTCTCCGCTGCCCGCGCGGTGATTCCCGGTGGGGTCAACTCGCCGGTGCGCGCCTACGGATCGGTCGGCGGCACGCCGCGGTTCCTCGCCTCGGCGAAGGGCGCGAGGGTCACCGATGCCGCCGGTCGCGAGTACGTCGATCTCGTCGCCTCGTGGGGTCCTGCGCTTCTCGGGCATGCGCACCCGGAGATCGTCGCCGCGGTGCAGGAGGCGGCGTCCCGCGGGCTCTCGTTCGGCGCTCCGACCGAGGGCGAGGTCGAACTCGCCGCGCTGATCGCCGACCGTGTGCGGTTCGGCGAGACTCGACCCATCGGGCGCGTGCGCCTGGTCTCCACGGGCACCGAGGCGACCATGACGGCCATCCGCCTCGCGCGCGGTGCCACCGGTCGCGACCTGCTCGTGAAGTTCGCCGGTCACTACCACGGCCACTCCGACGGCCTTCTCGCGGAAGCCGGTTCCGGCGTCGCGACGCTCGCGCTGCCGGGCTCCGCCGGGGTGCCCGCGCCGATCGCCGCCCAGACCCTCGTGATCGGCTACAACGACCCGGAGGCTCTGGCCGCCGTGTTCGCCGAGCACGGTCAGCGCATCGCCGCCGTCATCGTCGAGGCCTCGGCTGCGAACATGGGCGTGGTCGCTCCGCTGCCCGGATTCAACCGTCTGATCGCCGAGACCGCGCATGCTCATGGCGCACTGATGATCCTCGACGAGGTGCTCACCGGATTCCGGGTGCACCCGGCCGGATTCTGGGGGCTGCAGGCCGCCGCCGGCGAGGACTACCTGCCCGACATCTTCACGTTCGGCAAGGTCGTCGGCGGGGGCATGCCGCTGGCCGCGCTCGGTGGACGTGCCGAGGTCATGGACCTGCTGGCCCCGCTCGGGCCGGTCTACCAGGCGGGCACACTGTCCGGAAACCCGCTCTCGGTCGCTGCGGGTCTCGCGACGCTGCGGCTCGCGACCCCCGAGGTCTATGCGACCGTCGACGCCGCATCCGCTCGGGTGTCCACCGCGCTCGACGCCGCGCTCACGTCGGCCGGTGTCACGCACGCGGTGGCCACCGCCGGCAACCTGTTCAACGCTTCTTTCCGGGCCTCGGCGCCGCGCAACTATGCCGAAGCGCAGGCGCAGGAGTCGTTCCGCTACGCGCCGTTCTTCCACTCGCTGCGCGAGCAGGGCGTCGCTCTTCCGCCGAGCGTGTTTGAAGCCTGGTTCCTCACCGCCGCACACGGCGAGGAGGAACTGCAGCAGATCGAGGCCGCACTTCCCGTCGCTGCGACCGCTGCGGCTGCGGCGCGGCCGTAACGCGGGCACACGCGCACACGGGTTTCACTCTTCGACGCCGACGCCAGCGGTGCTTCTCGGCGCCCGGATGCCGCGATGAATCGAGTATAGTACATATATTCGAATCTCGGGAGGAATGCGTGATGACTGGTGCTGATCGACAAGGGATCGTTGCGTTCCTGTGAGCAACTTCCAGACAACTGGCAGGGCCGCGCTGGCAGACTGGGGGACATGGTGACGTTGCTGCTGGACCAGACGCAACTGGAGGTCGTGCTCTCGCCGATCGAACGTGCCGCCACCTTCCACCGTGACAACCTCCGTATCGCGCGCGACACCATCACCAAGGTGCAGCTGACGGAAGACGCCTGGACCTGGCTCCGCGGAGTCCCGAACCCGGGGACGCACATTCCCGGTGTTCTCGCCGCAGGCAGCTGGAAGGCCGCGGGCAGCCTCGACTTCGTGCTGATCCGCCGGCGTCGCCCGAGCGTCGTGATCGATCTCGAAGGCGACCCGCAGTACCGCCGACTGATCCTCACCACCAGCCACGGGCTCGCGCTCACTCAGGCACTCCGGCTCGATGTGTCGACCGAACCGGCGAACGTCGAGGAGATCGTGGCCACGGCACCGGTCCCGGTCTCGAAGGGCCGACGACGCCCCGTCATCCGCCCCCGGCCCGCCTGACGCCGACGTCGGGAGGCGGTGCCTCGCGATGCACGGCCTCCCTTCAACGCAGAACGCCCTCCAGACCCGCAGGTCCGGAGGGCGTTCTCGTCGGCGAGGCGCTCAGCCGTGCTGGTGCTCCCCGTCGTGGTTCTCGCCGTCGTGGTTCTCTCCGTCGTGGTTCTCGCCGTCGTGGTTCTCGCCGTCGTGGTTCTCACCGGTGTTCTCGTCAGAGTCATCGGGAGTCGTCTCGTCGCCTTCCGCGGAACCCTCGGCCAGGGGCACGGTGTCGATGACGCCCGTGGAGGCGACGCTCCAGTGTGCGTTCTCCGCGGGGGCCTCCGGCGTATCGCCGTCCGCAGCCTCGCTGTCCGACGCCTCGCCCTGGGCGGGCTCGTCCTCTGCGCCCAGGGGGTAGTCCTTGGGCTCGTCCTCGTAGTACGCGCGGGCGGCGGCCGCGAGCATGGAACTCACCGCTGCAGAGCGCGGGTCCTCCTCGTCATCGTCGGAAGAGCTGGTGTCCTCGGTGTCGGCGGATGAGGGGCCATCGCTGTGGGAGGACAGCGCGTCCGATTCCGTGGCGACCGATGCGTCGTCGAGATCCGCGAAGATCTCGACCCCGCTGTGGTCCTCGTCACCGGAGGTCAGGTCGGACGGCGTCGTGTCTGCGGTGTCCGCCGGCACGGCGGCGCCGAACAGGATCTCATCGAAGGATCGAGCCGGAGCCTGTTCGTCGGTGGACTGTTCGCCGAGGGTCGGAGCGTCGCCCACCTCGAACGGACCCGAGGCGACGTCGCCGGACTCGCCGATCGATGCTTCTTCGCCCGGTGTTTCGTCGACAGAAGCCTCTTCGTCCGGAGCGTCTTCGGCGGGAGTCTCCTCCTCGGACGTCGACTCTCCGGTCGCGATCGTATCGGTGGAATCCACGTCGGCGGAGGACTCGTCCGCAGCGCTCTCCGCGCTCTCTGCCACGGAGGCCTCGGATGCGTCGGACACGTCGGATGCGTCAGCGCCGACCGAGGCTGCCAGATTCGAGGCCACGGCCTCGCCTGCGGGAGCAGACGCAGCCTCGGCCGCCCAGGCGGCTGCTGCGGCCACCGGGATGGCGACCACGGAGTCGGCGGGTGCCGGAGATGCTTCTTCGGGAGCGGCCTCTGCGGGAGTCGACTCCTCGGGCGCAATCTCCGGGGTGTTCGGCGCGACGAGCGGGGTCGCCGTTGCGGGAGCGCTCGGCGCGAACCGGCCACCCCTCATCAGGTCGATGAAGACGTCTTCGAGAGTCGGCCCGCGCTGCACCAGGGTGCTCAGGGCGATGCCTGCGTCGGCCGCGACGGCTCCCACGGTCTCGGCGTCTCCGCCGCGCACGGTCAGACCCGAGCGCAGCACTTCGATGTCGAACCCGGCCGCAGCGAGCGCGGACGTCAGCCCGGCGCGATCCGCGGCGTCCACGATCACGGAGCCGCCCTTGGGGTCGGCGAGCGTCTCGATTCCGCTGGCCAGCACGAGCGTGCCCTTCGAGAGCACGAGCACGTTGTCGGCGACCTGTTCGACCTCGCTGAGGACGTGCGACGACACGAGGACCGTGCGTCCCTCGTCGGCGAGGCGACGCATCAGGAGTCGCATCCAGCGGATCCCCTCGGGGTCGAGTCCGTTGGCCGGCTCGTCGAAGACGAGGGCCCCGGGGTCGCCGAGGAGCGCGTTCGCGACGCTGAGCCGCTGACGCATGCCGAGCGAGAAGCCGCCGATGCGCGAGTCGCCCTCGCCCTCGAGGCCGACCAGGGAGAGCACTTCGCCGACGCGTGCCAGCGGGATGCCGTTCGCCTTGGCGGCGATGGTCAGCTGGCGCTCGGCGGTGCGACGGGGACGGTAGACGGTCTCTTCGAGTACCGCGCCGATCGTGCGCAGCGGCTGGCGGAGCTCGGCATACGTCGTGCCGCCGATCGTCGCCGTGCCGGATGTGGCGCGCACCTGGCCGAGCAGGATGCGCAACGTGGTGGTCTTGCCGGCTCCGTTCGGGCCGAGGAAGGCGGTGACGGCTCCGGGCTCGACGCGCGCGGAGAAGTCCGAGACGGCGGTCACCTCATTGAAGCGCTTCGTCACGTGCGTGAACTCGAGCACCTGTCCTTCAGGCATCCGTGACCTCTCGTCGCATTTGAACAGTTCCTCCCTATCCTGCCGGAAAACCCTGTCGGATCCCGCATTTCGCGCGGAATGACGCCCTTGCCGAAAGGGGTAGCCTGGCCAGCGTGACCGATTCTCACGCTGCATCCCGCGTCCTCGTCCGCACCGAAGGGGCGCTCGGGCGGCTCACGCTCAACCGCCCCGAGGCCATCAACGCCCTCGACGTCGGCATGATCAAGAGCCTCACCACAGCGCTGAACGCCTGGCGCGACGACACCGACGTGCAGATCGTGCTGCTCGACGGAGCGGGGGATCGCGGCATGTGCGCCGGCGGCGACGTGCGGGCTCTGCACGGGCAGATCGTGGCGGGGCAGGCTGATCAGACCGCGGAGTTCTTCCGTGCCGAGTACGCGCTGAACGCGATGATCGCCGAATACCCCAAGCCGGTCGTGTCCTTCGCCGACGGCATCACGATGGGGGGAGGCATCGGCCTGGCCGGGCACGCGGCGATCCGCATCGTCACGGAGCGCTCGAAGCTCGCGATGCCGGAGACGCGCATCGGATTCACGCCCGACGTCGGCGGCACCTGGCTTCTCGGCCGTGCCCCCGGGCGCTTCGGCGAGTACTTCGGCCTCACCGGAGCGACGATGAGCGGCGCGGATGCCGTGTACCTCGGCTTCGCCGATCACTTCGTGCCGTCGGACCGCCTCGACGCCTTGAGCGAGGCTCTCGCCTTCCGCGCCGATCCGACGGGGCCCAGCGAGATCGTCCTGCTGTTCGACGAGACGCCGGAGCCCTCGCGGCTTCCGGCGTGGCGGGAGTGGATCGATGACGCCTTCTCCGCTCCGACCGTGATCGAGATCATCGATCGCCTGCAGGCCCAGGGCACGACGGAGGCCGCCGCGATCGCGGACCTTCTCGAGGGCCTCGCGCCGACCGGCCTCGCTGTCACGCTCGATGCGGTGCGCGAGGCGCGTGAACTTTCGGGGCTTCGTGCCGCACTCGAGGGCGAGTACCGCCGCGTGCTGTGGTTCGTGAACGAGCACCCCGACCTCGTCGAGGGCATCCGCGCGCAGATCGTCGACAAGGACCGGGATCCGAAGTGGGACCCGCCCACGCTGGCCGAGCTCGCCCCGGACGCCGGCGCCCCTGCACGCGCGTACGTCCCGCAGCCCGCCCTGTTCTGAGAAGGGGTTCGTCCGCGTCGGGCTTTCTCTGAGCGTCGCGCCTAGTCGGACTCGAGGTCGACGTCGGGGCTCGAGCGCGTCTTCCAGATCGCACGGAGCACGTCGATGACGTCGTCGGGATCCGCGTCGGTCGCGTCGGCTTCGTCGACCAGCTCGCGGATGCGCCGGAGCACCGATGCGGGGAGGATTCCCGCCGTCTCGGCGACCCGCGTGCCCGCGGCCGTGCGCGAGACCACCAGCCCCTCGCCTTCGAGCATCTTGTACGCGCGCGCGGCGGTTCCGGGGGCGACACCCAGGTCGCTGGCCGTCTGTCGGACCGTCGGCAGTCGCTCGCCCGCGCCGAGCTGGCCCGACACGATGAGGCCGCGGAGCTGCCGGTAGATGTCGAGTGCCGGATTCGTCTCGTCGGCCGGTGACAGTCGGGGCGTCGGGCTCACCATGCGGTCTCCCGTTCGGCCGATTTCTCGACGCCGGCAACAGATTCCAGGTCATACCTCGGCGGGCACAGCTGCGTGGTCGTGAGGAGCAGCAGCACGAACGCGGCGATCTCGAGCGCCGGCGCCATCCAGCCGCCGACGGCCGCGACTTCGCCGTATCGCCAGAAGGTCTCGTAGGAGTCGCTGCGCCCGTCGCCCTGGATGGTGAGTCCGTTGATCGAACCGGAGTCGGCGATGAACCGCCATGCGCCCGCCAGAGCGAGAAGCGCAGCCGATGTGGTGATCCGGGTGATCCCCGCCGCGATGTCGCGTCGTTCGCGCTGCTCGGCGACGATCGTCTCCGGCCGCAGGAACGGGCGGGCCGCATTGGAGTGCAGCGCGGCGATCACCACGCCGACGAGCGCGATGGTGCAGATCAGGACCGGAACGCCGTATGCCCAGCCATAGAACCAGGGACGAATCGGGTCGATCGTCTCGTTGGGCACGTCGATCTCGAGGAAAACGTACGGGCCGCCGTCGATGTTCGAGGAGGCGAGTCCGGCGAGCAGTGTCGTGACCGTGAGAGCGAGCAGCGCTGCGGCGGCGCCCACCGAACCGATGCGCGGACTGAAGCTCAGCCAGGTGCGGCGGGCGGAGAGGACGGGGCGCTCCGGCGGCGTGCTGCCTCTCGTCGCGATCAGGGCCAGCAGGACGGCCACACCGATGCCGGCCGTGAGCACCGGTGTCGCGTAGCGCCACCACGAGACGACGCCGTTGAGGTCGAGGGCGTACCCGGTGATCAGGTTCTCGGCGACGAAGATCACGATCACCGCGATCGCGGCGACTCCGAGGGTGCGGTGCTCCGGCGAGTAACGGGCGAAGACCACGCCGGATGCCGCCGGGGCGAGGCGCGCCCGGCTCTCGGTCCGTGCGCGCCATCGGGGTGTGACGGTGATGCCGACCGCGATGATCGCCGCGAGGATCAGAGACACCCAGGGCATCGAGAAGACAGCGCCGAGCACCTGCCCGGGGTCCAGCAGGAGCTGCCCGGATCGGATCGGGGATGCGATGGTCGCGTGCATGGGGAGTCCGTCCTCTTTGTGCCATATGTCTATCACAAGTTGTATCAGTGAGTAAACACAAAAGGTGAAGAAAGGAACGCTTCGCCGTTGTTCGCCCGTGTGCAGAAACCGCTGATCGGGAGGGGAAGCGGTTCGCTGTGAGCGAAGGTCCCCCATGAGGGGGATACGAATGTCCGCGGATCGTGGCACTCTGTCTTGTGGCCGATTGTCGGTCGGCATCCGTCTGCCGAGAAATCCGCCGCTCCATCCTTCCTAGAAAGTCCGCCTGTGCTGGGAAAAATCCTCCTCCGCTATCTCTCCCGATACCGATGGTTGCTGCTCGCGGTGCTGGTCTTCCAGCTCGCCAGCGTCGCAGCGACCCTCTACCTCCCGCGACTGAACGCCGACATCATCGACAAGGGCGTCGCCCGCGGTGACACCGGCTACATCTGGAGCACCGGTCTGTTCATGCTCGCGGTCTCGCTGGGGCAGATCATCGCCTCGGTCACCGCGACGTACTTCGCCGCGCGCGCAGCGATGGGCGCCGGCCGCGACATCCGCGCCGACGTCTTCGGCAAGGTCAGCGGCTTCTCCGAGCGTGAGGTCTCGCAGTTCGGCGCCGGCTCGCTCATCACCCGCAACACGAACGATGTGCAGCAGGTGCAGATGCTGGCGATGATGGGCGCGACCATGCTCGTCACGGCGCCGCTCCTCGCGATCGGCGGCATCATCTTCGCCGTGCAGACGAACGTCGGCCTCAGCTGGCTCATCGCCGTGTCTGTGCCGCTGCTGCTGATCCTGGCCGCCCTCGTGATCGGGCGCATGGTCCCGTTGTTCCGCAGCTACCAGGGCAAGCTCGACAACGTCAACCGCATCATGCGCGAACAGCTCACCGGCGTTCGCGTCGTGCGGGCATTCGTGCGCGAGCGCATCGAGGAGGACCGCTTCCGCGGCGCCAACACCGACATCATGGTCGTCGGCCGCAAGGTGGGCTCGCTCTTCGTGCTGCTGTTCCCGCTGTTCATGCTCATCCTGAACGTCACGGTCGTCTCGGTCATCTGGTTCGGCGGCATCGAGGTCAACAACGGCACGGTGCAGGTGGGCACACTGTTCGCCTTCATGCAGTACATCGGCCAGATCATGGGCGGCGTCATCATGGCGAGCTTCATGGCGATGATGATCCCGCGCGCCGCGGTGTCTGCCGAGCGCATCGGCGAGGTTCTCGACTCCGAGTCCACGCTGGTCCGCCCCGAGAACGGCGTCACCGAGTTCCCGGTCCCCGGATCCGTGGCGCTCGACGACGTCGAGTTCACCTACCCCGGCGCCGATTCCCCCGTGCTCACCGGCATCAGCTTCGCCGCGCAGCCGGGTGAGACCGTCGCGATCGTCGGATCCACCGGCTCGGGCAAGACGACCCTCGTGTCGCTCATCCCGCGCCTGTTCGACGTCTCGGGCGGTTCCGTGCACGTCGGCGGCACCGATGTGCGCGAGGCCGACGTCGAGTCGCTGTGGGACAGCATCGGCCTGGTGCCGCAGCGTCCGTTCCTCTTCACCGGCACCGTCGCGTCGAACCTGCGCTACGGCCGGGAAGAGGCCACCGACGAAGAGCTGTGGCACGCGCTCGACATCGCACAGGGTCGCGACTTCGTCGAGGAGATGCCCGATGGTCTCGACTCCCGCATCGCCCAGGGCGGCACGAACGTCTCGGGTGGTCAGCGTCAGCGACTCGCGATCGCCCGCGCGATCGTGCACCAGCCGCAGATCCTGGTCTTCGACGACTCGTTCTCGGCCCTCGACCTCACGACGGACGCGCGATTGCGGCAGGCGTTGTGGCGGGAGCTCCCGCACGTGACGAAGATCGTGGTCGCCCAGCGCATCTCCACCATCACGGACGCGGACCGCATCGTCGTCCTCGACGGCGGAACCATGGTCGGCGTCGGCACGCACGAGGAACTGCTCGAGACGAGCGACACCTACCGAGAGATCGTCGAGTCGCAGCTGGGGGTGGACGCATGAGCGCGCAGGACAACAACGAGAAGCGCACGGCCAGACGCGGCCGCGGCAAGGCGGCAGCGCCCGTCGCCGAGGTCGAGCTGAGCGCCGAGGAGAAGTACGAGGCCGAGCTCGCCGAGCAGGCACGTCAGAACTCCGGCGACTGGGACAGCGTCGCGCCGGGCAAGGCCGACAACTTCGGTCCGAGTTTCGCGCGCATGATCGGGCTGCTCAAGCCGTCGGCCATCTGGTTCGTCTTCGTGTCGATCCTGGGTGCGATCGGCGTGGTCCTGACGGTCGCGGCGCCCAAGGTGCTCGCCGAGGCCACCAACCTCGTCTACAAGGGCTTCATCTCCATCCAGCTCGGACAGCCGACCGACGGGTTCCCCGGCTTCCCGGCCGGGACGTCGCAGGATGTCGTCGTCGAGGCGCTGCGGGCCGGTGGGCAGGACGACTTCGCGAACCAGGTCGGCGCGCTGGGCGACTTCACGGTCGGCCAGGGCATCGACTTCGACGCGCTGCGTCTCGTCATCGCCGCGGTGCTCGGCATCTACGTGGCCGCGGCCTTCCTCACCTGGATCCAGGGCTACGTCATCAACGTGATCATGGTCCGCACCATGTGGCGGCTGCGCGAGTCGGTCGAGGCGAAGATCAACCGCCTGCCGCTGGCGTACTTCGACAAGGTGCAGCGCGGCGAGCTGATCTCGCGCGTTACGAACGACATCGACAACATCACACAGACGATGCAGCAGTCGCTCTCGGGAGCACTCACTTCGGTGCTCACCGTGATCGGCGTGCTCGTGATGATGTTCTCGATCTCGTGGCAGCTCGCGCTCGTCGCCCTCATCACGCTGCCGCTCATGGGCGTCATCTTCGGCATCATCGGACCGCGCTCGCAGAAGGCCTTCGGCACCCAGTGGCGCAAGGTCGGTCGCCTGAACGCCCGCGTCGAGGAGGCATTCTCCGGCCACGCGCTCGTGAAGGTCTTCGGCCGGGAGAAGGATGCGCTGGACAAGTTCCAGGTCGAGAACGAAGAGCTGTTCCAGGCGAGCTTCAAGGCACAGTTCCTCTCCGGCATCATCATGCCGGCGATGATGTTCGTCGGAAACCTCAGCTACGTGGGCATCGCGGTGCTCGGGGGTCTGATGGTCGCGAACGGCCAGCTCCGTCTCGGCGACGTGCAGGCGTTCATCCAGTACTCGCAGCAGTTCACGCAGCCCCTGTCCGAGCTGGGTGGCATGGCCGCGGTCGTGCAGTCCGGCACGGCCTCCGCCGAGCGGGTCTTCGAACTGCTCGACGCCGAGGAGCAGGAGGCGGACGACGCCGATGCCCCCGAGCTGGTGGAGGGCAAGGGCGTCATAGAGTTCGAGAACGTCGCGTTCTCGTACACACCCGAGCGTCCGCTCATCCGCGACCTGTCATTCCGGGTGGAGCCGGGGCAGACCGTCGCCATCGTCGGTCCGACCGGTGCGGGAAAGACGACCTTGGTCAACCTGATCATGCGCTTCTACGAGCTCAGCGGCGGGCGCATCATGCTCGACGGCCAGGACATCGCCGAGGTGACCCGCGACGAACTGCGGTCGCGCACCGGCATGGTGCTCCAGGATCCGTGGCTGTTCGCCGGCAGTATCCGCGAGAACATCCGCTACGGGCGCTCCACCGCGACCGATGACGAGGTTCTCGCCGCCGCCAAGGCGACCTATGTCGATCGCTTCGTGCACGCCCTCCCCGAGGGCTACGACACGGTGCTCGACGAGGATGCCGCGAACGTGTCGGCAGGCGAGCGTCAGCTCATCACCATCGCGCGGGCATTCGTCGCTCAGCCGTCGATCCTCATCCTCGATGAGGCCACGTCGGCCGTCGACACCCGCACCGAACTGCTGCTGCAGCACGCGATGGCCGCGCTTCGTGAAGGACGCACGTCGTTCGTGATCGCGCACCGACTGTCGACCATCCGCGACGCCGACCTCATCCTGGTGATGGAGCACGGTGACATCGTGGAGAAGGGGACGCACGACGAGCTCATCGCCGCGCGGGGCGCCTACTGGCGTCTGTACCAGTCGCAGTTCGAGCAGGCGGCGACCGACATCGACGCCGAAGACGCCCTCACCGGCACGACGCCCGTCGTCGTCTCGGGCGATGCGAGCGATGCCGAAGGTGCAGGAGAGGAGGCTGCGGCCGCCGTTGCCGGAGCCTCGATCGGTGCTCAGCTGCCCGCTGCCGAGACGGCGGCAGCCCAGGCCCTGCTGGAAGACGGGGCCGACGGTTCGAGCCACCGTTCCTGAGCGTTCCCGCCCTCCGGCATCCCCACGACGACGCCCCACTCCGCTCACGCGGGGTGGGGCGTCGTCGTACGCGGATCGCGTCGTCGCGGGCACCGGCACAGCGCGCGTGACGAGGTGTCAGGAGCGGTCGGCCCTGATTCCGAGCAGCTCGAGCGGGTGGGTCAGACGCCACCACGGGCTCGGCCCCTCCACATCCTCGGCCAGCACCAGAGGCGTGGTGACGGTGTTGAGCGGACCGGTCGTCGTCAGCGTGCCCACGGCGTCGTCCTGTTCACGGTCTTCGCCGAGATCGAAGGCCGTCGCCGCGGTGGCGGTCGCCCCGTTCCACAGCACCACATCGGCATCGGTCTCGGTGATGACGTCGACCTCCTCCCCCCAGGGGGTCGTGACCTGACCGACCACGGTGTCCTTCGCGACGGCGGGCGGCTGCGCCTCCAGCGCCGCTTCCGCCTCCGCGAACAGGGAGCGGGTGAGAGCGAGTCGCTCATCGTTGCCGGCCTGGTTCAGCGCCGCGGCGAAGAGGTGCACGGTCGTGTCGCCGATGACGACGTCCTTCGCGGTGAGCAGGTTCCAGCCGACGAGCGTGCCGGTCTTGACGCCGACGACACCGGGATCGTCGAGCATCCCGTTCGTGTTGACGACGGTGCCGGCGCCCGGGAGGTCCACCGACTTGGTGCCGACGATCTCGGCGAACACCGGGTTCTGCATGGCACGCTCGCCGAGGGTGACCAGCGCCTCGGGGGTGGCCACATTGCGCTCGTCGAAGCCGGACGGCGTCACCACGGTGATGCCGGTGAGGCCTCGTTCGCGCAGCCACACCTCGGCGGCCCGGGCGAATTCGCGATCGGACCCCCAGATCTCGCTCGCGAGCCGGTCGATGTAGTTGTTCGCCGATCCCATCAGCGTGCCCTGCAGGAGTTGATATTCGGTCAGCACCCCGCCGATCGGCACATCGAGTGCGGACTGGTCGCTGCGCCGGTAGTCCCAGTACTTCACGCTGTCGGCCCGGGTGAACGAGAACTCGGGCCCCTGTTCGCCCACCGCCAGCGGCATACGGTCGAGCACCATCAGGCTGCTCACGACCTTAGTGATGCTCGCGATGCTCACCGCATCGGGGATCGAGGCCGCAGTGGTCATGCCGGAGATGCCGACGGCGCCCGCGCCCTCGGTGGGCCAGGTGACGGTGGCTGCGGCAGCGGGCGTCGTCGCGAACTCGACGGACTGCACTGTCGGAGGTACCTCGTGCAGCGGCCAGAGCAGCGTGGTGCCGGCATACGCGGCGACGAGGCCCACGAGCGTGGCCAGTGGAACGAGGATGCCGGGACGGGCGATGGCCGGGCGCAGGCGTGCACCGCGGAGCAGACCGTTCGTCCGCTCGGCTTCCGACGTCTCGTCGAGAGTCGCGGTGGCGGTGTGGTCGGCCACCGTCGCGGGGTCCACCCAGGTCAGAGCGGTGGCGGTGGTGGTCTCGTCCGCCCACTGGGGGGTGGTCGCGTCGAGCGCGGCGAGGGGATCGTCGGCGTCTCCCGCGGCAGTCTCACGCGGAACGAATGGCGGTTTCGTCAGAGCGGGCGTGGCCGGTTCCGGGGCGACCACCGATTCCGGTGCGAGCGCGCGGGTTGACGTCTGCTCGGCCGTGAGCACCGAACCGCCCGACGCGGCATCGACGGGGCCGGAGGGGGCGGTGGTCGCGGGGCCGTCGTCACGGACGACGCCCGTCGCCTCGTCGGCGGGATCTGTTGCGGTCACTCGTTCACGGTACCCAATCCCGGGCGGGTTCCGCGGCGCACAGCCCTGTCGCCACGCGGGTGTCGCCAGCGGGTAGGATCTTCAGCACAACCACGGGAGTCCGGCGAGCCGGGCTGAGAGGGAGCGAATCGCGCTTCGACCGTCGAACCTGATCTGGGTCATGCCAGCGCAGGGAGGAGTTCAGATGAGTACGCCTACGTCCACATCCGCACAGCAGGCATCCGCCGATGCGAACGGGCTGCACCGCCCATCGATCTGGCGCTGGCGCGTCGTCGACATCGTCGTCGCCGCTGTCCTCGGCGTCGCGATCGGTCTCGTGTTCTGGGGATGGAACACCATCGGATACGCCTGGTTCGGCGCGGCCGACGCCCTGACACCGGGCCTCGGTGGCATCGCCGTGGGCATCTGGCTGCTCGGCGGTGTCGTCGGCGGTCTCGTGATCCGCAAGCCGGGGGCCGCGCTCGTGGTCGAACTGGTCGCCGCGATCGTGTCGATGCTGATCGGCAACGTGTGGGGTGTCTCGACCGTGTTGTCGGGCATCGTGCAGGGCCTCGGTGCAGAGCTCATCTTCGCCCTGTTCTTCTACCGTCGTTTCGGGATCGCAGTCGCTGCGCTCGCCGGCGTCGGAGCCGCCGTGGCCGCCTGGGTGTTCGAGCTGTTCTACGGCAGCTCGCCGAACATCCTGAAGTCGGTCGAGTTCAACACGATCTATCTGATCAGCGTGGTCGTCTCCGGGGCGATCCTGGCCGGCGTGGTCGGTTGGCTGCTCGTGCGTGCCCTCGCCGTCACCGGCGCCCTCAACCGCTTCGCCGTCGGGCGAGAGCACGTGCGCGAGGTCTGAGCGTGACCCTCGCCTCCCCGGCCCGCGTGCAGGCTGCGGGCTGGGGCTGGCGGTACGCCGGTCGAAAGCGTCCCGCCGTCGCGGACGTCTCCTTCACGATCGAACCGGGGGAGCGGGTGCTCCTGCTCGGCGCCTCGGGTGCAGGGAAGTCGACGCTGCTCGCCGGTCTCGCCGGGGTCCTCGGCGATGACGACGAGGGGGAACGGACGGGTTCGTTGCGCATCGACGGTGCGCCCCCCGAGTCACGGCATGGTCAGGTCGGACTCGTCCTGCAGGACCCGGACGCCGGCATCGTGCTGTCGAAGGTCGGCGACGACGTCGCGTTCGGCTGCGAGAACCTGGGCGTCGCGGCGTCCGAGATCCCGGGGCGCGTCGCCGAGGCGCTCGACGCCGTCGGCCTCGATGTTCCGCTGCGACGCCCCACGAAGGCGCTCTCCGGCGGGCAGAAGCAGCGGCTGGTGCTGGCCGGTGTGCTCGCGATGCGACCGGGTCTGCTGCTGCTCGACGAGCCCACCGCGAACCTCGACCCGGACGGGGTGCGGGAGGTGCGGGCGAGTGTCGAGCGCGCCGTCGAGACGACCGGCGCGACGCTCGTGGTCGTCGAGCACCGCACCCCGATCTGGATCGATCTGATGACGCGCGTGATCGTGCTGGCGGCCGACGGAGGACTCCTCGCCGACGGTGCGCCCGCGCAGGTGTTCGCGGCCCACGGCGACGTGCTCGCCGATGCGGGGGTGTGGGTGCCCGACCGCGGCATCGACCTTCCGATGCTCGAACAGGTTCCCGCCTCCGATGCCCTCACGGCCTCCGCGCTCTCGATCGCGAGAGAGGCGGGCGTCGTCGTGCAGTCGGGGCTCGACCTGCGCGTGCCGCGTGCGAACGCGACCGTGATCACCGGGCCGAACGGCGCGGGCAAGTCGACGCTCGCACTCACCCTCGCCGGCCTCATCCCGGAGCAGGCCGGCGAAGTGCGTTCGGCACCCGAGCTGGCGGGGCGCAAGGGCCCCCGCCCGATCCGCTGGTCCTCGCGGGAGCTGCTCACCCGTATCGGCATGGTCTTCCAGGAGCCGGAGCATCAGTTCCTCACGCAGACGCTGCGCGACGAGCTCGCCGTCGGCCCGCGCGCCCTCGGGTGGGACCGTGGGAAGACGGACGGCGTCGTCGAGGAGCTGCTCGAGCGCCTCGGACTCGCATCTCTCGCGCTCGCCAACCCGTTCACGCTCTCCGGCGGGCAGAAGCGTCGACTGTCCGTCGCGACCGTGCTGGCGGGAGCACCCGAGGTGATCGTGCTCGACGAGCCGACCTTCGGGCAGGACCGGCGTGGATGGATCTCGCTCGTCGCGCTCCTGCAGGAGGAGATCGCGCGTGGTCGGTCGATCGTCGCGGTCACGCACGACGACGCCGTGATCCGACACCTGGGCGGGCATCGCATCGAACTGGGACGCGAAGGGGAGGCGACATCGTGACGGCGGTCGAGACCGCACGGACGGTATGGCTCGACGGTGTGAACCCGGTGACGAAGCTGGTGCTCGCGGTGCTGCTGTCGGTGCCGCTGTTCGCGTCGATCGACGTCACGAGCGCGCTGGCCGCGATCGTCCTGCAGCTGCTCTGCCTGCCGTTGACCGGACTGCGGCTGTCGACGGTGCTGAAGCGCCTGCTGCCGATCGCGATCTTCGCACCGATCGCCGGCGTGAGCATGCTGCTCTACGCCGAACCCGCAGGGCGGATCTACTGGACCTTCGGATTCGCCACGATCAGCGAGGATTCGATCACGCTCGCGATCGCGGTGAGCCTGCGCGTGATCGCGCTCGGACTGCCGACGATCCTGCTCTTCGGCGGCACCGACCCCACAGAGCTCGCCGATGCGCTGGCCCAGGTCGCGAAGCTCCCGAGTCGCTTCGTGCTCGGCATCCTCGCCGGCACCCGGATGCTGGGCCTGTTCCTCGACGACTGGCGCACCATGCGCCTGGCCCGTCGTGCACGGGGCGTGGGGGATCGGGGTGTGCTGCGACGATTCTTCTCGATGGCCTTCGTGCTGCTCGTGTTCGCGGTGCGGCGCGGGTCCACGCTGGCACTCGCGATGGAGGCGCGCGGCTTCGGCTCCGGCATCCCCCGCACCTGGTCGCGACCGTCGCGGTTGCACCCGCGCGATGCGGTGGCGCTGATCGGCGGCATCGCGATCATGGCCCTCGCCCTTGCCGCCGCCGTCCTCGTCGGGACCTTCCGGTTTGTGTGGAGCTAGGGTCGGCTAGCTCGAACGCGGCTGGAAGTAGTGCTCCCGGTGCAGAGCACAGCGCTCGTTGAACGGGGCGGTGCAGCGAGGGCAGCCCGTCACCGCGAAGTACTCGGTGATCGTGAGTTCGTGCCCGCACGCGCCGCAGAGGATCGCCGCGGTGTCGTGCTGATCCGGCGCCCACTGCTGCGCCGGATGCCCCGCCGACTCCTCGTGGCAGCGGTGGCACGGGTAGTGATCGCCACAGCAGGCGAAGCGGATCGCGATGATGTCCGTCGGGCCCCGGTAGTGCACGCACCGGGTCATGTCGTCGACGACCGGGCCGAACACCGGCGGTCGACCGGCGGGTGGGGGCGCCACGCTCATGTCTCGTTCCAGAGCCGCCGGTAGTAGTCGAGGCGCTCGCGGTCGGGCTCGACCCCGTAGGCCTCGATGAGCGTGTCCTCCCAGCCAGATCCGAAGTTCCACATCGTGCTCATCGATGCCACGGCGATGTCGGCCCAGCGGTCGGCGACTCCGAGAGCTGCGAGATCGACGAACGCGGCGGGACGGCCGGCGGCGTCGAGAAGCGTGTTCGGCATGCAGGCATCGCCGTGGCACACCACCAGTCGGTCGATCGGCGGCGTCTGGAGCAGCTCGTCGGGCACGATCGTTCCGCGGTCGGCGGCGTTGGCGATCCGCCACTGCGTGCTCCACTCCCAGGGGCATTCGGCCACGGGCAGGGCGTCGTGCAGCGCCCGCAGGCCCGCGCCGACCGCCCGCACCGCGGTCTCGGGCTGGTCGGCCCAGCGCGGGTCGACGGCACTGCTCGCGTCGAGCGCGACGGTGACGAGCCACTCGTGTGTCTCGCCCTGCCCCTGTTCGAGCACCTCGGGCACCGCGATCCAAGTGCGCGCCCACCGCATGCGCTCGGCTTCGTCGCGCATGTTCGCCTCATCGTCGAGGGGCCCCCACTTGATGTACCGGCCGTCGTCGGTGCGGAAGGTCAGCCCGCCGATCCCGTTGAGCCAGACCGGCACGAGCGCCGCACCGCGGGCGAGCTCGCGCACCCGCGTCGGCACGTCGAGGGAGGCGGAGGGGATGCTCATCCGTCCATCCTGCCCGACGGCGACGGGTGACGGCGACGGCGACGGGTGACAGCGACGGGTGCGGTTCATCGGCTCTCGTCGCGCAGGCCTTCGAGGTAGGCGTTGTAGGCGTCGAGCTCAGTCGTGCCGTGCGCATCGGCGTAGCGGTCATCGGCGGCGGCGCGGGCCGTGTCGTCACGGAACCACCGATGCATCACGTACACGAGCATCAGCAGCGTCGGCGCCTCGCCGTAGGACCAGGCCAGACCGCCCGCCAGACGCTGGTCCTCGAGCGGATCCATCCCGAGGGCGAGGGTCGGGGCGACGAAGTGGTCGACGAGCATCGTCGTCGCCATCATCAGGAAGACCCCGAAGAACGCGTGCAGGGCGGCCTCGGCGAAGACGTCGAGTGCCCGCCCGCCGTGCCCGAGACGCACGGGGAGGGGATCGGAGCTCAGCACCGGGATCGCGAACAGGATGCCCACGATGAGGAACCCGACCTCCAGGGCGATGTGACCGCCGGGAGCAGCGAGGACGCGATCGGCGAGACCGGCCAGATACAGACCGTAGAACGCGATCAGGTACACCGGCAGGGCGATCCACGGGCTCAGGATCCATCGGGCGACGCGGCTGCGGAGTCCGCCGTGCGCGGCACGCAGCGCGGCGGCACCCAGCCCGGGGTGGGGCGTGGCACGCAGGAGCAGGGTGCCCGGTGATCCGAGCACCAGCAGGGGCGGGATCGCGATCATCAGCGTGAGCTGCTGGAACATGAACACCGACATCAGCGCGTAGCCGTATGCCTCGACCCCGAGACCGGTGACGGCCGCGAGCGCGAGGCAGCCCAGGAGGAACACGACCGTGCGCCAGACGGGCCACCGGCGGTGCTGCCGCCAGAGGCGGATCGCGCCGACGAGGTACGCCATGGCCAGCACGGCGGCGACCAGGGGCAGGAGGGGGAACGGGCCCGGTGCGGGCAGCACGAGGTCGGCGAAGGTCGGCGGCGCGTCCGGCATCCAGTTGTTCATCCGTTCGCGCCCTCTCGTTCGTCGTCCGGCCGGTCGCCGAGTGCCGCGTTCCGTGTCTGCGCACGGTGACGGACCCCGGCCCCGATGACGAGGACGACGCCTCCGATCGCGAGCGCGACGTCGGCGAGGTTCCCGATGAACCAGTTCCCGTACGCGAGGAAGTCGGTGACATGGCCGATGCCGAACCCGGGGGGAGCGAGCAGACGGTCCAGCACGTTCCCGATGGCGCCCCCGAGGATGAAACCCAACCCCCAGGCCCGCCACGTCGTGCGTGCGCGGACCGCGGCGACGAACAGGGCGGCGACGGCGCCCACGCCGACCACGGTCAGCACCCAGGTCGCCCCGGAGCCCAGCGACAGCACCGCCCCGGGGTTGTAGGCGAGCTGCAGGCCGAGCGCATCACCCAGAACGGGTATCCGTTCCGTCTGGCTGAGCCCGGCGATCGCGGCCGCTTTGGTGCTCTGGTCGATCAGGACGACGAGGCCGGCGATCACGAAGGCGACGGCGTACTTCGGGACGCTCTCACGCTTCATCGAACGGTCCCGTCTCCGCTGCCCGATCGCGTCTCCGCCGCGCGCGCCCCGCCAAGACCACCCCGGTCGCTCCGAGGGCGAGGAGGAAGCCGATCCAGACGAGGAAGACGGTCCCCAGGAATCCGAGGTCGTCGCGCTGCACCCTCCGCTCGCCGTTCTGCTGCTCGTGCGTCGTGCTGCTGGTCGGTGTGGGTGTGGGTGCGGGTGCGGGTGCGGGGGTCTGAGTCGTCGCGGGCGTATCCGTCTCTGAGCGGCCGAGCATGCTGTGGGGCACGTGTGCGGCCGCCGACTCCCCGCCGACGAGCAGGATCAGGACGCTGAGCACCGCTCCCATGACGGTCCTGCCCACCGCGCGCCGCATCGTCCAGCCGATCGGGTTCGTCTGCGGACTCGGGCGTTGGGGAGCGCGCCGATCGGCGTCGTCCACGGGGCTTTTCATGGGTCTCCTTCGAGGGGTGAGAGCAGATTGTTCGAGAGGGCGGAGCCTCGGATGGTGCCGCGCACGCAACGCACGGCTTCAGGAGTCGGGGTCGCGCGGAGTGGACACCTGGAGTCGACGCACGGAGTCGACGCGAGATGTCGACGCGAGACGTCGACACAGGAGGTCGACAGGGACATCGAGGGGATGCCGCGGGGGAGGCCGGGTTGCGAGCGATCGATGCGGTCGCGCGGGTGCGGCCGGCGGATCAGGTTCGGGAGAGGCCGAGCTGGAGGAGGGAGAGCGTCGTCGCGCGTGGGCGCGGGGGAGATGCGGACGATCGACGCAGAGCCTCGGATCCGGCTCGGAGTCGCATGACCAGTGCCCGGCGGTGCGCTGCGCGTGTTCGCAGGAGCATCACGGCGAGCCCGCACAGCACGCCCAGAGCGCAGAGCGCAGCTCCGACGAGAGCGCTCGTCCCGCTGTCGGGTGCGGCGGTGAGGACCTGCTCCTGGGCGGCTGCGGCCGCATGGTCGAACGCGTTGACGACTGCGGCGGTGAGGGAGGGGGCAGCGCCGTTCTCGTCCTGCGCCCCGTGGGTGGTCACGGCGAAGGCGAAGAGCAGCAGGAGCGCCAGGCTCGCCGTGGTAATGAGCCGCATTATCACCGGCGGGGCGACGGTGCCCGCGGATCGGAGGATCCCGGGCGAGCGGCGCATTCTCCGGATCCTACCCGCATCGGTTATCGGGTTCCTTCGCGCGCGAGGCGGTGTCGTAGGCTCGCTCTCGACGCCGTACCTCGGCTCGTGGTGAAACCAAGAACCACGTAGGCTGGGACTGCGTTCCATCAATGCATGTCGCACGACGACGTTCGAAGGAGAACATCAGATGCAGATCAGCGGACAGGGTGCACTCGTCACCGGAGGAGCCTCGGGTCTCGGACTCGCCACGGCGCGCCGGCTCGTCGCCGCGGGAGCGCACGTCACGATCATCGACCTCGCCTCGTCGAAGGGTGCCGAGATCGCGGACGAACTCGGTGGGCTGTTCGTCGCGGCCGACGTCACGAACGCGGATGAGGTGCAGGCGGCCGTCGCAGCCGCGCAGTCCGCCGCTCCGCTGCGGGTGGTCGTGAACTGCGCCGGCATCGCGCCGCCCGCCAAGGTGCTCGACCGCGAAGGCAACCCGGCTGTGCTCGCCGACTTCGAGCGCGTGATCCGCATCAACCTCGTCGGCACGTTCAACGTCATCTCGCAGGCATCCGCCGTGATCGCGAAGAACGAGCTGCACGACGAGGAGCGCGGCGTCATCGTGAACACCGCGAGCGTCGCCGCGTTCGACGGTCAGATCGGCCAACCCGCCTACTCCGCATCCAAGGGCGGCGTGCACGCCATGACCCTCCCGGTGGCGCGCGAGCTCGCCCGCTACGGCATCAGGGTGTGCACGATCGCTCCGGGCATCATGGAGACCCCGATGCTGATGGGTCTTCCGCAGGCGGCCCAGGACTCGCTCGGCCAGCAGGTGCCTTTCCCTTCGCGCCTCGGACGCCCCGACGAGTACGCCGCTCTCGTGCAGCAGATCGTCGAGAACGGCTACCTCAACGGCGAGACCATCCGTCTCGACGGTGCCATCCGCATGGCGCCGCGCTGACCCGCGGCACCCCTCAGAACCCGCGATCGAGAACACAGGAGAACCCATGTCCCTTGCAGGCAAGACCATCTTGATGTCGGGCGGCAGCCGCGGCATCGGCCTCGCGATCGCGCTGAGGGCGGCTGCCGACGGAGCGAACATCGCGATGCTCGCGAAGACCGACACCCCGCATCCGAAGCTCGAAGGCACGATCCACACCGCGGCCGAGCAGATCCGCGCGGCCGGCGGCCAGGCTCTGCCGATCGTCGGCGACGTGCGCGACGACGACGACATCACCGAAGCGGTCATGAAGACGCAGGGCGAGTTCGGCGGCATCGACATCGTGATCAACAACGCCAGCGTCATCGACCTCTCGCGCTCGCTCGACCTGAACGCCAAGAAGTACGACCTGATGCAGGACGTCAACGTACGCGGCACGTTCATGCTCTCGCGCGCCGCCGTGCCGATCCTGAAGGATGCCGAGAACCCGCACATCCTCTCACTGTCGCCGCCCCTCAACCCGACCCCGAAGTGGTTGGGCGCGCACACCGGATACACGCTCGCGAAGTTCGGCATGACCATGGCGACCCTCGGCCTCGCCGCCGAGTTCGCACGCGACGGGATCGCCGCCAACACCCTGTGGCCGCGCACCACGATCGCGACGGCGGCCGTGCAGAACCTCCTCGGTGGTGACAAGGTCATGGCTGCGAGCCGCACGCCCGACATCTATGCGGACGCCGCGTATGCCGTGCTGCTCAAGCCCGCGGCGTCGTACACCGGTCAGACGCTCATCGTCGAGGACGTGCTCGAAGCCGACGGTGTGACCGACTTCTCCGGCTATGCCGCGATCCCCGGCACTCCCGACAGCGCGCTCTTCCCCGACATCTTCCTCGACTGAGGTTCCCGCGGCCCCGGAGACAGAGCGGGAGCAGATAGATGGGGTCAGATCAGCAGGTAGACCGCACCGACGATCGTGAGTGCGATCACGATGCGGTCGAACACACGCTGATTCATGCGACGGGCGACCCGCAACCCGAGGAGCGCGCCGACCACCACGAGCGGTGCGAGCACGGCATCCATCAGCAGTACCGCTGGCTCGAACAGCCCGAGGCCCGCGAGGAACGGCACCTTGATCACATTGATGATGGCGAAGAACCACGCGGAGGTACCGAGGAACACCTGCACCGGGGTGCGGGTGGCCAGGAAGTACATCGACATGACGGGCCCGCCGGCGTTCGCGACCATGGTCGTGAAGCCGCCGAGCGTGCCGTAGGCGCCTGCGAGCAGGATGCCGCTGGAGGGCGGTGACGCGGTATCCGCTCTGCTCTGCCGCCACCGGCGCCACAGCGTCACGGCGATCATGAGCAGCAGGATCACTCCGATCGCACGGCGCACCACACCATCGCCGGCGAGTGCGAGGAACGCGAATCCGACCAGCAATCCCGCGATGACCGCGGGGGCGAGCCGCAGCAGCGTGGGCCAGTGCGCGTGCCGGCGGTAGGCGAACAGGGCGAACAGGTCGCCGACCATCAGGAGCAGCAGGGTCGCCGCGGTCGAGGTGCGGGCGGGCAGGACGGCCGCGAACAGCGCGATCGCCAGGATGCTCCCGCCCGGCAGTGCGGTCTTCGAGATGCCGATGACCGCCGCCGCCACCGCGAGCGCCGCCCAGGCCCACGGGTCGAGGGCGATCACCGTTCGAGCTCGGCGACGATCGCGTCGTAGCCCCTGGCCTTCGCGAGGTCGACCGGGAGCACGCCGTCGCCGTCCGTGATGCCACTGTCGGCCCCGCCGTCGAGGAGGGCACGAACCACGTCGACGTAGGTCGAGGATCCGTCGCCGAGCACGATCGCCTCGTGCAGCGCCGTCCAGTTCAGGTTGTTGATGTGGTCAGGGTCGACACCGGCCTCGAGCAGGATCTCGACGGTCGAGAGGTGTCCGCGTTCGGAGGCGGGGATCAGCGCCGTGCCGCCGAAGCGGTTGGTGCTCGCGAGGTCGGCGCCGTTGTCGAGCGTCAGTCGAAGGATGTCATCGTGGCCGCGGGCGCCCGCGTAGAGGTAGGCGGAGTCCTGGATGTCGTCTTTGGCGTTCACGTCCGCCCCCGCCTCGATCAGGACCCGGGCCGCGTCGACGTGGTTCGCCTTGGTCGCCGCCACCAGGGCTGTCATCCCGCCGGATCCGCGCGCCTCGATGTCCGCGCCCTCGTCGATCGCCGTCTGCACGGCGATCGCGTCTCCGTCCTCAGCGGCGGCGAGCAGATCGCGAGTGGCTTCGGTCATGGCAGCCTCCTGGGTCGACGGGGAAGGATGCGGCGCTGCTGTGCAGGCCGTCACGGTCAGCAGAGCAACTGTGACGGCGCCGACGGCCAACATCCTTCGCGCACGCATGCATCCGGTATACCAAATGATGCCGGACATCGGGTGATCAACCTCGCGCGGTGATCAGTCCCGTGTGGCGGTCAGCTCCGCGCGGCGGTGAGTGCCGTGGCGAATCGCGCGGCGCGCTGCTCGATGTCGGCCCAGTCGCCGTTCGCGATCGAGGTTCCGTTCGCCAAATCTCCGCCCGCGCCGACCGCGACCGCGCCAGCGGCGAACCAGGCGGCCAGGTTGTCGGGGTTCACGCCGCCGGTGGGCATGAGCGGGGCATCGGGGAACGGTCCGCGCAGGGCGCCGAGGTAGGACGGGCCGCCGAGCGATGCCGGGAAGATCTTCACGACGTCGACGCCAAGCTCGAGCGCGCCCATGACCTCGGTCGGCGTCATCGCGCCGGTCATCACGACGCGGCCCGTGTCGAGCATGCTGCGCGTGAGGTGCGGCAGTGTGCCGGGGCTGACCAGGAACTCGGCTCCGGCATCCGCTGCGTGCTCGGCCTGTGCAGCGGTGGTCACAGTGCCCGCGCCGACGTAGGCGGCGTCGCCGTGGCGGGCGATGAGTTCGCGGATGACCGCCGGAGCGTCCGGAGTGGAGAAGGTCACCTCGATGCCGGTGACACCGCCGCGGATGATCGCCTCCGAGGCCTCGATGGCCAGTTCAGGGGAGGGGGCGCGGAGGACGGCGAGGATGCCGGTCGTGCGGGCGCGGTCGAGACGGTCGGACATGGGGCTCCTTCATCGGGCGGGCACGTCCATTCTCCCGGGCGCAGCCTGTAACGACAAGTTGTTCAGGACGCGTGGGTTTGCGGCCAGGCCTCGATCAGGTCCTTCGATTCCTTGAGTCCGAGTCCCGTGTGCTCGCGGAGCGCCTTGATCGCGGCGATGGCGGAACCCCCAGCGACCATCCGGTCGATCTCGGAGGCCACCGAAGCCGGCAGCGACGCACGCACGGACGAAGGGGTCGCGACCATCGGGGTGATCGACGAGCGCGTGGCCGTGGCGTTCGACACGGCGGCGAGGTGCGGCGCCGTGGTGCTGACCGACCAGTGGTCGATGCGGTCCTTCGCTTCCTTGAGGCCGACGCCCGAGTGGTCGCGGTACAGCTTGATGGCGTGGATCTTCTGCCCGGCCCCGACGAGCCGGTCGATCTCGGCGATCACGCTCGGCGTCAAACCGGAGACGGCCGTCGACGCCGACGAAGCGGGAGCCGTGCGCGCGGTCGTCAGCGACGGGGTGAACACCTGCGTCTCTGGCAGCTTGGGGCGCATGCCGCGGACCGCGACGGCGAGGATCGCCACGACGACGATCAGGCCGACGACGATCGCGATGATCCACAGCACGGCATCCATGGGCTCAGTCTAGAGAGGTCACCGCCCGCGCCCCAGGGCCTTCCCATCCGCCACCGCGTACCCTGGAGGGTATGACCGAGACTCCCCGCACGCGCGAGACGCGCCCCGCAGCATCCGCGTCCGCCCCGCAGGGACGCCCCGCCCAGGGGAAGGTGCGCGAGACCAGGAAGCCACAGGTGCGCCCTGCCACCGAGGGATGGACCCAGCAGAAGGACGCCGAGGGGCGTCCACTGCTGCAGTTCGCGAGCCCCAAGCGCGGCAAGCCGCCGGTGCACCTGGCTGACCTCACGCCGGCCGAGCGCGTCGAGAAGGTGAAAGAGCTCGGCCTGCCCGGCTTCCGTGCCAAGCAGCTGTCGACGCACTACTTCCGTCACTACACGTCGGACCCCGAGCAGATGACCGACCTCCCGGCCGACACCCGCGAGCAGCTCGTCGCCGGGATGCTCCCGCCGCTGCTCACCGAGGTCCGCCGCCTCGAGACCGACCGCGGCGACACGATCAAGTTCCTGTGGCGCCTGCACGACGGCGCCCTGGTCGAGTCGGTTCTCATGCGCTACCCCGGCCGCATCACGCTGTGCGTGTCGAGCCAGGCCGGCTGCGGCATGAACTGCCCGTTCTGCGCGACCGGCCAGGCGGGCCTGACCCGCAACATGTCGACCGCCGAGATCATCGAACAGATCGTGCGCGCCAACCGGCTCATCGCCGAGGGCGGTCTGGGCGGCAAGAAGTCCGACGACCACAGCATGGAGCGCGTCTCGAACATCGTCTTCATGGGGATGGGCGAGCCGCTCGCCAACTACAAGCGCGTGATGGATGCGGTGCGCTCGATGGTCGCTCCGCAGCCGGACGGGCTCGGGATGAGCGCCCGCGGCATCACGGTCTCGACGGTGGGCCTGGTGCCCGCGATCAAGAAGCTCGCCGACGAGAACATCCCGGTGACCTTCGCGCTGTCGCTGCACGCCCCCGACGACCACCTGCGTGACGAGCTCATCCCGGTGAATTCGCGCTGGAAGGTCGACGAGGCCCTCGATGCCGCCTACGACTATTACGCCAAGACCGGTCGCCGCGTCTCGATCGAGTACGCCCTGATCAAGGACATGAACGATCACGCCTGGCGTGCCGATCTGCTGGCGGAGAAGCTCAACCAGCGTGGACGCGGCTGGGTGCACGTGAACCCGATCCCGCTGAATCCCACGCCGGGCTCGATCTGGACGGCGTCGGAGAAAGACGTCACGAACGAGTTCGTGCGCAGGCTCAACGACGCCGGCATCCCGACGACTCTCCGCGACACCCGCGGCAAGGAGATCGACGGCGCCTGCGGTCAGCTGGTCGCCACGACCGAGGATGAGGCCGCCTCCGCCGCGATGGCCTGAGGCCGGCCGGCACGGCGGGCGTCGACGGCGCCGAGGTGCTCGGCGCGGTCGAGCCACCGGGAGATCGTGGTCTCGCTCGCATCCTTCACGCCGAGCATGCGATGGGTGCGCACCGAGCGGATCCCGCAGAAGCGCATCGTGCCTCGGGCGACGTGGGTCTGGGCGGGCAGCCCCGTGAAGGGTGTGAAGTACCAGGGCGTGTCCGCGAGCAGCAGCAGCCTGCCCCTTCGCGCGGGCAGCAGTCCCTCGACGAGCCCGAGCTTCGTGTAGCGGTACTCCTGCTGCGGCAGCAGGGCGCGGTCGAAGAAGCCCTTGAGCAGCGCGGGCACCGACCCCCACCACAGCGGCGTCGCGATGACGATCGTGTCGGCGTCCTGCAGCGCGCGCTTCGCCTCGACGAGGTCGGGCTCGAGCGTCATGCGCTCGCGGTAGCCGAAGCGCAGGTTCGGGTCGAAGCCGAGGTCGCGGAGGGTGAGCACACGGGCGTCGCCGTGCCCTGCGGCGTAGCGCTGGGCGAGAGCGGCGGTCAGGGAGCGGGCGTCGGGGTGGCCGTCGATCACGAGAGCGGGCATTTCCGGTTCCTATCTGGACAGTGTCAAGCTGGTGGACACTGTCAAGATAGGAGAGGATGTTGCTCATGTCAAGTTCCAAGGACGGGTACCACCACGGCGATCTCGCCCGTGCTCTGGAAGACGCCGCCATGCAGCTGCTGGAGCGGATGCCCGCGGCGGAGATCAGCCTGCGCGAGGTCGCGCGAGCTGCGAACGTCAGCCACAACGCCCCGTACCATCACTTCTCCGACCGCCTGGGACTGCTCAAGGCGATCGCCGAGCGCAGCATGGCCGATCTCCTGGGCCAGGTGAGCACCGCTGCCGAGAAGGCCTCGACCCCGCGGGCCGCGCTCGCCGACGGGGGCTCGGCGTACATCCGCTTCGCCGTCGAGCACCCGCACGCGTTCGACGCCGTCTACGACCCGACGGTCTGCGTGCCCGGATCCCCGACTCCCACCATGGCGCCGTTGATCGACGGGCTCGAGGCGGTGCTCGCCGAGGGGGCGGCGGCAGTCGGCCTCGATCGACCGACGGATGTCGTCGCGCTGTGGGGACTGATCCACGGGCTCGGCACGCTCGCTGCGGCAGGCCACTTCACGCTCGAGGACGGACTGTCGGCCTACGCCGCGGCCCTCGATCGGCTGCTTCCCGCGGAGTGATCCGTCACGGTTGCGTCGTCCAACCTGTGAGTCGCTCAAAGCACTCTTCCACGCGATGCACAGGCGAGGTTTCGTAGATTGTTCGAATGCCCTATTCCGCCCATCGACCGGGTCGCTACGACTCGCAGGGTCGGATCATCCTCGACGGCGAACCCGACGCCGTCACGGATGACCTCGACTTCCTGCGTGAGTTCGAGCCCACCGGCACCGACCACGCCACCCGTGAGGTGCCCGAGTCCGTGCCCGTAGAGACGACCCCGATTGCCGACGCGATCGCCGCGGACGATTCCGCCGCCGAAGAACCCGCTCCGGTGAAGCCGCCGCGGGAGCCGCGCATCCGCCGTCCCCGCGCGAAGCGCGCACCGCGCACTCCCGGTTCGCGCGCGCGAACCCTCGCGATTCTCGGCGGTGCGGAGGGCGAGATCCTCGACCGTGTTCCCGGCGAGACCCCGCGCTTCGTGCAGATGTTCTTCGTGCTCGCCGGCACCGCGCTCGTCTCGGCGATCTCGATGCTCTTCGCACTCACCACCGGGGTGCAGGCGGCCGTCTGGTTGGCCGTGCCCCTGGCGCTCGTCTGGGCGCTCATCATCTTCAACCTCGACCGATTCCTCACATCGACCATGAGCTCGACCAGGAACGTCTGGCGACTCATCGGGCTTGCGATCCCGCGCGTGATCATGGCCGCGATCATCGGCTTCGTCGTGGCCGAGCCACTCGTGCTGCAGATCTTCCACAACGACATCGCCCGCGAGGTCGCCTCCACCAACATCACCCAGTCGCAGTCCGACCAGGAGGCGCTCGAGAACGGCCCGGAGAAGATCGCACTCGACGCGGCATCCGCCAAGGTCGCCGAACTCGAGAACCAGGCGGCGACCGGCATCGTCGCCGGCACCGACTCCTCGTCGGCGACCGAGTCCGCGGCTCAGGCCACGGTCGACGACGTGACCGCGAAGATGACCGCCCAGCAGGCCGTGATCGACCAGGCGCGCGTGCTGTACCAGTGCGAGCTCACGGGTGAGGGTGCCGGCACCGTTCCCGGCTGCACCGGCGTCAACGGCCAGGGCGCCAGTTCGGACGCCGCCAAGGCTCAGCTCGCCGAGGCTCAGCAGACCTACGACGCCCTCGCCGCCCAGCTGCGCACCGCCAACGAGGAGCTCGCCGCGGCCGGCACTGCGGCGAAGGAGAACACCTCGTCGTCCGAGGCGCAGAACCGCGAGCAGGCGAAGTCGCAGCTGCCGACAGCTCGCGACTCCTACGATCAGGCGCTCGCCGCGTACAACGCACGCGCCGATGCGGTCGCGCAGGGCAACGCCGGAGCGGTCGGCCTGCTCAGTCAGATCAGTGGATTGAACCGGCTGAGCGAGAAGGAGCCCTCGATTCTGTGGGCGCACATCCTCATAGCCGCGCTGTTCTTCATGATCGAGCTGCTGCCGGTGCTGGTGAAGGTGCTCACGAGCTACGGTGATCCGAGCCTCTACGAGAAAGCCGCCGCGATCCGCAAGCAGGTCGCCCTCGACAAGGTGACGGCTGAGGGCTTCCGAGACCGTGCGCAGATCGTGACGGATCAGTCCCAGGGGATACAAGCGGAGGCCGGCTCCGGTGAGCCGCAGACGCGTGCGGAACGCCGAGAGGCGGCCGAGGCGCAGGAGCGGGAACGGGCGGAGAAGCGCGCGCAGGCGCAGACGCTCGAGGAGCAGGAGCAGCTCGTTCGCCCGACGATCGGCTGAACCGGGCATCGCGGTGCGGCGAGGCTGCGCCAGGCTCCGGTCAGGCGGGTTGGGGAATCCGCTCCGGCATCCGTGGCGCCTGCTGCGGGGAGAGCTCGCCGACCCGGATGCTTCCCCGCACCGGTTCGTCGCGGACGGCGGCGGCGATCGAGCGGATCAACGCCACGGTCGACGGGGTGCGTGCCCAGCGCGCCCCGGTCATCAGTGCCTCGATGCGGGCGAGCGGATGCTGAAGCATGACATCGTGCTGGCGGACATCATCGCTGAGCCACTCCAAGAGCTGCGCGATGGTCCAATCGGGATTGATCGGTCCAGTCTCTGAAGGACGGCTGGCGAGATGCGTGTTCATTGGTCCAGAATCGGTTCTCATGAGCGTGATGGACAGGGCCAATAGCGGGCCAATGGATCAGGCATCGGCCATTCCTGCGGTACGAGCGGCCTCTCTCGTCCACGCAGGTGACGTGTCCTCGGAGGCGCTCTCGGCGCGGCTCGGCCGCTGGACACAGGGAGACGGCACTCTCGCCGCCCGGCTCGCGCGAGGCATCGAGGGTCTGATCGCAAGTGGAGAGCTGCGCCCGGGGGACCGGCTGCCCGCGGAGCGCGCACTGGCAGCGGCAGGGTCCGTCTCGCGCGGCACGGTCGTCGCTGCGTACGGCGACCTCGCAGACCGCGGTCTCGTCGACCGGCGGCAGGGGAGCGGCACCCGCATCGCCGGGACAGCTGCAACCGCCGTGCCTGCCTCACGACCAGGACGCGGAGAGGCCCTCTTCTCGGCGCTGCCGAACGCGATCGATCTCCTGCGCACCGTGCCGCAGATCTCCGACCTCGGGGTGCAGCTCATTCGCGATCACAAGCCGCGGCTCGACCTCGCCCTGCTGCCGGAGACCGACCCTGCGGGCCTGCCTGCGCTGCGCACCCTCATCGCCGACATGTACGCCGCCGAGGGAACACCGACCACACCGGAGCAGATCCTCGTCACGCACGGCGCGCAGCAGGCCATCAGTCTCGTCGTCAACGCGCTCGTGGGCCCAGGCGACATCGTGCTCGCCGAGGAGATCACCTGGCCGGGCGTCACTGATTCGGTCGGCCTGCGCGGCGGTTCGGTGCACGGCGTCCCGATGGGCGACGACGGTCTCAACGTCGACGCGCTGGAGCAGGCCCTCGCTCGTCTGCGTCCGGTACTCGTCGCCCTCAACCCGCATCACCAGAACCCGACCGGGTCGCGCCTGCCTGCAGCTGCTCGGCATCGGGTGGCCGCGCTCGCCGCGCAGTACGGCGTTCCGGTCATCGAGGATCGCGTGCTCGCCGGCATCTCCTTCGACGGGGTGGTGCCGCCCACGCTCGCCGCCGAGCGCGCCGACGCGCCCGTCATCGTGGTCGAGTCGGTGTCGAAGTGGGTGTGGGCGGGCCTGCGGATCGGCTGGTTGCGGGCGGACCCCGTGCTCGTACGACGGCTGCGTGGCGCGCGTCAGCTCGCCGACCAGTCCACCAGCGTGCCGGGTCAGCTGCTGGCTCTCGACCTGATCGCGCGCGCCGACGACCTGCGCCGCGCGAACAGCCGCATCCACCAGGAGCGGCTCCGGCTGCTGCAGCGACTGATGGCAGAGCACCTGCCCGACTGGACGGTCGAGCCGCCCCGTGGCGGGCTGTCGCTATGGGTGCGGGTGCCCGTGGGGTCAGCATCAGCGCTCGCCCGAACGGCGGCCGCACACGGTGTCTCGATCGCCGGAAGTGCGGCGTTCGCCGTTTCCGCGTCGCCGGACGATCACATCCGCATCCCCTTCACCGCCCCCGACGATGTGCTCGCCGAGGGCATCCGCCGCCTCGGAGCGGCCTGGCGCGAGTATCGGGAGACTCTCGGGATGTCTTCCTAGGCTGACCCGCATGACTCGGATGCAGCGTCGGACCATGCGGATGCAGACGCTGTGGATCTCGATCGCCGGTGTGCTCGCCGTCACGATCTATGCTGCGCTCGCCGCGGTGCAGATCTTGGTGTGGACGCCGCTCGCGGCCGCTCCCGGGTTCACTCTCGACCAGATCCGAGCTGAGCTGAGCGGAGCGGGTGAGTCGATCGACGCGCCGACGACCTTCATGATTCTCGGGGTGGGAGTCGTGCTCGCCCTCGCCCTCGGTGTGATCGCGATGACGTCGAGGGCCACTCCGATGATCGCGGCTGCCGGCTTCCTGAGTCTGCTCATGCTCGGAGCCCCGGGCTTCTTCTTCGCCTCATTCGCCCCGGGCATGGCGCTGGCCGATACCTTCATGATCTCGGCGGGCGTCTCCCTCCCCGGAGTGCGAGCGTTCTACATCATCAGCGCCTTCGCAGCAGCCCTGCTGATGCTCGGCGGGGTGGTCGCCGTGCTCCGGGCACGCGCCGCTCCTGCGTCGGCCTGACCTCTTCCCTCGCGTCCGGCCCCGTCATGGCGGGCAGCCAGTAGCGTTGATCCATGGTCAACTATCGCTATCTCGGCAACAGCGGTCTCAAGGTCTCGGAGATCACCTACGGCAACTGGGTCACCCACGCCTCGCAGGTCGGCGACGACGCCGCCGTCAAGACCGTCCACGCCGCCCTCGACGCCGGAATCACCACCTTCGACACCGCCGACACGTACGCCAACACGGCGGCGGAGGTCGTGCTCGGCAAGGCCCTGGAGGGGCAGCGCCGCGAAGGCCTGGAGATCTTCACGAAGGTCTACTTCCCGACCGGTCCGAAGGGGCCGAACGACACCGGCCTGAGTCGCAAGCACATCTTCGAATCGATCAACGGTTCGCTCGCGCGCCTCGGCACCGACTACGTCGATCTGTACCAGGCACACCGCTTCGACTACGAGACCCCGCTGGAGGAGACGTTCCAGGCCTTCGCCGACGTCGTCCGCCAGGGCAAGGCGCTCTACATCGGCGTCTCGGAGTGGACTGCGGAGCAGCTGCGCGAAGGGCACGCTCTCGCGAAGCAGCTCGGCATCCAGCTCATCTCGAACCAGCCCCAGTACTCGATGCTGTGGCGTGTGATCGAGGGCAAGGTCGTCCCGGCGTCCGAAGAGCTCGGCATCTCGCAGATCGTCTGGTCGCCGATGGCGCAGGGTGTGCTCAGTGGCAAGTACCTGCCGGGTCAGCCGGTGCCGGAGGGCTCGCGCGCCACCGACCCGCACAGCGGCGCCGACTTCATCAAGAGCTTCCTGCAGGACGACATCCTCACCGCCGTCCAGCGCCTGAAGCCGATCGCCGAACAGGCCGGCCTGTCGATGCCGCAGCTCGCGATCGCGTGGGTGCTGCAGAACCCGAACGTGGCCGCGGCGCTGGTCGGGGCCTCTCGTCCGGAGCAGCTCGCCGAGACCGTCAAGGCCTCGGGCGTGACTCTCGACGCCGACACGATGGCGGCGATCGACGCGGCCCTCGGCGACACGGTCAACCGCGACGCCGAGAACACCTACTCGGTGTCGCCGAAGTCGCGCCTGGTCTGAGTGCCCTGATCTGACGCCGAGACCCATCGGTAACGTCGAGACCCACCCCCGCTGACGTACGCACGGGTGGGTCTCGACGTTGGGCGTGGGTTTCGGCGACGGTCATTCCTTGACGGCACCCGCGGTCAGGCCCTGTACGATCCAGCGGCTCGCGAGGGCGAACATCGCCATGGTCGGCAGGATCGTCAGCACGGCTGCGGCACTCATCGAGCCCCAGTCGATGTTGAAGGTGGAGATGAAGCCGTTCAGCGCCGAGGGCACGGTGCGGTTCGCGTCGGTGTTCATCAGCACGACCGACAGGAACAGTTCGTTCCAGCAGTTCACGAAATTGAAGATGAACGCCGCGATGATGCCGGGCGTCATCACCGGGACGAGCACCCGGAACAGGGCTCCGAGGCGCGAGCATCCGTCGATCATCGCCGCCTCTTCGAGTGCGTCCGGCACGTTCTCGAAGAAGCCGCGGAGCATGACCGTCGAGAACGGGATGCAGATCGCGATGTACACGAGGATGAGTCCTGGCTTGGTGTCGACCAGGCCCAGGTCGGTCATCATCGAGTAGAGCGGGCCCAACGCGATGAATGCCGGGATCATCTGAGTGAGCAGGAACGCGATCAGGACCGCGCCCTTTCCGCGGAACTCGAACCGGGCGAGCACGTAGGCGCTCAGCAGGGCGATGAGCGTCGCCACTGCCCCGCCGACGACGGCGACCAGCGCGGAGTTGCCGAGGAAGACGCCGAACGAGCTCTTCTGGAACAGGCTGATGTAGTTCTCGAGCGAGGGCTCGCTCGGCCAGTACTCGATCGGGAACCGGTTGATCGTGCCGGGTGACTTGATCGACGTCAGCGCGATCCAGTAGAGGGGGAACAGTGTGATCACGAGCCAGAGCCCGAGACCCGCGACGCGGACGACGCCGCCGACCGTGACGCGCGGCTTCGGACGCGGGGCGGATGCCGGATCCGGCACGGTGATGCGCCGGGTCTCGGTGATCGAGGATCCCGTTCGGGAAGCGTCTGTCATTGTCATCGCTGCACTCTCCGCATCGCCATAAGGTAGAACGCGCAGAACACGAACAGGACCGCCATCACGATGAGGCCGATCGCGCTCGCGAAGCCGTAGTTGCCCTGCTGGGTGTAGTTGATCATCCAGGTCGTGATGATGTGCGTCTGGTTGGCGGGGCCGCCGTTGGTCATCGCGTAGATGATGTCCGGGAAGTTGAAGATCCAGATCACGCGCAGCAGGATCGTCAGCAGCAGCGTCATCGAGATGTACGGGATGATGATCGAGAACAGCTGCCGGAACTTGCCCGCGCCGTCGAGGCTCGCCGCCTCCAGCATCTCGTCGGGCACCGACTGCAGCGCCGCGAGGATCATGATCGCGAAGAACGTCACGCCGTACCAGACGTTGGCGACGATCACCGCGAACATCGCGAGCTTCGGATCAGCCAACCAGGGGAGCGGGGCGTCGATCAGCCCCGCCTTCATGAGCAGGTCGTTGACCACGCCGAACTCCGCGTTGAACATCCAGCGGAACAGCATGCCGATCAGGAAGCCCGACACCGCCCACGGGAAGAACACGAGCGCCTGGTAGAGGCCGCGGAAGCGGAACCTCTTGCGCAGGGCCAGGGCGATTAGGAATCCGATCACGAGCTGCGGCACGAGCGAGCCGACGACCCAGAGCACAGAGTTCCACGCCACGGTCGGGAAGGCAGGATCCCGGAACACCGCGAGGAAGTTGTCGAAGCCGACGAACGGCGTCGAGGTGAGGTCCCACAGGTTCCAGTCGTGGAAGGCCATGCGCGCGCCCTGCAGCATCGGCCAGTAGGTGAACCAGCAGACGAAGACGATCGCCGGCGCGAGGAAGGCCAGCAGCGTCCACGCCTGACGGCCGCGGAACGGGCGTCGGCGGGATGCCGGGGAGGCCCCGGCGGCGGTCTGCTGCGAAGCAGTGCCGACGGAGCCTCCCTTCTGAGCGGTGCGGGCCACAGGTCAGCCCTTTTCCGCGGCGTACTTCTCGGTCCAGAACGCATCCCACGAGGCCAGCAGGTCGCTGGTCGACATGTTGCCCAGCAGCACGTTCTGCACGTCCTGGTCGGACTTCTGGATCCACTCGGTCCACCAGCTGACCCCGCGCGGCTGGCGCACGTTGACGTAGGTCTCCGGGTCTTCGGTCATGGTGACGTAGCTGGTCCACGGGCCGGACGAGTAGAACTCGTCGTCGGCGGCGGCCGTGATGATCGGCACCAGGCTGTTGGCCTGTGCGAACTCGGTGGCGGGCTCGGCGGACGACAGGAACTCGACGAGCTTGACGGCCGCCTCCTTGTTCTCGCTGTTCTCGGCGACGCCCCAGCCCGCGACGGCGAGTGGCTGCGCGGCCTTGCCCGAGGGGCCGACGAGCAGGGGAGCGGTGTCCCACTGGTCCTCGGTCAGCGAGGAGTCCTGCACGGTCGCGATGACCTCGGGGTCCTGCAGCAGGAACGCCGTGGTGCCGTTCGTGAAGCCGGCGACCATCTCGGGGTAGCCCCACGAGACCGCGGAGGGCGGGGAGGCTTCCTTGAACAGATCGAAGTAGTCGTCGACGGCGTCCTGTGCCTCGGGTGCGGCGAAGATCGTCGAGCCGTCCTCCATCAGGAACGCGTCGTCGACGTCGAGTCCGTCGATCGTGTACGCCTCGATCGCCGCGACCACGTTGCTGTTGGCGTTCTGACCGCCGCGGAAGGCGTAGCCGTAGATGTTGTTCGACGGGTCCTGGATCGTGCTCGCCTGCTCCAGAAGGTCCTTCCAGCTGTGCGGCGGACCGTCGAAGCCCGCGTCCTTCACCAGGTCGGTGCGGTAGAACAGCGATAGCCCGTAGAAGCCGTAGGGCACGAAATAGCTCTTGCCGTCGGCGGCGACCGAAGCGGACTGGGCGTTGTCGGTCAGCGCGTCCCAGCCGTCCCACTTCTCGAGGTTGGGGCCCAGGTCGTAGAGCCAGCCGTTGTTCGCGAACGGCCCGACCGTGATGTCACGCACCTCCAGCACGTCGACGCCCTTGCCGGACTGCAGCATCTGCTGGATCTTCGCGTCGGCCTGCTCGGTGGGAGGCGAGACGAGGTTGACCGTGATCTTCGGGTTCGCCTTCTCGAAGTCGTCGAGCAGCCCGCGCAGGAGCTCGGTGCGGGCGGGGTTGGTCAGGCTCTCGACCATCTGCAGGGTGACGGTGCCGTCGGTGGACGGGCCGGAGCTTGCGGAACAGCCGGTGAGAGCGAGGACGGCGACGGTGCCGAATCCCGCTGCGGTCGTCAAGATCTTGTTCTTCACGATGTGCCTCTCGGTGGGGTGGGGGTGGGTGTTGCGGTCGGGTGGGTGTTGCGGTCAGGGGACGATGAGGGAGTCGGCGGGACGGATGCCGGCCCGGCTCAGGATCTGCGGCACGCAGCGCTCGACGAAGGTCTCGTAGTCGGCGGCCTCGTTGTAGAGGTGGGCCGAGAGCCGGAAGTAGCCAACCCCGCGGAAGCTCGTGAACGCCGTCTCGACGCCGACCTCGTCGAGCAGGTCCATCCGCAGGGCGTCGGCCTCTTCGCGGGTCGCGCCGAGCCCGAGCGGAAGACGCACCAGTCGCATCGACGGCACCGGAGAGGGGAGTGGCGTGAGCGGATCCTCGTCACCGTACGGGCGCAGGGCTTCGGCGATCAGCTCGGCGCCGGCGTCGGCGATCTCCGCCATGGCCGTGCGGGCCGAGGCCCAGCCGAACTCGCTCTCGATGAAGTCGATCGCGGTCGGGGTGGCCAGGTACGTGGTGGCGTCGATCGTTCCCTGCGTGTCGAAACGGGAGGGGTACGCCTCCCGCGCGGCCCACGAGTCGATGAGCGGCCAGAGCTCGTCGCGGTCGGCGGCGGAGGTCACCAGCAGGGCGGAGCCGCGCGGGGCGCACGGCCATTTGTGCATGTTCCCGAACCACCAGTCGCCACCCGCGACGGTGGCCGCATCCGGGATGAGGCCGGGGGCGTGGGCGCCGTCGACGAGCGTGCGCACGCCGCGCTCGGCTGCCGCATCGGCGATGCGTCGGGTGGGCAGCACGCGGGCGGTCGGGGAGGTGATCTGGTCGACCACGATCAGACGTGTGCGGGGGGTGAGCTCATCGGCGAAGAGCTGAACGATCTCGTCGTCGGAGGAGAGCAGCGGCAGGGCGACGGTGCGCACGCGCGCCCCGAACCGACGGGCGAGGCGCTCGGCTCCCATGGTGATGGCGCCGTAGCCCTGGTCGGTCACCAGGATCTCGTCGCCGGCTTCGAGCTGCAGGGCGTTGTAGACGACGGTCGCGGCGGCCGAGGCGTTGGGCACGAAGGCGCTGTCCTCGGCGCGCGCGCCCACGAACGGGGCGGTGCGCTCGCGGGCCGCCTGTACGCGCTCGGCGATGCGCGGGAACCACTCGACGGGGCTGAGGTCCGCGCGGCGGCGCAGGGCGTCCTGGTGCTCGACGACGACGGACGGGACCGCGCCGAAGGATCCGTGATTGAGGTGGATCACCGCCGGGTCGAGGGGCCAGGCGTCGCGCGCTCGCATGCCGGAGTTCAGCGTGAGCGGTGCGGGGAACAGCGGTGTGGGCATCAGTCCTCATCGATGAGTCGGGCGAGTTGTTGCACAACTTTGCCACATGCCGTGGAAAACTGCCATGAAAAGGTGAAGATGAAACATAGTTGTCATACGAGTTTCCTGCGAAGGGGAGTTCCGACAGACTTCACGAGGGGTGGGGGAGTGTCAGAGAGGATGACGATGAGCGCACTCGACACGGCGTTGCACGGGCTGCGGGCGCTGATCGCCGACGGTGCGCTGCGGCCCGGAGACCGACTGCCGAGCGAAGGCGAGCTCTGCGAACGTCTCGGCGTCTCCCGCGGGTCTCTCCGCGAAGCGATCCGGATGCTGGCCGCCCTCGGCGTGCTCGACACCCGTCACGGCTCGGGCAGCTACGTCAGCGAGCTGCGCGCGGCCGACCTGATCGGCAGTCTGTCGCTCACGGTCGGGCTGCTGCCGATGGCGGGCGTGCTCGAACTGACCGAACTCCGCCGCGTGCTCGAACCGCATGCGGCCGCGCTCGCCGCCGCCCGCATCGACGACGAGACCGTGGAGGCCCTGGACCGCGTGCTCGACGAGATCGAGGCGACCACCGACTTCGAGGCGCAGTCGCGGCTCGACCACGAGTTCCACATGGCGATCTCCGGCGTCGCGGGGAACGAAGCGCTGACCAGCCTGATTGACGTGCTGCGATCGCGGTCGCGGGCGTATCGCATCTCCGACCCCGAGGATGCGGCCGAGCTCAAGGTGCATTCCGATGCCGGGCACCGCGCGATCCTGCGCGGTCTGGCGGCGGCGGATCCGGTCGCTGCGAGTGCCGCAGCCTCCGCCCACGTCGCCTACACCGAGTACTGGGTGCGGCGGTACTCGGGGCTCGAGGACTGACGCGCGTCCTGCGGGCCGGTCAGCCGAGGGTGATGTCGACCTGGATCTCGGCGGCGATGCGTTCGAGGTCGGTGCGCAGCGCGTCGAGGTCGACGGAGGCGGGGACCTTCGCGGTGACCGATGCTTCGAACAGACGCCCTCCGGCCATCGCGGCATCTCGTGTCTCGGTGGCGAGCTCCTCGATGCTCAGGGCGTGCGCACTCAGCACGCCGGAGACCTCGCGCACGATGCCGGGGCGGTCGTTGCCGAGTACCTGGATCTCGAGCAGCTGATCGTCGTCGGCAGCCGCATCCGGAGTGCCGGTGAGCACGGCGAGCGTGAGGAGTCCCTGACCCTGCAGGCCGCGCAGTGCGGACGACAGCTCGGCCTCCCGGTCATCCGCGACCGAGACCTCGATCACGCCGGCGAACGTGCCGGCGAGCTCGGCCAGTGAGCTGTTCTCCCAGTTGCCGCCGTGCGCATCCACGACATCGGCGACGGCGGCCACGAGGCCAGGACGGTCTGCACCCGCGACGGTGAGGATCAGAGTAGTCATGCGGCCAGCGTACGGGGAAGTATTGGCAGAGTTGGCGATTGCTTCTGTCTGCCCGTTCGATACTGTCGACGCATGTTCGATGTGCATTCAGAGCATCCCCAGATCCTTAGGGTACGGAAGAGCGCAATGAGACTCTCGTGCCCGTCGGCGGCGGGCTGCACCGCGCGGCTCGGTGCGTACGCCTTCACGACCAACCTTTGCTGCCCTCCAGAGGACTGAGACCATGGTGGGAAGGGGCGGTGGGGCTGCGACGGCGTATGGGATTGGGTACCAGCACCTTGCCGTACTGGAAGAGGTCATCGGTCTCTTGGAGCAGGGCGAGCGTGACTGGACCTTGTCCCTCGAGAGTGCGGACGACGACATCGTCGACTACGCGTTTCGCAAGGAGGGCAGGTTCGTTCGGGTCGTTCAAGCGAAGTCGAGCGTCTCTGGCTCTGCAGGTCGCCGAGTAACCGTCGCCGAAGCGCTTCGGGTGTTCGAACGAATGGTCCAAGGAGAGCCCTCCACCACATTCACTTTTCGCACTAACCGCCCGGTCGCATCAGCATTGCTGCAACTCGGGGCTGCACTGGACGCTGCCCGTCAGCAGCTTCTGGGTGGGACGGACGTCATGCGAGAGATACAGGGTGCTCTCGAGGCTGCGGGCGCCGTTCTCAACGTCGAAAGCACGAGCGAGGTTCTCGGGCGCATCGCGCGATGCGAAGTCGTGGTCGATGCCTGGCAACTCCCCGATGCGTTCGAGTTTCTCGCCGCTCGTATTCGTGCGCTCCGCCACTCCTTCGGTTGGGGAACCGGCCGGGAGTCGTCCGAGATCCTCGTCTACAGCGTGGCGATGAGGCTGCTCGAGCGTTCTGCGACCACCCCAGGTTGTGAGATTCCCGCCGAACAGATCGAGCGGATGCTCTATCCCGCCGATCATGTCGTGGCGCAGGCTAGAGGCGCGTATGACTGGGGTGTTGTGGCTGGACCCATCCCCAACATCGAAGCAATACCCCGTGTCGAAGCTCGCGCTTTCCTGGACGAGGCTCTGCGAGGAATGCCTACGAGGCAGCCGCGACGAGCGGTTCTGACAGGCTTCTCGGGGGCGGGAAAATCGACTATCGCTGCCTCCTTCGCTAGAGATCGCGCTGCGTCATACGACCACATCCTGTGGATCGATGCTCACGATCTGAGCACGATTCGACAGTCGGTCCGGCGAATCCTCGGCGAGTCAGAGCAGGCCGAGGGGATCGGCGACGAGAGATCGGACGGCGCTGAGCTCGCGGCATCCTTCCGAGACCTCTTCGCTGCCAGTTCGGACACTTGGCTGCTGGTGTTCGACAATGCGGCCTCGGCGAAGGAAATTCAGCCGTGGCGTCCTCTGGTCGGACACGTGGATATCGTCGCGACGTCGACCAACGCCGTTGCGTGGTCCGGGTGGCGGGCGCATGGGGTACCACATCTCGCTCGTACCGATTCCATTGCCTTGTTAGAGATGCGAATGGGGGTTTCGGCGCCGAGCGCCGATTGGCGGAGGAAGGCGAGTCAGCTTTCGGCGGATCTGGATGATTGGCCCCTCACCCTCGATCTAGCTTGCGCGTACCTGAGCGCCTCCGGGCGGGGGATCGAGTTCGCCCCTCAGTACGTGAGTCTCTTGATGAGCAAGATCATCGATGAAGAGGTGCTGATGCCGGAGGGATACAAGACTCACAGCACGCTCCTCCGCGCCGTTGTGGTTGCCCTCGAGGGTCTGGAGTCGAGAGCGAAGTCATCGCCCGGTCCGGGAAGCCGGCGGCACGGCGTGGCGAGCGCGACCATGGAAACGATGGCCTATCTCCCAGGGCGAAGCGCCCATGCGAACCTCGCAGTGACCGCAGCTGTCGATCTGCTGGACGAGGAGCTTCAGGACGATCCAGACGCCGTGGTGGACGCGGTCGCCTTCGCTTTGGCCGAGTTCTCGCTTGCCTCTCGGAGGATGGATGCACAATCGCGATCTCTGCAGAGCACCTTCCGAGTCAACGAAGTCGTGCTCCATGTGGTCCGTGCGCGACACTCGGTGCGCAGACGCGCTGAGGTGCTCCGCAGCGTCATCGAGTCTGCATACGGGCACGTCACTCGCGCGATCGACGAGCGGGCTCGGGCGGATGCAGAACTTGTCGCGCCTTCAGCGACATCTGCGCTGAGATGGCTCCTGGAATCGGGCTATGCGTCGATGTATGGCACGCTCCTCGCGGGAAATCTGGCGGTGCTGTGGAGCGCGCTGAATCAGCCCGAGATTAGCCTCGAGTACTTCGAGCTCGAGCTTCACGTGTTGAACACGCTGGGTCAGCACGCGCCCGTACTGCGAGCGAAGATTCACGCTGCCATTGCGTCTAACTTGGCGACGCTGGAACGACCGACTCCGGAGATTCTCGACGCCGTATCGAAATGCGTGCTGATGCTCGATCAGTGGCCCGTCGATGACGCCGAGTCGGATCGCACAGCGGTCTTGTATCAGCTCGAGACCGTGCTCAATCTCCTCAGGCGAAATCCGCGGGAGGATCCTTCGCACAGGACACTGATCGACGTCGCCTACAGCGCCTTAGAACGGCAGCTCTCCCGCGCCGGCCACCCTGCGTTCGAGGACATCAGGGCCGCGCGCGAGCTTCTCGATCTTGCTGAGCGGGACGGCGACGCGCTCGTGCGTATCGAGAGAGTCATCGCGGACTCGACGGCGCCCGACTTTCTCAGGCGTGCTGCGTTGGCGCTGCGTGTGGAAACCCTCGTCTATCTCGGACGCTTCGAAGCTGCGACGCGTGCGGTGGAAGAAACGAGGAGCGCTGCTGACGGCGCCTTCGGGATCGAGGAAGTCGCCGACGTCCTGATTAATGCCTGGTTGGCGGTACTGACACATCGGTTTCTCGGAGACGTGCCGTTTCACCATGACCTAGTCGGCAGCCTGTATCAGGCCTTTGCCGACATCGAGCTATCGCAGAGGCAGAGCCAGTCTCGCCTGGACGTCTGTCGCTTGGCTACCGCAGTTCATGAGGGCGACATCGACGACGAGATGTTGGCCGCGCTCGAAGGACTGAGTGGGAATCGTGTTTCCGGCGGCCGTGGTGTGCGATCCGACCGCCCACTATGGACACTCATCGAGGCTTGCGGCAGGTTGGTGGCCCTGCGCCGTAGGCATCGGAATGCTCGCGTCGTTCCGGGGCAAGGGTGGGCGCTCGTGCGGCTGCCCTTCCAACTTCGTGCGTTGCGCGTGTTCATCAGCAAAGAACAGGCGCAACAGTTCCGGGGAGCCTCGAAAAGGCTGGAAGGATCGTGGCTGCTCGAGGACGATGCTGTTCTTCTTCGCGTCGACTGCGAGCCTGCCGTGCTCGTAGTCTTTCCGCGCTTGGAATCGGGGTGGCTTGGCATCGACGAGGCGGTCGTCAAAAAATCGCCGGCTCCCGCAACCCGGCGACTTGAGCAAATACTCCACTCACCTCAGCATGCCGAGACAGTTCGCTTCGTCCTCGTCGCACCGGAGTCTGATGAGGATTCCCCCGTGATTGTGACGGTGAGCAGACCCGTGCAGTAGGGCTCTGCGGCCAGCGTAGCCCGCAGCCCTCAGTCCCCCCAGACCCCGGACTCCAGGAACGTATCGAGGCGCGCGCGGTGCGGGGCGAGGTCCCAGCCTTGGGCGGCGACCCACTCGTCGGAGTAGTAGGTGCCGGCGTAGCGGACGCCGCTGTCGCAGATCAGGGTCACGACACTGCCGGTCTCGCCCGCGGCCCGCATCCGGGCGATGAGCTGGAACGCACCGTAGAGGTTGGTGCCGGTCGAGCCGCCGGCCCAGTGCAGGGTGCGCTCGCGCAGCAGGCGGATCGCGGCGATCGACCCGGCATCCGGCACCTGGATCATCTCGTCGATCACGGTCGGCACGAACGAGGCCTCGACCCGGGGGCGGCCGATGCCCTCGATGCGGCTCGGGCGCCCGGCCGGCGGATCCACGGTCCCTGCCCAGCCGTCGTAGAAGGCCGAGCCTTCGGGGTCGACGACCGCGACCTTCGTGTCATGTCGGCGATACTTCACGTACCGGCCGAACGTGGCACTCGTGCCGCCGGTTCCGGCGCCCGTGACGATCCAGGTGGGGATCGGATGCCGCTCCTGAGCGAGCTGGCTGAACACGCTCTCGGCGATGTTGTTGTTGCCGCGCCAGTCGGTCGCGCGCTCGGCGAACGTGAACTGGTCGAGGTAGTGGCCGGTGCAGTCGGAGGCCAGACGTTGGGCCTCGGGCGACATGTCCTCCGCACGGTCGACGAAGTGGCACGTGCCGCCGTAGAACTCGATGAGGTCGATCTTCTCCTGCACGGTCGAACGGGGCACGACCGTGATGAACGGCAACCCGAGCATGCGGGCGAAGTACGCCTCGGACACGGCGGTCGATCCGCTCGACGACTCGACGAGCGTGGTGTCTTCGCGGATGCGTCCGTTGACCAGGCCGTAGAGGATCAGCGAACGCGCGAGGCGGTGCTTGAGGGAGCCCGTCGGGTGCACGGACTCGTCCTTGAGGTACAGGTCGATGCCCCACTCGGGCGGCAGCGGGAAGAGGTGCAGGTGCGTGTCGGCGCTGCGGTTGGCATCGGCTTCCAGCAGGGCGATCGCGGTGCTGGTCCAGTCGCTCATGCCCTCGACACTACCTGCCACTCGGCCGGGCGCCCTGGTCGATCACGCGGCGGCGGGACGCTCGGGGCCGAGGTGGGTGGAGGTCGGCTCGCCTGCCGCATCGCCCTTGAGCTCGATGAGGATGGTGTGCGTCGGCGTCGTTCCGGTGTTCTCGCCGGAATGACGCTGCGCGGGCAACCACACGGCCTGTCCCGCGGCGAGGACGGTGTCGAAGGAGCGGTCGCCCAGGCTGAGGCGGCGGGAGAAGCCGCTGAGGGTGACCAGAACGCTGTTCGGATGATCGTGCGGCGTCGTCTTGTCGCCGGGCTCATCGGTGTAGTCGAGCACGCGGACGTGCTCGTTCTCCCAGAGCGTGCGGTAGTGGTCGGGGTCGGTGAGGGTGGGATCGTCGGTGATCATGCGGTGACGGTACACCCGGCGCGGTACCGCCGACAGGGCTCCTCAGCCGACCGTTCCGGCCGGGGAGGCCCCGCCGTCGCCGTCGACGTGCAGGAGCGATGCCTGAGACTGCTCCTGCTGCAACTGGAACTCGAAACGCGAACGGTCGCCGCGGTGATACGCGATGAAGTACTCGATGGGCGTGCCGTCGGCGCTGCGGCTGACGCTGCGTAGACGCAGCAGTGCCGAACCGGCGCTCACGCCCAGGTGCTGAGCCTGCTCGTGCGTGGCCACGGTCGCCTCCGCCGAGCGCACACCGTGCGTCGCGACGATGTCGTTGTCGGCGAGCAGTCGATAGAGCGATCCCTCGGAGAGGTCGGCGCCGAGGGTGACGGATCCGACGGCCTCCGGCATCCAGGTCGTCGAGAGCGACCACGGTTCGCCGTCGACGTGGCGCAGACGCTCGAGCACGACGACCGGGGATCCGACCGGCACCTCCAGGGCGAGTGCGACCTCCTCGTCAGCCGTCGTCTGCTCGTGCCGCAGCACATCGCTGTGCACATGTCCGCCGCGGCGCTCGACGTCGTCGTACAGACCGACGAGCGTGTGCACCAGGCTCTCGCTGGTGCGGGGGCGGGAGACGAACGTGCCCTTGCCCTTCACCCGTTCGACGAGCCCCTCGTGCTCCAGCTGGGCGAGCGCCTGGCGCACGACGGTGCGCGAGATGCCGTAGCGCTCGCACAGGCGGTGCTCGCCGGGCAGCGGGTCGCCCGGCTGCAGGCCGTCGCGGGCGATGCCGTCGATGATCAGCTGGCGCAGCTGGTCGTACATGGGCGCGGCGGAGTGCCGGTCGATCGCGTCGTCGACGATGGCCATCAGTACGCCACCCCCGCGTGCAGGATCACGTTCGCGTAGGGGGTGAACTCGCCGGACCGCACGAACGCCCGTGCGCCGTGACTGAGCTTCTTGAACTCCACATGCGGCACGAGGTCGATCTCGAACCCCATGCCGGCGAACCGCTCGCGCAGTGCGGCCAGCACCTCCGGGCTCTTCTCGGCGACCTCGGCCGAGACCGTCGCCCCCTCGACCACCAGCTCGGCGAGCACGGTGTCGAGCACGTCGAGGAAGGCCGGAGCCCCCGGGCGATACGCCAGGTCGATGCGCTCGGATCCCAGGGGGATGGGCAGGCCTGCGTCGGTGACGACGATCAGATCGGTGTGCCCGGTCTCGCTGATCACGCGGGACAGCGCGGGATTGATCGTGGTGGCCGTCTTGCGCATGTGTCTCCTCGGTTCTCCGGATGCTCGGTTCGCAGGTTCAGCTCGCGACGGGTGCGGGGGCGTGCGCTGAGCTGCGCTCCGCCAGGAACGCGTCGACATCGGCGCGGTGGGGGAGGCTCGGTGATGCCCCCTGCTTCGTGACGGTCAGTGCGCCCGCGGCGGTCGCCAGGCGCACCGCATCCGCCAGGGTGCTGCCATTCGCCAGGGCCGCGCCGAGATAGCCGGCGTAGGCGTCGCCCGCCGCGGTCGTGTCGACCGCCTCCACCGGGAACGGCGGGATCACGGATGCGCCCTCGGCCGTCACGACGCACGAGCCCTGGCCCGCGAGGGTGATCACGGCGGCGCCGACCCCCTGGGCGAGGAACCAGCGTCCGGCCTGCTCGGCCGACGCGGCATCCGTCACCTCGATACCGCTGATCAGCGTCGCCTCGGTCTCGTTGGGGGTGACGATGTCGATGCTCCGCCAGATCTCGGCGTCGAGCTCGGCGGCCGGGGCGGGATCGAGGATCACGGTCATGCCGTGCTCGCGACCGCGCGCGGTGATGTGGGCGGTGAGCGCGGAGGGCGTCTCGAGCTGGGTGAGCAGCACCGAGGTCGTGGGGGCGAGGGCTGCGAGCGCCTCGTCGATCTGCGCGGCGCTGAGGGCGGCATTGGCGAGCGGAACCATGACGATGTCGTTCTGCGCCGACGAGTCGACGCGGATGTGCGCCACGCCTGTCGGGCCGGGGACCGTGCGCAGGTGCGCGAGGTCGACGCCGGCCGCGGTCAGCCCGTCGACGACCAGGTCGTGGAACAGGTCGTCTCCGACGCAGCCGACGAAGCTCGTGCGCGCACCGGAGCGCCCGGCGGCGACAGCCTGGTTCGCGCCCTTGCCGCCCAGCATGAGCGTGAACTCGTCCCCGAGAATCGTCTCGCCCCTGGCGGGCAGACGCCCGGAGAAGGTGGTCACATCGGCCGTGACGCTGCCGACGATGACGACGCCGGTACGGTCCTCGGGGTGTGCGGGGGTCATCTCGCTCCTGATCTTCCTCGACGGCAGGCGTAGCCGACGCTTTGACAGACCGCGGTGGCTGTCATTACATTAGCCGAAACCGCACCTGTAACGACAGGTTGTCCGCGAGGAGTCCCTGATGAACCCGATCGCGCCACGCCTGTACGTCGACAGCGCCGACGTCGACCGTGTCTCCCGACTGCTCGCCGCCGGCGTGGTGCACGGTGTCACCACCAACCCGACCATCCTCGAACGGGGAGGCCGCACCGCCGCCGAGATCCCCGAGCTCTACGCCCGGTGGGAGTCGGAGGGGGCGCGCGAGATCTTCTTCCAGACCTGGGGCGGCGACGCCGCGTCCTTCCTCCGCAATGCCGAGGGCATCCGCGCACTGGGCGACCGCGTGGCCGTGAAGGTCCCGGCCACGGCGGCGGGCTTCGCCGCCGCATCCGCTCTCGTGCGCGACGGCGCCACCGTGCTGGTCACCGCCGTGTACTCGGTCGCGCAGGCCCTCGCGTGCGCCTCGATCGGTGCGCAGTACATCGCTCCATACCTCGGACGGATGCGCGACGCGGGCCTCGACGGCGACGCGACGATCGCCCGCATGCAGGAGGTGTGCGCGGGGAGCGACTCGAACGTGCTCGCCGCATCGCTGCGCTCGCCGGACGACATCACCGGTCTGCGCCTTGCAGGAGTGCCGTACTTCACCGCTGCGCCGAACGTGCTCGACCGGGTGCTCTTCCATGAGGTGAGCGACAGCTCGGCCGCCGAGTTCGACGCCGCGATGGTGCGCCTGGGCGCGTGAGCGTGGTCTGCTGAAGTCCGCAGGCGGGGTCAGCTCGCCGCGGCCTGGCGCAGCCAGCGCTCCACGCCCGCGATATGCGCGGTGGCGAGCGAGGTCGCGAGGGCGGAGTCGTGCTGGGCGATCGCGTCGGCGATGGCCCGGTGCTCGGACAGGGTGCGCTCGACCGCGCCGCCCTCGGTGAGGCCGCGCCACACGCGGGCGCGCACGGTCTGACTGCTCAGATGCTCGATCAGACTCGCGAGGTACGCGTTGCCGGACATCGCGACGATCTCGCGATGGAACCGGATGTCGTGGTCGACCAGAGACTCGATGGTCACCGCCGCGTCGACCGCATCGACCTCGTCCTGCAGCTCGGCGATCTGCTTCTCCGTGCCGAGGGTGGCCGCCAGCCCTGTTGCCTGCGACTCCAGCATGCGGCGCACCGCGAAGATCTCGAGCATCGAGTCGTCGTCGTGCATATCGACGACGAACGCGATCGCCTCCAGCAGCAGATGCGGTTCGAGGCTCGTCACGTAGGTGCCGTCGCCGCGTCGCACGTCGAGGACCCGGATGACCTCCAGCGCCTTGACCGCCTCGCGCATCGAGCTGCGGGAGAGGCCGAGCCGCTCGGAAAGCTCCTTCTCGGGGGGAAGGCGATCGCCGGGGGCGAGCTCGCCCGCCACGATCATCGCCTTGATCTTCTCGATCGCCTCGTCGGTGACTGCCATGGCGTCATCCTAGCGATTGATCGGATGTCTCCGGCAGGATGGAGCCATGCGCGTTCTCGATTCACACCTGCACCTCTGGGATCCGGAGGTGCTGACCTACACCTGGCTCGAGGGGCCGCTGGCGTACCGGTTCGCCGACCGGGAGCTGGAGCTCGCCCGCCTGTCCGCCGCGCACCCGGAGAAGTCGGTGTTCGTGCAGGCGGAGACCATCGAAGACGACTTCCTCGACGAGGTGCAGTGGATCGCGGGGCTGGCGCCTGCGCTCGGCATCGTCGGGATCGTCGCCGGCATCCGTCTCGACCGGGGAACCGACACGGTCGCGCACCTGGAGGGGCTCATGGCCGAGCCCCTCGTCGTCGGAGTGCGGCACAACCTGCAGGGCGAGCCGGACGGACTGGCCGTCTCGGCCGCGTTCGTGACCGGCGCGCGTGAGGTCGCCGCGCGCGATCTGACCTTCGACGCGTGCGTGCGCGCCGATCAGCTCCCGGAGATCGCCCGTTTCGCCGGTGCGATCCCGGAGCTGCGGATCGTGCTCGACCATCTCGGCAAGCCCGCCGTCGGCACGGCGGCCTCGCCGCTCCCGCCGTCGGCGGAGTGGGCTCGCGATCTCGCCGAACTCGCCCGTCATCCGCACACCTTCTGCAAGCTCTCCGGCCTACCGGGAGAGGCAGGCGGAGACTGGAACGCCGAGCAGCTGGAGCCGTTCCTCGACGTGGCGGCGGATGCCTTCGGGATCGAGCGCCTGATGTGGGGGAGTGACTGGCCGGTCTCGGCCATCGGCCCCGCCGAGCCCGGCGACCCGCACGCGCCGGAGGAGGGCTCCGCGACGTACCAGCCCACCGCGCGGTCGCGCTGGGCCGACACCGTCGTCGCGTGGGCGGAGTCGCGGGGCCACGACCTCGACGCCCTCCTGTGGGGGAACGCCGAGCGGTTCTATCGCACCGCTCAGCCGCGGCAGATCCCGTCTGATGCTGCTCCGCGCTCCGGCCTCCGGGGCTGGATCCGCGGTCACCGCGGCTAGCCCGGCATTCCTGCGGCTCCGGTCGCGGTTGCTGCCGTGGGGTCGGTCTCGGTGGTGCCGGTCGCAGTTGCCGTCGTCCGGCGTCGGTCTCTGCGCTTCCGGTCGCAATTGTTGCCGCCCTCGCGCGACGGAGGCGGCGTCAACTGCGACCGGAACGCAGGCGGATGCTACTCCGCGCGCAGGCGCAGCTGGGCCATACCGCCGTCGACCTCGATGAAGGTGCCGGTGGTCGATCCCGCTGCGGGGCTCACGAGGTAGGCGACCGCAGCGGCGACCTCGTCGGGGCTGACCAGGCGTCCGTGCGGCTGGCGTGCTTCGAGGGCGGCGCGCTCGGCGGCGGGGTCGGCTGCCGAATCGAGCAGTCGGCCCACCCACGGGGTGTCGGCGGTGCCGGGGTTGACCGCGTTCACACGGATGCCCTCGCGCAGGTGGTCGGCTGCCATCGCGCGGGTGAGGGCTGCGACGGCTCCCTTCGACGCGCTGTAGAGCGCCCGTTGCGGCAACCCTGTCGTGGAGGCGATGGATGCCGTGTTGCAGACCGCGGCGGACGGAGACTTCCGCAGCCAGGGGAGGGCTGCCGAGGTGACGCGGGCGATGCCCGTGACGTTGACCGAGAGCACGCGCGCCCACTCGTCGTCGTCGTTCGCGGTGATGTCGCCCTGTGCGCCGATGCCGGCGTTGTTGACGACGATGTCGATGCGCCCGAACCGCTCGGCCACGGCGCTCACCGCCGCGTCGACACTCTTGCGGTCGGAGACATCGGCTGTGAAGGCGGCGAAGGCGGGGTCGGCCGCCGTGGTGTCCCGGTCGAGGACCGCGATGCGCGCTCCGTCGGCGTGCAGACGCTGGGCGATCGCCACGCCGATCCCTGATGCTCCACCGGTGACGATCGCCACCAGTCCGTTCAATGCGCTCACTTCCGGGCCTCCCATGCCACGAACTCCTGCCGTTGACGGCCGAGGCCGTCGATCTCGATCTCGACCACGTCGCCCGCGGCGAGATAGGGGTACTTGCCCGACAGGGCGACGCCCTGCGGCGTGCCGGTGAGGATGAGGTCACCGGGCTCCAGCGTCACGTACTGCGAGAGGTGGTGCACGATGTGCTCGACGGTGAAGATCATGTCGCTCGTGTTCGAGTCCTGCCGCGGCTCGCCGTTCACGAAGCTGCGAAGACCGAGCGCGTGGTGATCCACCTCGTCGGGGGTGACGAGCCAGGGCCCGGTGGGGTTGAAGCCGGCCGCGATCTTGCCTTTCGACCACTGCCCGCCCGAGACGGCCATCTGGAAGTCGCGCTCGGAGACGTCGTTCGCGGCGACGAAGCCGGCCACGTGCGCCATCGACTCGTCGGGGGAGTCGAGGTAGGCGGTGCGGGTGCCGATCACGATGCCGAGCTCGACCTCCCAGTCGGTCTTCTCGCTGCCGCGCGGGATCGTGACCGCATCGTTCGGGCCCACGACCGTGTTCGGCGTCTTGAGGAAGAGGATCGGGATGGTGGGCGGCTCCGACCCCGACTCGGCGGCGTGAGCGGCGTAGTTCATGCCGATGCAGATCACGGCACTCGGGCGGGCGATCGGGGCGCCGACGCGCAGCGATGCGGCGTCCGCGAGTTCGGGGAGGTCTCCGGCATCGCGGGCGGCAACGACGCGGGCGACGAAGTCACCCTCGAGGAAATCGCCGTTCACATCGGATGTTACGGGGCGGAGGTCGAGGTATCGGTCGCCCTCCACGAGGACGGGGATCTCATTCCCGGGGGTGCCGAGCCGCGCGAACTTCATGTTTCTCCTGATCGGTCGGGAGGCCGCGATGAGGCGGCCGGTCTCGTTGACAGTATAGACATCCGATGTTTACACTCCAAGAGATCCGCGCGGAAGAAATCAGCCGCGCATCGAGAGGAATCCCGTGAGCCGTATCGTCGCCCTCGACACCACCGACATCCGCTTCCCCACGTCCCTGAGCCTGGACGGGTCGGACGCGATGAACCCCGACCCCGACTACTCGGCCGCGTACGTCATCGTGCGCACCGACGCCGACGACGACATCGATGGCCACGCGTTCGTCTTCACGATCGGCCGCGGCAACGACGTGCAGGTCGCGGCCATCGACGCGCTGGCAGGTCACCTGGTGGGTCGCGAGATCGAGCCCCTCCTCGACGACATGGGCGGCACGTTCCGCGACATCATCGGCGACTCGCAACTGCGCTGGCTCGGGCCGGAGAAGGGCGTCATGCACATGGCCATCGGCGCGGTCATCAACGCGCTGTGGGACATCAAGGCCAAGCGCGCCGGCCTTCCGCTCTGGCAGCTGCTCGCCCGTATGACGCCGGAGGAGCTCGTCGACCTCGTCGACTTCCGGTACCTCACCAACGCCCTCACCCGCGACGACGCCCTCGAGATCCTGCGTGCCGCCGAGCCCGGTCGGGCCGAGAGGGAACAGCAACTGCTCGCCTCCGGATATCCCGGCTACACCACGAGCCCCGGATGGCTCGGCTACTCCGACGAGAAGCTCGAGCGCCTCGCCCGCGAAGCGATGGCCGACGGCTTCACCCAGATCAAGCTCAAGGTCGGCGCCGACCTCGACGACGACATCCGCCGCTTCCGCAAGGCGCGTGAGGTGTGCGGGCCCGACTTCCCGATCGCGATCGACGCGAACCAGCGCTGGGAGGTGTCGGAGGCTATCGAGTGGGTCAACGCGCTCGCCGAGTTCCACCCCGCCTGGATCGAGGAGCCCACCAGCCCCGACGACGTGCTCGGTCACGCCGAGATCGCTCGCGGCGTCGCACCGATCCGCGTCGCGACGGGCGAGCACGCCCAGAACCGCGTCATCTTCAAGCAGCTGCTGCAGGCCGAGGCGATCTCCGTCATGCAGATCGACGCCGTGCGCGTCGCCGGCGTGAACGAGAACATCGCCAACCTGCTGCTCGCCGCGAAGTTCGACGTGCCGGTCTGCCCGCACGCCGGCGGTGTGGGCCTGTGCGAGGCTGTGCAGCACCTGTCCATGTTCGACTTCGTCGCCGTCACCGGCACGCGTGAGGGCCGCATGATCGAGTTCGTCGACCACCTGCACGAGCACTTCGTCGTGCCCACCGACATCCAGGGCGGTTCGTACATGGCACCCACCGCGCCGGGAACGGGCATGGAGATGAAGGCCGACAGCATCGCGACCTACACCTGGAAGGGTGCACATGTCGGTGCCTGATCGCGCGGGAGTGCCTGACCGCCTGACCGTCCCGTCGCTCGGCTACGGTGCCGCGAACGTGGGCAACCTGTTTCGGCCGCTGACCGATGACGAGGCCTGGGCCGTGCTGGATGCCGCGTGGGAGAGCGGCATCCGCTTCTACGACACGGCGCCGCATTACGGGCTCGGACTCTCCGAGCGTCGGCTCGGGGCCTTCCTGCAGACCAAGCCGCGTGACGAGTACGTGCTCTCGACCAAGGCCGGGCGCCTGCTGCGGCCGAACCCCGACCACGTCGGCGGCGGTCTCGACACCGCGAACGACTTCCACGTTCCCGATGACCTGCAGCGCGTGTGGGACTTCTCGGAAGCGGGTATCCGCACGAGCGTCGACGAGTCGCGCGAGCGCCTCGGCATCGAGCGCATCGACCTTCTCTACCTGCATGACCCTGAGCGGCACGACCTCGACCTCGCGCTCGCCGAGGCTCTGCCCGCGATGGAGGGGTTGCGCGCCGATGGCGAGGTGACCGCGATCGGCATCGGCTCGATGGTGTCGGATGCGCTCGCGGCGGCCGTGCGCTCGGCCGACCTCGACCTCGTCATGGTGGCCGGTCGCTACACGCTCCTCGAACAGCCGGCTGCGGTCGATGTGCTGCCCGCATGCCGCGAGACCGGGACCGGGATCGTGGCGGCATCCGTCTTCAACTCGGGTCTGCTCGCGTCGAGCGAGCCGCGTCGCGACGGACGCTACGAGTACGGGCAGCTGCCGGACGAGCTGTGGGACCGGCTCGTGCGGATCGCCGCCGTGTGCGCCGACCACGACGTGCCGCTCCCCGCGGCGGCGATTCAGTTCCCGCTGCAGTCCGACGTCGTGCGATCGGTCGTGGTGGGCGGCAGCCGCCCGGCGCAGCTGCGGCAGAATGCGGAGTACGCAGCGATCGAGATCCCGACGGCCCTGTGGGAGAACCTGGCGGCGGAAGGGCTCATCCCCGCCTGATCGACCCGTCGCCGGAATCACCCGACGCCTCACCGAGAGGAGCACTCGTGCTCGAAGGAATCCATCCCCTGCTCACCGGAGAGCTGCTGCTGCACCTCGATCGCATGGGGCACTCCGATGCCGTGGTCGTCGCCGACGCGCATTTCCCGGCATGGGGTCTGGGCGCACGGGTGATCGATCTCCCCGGCACGACGACCCCCGAGGTCGTGGCGGCCATCCGCACGGTGCTCCCTCTGGATGATGCGCCCGGTATCGACCTGATGACCTCGGCTGACGGCGAGGTGCTCGACGTGCAGAACGAGCTGATGGCCGCGGCGGGGACGGCCGTGGATACGACGGCTTTCGTCGAGCGGTTCGCCTACTACGAGGTCGCGAAGGCCGCGTACCTGCTCGTGCGCACGGGCGAGACCCGCAAGTACGGCAACGCGCTGCTGCGCAAGGGTGTCGTCGGGCACGCGTCGGCGTGACGCCGTTCACCACCCGGGAACGGCCTCGGCGGAGGCGGCCGGATCGGCCGTTTCGACTCTGAGCTGCTCTCTTCTCCTGAGTTGTGAACACCCGGGAGCTGTGAACACCGGGAGTTGTGAACGCCGAGTTCAGCGACCGACGGTCGATTCCCGCACGATGAGCTCGGCAGGGAACGGCGTCGTCGCAGGCGGGGGAGCCGAGGGATCGGCGAGCTGCTGCAGCAGGGCGGCCCCGGCGGCGCGGCCGATCTCGTAGCCGGGTTGCCGCACGCTCGTGAGCGGTACGACGCCCTGGTGGGCCTGCGCCACGTCGTCGAAGCCGACCAGCGCGATCTCCTCGGGCACGCGGATTCCGTGGCGCAGCAGCGTGGTGAGCACGCCGAGCGCCACCATGTCGTTCGCCGCGAACACGGCGTCGGGTCGTTCGGAGGCGGGCATCGCGATGATCTGCGCGCCGGCCTGCAGGCCGTCCTCTGTCGCCAGGTGCGGTACCTCGATCGTGGATACCGTCACGTCGGTGCCGGCCACCGCTTCGCGCAGCCCGGCCAGGCGGTCGTTCGACTGACTCACGGCCGGATTGCCGAGGAACAGGATGTGCTCTCGCCCGAGTCCGACGAGATGCTCGCCGGCGAGCCGCCCCCCGGCGCGGTCGTCGAACAGCACGGAGGCGACCTTCGACGAGTCGGGGATCGGGCCCACGACGACCGAACGGATGCCGCGATCGGCGAGCCCCTCCAGGCGCGGCACCACGTCGCCGAGCGGATAGATGACGATGCCCTGCACCCGGTGCGCCTCGAACATGTCGAGGTTGCGCCGCTCCTGCGCGTCGTCGCGATTGCTGTTGCTGAAGAACAGCGACCAGCCGCCCTCTCGCGCCACGTCCTCGACCCCACGCGAGAGGTCGTGGAAGTAGGGCAGCCAGGCGTCGAGAAGGATGAGCGCGAGAGCCTTGCTCGATCCTGCACGCAGCTGCCGGGCGGATTCGTTCGGCACGAAGCCGAGTTGTTCGACCGCCGCGCGCACCCGCTCCCGCGTCGCGGCTCCGAGCACGTGCGGATGGTTGAGGTAGTTGGAGACGGTGGAGGAGGAGACTCCGGCGAGGGCGGCGACGTCCTTGACGCTCGCGGGCATGGGGCTCCTTCGTCATCTTTGTCTTCATCGTCGCCGCGTCGGTCGGGGCTCCTGACCACGTCGGCGGCCTCAGGATATCGGAGGAGTTGCAACGTGCCAAGAAAGTTCTTGACAGGGCTCGTCCGACCGACGTAGCGTGACTCGCACACCGGGGTTGGCACGTGCCAACCCCGGACGGCGACGGTGCCGCACACCCGCTGGGAGAGGTCTCATGAACATCGGCTGCCACGGGCTCGTCTGGACGGGGAACTTCGATGCCGAGGGCATCCGTCTGGCGGTGCGCAAGACCAAGGAGGCGGGTTTCGACCTCATCGAGTTCCCGCTGATGGACCCGTTCTCGTTCGACGTCTCCGTCGCGAAGGACGCGTTGGAGGAGTACGACCTCGCCGTCAGCGCCTCGCTCGGACTCTCCGAGGCGACCGACGTCACCAGCTCCGACCCCACGATCGTCGCGGCCGGCGAAGCCCTGCTCCTGAAAGCCGTCGACGTGCTCGCGGATCTGGGCGGTCAGCACTTCTGCGGGGTGATCTACAGCGCCATGAAGAAGTACATGGAGCCGGTGACGGCCGAAGGGCTCGCGAGTAGCAAGGCCGCGATCGCGCGGGTCGCCGACCATGCCGCCGAGCGTGGGGTCTCCGTCGCGCTCGAGGTCGTGAACCGCTACGAGACCAACGTGCTGAACACGGCGAGGCAGGCTCTGGAGTATGTCGCCGAGGTCGATCGGCCGAACCTCGGGATCCACATCGACACGTACCACATGAACATCGAGGAGTCGGATATGTTCGCGCCGGTCCTCGATGCCGCCCCCGCCCTGCGCTACGTGCACATCGGCGAGAGCCACCGTGGCTATCTCGGGACCGGGACGGTCGACTTCGACACGTTCTTCAAGGCGCTCGGCCGCATCGGCTACGACGGTCCGATCGTCTTCGAGTCGTTCTCGTCGGCGGTCGTCGCCCCCGACCTCAGCCGCATGCTCGGCATCTGGCGCAACCTCTGGAACGACAACGTCGAACTCGGCGCCCACGCGAACGCGTACATCCGCGACAAGCTCGTGGCGGTCGAGTCGATCCGCCTCCACTGAGTGGGAATCCGGCCGGGGGAGCATCGGAAGATCAAGATGTCATTACAGGTCTTCCCCATCCGGCCGTCATTAGATACATTTAGATACAACTTGCGCTGCCCGTAGCGTAGGACGCAGAATTGATCCGATGTTTGCGACGGAATGATCCGTCGACGTCGAAGCAGAACCTTCAAGGAAGCAGGTGAGCGCATGAGTGGACCCATCCTCCGGGTCGAGGGGATCAGCAAAGGATTCCCCGGCGTGCAGGCGCTGAAAGACGTGCACCTCGAGGTGCACGCCGGCGAGGTGCTCGTGCTCGTGGGCGAGAACGGCGCGGGAAAGTCGACCCTGATGAAGATCCTCTCCGGGATCTACACCAAGGACGAGGGCACGATCACGTTCGAGGGTCAGGAGGTCGAGCTCACGAGCCCCCTCCAGGCGCAGGAGCTCGGCATCACGATCATCCATCAGGAGCTCAATCTGATGCCCGATCTGACCGTGGCGCAGAACATCTACGTGGGGCGAGAGCCCACCACGGGGCCGTTCCTGTCGGAGCGCAAGCTGAACGCGCAGACCGCCGACCTGCTGCAGCGCCTCGACATCCACCTGAACCCCCGTCAGCTCGTCGGCGAGCTCACGGTGGCCGAGCAGCAGATGGTCGAGATCGCCAAGGCGCTGTCCTTCAACGCCAAGGTCCTCATCATGGACGAGCCCACCTCGGCCCTCACCGACACCGAGGTCGAGACGCTCTTCGTGCTGATCGAGCAGCTCAAGGCACGCGGCACCGGGATCGTCTACATCTCGCACCGCATGGACGAGCTGCGCCGTCTGGCCGACCGCGTGACCGTCCTGCGTGACGGCACATACATCGGATCACTCGACAAGTCCGAGATCACCATCCCGACGATCATCGAGATGATGGTCGGGCGTGTGATCGACGAGGGGACCCGCCCCCAGGCCCGCGAGCACGCGAACGACCCCGTGGTCCTCGAAGTGCAGGGTCTGTCGACCAAGAGCCTCTTGAAAGACGTCTCGTTCCAGTTGCACAAGGGTGAGATCCTCGGCTTCGCCGGGCTCATGGGCGCTGGTCGCACCGAGACCGCCCGTGCGGTCATCGGTGCCGACCACCGCGACAGCGGCACGATCGCCATCGACGGTCGCGCGGTGCGCATCGCCCAGCCGGCGGATGCCGTGCACCACGGTGTCGGATACCTCTCGGAGGACCGCAAGCTCCTCGGACTCATGCTCGAGCAGGACGTGACGTTCAACACCGTGCTCGCATCGCTCGGCTCCTACGCCAATGCGATCGGCTGGATGGGCGACAGCAAGGCGAAGAACCGTACCAAGGAGTACGTGCAGCAGCTGCGCGTGAAGACGCCCTCGGTCAACCAGGTCGTCAAGCTCCTCTCCGGAGGGAACCAGCAGAAGGTCGTCATCGCCCGGTGGCTGATGCGCGACTGCGACATCCTCATCTTCGACGAGCCGACCCGAGGGATCGACGTCGGCGCGAAGGAGGAGATCTACCGCCTCATGCAGCAGCTCGCTGACGCAGGCAAATCCATCATCGTCATCTCATCCGAGCTCCCGGAGATCCTCCGTGTGGCGAACCGCATCGCGGTCTTCGCCAACGGTCGCATCACCGGGACGCTCCGCAACGAGGAAGCAAGCCAGGAGAAGATCATGCAACTCGCAGCCCACGGGGAGGAAGACTGATGAGCGCTCCGCAGCAGCCCGGATCGTCGACGACGACGATCATCCAGACCGCCGTGAACGAGAACACCGACAAGAGGGACGTCGGGGCGTTCCTGAAGCGTCAGTTCCAGCAGTCGCTGGCGTTCGGCACGCTCATCGTGCTGATCATCTTCTTCTCGATCGCCAGCCCCAACTTCTTCACCTTCAGCAACATCGCCACCGTGCTGCTGTCGACCGCCGTCATCGGCATCCTCGCCCTCGGCACCACCTTCGTCATCATCACCGGCGGCATCGACCTGTCGATCGGCACCGGCATGGCGCTGTGCGCCGTGATGACGGGTGTCTTCGTGACGAACATGGGGCTCCCGGTATGGGTCGGCGTCATCGGCGGCATCCTGACCGGCGTGCTGATGGGGCTCGTCAACGGCGTGAACATCACGTTCCTCCGGCTTCCTCCGTTCATCGCCACCCTCGCGATGATGATGATCGCCGGCGGCCTCGCCCTCGTGATCTCGGGGGTCGCACCGATCTACTTCTCCACCTCGGCCCCCGACTTCAAGAAGATCGCCCTCGGCGTGATCATCCCCGGCATCCCGAACGCCGTGCTCGTCACCGCCGTGCTCGCGATCATCGCCTACCTGGTGCTGTCGAAGACGCTGCTCGGCCGCTACACGTTCGCGATCGGATCGAACGAAGAGGCCACGCGCCTCTCGGGTGTCAACACGCGTCGCTGGACGATCCTGATCTACATGTTCGCCGGGGCGTTCACCGGCGTCGCGGGCATCGTCATCGCCTCCCGCCTCGACTCGGCCCAGCCGCAGATCGGCACCGGATACGAACTGCAGGCGATCGCCGCGGTCATCATCGGCGGCACCTCGCTGCTGGGCGGACGCGGATCGATCCTCGGCACCGTGATCGGCGCGCTCATCATGAGCGTGCTCGTGAACGGCCTGCGCATCATGTCGATCCAGCCCGAGTGGCAGAACATCGTCGTCGGCGTGGTCGTGCTGCTCGCGGTGTTCCTCGACTCGCTCCGCAACCGACAGCGCACCTGAGACCTGGACGGCGGCGAAACCCGTGCCCGTCGTCGTCCTCCGGCTCCGGCCGGCTCCGCGGAGACATCCGCACAGGCACCTGGAATGTCCACAGCGCCGGCCCGTCCGGCATCCACACAGAACAAACCGAGCCGTACCCAAACAATGGAGTTTTCATGAAATTCGGGAAGAAGACCGCACTCGTGGCCCTCGTGGCCGCATCCGCACTGGTGTTCGCCGGCTGTGCCGGCGGTGGCGGCGACGTGATCGAGGAAGGCTCGAGCAGCGGCGGCAGCAACGACGGCGAGATGTACATCGCCATGGTCTCGAAGGGCTTCCAGCACCAGTTCTGGCAGGCCGTGAAGAAGGGTGCAGAGGACAAGGCGAAGGAGCTCGGCGTGAAGATCACGTTCGAGGGCCCCGCAGCCGAGACCGAGATCGCCGGCCAGCTCGAGATGCTGACCGCTGCGATCGACAAGAACCCGGACGCCATCGCCTACGCCGCCCTCGACCCCGAGGCGTGCGTCGCTCCGCTCGAGCAGGCCAAGGCGAAGGACATCCCCGTCGTCTACTTCGACGCCCCCTGCAACGGTGACGTCGGGCTCAGCCTGTCGGCCACCGACAGCAAGGTCGCCGGTGCGCTCGCTGCCGAGCACATGGCCGACCTGATCGGCGGCGAAGGACAGGTCGCGATCGTCGGCCACTCGCAGATCAACTCGACCGGTGTCGAGCGTCGCGACGGCTTCGTCGACAAGATCAAGGCGGACTACCCCGACATCGAGATCGTCGACATCCAGTACGGCGACGGCGACCACCTCAAGTCGGCTGACATCGCCAAGACCCTGATCGCGGCACACCCCGACCTCAAGGGCATCTACGGCACCAACGAGGGCTCGGCCATCGGCGTCGTGAACGCCGTGAACGAGCTGGGCCTCGAGAAGGGCAAGATCACCATCGTCGGCTTCGACTCCGGTGCCGCACAGATCAACGCCATCAAGGACGGCACCATGGCCGGTGCCATCACGCAGGACCCGATCGGCATCGGCGCCCAGGTCGTGCAGGCGGCCTACGACGCCGCCAACGGCAAGGACGTCGAGAAGTTCTACGACACCGGTTCGTACTGGTACGACAAGAGCAACATCGACGACCCGAAGATCGCCGCTGTGCTCTACGAGTGACACCGCATGCATGAAGAAGCCCCTCACCTTCGGGTGGGGGGCTTCTTCGTGTTCGGGGCCGGCATGGGGCGGCGTTCGACGATCGAGGACAGAATCTGTCCGGGGTGGCTGTCAGAGTGATCGCGACGAAAGGACACACACCATGAGCAGCACTCCCGCCCTCCCGGCAGGATCGAACACCATCAACCCCTTCCTCATGACCGACGACGCGGCCCGCATCATCGACTTCGTGATCGAGGTCTTCGGGGCGACCGACGTTCCCGAGGCCCGCACCGTCGACACCGACGGACTGATCCTGCACTCAGAGTTGCGCATCGGCGATTCCGTCATCACTGTCGCCGACCGCAAGCCCGACTGGCCCTTCACTCCCGGATTCCTCCAGGTGTACGTCGACGACGTCGAGGGAACGCTCGCACGAGCCGTCGAACTCGGCGCCCGTATCGTGACCCGGCCGACCGACTTCTTCGGAGATACGTTCTCGCGCTTCGCCGACCCCTCGGAAAATCTCTGGTGGGTCTACGCCCATGTTCCGCAGGATCAGACGGGGGATGCCGACGGAGCGGACGTTGCCACGTGGAACGGATCTACGGACGGTGGAGAGGCCGAAGGGCACGATGCCGCCGAAGACGACTGGTCGAGTTTCACCTCGCCAGAGCTCGAGTACATCCACGAGAGCCTTGTGGAGGCGATGGCAGCCCTGCGGGATCCCCGGCTCGATCGCTGAACGGCGTCGCAGCCGTCAGAGGCGGCGGAGGAAGGTGAGCTGCGACGTCGGTTCGACGATGAGCTCCTGCAACGCCACGTTGAAGGGGACTCCGGCGGGGGCGGCGATGTGCGCCTGGAAGGCCGCCTCGTCGCGGTAGACCTCGTAGACGAAGAAGCGGTCGGGGTCGTCGACGAGCCGGGTCGCATCGAAGACGACGTTGCCCTCCTCGGCGCGCACGACCTCGGCGAAGTCACGCACCAGGGCGGCCACGCGATCGCCGGCTCCGGGCTGGGCGGTGAACGTGGCGTGCAGGATGGTCGGCTCGGACACGGTGTCTCCTCGGGGGTGTCGGGGGTGGAAGCGGATGCTCATGGCCATGCTCGTGCTCAGGGCGCGGATCAGGGCGGCAGGGTCAGGGCGAGAGGGTCAGCAACCGCGCCGGGGTGGACACGAGCATTCGATGCACGGCCTCGTCTCCCACGGCCGCGCGGAGGCGCGGGAGGTAGCGGTCGCCGAGGTAGGCGAGTCCGGGCATGCCGCCGTACGCGATGTACCTCGTGCGCCGGGCGACGTCGCCGCCGAGCACGATCCGGTCGCCGGCACCACGCTCGACCACCGCGACGGTCAGGGCGAGCAGTTCGGCGTCGGAGCGGGTGCGCGGACGCGCGAAGCCGTCGTACCCGAGGTGGGCACCGCGTTCGGCGAGCGACGCGTGCAGCCCGGGGTCGGGGTCGCGGTCGGCGTGCGCCAGCACGACACGGTCGGCGGACACGCCCTCGGCCCCGAGCAGGTCGAGCACCTCGTGGGCTGCCGTGCCGAACTCCAGATGCACCATGACCGGGGCGCCCGTCGCGCGGTGCGCCTCGGCCACGGCGATCAGGGTGGTGCGCTCGAACGGGCTGATGCGCCAGTAGTCGGCGCCGCCCTTGAGGAGACCTGCGCGCACGGGGCTGCCATCGGGTGCCGCGGCGAGGGGCGCCTCGGGTGTCTCGAAGATCTCCCCGTCGTCGGCGGGCATACCGCGCGTGATGTCGGCGATGAAGAGGGCGGCCAGACGGTCGGCGGTCCACACCTGCATCGGATGGTCCGCGCCGTAGTGGGCCTCCCGGTGTCGTCCGGTCGTCGCGACGATGTGCAGCCCGGTCGAGGCGCTGATCCGGGCGAGGGCTGCGGGGTCGCGCGCGAGACCGAACGGCGTGGCATCCACCATCGTCTCGAACCCGCTCGCCTGCAGCAGGGCGGCTTCTTCGCCCGAGGCCTTCTCGTCGTCGAGTTCGTCGCCCGGCAGCAGCGGAGTCACCTGGAACAGGTGCTCGTGATAGTCCACCCGCCCGAGGAGCGCAGGGGCGATGTCGCCGAGCACGGTCCGGACGACGGCGGGCATCAGCGCACCGACTCCGCGGCCTCGGCGAGCCGTTCGACGACGTCGGGCGTGAGGTCGAGCTCGAACACGTCGGCCACCACCTGCGACCAGCCATGGATGAAGTAGCGCCACCCGTCGACCACGTGCAGCCCGCGGGCGGATGCCTGAGCCTCGGCCTGGTGCAGGAACTCGAGCGAGCCGCGGTAGTTGAACTCCCATGCGTACGCCCCCTCGGGGAACACCACGGCGTCGGTCAGGGGCGATCCGGGGCGGTCCTTGCCGAGTCCGGTCGCGTTCGCGATGACCGATCCTGCGGGGGCCGCAGCCACCAGGGCATCCGCGTCTGCGGGGGTCGCCGTCACGACGTAGTCGATCAGGCCCTCGCGGGTGCCGTGCTGACGGTGCACCTCGCGCAGGTGGTCGAGCTTGTCCTGTGTGCGGGCGGTGACCGTGATCTTCGACGGGGCGTCGGCCCGCTCGGCCAGTGCCCAGCTCAGCGCGGTGCCCGATCCACCGGCCCCGAGGATCACGACCGCACCGCCCGTTCGAGCGAAGTGATCGGCGGGAAGGAAGTCGTTCAGGGCCAGGTCGACGGTGATCGGATCCTTCGCCCGCCCTGACAGGACCGTGCCGCGCTTCGCGATGCTGGAGATCTCGGAGCACGACACCGCGAACGGGTCGAGCTCGTCGAACAGGTCGGATGCCGCGGCGTACACGTTCATCTTGTGCGTGGTGACGAGCGCGCCGCGGTGATGGGGGTCGTCGCGGATCTGCTCGACCATGGCGCGGTACTGCTCGGGCTCGGCATCCATCGGCAGGTCGTGGCCGACCAGGGTGCGCGTCGGCAGCTCCAGGATGTCGGCCCACAGGGGGAAGACCTTCATGATCGACGACGACGCGGTGGTCACCCCGACGAAGCCCATGTAGTCGGCGGATGCCGGAGCGTGTGCGGTGGCGACGACGTCGGCGGTGGTGGTCATCGGGTCTCCTCGGGGACGGCGACGGGGACGGGGCTGGGGACGGGGTGGGCGGGCTCGGCGCCGGAGAGGACCGCGATCACGTCAGCGAGCGACAGGGACCCCATGTTGTCGACCGCCTGCGTGGTCTGTGCGCCCAGGTGCGGGGTGACGATCACGCGGTCGGCGAGTTCCGGCGCGAGCAGCGGGCTGTCGTGCGCCGCGGTATCGCCGTCGAGGGTGTCGGCCGCGTAGCCGGCGAGGATGCGGTCGTGCAGCGCCTGTGCCACGGCGGCTTCGTCGATCAGGTCGCCGCGGGCGGTGTTGACCAGCACGGTTCCCGGTCGCATGCCGGCGAGGCGCTCGGCGTCGACGAGCCGCTGCCCGCCCGGAGCGTGCAGCGTGATCACGTCGGCGGCGCGGAACAACTCGTCGAGCGAGACGGGGTCCGCACCGCATTCCCGGACGACATCGTCGGGAAGGAACGGATCGGCCGCCAGCACGCGCGGCCCGAAGCCGCTCAGCCGTGCCGCGACACCCTGACCGATGCGCCCGAAGCCGACGATGCCGACCGTGGCGGCGCCGAGCTCGCGACCACGCCGCACACCCCAGTCGCCCGCGCGCACGCGGCGGTCGCCGTCGGGCACGAAGCGGAGGGCCGCGAGCATCAGTCCGACCGCATGGTCGGCGACCGCGTCGGCGTTGGCACCGGGGGTGTTGGTCACCGGGATGCCGCGGTCGCGCGCGGCGTCGAGATCGACGGACTCGGTGCCGACACCATAGCGGGCGACGACCTTGAGCTTCGGGGCCGCGGCGAGATGCGCGTCGGTGACGGACCCGGTGCCGGCTATCCAGGCGTCGGCACCGTGCAGCAGCGACCGCAGCTCGTCGAGGTCGTGGTGGGCAGGCCCGCGCAGGATGCGGTGACCCGCCTGCGCCGCGCGCTCGACCAGGTCGAGGTCGCCATCGGAGAACGAGCGGCTGGTGACGAGGATGACGCCCATCAGCGCGGCCGTCCGGCGAACCACGGCGCGAGAGCCGTGTAGGCGTCGGCGAAGCGGGCGTGCCGCTCGGCATAGACGGCGTGACGTGCCGCATCCGGAATGAACTCGGCCGTGACCTCGCTCAGGGCGCGGGCGGCCGAGAAGTCGGTGAGGCCGAGCCCGACCGCGGCGGTCACCGCGGCGCCGAGACTGTTCGCCTCTTCGACGATCGTCCGGCGGCGCACGGGCACACCCCACACGTCGGCGAGCACCGAGAGGTACACGTCGCTCTGGGCTCCGCCGCCGACCGCGTCGATGCGGTCGATCACGGCGCCGGCTTCGCGGAACGCCTGGATGCAGCTGAGCAGGTTGAACGCGGTGCCCTCCAGCACGGCCCGCACGAGGTGCGCCCTGGCGTGGTGGCGGGCGAGGCCGACGAATGCGCCCCGCGCCTCCGGATCCCACATCGGAGAGCGCTCGCCGAGCAGATAAGGGAGGAAGTAGAGATCGTCGGTGTCGACGTCGGCGGAGGCCTCGGCCGTCAGTCGTCCGGTCTCGGGGTGCGCGGGATCGGGGGAGAGGGCCTCGGCGATCCACTGCACCGAGGCGCCGCCGGCCTGCATGGTGGCGGTCGGCACGAACGAGCCTGGCACGACGTTGTCGAATGTGAAGGTACGCATCGCAGGGTCGTGCAGCGGGGCGTCGGCCGCGAACGAGATCCACGACGATGTGCCCAGGCAGACGTAGGGGCCGTCCTCCGGCGCGACGACACCCGAGCCGACGGCGGCCATCGGGCCGTCGCCGCCGCCCATCACCACACGCACGCTCGCGGGGAGGCCGAGGGCGTCGGCTGCGGCATCCGTCAACGTGCCGGCGATCTGCGTGGATTCCAGGATCTCGGGGAACAACGCCGGGTCGAGGCGCGCAGCCTGCAGCACCTCGTCCGACCACGTGCCCGCGGCCTGGTCGTAGGCGTTCGTGCCCGACGCGTCGGAGCGATCGGTCGCGAGGCGCCCGGTCAGGCGCAGCACGATGAAGTCCTTCGCGACGCAGACGCGTCGCACGCGCGCCCAGGTGTCGGGCTCGTTGTCGCGCACCCACATGACCTTCTCGACGGAGTAGGTGGGGTTGAGGCGGTGGCCCAGGATGCCGTAGGCGCGTTCGGCGCCGATCGCGGCCTCGAGCTCGCGCTGCTGCGCGCCGGCCCTGGTGTCGGCCCAGATGATCGCCGGGCGTGCGGGCTCACCATGGGCGTCGAGCAGCACGGCACCCATCATCTGGCCGCTCACCACGAGTCCGGCGATGTCGGTCGGGGCCGTGCCGGTGCGGGCGATCAGATCGCGCGTGGCGGAGACGACCGCATCCCACCAGTCGGCGGGATCCTGCTCGGCGACCCCGCCCGCGGCGAAGTGCGCGGGGTAGGGGACGGTGACCGAGGCGACGAGACGGCCGTCATCGTGGTGCAGCGACGCCTTGTTCCCGGTGGTGCCCAGGTCGTGCGCGATGATCATGGCCGGAGCCTATTCCGCGTAGGGACGCAGGTCGACGCCGGAGGCTCCGCGGTAGGCGCGCGAGCCCATGCCGTGCTCTAGCACCCAGCCGTAGTCGTGTCCTGCTCCTCCCGGGTACACCGCGAGGAAGGCGTAGGGCTCGTCGCCGGTGTTGACGGAACGGTGAGCCCAGCCCGGAGGGATGTAGCCGATCGTGCCAGGGAGCATGTCGAGCCACTCGGTGCGCTCGCCGTCGAACATCAGCAGTCCGCCCTGCCCCTTCAACGCCAGGTAGATCTCGCCCTGGTGGTCCGGGTGCTGGTGGCCCTTGGTCATCCAGAGCTCGCCGGAGGTGTCGCCGGGCATGATCGTGGTGATCGACTGCGGCAGCTCGCGGTCGATCTCGGGCACGGGGGAGCTGACGACCGTGTAGACCACGGGGTTCTCGCCGGCCGATGCCGCAGCCCAGGCATCTGCGTCGAGGAAGAGCCCCTCGAGGTCGGACATCCGCCGGGTGAGGGTCGGGCCCTCGGGGGAGAGCGTGAGCTTCTCGGCGTCGAAGGCGATCGCCATCGGAGAGATCGGCGGGGTATGGAACTCGGGCATCGGTGCTCCTCGTAACGGTGCTGCGGCGCTGCGCAACCTGTAATGACAGGTTCACTGTACCTGTTATGACAGGTGGCGTCCAGAGCGGATCGCTCCCGCGCGCGATCCGCGGCGCGCATCTGCGCGCGGTGCGGTGGTCGGCGGCGGTCCTCCGGTCGCGGTTGGTGCCGGCTGCTGGTCCTCCGGGCGCAGGTGGTGCCGGTTGCTGCTGCTCCGGGCGCAGATGGTGCCGCCTGATCGGGAAAAACCCGGCAGGAAGTGCGACCGGAACGTGGGGGCCACGCGCGACCGGAACGCGGGGTCAGCCGGGGCCGGAGCGCGCAGCCGGGGGGAGGGCGTCGGAGTCAGTGCCGGGTCACTCGGCCGCGAGCCTCGCTCGGTAGGCGGCGACGGCGTTGCGGTTCGCGCACGTGGTCGAGCAGTACCGCTTCGAGCGGTTGCGCGAGAGGTCGAGGGCGATCGATCGGCAGGTGTCGTCCTCGCACACGGTGAGACGCGACCCCTCGTCGGCGCGGATGACGTCGATCAGGGCCATCGCGGTCTCGATCAGGATGCGCTCGGCGAACGGCTGCTCGTCGGCGACGGCGTGCAGGTGCCAGTCCACGCCGTCATGCCGGCGCAGAGCCGGGGTGAGGCGTGACTCCGCGAGGGCGGCGTTGACGTGCGCGGCCATCTCGTCGCGCGGTGCCAGCAGCATGGTGCGCAGGCGTGGACGCAGCTCGCGCAGCGACGCCACCTCGAGCTCGTCGCGGTCGAGGCGCCCGGTGTACGGGAACTCGCGGAGGAACGTGTCTTCATCGTCGAGGTCGGTCAGTGTGTCTGGCTGTTCGGCGGAGTTCACCAGCCAGACGGCGGACCGCAGCGCCTCCTCCGTGTCATCGGTGAAGATCATGTTGACATCTTACAGCGCGCGCGAGTAGCGTCATCGATCATGAGCACGGTGAGCAGTGACAGGGCGGTCGCTTCCGCCCGCGGGGTGCGCCTCGGGCTGCCGCTGGCGATCGCCGCGGCTTTCGCCTTCGGAATGTCGGGTGGATGGGCGCGCGGGCTCATCGATGCGGGATGGACGCCCGGTGCCGCGGTCACCGCGCGCATCTGGGTCGCCGCGCTCGTACTGCTGATCCCCGCGATCCTGTCCCTGCGCGGACGGTGGGGGCTGCTGCGGCGCAACGCGGGCATGATCCTCGCCTATGGACTGCTGGCAGTCGCCGCGACCCAGCTCTTCTACTTCCAGGCCGTCGCGGTCATGGATGTCGGACTGGCGCTGCTCATCGAGTACACCGCTCCGATCGCGGTGCTGCTGTGGCTCTGGTTGCGGCGGGGGGAGCGTCCGACACGACGGAGCATCATCGGTGCGGCCATCGCCTTCGTCGGACTGGTGCTCATGCTCGACATCCTCACCGGCGCCGACGTCAACGTGGCCGGCATCCTGTGGGCGCTCGGGGCCATGGTGGGGGCGGCGACGTACTTCGTGCTCTCGGCCAAAGCCGACACGGGGCTGCCGCCGATCGCTCTCGCCGGCAGCGGTCTGCTGCTCGGCGCGCTCGGGCTCACCGTGGCCGGCGCGATCGGTGTGCTGCCGATCCGGTGGACGACCGACGACATCGCCTACCGGTTCGGCAGTGTGCCCTGGTTCGTGCCGGTGCTGGCGATGGGCGTCGTCGCGACCGCGCTCGCGTACCTGCTCGGCATCGCCTCGACGCGGATGCTGGGGTCGCGACTCGCCTCGTTCGTGGCGCTCGCCGAGGTGGTCGCCGCGCTCCTGTTCGGCTGGCTGCTGCTCGGACAGCTCCCCGACCTGCTGCAGGCGCTCGGTGGCGTGCTGGTGCTCGTGGGTGTGGTGGTCGTCAAGCTGGGCGAACCCGCGGCGCCGGAGTTCGTGGAGCCGGTGCCTGTGGAGCCGGTGCCTGTGGGGCCGGTGCCTGTGGAGCCGATGCCCGCGGCCGATAATGTATACGGGAAGCACGCCGAGGACGACTTCTGAGCCCGCAGCCTGGCTTTATGTATACACTGAGGGCATGACCATCGCCGTCGAACGCACCTCCGCGAGTGATCGTGCGTACGCGGCCCTGCTCGACGACATCCAGTCCGGCACGCTGGCAGCCGGCGTCGTGCTCGGCGAGGTCGAGCAGGCCGAGCGGCTGGGCGTCAGCCGCACGCCGATGCGCGAAGCGCTCCGGCGCCTCATCGCCGACGGGCTCGTCGTGCAGCAGTCGCCGCGGGTCACCGTGGTGGCGGGTCTCGATGCCGACGACATCCGTTCCCTCTTCGAGATCCGCCGCGCCCTCGAGGAGAGCTCCGCCCGTCTCGCCGCCGCCAGAGGAGACGCGCAGCTCTTCGCGGCACTCGCGGACGAGTTCGCACACGTCGATCTCGACGCCGTCGAGGGACGCGACGCGTACTACGCCCTGATCGCCCGCTTCGATGCCGCGCTCGATGCGGCCGTCGCGAACGACTACATCGCCTCGGCGCTGCGCACCGTGCGCACGCACCTCGTGCGCGTGCGTCGGATGGCCCGGGACAAGCCCGCCCGCCTCGCCGCCTCCGCCGCAGAGCACCGCACCATCGCCGAGGCGCTCGCCGCGCGCGACGGCGACCTCGCCGCCCACGCCACGCACGTGCACCTGCACAACGCGCTCGCCGGCATCCTCGATTCGCTCGACCCCCGCACCACCGTCGACCCCCGCACCACCGTCGACCCCCGCACCAGTGAAGGATAAGAAATGACTGTCACCCACCACGTCCGCGTGCACCGCAGCAACGAGAACCTCGCCAGGGAAGACCAGCTCGCCTGGAAGATCGCCCAGGTCGCCGCCGATCAGGTCGAGGTCGAGCAGGACGTCGTCGACATGATCATCAACCGCATCATCGACAACGCCTCGGTGGCGGCGGCCTCCCTCACCCGCGCCCCGATCAACGCGGCCCGCGCGCAGGCGTTCAGCCATCCTGTCTCCACCGGCGGCGTCGGAGCGAACCTCTTCGGTGCCGCCCTCGACCACCGCACCAGCCCCGAGTGGGCGGCCTGGGCCAACGGTGTGGCCGTGCGCGAGCTCGACTATCACGACACCTTCCTCGCGGCGGAGTACTCGCACCCCGGCGACAACATTCCGCCGATCCTCGCCGTCGCACAGCACACCGGCAAGGACGGCCGGGCGCTCGTGCGCGGCATCGCCACCGGCTACGAGATCCAGATGGACCTGGTGCGCGCGATCTGCCTGCACAAGCACAAGATCGATCACGTCGCCCACCTCGGCCCGTCTGCCGCGGCCGGCATCGGCACCCTCCTCGGGCTCGACGTCGAGACCATCTACCAGGCCGTCGGCCAGGCGCTGCACACCACGACCGCGACGCGTCAGAGCCGCAAGGGCGAGATCTCGACCTGGAAGGCGCACGCTCCGGCCTTCGCCGGCAAGATGGCCGTCGAAGCCGTCGACCGGGCGATGCGCGGACAGACCAGTCCCGCCCCGATCTATGAGGGCGAAGACGGTGTGATCGCCTGGATGCTCGACGGCAAGGACGCGGCGTACGACGTGCCGTTGCCCGCCGCCGGCGAGCCCAAGCGCGCGATCCTCGACTCGTACACGAAGGAGCACTCGGCCGAGTACCAGGCGCAGGCGCTCATCGACCTCGCCCGCAAGCTCGGCATCGAGAACCCGGCGCTGCGCGACCCCGCGAACATCGATCAGATCGTGATCCACACCAGCCACCACACCCACAACGTGATCGGCTCCGGCGCGAACGACCCGCAGAAGTACGACCCGACCGCTTCGCGCGAGACACTCGACCACTCGGTGCCGTACATCTTCGCGGTGGCGCTGCAGGATGGCGGGTGGCACCACGTCGACTCCTACGCCCCCGAGCGCGCGGGCCGCGCCGACACCGTCGCGCTGTGGCACAAGATCACCACCGCCGAAGACGCCGAGTGGACCCGCCGCTACCACTCGGAGGACCCGGCAGAGAAGGCGTTCGGCGGTCGCGTCGAGATCCGCCTGACCGACGGCTCGACAGTGGTCGACGAGATCGCCGTGGCCGACGCGCACCCGCTGGGAGCACGCCCGTTCGCCCGCGAGAACTACATCGCGAAGTTCCGTCTGCTGGCAGAGCCCGTGCTCGAGCCGGCCGAGATCGAGCGGTTCCTCGCCCTCGTGCAGCGTCTGCCCGAGCTGACGGCTGCCGAGGTCGGTGAGCTGTCGATCGTCGCGAAGCCCGGCCTGCTCGAGGCCGCACCCACGCCGGCAGGACTGTTCTGATGCTGTATTCCACCGTCACCCCCGCCGAGAAGCGGCGGCTGTTCCGTGAGCGGCTCGCGAGCGGTGAACTGCTGCGCTTCCCCGGCGCGTTCAACCCCCTGAGCGCCCGCCTGATCGAGCAGAAGGGCTTCGACGGCGTCTACATCTCCGGCGCCGTGCTCTCCGCCGACCTGGGACTGCCCGACATCGGTCTGACCACGCTGACCGAGGTCGCCGGACGCGCGAAGCAGATCGCCCGCATGACCGACCTCCCCGCGATCGTCGACGCCGACACCGGCTTCGGCGAGCCGATGAACGTCGCCCGCACGATCCAGGAGCTCGAGGACGCGGGCCTGGCCGGCACGCACATCGAGGACCAGATCAACCCGAAGCGCTGCGGCCACCTCGACGGCAAGGCCGTGGTCGACGAGAACACCGCGATCAAGCGCATCCGTGCCGCCGCCGACGCCCGTCGTGACGAGAACTTCCTCATCATGGCGCGCACCGACATCCGGGCGGTCGAGGGGCTGGACGCGGCGATCGACCGCGCGAAGGCCCTGGTGGATGCCGGTGCCGACGCGGTGTTCCCCGAGGCGATGCGCACGCTCGCCGAGTTCGAGGCCATGGCCGAGGCGCTCGACGTGCCGATCCTGGCGAACATGACCGAGTTCGGCAAGAGCGAGCTCTTCTCGGTCGACCAGCTGCGCGACGCGGGAGTGAACCTGGTCATCTGGCCGGTGTCGCTGCTGCGCATCTCGATGGGGGCTGCGGGCCGCGCACTGGATACCCTGAACGAGGAGGGGCATCTGACCTCGAAGCTCGGCGAGATGCAGCATCGCGCCGATCTCTACGATCTGATCGACTACGAGTCGTACAACCACTTCGACTCCGGCGTCTTCAACTTCACCATCACGAAGGAGTGACCATGACCGAGCCGGACATCAAGAAGGGCCTCGCGGGAGTCGTCGTCGACACGACCGCGATCTCGAAGGTCAACCCCGAGACGAACAGCCTGCTGTACCGCGGCTACCCGGTGCAGGAGCTGGCCGACACGCAGCCGTTCGAAGCCGTCGCGTACCTGTTGTGGAACGGTGAGCTGCCCACGCCCGAGGAGCTCGCGGCGTTCCGGTTGGAGGAGCGGAAGCACCGTGCGCTGGCCGACAACGTCAAGACCGCGATCGATCTGGTGCCGTTGGACGCGCACCCGATGGACGAAGTGCGCACCGCGGTCAGCCTGATCGGTGCCTCCGATCCCGGTGCCGGCGGCTCCGTGCTCGATGCAGGCGGCAGTCCGGAGCAGAACCTCGAGCGGAGCATCCGCCTGTTCGCCGCCCTCCCGGCGATCGTCGCCTACGGTCAGCGTCGCCGTCGTGGACAGGAGATCATCGCGCCGCGCGACGACCTCGACTACTCGGCGAACTTCCTCTGGATGACCTTCGGCGAAGAAGCGGACGACGTGGTGGTCGACGCGTTCAACCGCTCGATGATCCTGTACGCCGAGCACTCCTTCAACGCCTCGACGTTCACCGCGCGCGTGATCACCTCGACCCTGAGCGACATCTACTCGGCGGTGGTCGGTGCGATCGGCGCTCTCAAGGGCCCGCTGCATGGTGGCGCCAACGAAGCCGTGCTGCACATCTTCGATGACATCGGCACAGCCGACAACGTGGTGCCGTGGCTCGACAAGGCGCTCGCCGAAAAGCGCAAGATCATGGGCTTCGGGCACCGCGTCTACAAGAAGGGCGACTCTCGGGTGCCGACCATGAAGGCCGCGCTCGACACCCTCGTGGAGCACTACGACCGCCCCGAGGTCGCCGCTCTCTACGATGCGCTCGAGTCGGAGTTCGTCGCGCGCAAGGGCATCTACCCGAACCTCGACTACCCCTCAGGGCCCGCGTACAACCTGATCGGCTTCGACACCCTGACCTTCACGCCGCTGTTCGTCGCGGCGCGGGTGACGGGGTGGACCGCGCACGTGATCGAGCAGGCCGGGGCGAACGCGTTGATCCGTCCGCTGTCCTTCTACGACGGCCCGGACGAGCGGCACGTCTCCGCCTGAGCTCCGCGTTCCCATCGCCTGAATGGCTCCATCTCCGCCCGGGATGGAGCCATTCGCGCGATTCGGGGCTGTAGCGTGCCGGCAGCCCGGGGTCAAGCGGATGCGCCGGGGAGCGCGACGGGAGTAAGACCGTATCCGGGACGAACGCGCGTCCCGGACGAAGGAGGGTCCATGTCCGCATCCGACACCACCGTCAAGGAGGTCCGCTCGCTCGTTCCCGCACGCATGGACCGGCTGCCCTGGTCTCGATTCCACTGGCTGATCGTCGTGGGACTCGGATTCTCGTGGATCCTCGACGGCCTCGAAGTGCAGATCGTCGCCGCCAACGGCTACGCCGCGACGCTCGGGATGGGACCGGCCGAGGTGGGACTCGCCGGTACGTGCTATCTGCTCGGGCAGGTGTTCGGAGCGCTCTTCTTCGGACGCCTCACCGATCGCCTCGGACGCAAGAAGCTCTTCCTCGTCTCGCTCGCGGTGTACCTCGTCGGATCCGCCGTCGCCGGACTCGCCTTCGCGCCCTGGTTCTTCTACATCTGGCGGTTCGTCGCGGGTGCCGGCATCGGCGGCGAGTACGCGGCGATCAACTCGGCGATCGACGAGATCATCCCGGCGAAGTACCGGGGCCGCGTCGACATCGCGATCAACGGCACCTACTGGGGCGGCGCGGCGCTCGGTGCCGTGGCGAACGTGTTCTTCCTGAACACCGACATCCTCCCTGAGGACATCGGCTGGCGACTCAGCTTCTTCCTCGGTCCGGTTCTCGGGATTCTGCTCATCTGGATGCGCCGACACATCCCGGAGAGCCCGAGATGGCAGATGACCCACGGGCGCGAAGAAGCGGCGGAGCGCAACGTCGACGAGATCGAGGAGCGCATCCGCAAGGAGGGCAAGAGGATCCCTCCGGTCGACGAGAGCAAGGCGATCACGGTCAAGGAGTACGGCCGTGTGCCGTTCCTCGTCATCGCGAAGGTGCTCTTCCGCAAGTATCCCCGGCGCACGCTGGTGGGCATCACGATGATGGTGACGCAGTCGTTCCTGTACAACGCGATCTTCTTCACGTATGCGCTGGTGCTCGAGAACTTCTACGACACCCCGCCGGCGTCGGCATCGCAGTACTTCATCGTGTTCGCGGTCGGAAACCTCGCCGGCGCGCTCATCCTCGGGCACTTCTTCGACACCTGGGGGCGGCGGCGGATGCTGTTCGGCACGTACATGCTCGCCGGCCTCATCCTTCTCGTGAGCGCCTTCCTGTTCAACGCCGGAGTGCTCAACGCCGCGACGCACACGGCGTTCTGGTGCGCCTCGTTCTTCTTCGCCTCGGCCGGCGCCTCCGCGGCGTACCTGACGGTCAGCGAGATCTTCCCGCTGGAGCTCCGGAGCCAGGTCATCTCGTACATCTTCTCGATCGGGCAGCTGGTCGGAGCGATCGCGCCGGTGCTCTACGGCGCCCTGATCGGTCAGAGCGCCGAGAGCGGGGACCGGGGCCCGCTGTTCTGGGGCTACGTGCTCGGCGCGGCGATCATGATGTTCGGAGGTATCGTCTGCGGGGTCTTCGGGGTGAGCGCCGCAGGGAAGTCGCTGGAAGACATCGCGGATCCGCTCTCGCTGGTGGAGTCCGGAGGGAAGGCGAAGGCGAGCGGCAGGGAATCGGGGGCCTGAGCAGAACCGGCGCCGCGATGATCGCGGCGCCGGCGACGGCTCAGGAGAGCGCCGCGATGAGCGCGCGGGCGGCGGATGCCGATGACTGCGGGTTCTGACCGGTGATGAGCAGGCCGTCGATCACGGTGTTGTCGCTCCACGGGGCGGCGATGTCGAGCTCGGCGCCCCGGGCCCGCAGTTCGCTCTCGAGCAGGAAGGGTGCGCGGTCGGCGAGGCCGCCGATGCGCTCCTCCTCATCGGTGAACCCGGTGATGCGGCGTCCGGCCACGACCGATTCTCCGGCTGCGGTGCGGGCAGGAAGCAGGGCGGCCAGTCCGTGGCAGACGGCCGCGAGCGGGCGGCCGGCGGCGAGCGTCGCCGTGATCAGCGCGGCCGAGTCCTCGTCGACCGCGAGGTCCTGCATCGGACCGTGCCCGCCGGGGTAGTAGACGGCGTCGTAGTCCGCGGGGTCGACGTCGGCCAGGATCAGCGGGGCGGCGAGCTGATGGATCGCGGCGATCGCTTCGGCGTCGCCCTCGGAGAGGCTGGACGCATCGGCGACGGGGGCGACGCCGCCCGGGGTCGCGAACGACACCGAGTGACCCGCGTCGCGCAGCGCGCGATAGGGAGTGAGCAGCTCCTCGGCCCAGTAACCGGTCGGGTGCGCGGTGCCGTCGGTGAGGGTCCAGGTGCGGGCGGCGGTGACGACGAAGAGAACAGAGGACATGCGTGCTCCAGAGGGGTCGGACGGCAGACGCCGTGCAGGATGCGATATCGAGGACAACGGACAGCTCTCGCATCCGATTCCGATAGATTTCCGATATGAGTGATCGGAATGGCGATGGGTTGCGTGACCTCGCACTGTGGCGCACCTTCCTCGCCGCGCACCGCTCCGGGTCCGTGTCGGCGGCGGCGCGCACGCTGGGAGTCGCCCAGTCCTCGGTGACGACGCAGCTGCAGGCTCTGGAGCGGAGCATCGGGGAGCCTCTCTTCGTCCGTCACGCGCGGGGGATCCTCCCGACCCCTCGCGCCGATGACCTGGCTGCGCGCCTGTCCGGTCCGCTCGACGCGCTCGCCCTCGCCCTCGGAAGCCCGTCGCCGACCGAGGCGCCCCCGATGCGAATCGGCGGCGCAGCGGAGTTCGTCGAGCGGGTGCTGATGCCCGCGCTGGCGTCGATGATCGCGGAGGGGCAACGGATCACGGTCGCCGCGGGGCTCGCGGAAGACCTGCTCGATCAGCTCCGTGCCGGAAGCCTCGACCTCGTGATCTCCGCCGTCCGACCGAAGGGCCGTGCCCTTCCTTCTGCGGCCCTCGTCGATGAGGACTTCGTGCTCGTCGCGGCCCCTTCCCTCGGTCTCGCTCCTTCGTCCGCGCTCGCACCGGGCGACCTCGACACCGTCCCCCTTCTCGCCTACGCCCACGACGTACCGATCCTGCGGCGGTACTGGCGGCATGCGTTCGGCATTCGACTCGAGCGCGAGCCCGCGCTGATCGTGTCCGACCTCCGGGCGCTCGCCGCCGCAGCCGTCGCCGGAGCGGGAATCACGGTGCTGCCGACCTATCTGATCGCCGAGGAGCTCGCCGACGGTCGGCTGGTCGTGCTGCGCGAGACCGACGATCCGCCGATCAACACCCTCTACCTGGTGCGCCGGCCAGGTCCGCTCACGGCTGCGGTGGCCGAGATCGATCGGGCGCTGCGGGCATCCGTCGCGTGACGGATGCGGAAGAGGTGCGGCGCCTCAGCGGGTGAGCCAGCTCCGCAGCGAACGGGTCACGAACGGCAGCACCCAGTAGGCCATGATCGGCGTGAGCACGAGAGTGGTGACGAGCGCGCGCAGCCAGATCGGCAGCTCGTTCCAGCCCGGCACAGGGCTCATCGCGTAGGTGAAGGCCAGGTTCACGGGGAAGAAACCGAGCCAGATCGAGGTGGCCTGCTTCCAGCGCGGCGGAGCGGGCGCGACCGTGACGGTCTCGGTGCTGCCGCCGGACGCGGGGAGCGTGATCGTCCCGGTCGTCGGCTCGTCGAACCACCCCTCGATTCCGGTGCGACGCTTGGAGCGCTCGCTGCGCACGAAGCCCTCGCCCATCGACAACCACCATGCCCGCTCGGCCGACTGCTCCCAGGCGGTGAGCGAATCCTCGCTCGCGAAGCGGTAGAGCATGTGCCAGACCTGCGAGTCCTCGCCGGCGCGCACCCAGCCCGAGCCGAGGAAGCCCGGATACTTCGTCGCGAGGTTCACCCCCGTCTGCACCCAGGCGGTCGCCTCGACGATGCGCTCGGGGTCGACTTCGCGGCGGATGGACACGGTGAGGGGTTCGGACATGGTGCGGTCCTCGGGGGAACGGGCGTCCGGGGTGAGAACGCCGAAGCGGATGCGCCAGGGGTGGCAGCGCACCGTCGATTCTAATTCGGATGCGGCGTGGCTCAGGCCGTCGCCGCCTGAACGAGGAGGACCCCCGCCGACCCGATTCGGCGGGGGTCTCGCGGCGTGGGAGCCGCGACGGGAGCGAGAGCGCTCACCGTGCGCGCGGTAGACGTGACACCCGATCCGGTCTGAGTCTCTGTCCGCGCACCTGCAGTTGTACCCGGGCGAGATGACGCGGTGGTGAACGAGACGCGAACAACCTCGATCACGAGTCGAGCGGCGGGCGCGGGGCGATACAAGGATGTCCTAGTAAATATCCGGTACTCCGAGTAAACTCCCCAATGTGCCAACGACGGCACGGAGGGATGTCACACAATGACTCGTACTATCCCGCACTTCGTGGGCGGATCGCTTCTCACTCCCGACTCGGGTCGCTTCGCCGACGTGTTCGATCCGAGCACCGGAGCGGTGCAGGCCCGTGTGCCCCTGGCCTCGGCCGACGAGGTGCGTCGCGTTATCGCGAACGCCGAAGAGGCGCAGGTCGCATGGGCGGCGACCAATCCGCAGAAGCGCGCTCGTGTGCTGTTGCGGTTCCTCGACCTGGTGCAGCAGGAGATGACGTCGCTGGCCGAGCTGCTCGCGAGCGAGCACGGCAAGACGGTCGACGACGCGAAGGGCGACATCCAGCGGGGTCTCGAGGTCATCGAATTCTCCGCCGGCGCTCCGCACCTGCTCAAGGGCGAGTACTCCACCGGCGCCGGAACCGGCATCGACGTCTATTCGATGCGCCAGCCGCTCGGGGTCGTCGCCGCGATCACCCCCTTCAACTTCCCCGCGATGATCCCGCTGTGGAAGGCGGGGCCCGCTCTCGCCGCCGGCAATGCGGTGGTGCTCAAGCCCAGCGAGCGCGATCCCTCGGTGCCGGTGCGCATCGCCGAGCTGTTCCTCGAGGCGGGCCTCCCCGCCGGCGTCCTCAACGTGGTCCACGGCGACAAGGAGGCCGTCGACACCCTGCTCACGGAGGACCGCATCCGCGCGGTCGGCTTCGTCGGTTCGACCCCGATCGCCGAGTACATCTACGCGACGGCCGCGGCCCACGGCAAGCGGGCGCAGTGCTTCGGCGGAGCGAAGAACCACATGATCGTGATGCCCGATGCCGACCTCGACCAGGCCGTCGACGCACTGATCGGCTCCGGCTACGGCTCGGCGGGTGAGCGCTGCATGGCCATCTCGGTCGCGGTGCCGGTGGGGCAGGAGACGGCGGACGCCCTCGCGGCCAAGCTCACCGAACGTGTCGCCCAGCTCCGGGTCGGCCCCTCTCTCGCACCCGACGTCGACTACGGGCCCCTGGTCACGCGAGCCGCCGTCGAACGGGTCGAAGGCTACATCCAGCAGGGGGTCGACGAGGGGGCGACGCTCCTCGCCGACGGCCGGGGCTTCACGGTCGACGGGCACGAGGAGGGCTTCTACCTCGGCCCGACCCTGTTCGACCACGTCACCACCGACATGGCGATCTACCGCGAGGAGATCTTCGGCCCTGTCCTGGTGATCGCCCGCGCCGCCGACTACGAGGAGGCGCTGCGGATGGCCTCGGAGCACGAGTACGGCAACGGCGTCGCGATCTTCACGCGCGACGGTGACGCCGCCCGCGACTTCGCGGCCCGTGTCGAGGTCGGGATGGTCGGCGTGAACGTGCCGATCCCGGTCCCGATCGCGTACTACACGTTCGGCGGCTGGAAGCGCAGCGGATTCGGCGACCTCAACCAGCACGGAACCGACGCCTTCCGGTTCTACACGAAGACCAAGACGGTGACGAGCCGGTGGCCCGCGGCAGGCATCCGCGATGGAGCCAGCTTCGTCATCCCGACCATGCACTAGCCCCGGACACCTCCCACAAGGAATCACGATGACCATGACCACCGTCACCACCACCGCCGAGGAGCGCGAGGCGATCATCGGCGCCGTCCGCGAGTTCGCCGAGACCGAGCTCGCCCCCTACGCCGCCGAACGCGATGAGAAGCACCTGTTCCCGAGGGAGTCGCTGAACCGTGCCGGCGAGCTCGGCCTCGGCGGCATCTACGTCGACGAGGAGTTCGGTGGCAGCGGCCTCAGCCGCCTCGACACCGTGGCGATCTTCGAGGAGCTCGCGAAGGGCGACCCCGCCGTCGCGGCCTACATCTCCATCCACAACATGGTGGTCTGGATGATCGACACCTACGGCGACGACACACAGCGCGGCGAATGGCTGCCGAAGCTCACCGCCATGTCCGAGTTCGGCGGCTACTGCCTCACCGAGCCGGGCGCGGGGTCGGATGCCGCGAACATCGCGACCAGCGCGGTGCGCGACGGCGACCATTTCGTGCTCACCGGGGTGAAGCAGTTCATCTCCGGAGCCGGGGAGGCCGCCGTCTACGTCGTGATGGCGCGCACGGGGGAGCCGGGAGCACGCGGCATCAGCGCGTTCCTCGTCCCGGGCGATTCCGAAGCGCTGAGCTTCGGCGCACCGGAGAAGAAGATGGGCTGGCACGCTCAGCCCACCCGTCAGGTGATCCTCGACGGTGTCCGGGTTCCGGCGTCCGCCATGCTCGGTGATGAGGGCCGCGGCTTCGCGATCGCGATGTCGGCGCTCAACGGCGGACGGCTCAACATCGCCGCCTGCTCGCTGGGCGGCGCGCAGTGGGCGCTCGACAAGGCCGTGCAGTACGTGCACGAGCGGATGGCGTTCGGAGAGCCGCTGGCCGAGAAGCAGTCGATCCTGTTCGCGATCGCCGACATGCGCACCGACCTGCACGCCGCACGCCTCATGGTGCGTGACGGCGCGCAGGCGGTCGACGAGCACGCTCCCGATGCGACGATGCGCTGCGCCATGGCCAAGCGCTTCGCGACCGATGCCGGGTTCGACGTCGCCAACCGCGCCCTCCAGCTGCACGGCGGCTACGGCTACCTGCAGGACTACGGGATCGAGAAGGTGGTCCGCGATCTGCGCGTGCACCAGATCCTGGAAGGGACGAACGAGATCATGCGACTGATCGTCGGACGCGAGATGCTGCGACCTGCGGGTTCCGCGTCGGTCCAGCGCAGCGGCGGAGATCAGACGCGGAGCGCATCATGAACGCCTCCTCGTCGAAGGCGGTCGTCGCGTTCCTCGGGCTGGGCCACATGGGGCTGCCGATGGCGAAGAACCTCGTCGAAGCCGGTCACGAGGTGCACGGCTTCGACCTCGTCCCCGCCGCCGTCGAGGCCGCGCGGGTGGCCGGCATCCGCGTGGCCCCGAGCGGCGCGGACGCGGTGTCCGAGGCCGACGTCGTCATCACGATGTTCCCCGCCGGAAAGCACGTCATCGAGGCCTATCGCACGGAACTGCTGGCGGCGGCCCGACCCGGCACCCTCTTCATCGAATCCTCCACGATCGCCGTCGACGAAGCGCGCGCTGCACACGCTCTCGCGCTCGCCGCCGGTCACCGCAACGTCGATGCTCCGGTGTCGGGCGGAGTGGTCGGTGCGGAGAACGGCACGCTCGCGTTCATGGTCGGCGGCTCGGACGAGGACTTCGCCGCGGCGTTGCCGCTGCTCGAGATCATGGGAAAGCGCATCGTGCACTGCGGCGGTCCCGGACTCGGACAGGCGGCCAAGGTCTGCAACAACATGGTGCTCGCGGTCTCGCAGATCGCGGTCGCCGAAGCGTTCGTGCTGGGGGAGCGGCTCGGACTCGAGCATCAGGCGCTCTTCGACGTCGTCTCGCAGGCCTCGGGCCAGTGCTGGTCGATCACCACGAACTGCCCCGTGCCGGGCCCGGTGCCCACGAGCCCGGCCAATCGCGACTACCAGCCGGGCTTCGCCGGCGCGCTGATGGCCAAGGATCTCGGGCTCGCGTTGCAGGCGATCGAGCAGACCTCGACCGATGCGCGCATGGGCCGGCTCGCCCAGGAGATCTACGCCGTCTTCGCGGCCGGCGACGGCGCGACGCGAGACTTCTCCGGCATCATCACCGACATCCGCGACGACCGCGTGTGATGATCGGTACTTCGACGGAGAGGGCGACATGACCGAGTACGAGACGATCCTGGTCGAGCAGCGCGGACGGGTGGGGTGGATCACCCTGAACCGCCCGGAAGCGCTGAACGCGTTGAACAGTCGGCTCGCGGAGGAGGTCACCGCAGCGGCGCTCGCCTTCGATGCGGACGAGGGCGTCGGTGCGATCGTCGTCACCGGCTCCGAGAAGGCCTTCGCCGCCGGTGCCGACATCAAGGAGATGGAGGGCATGTCCGCGGCGCAGATGCTGGAGACCGATCACTTCGGTGTCTGGCACGACTTCGCGGCCGTGCGCACACCCGTGATCGCCGCGGTCTCCGGCTTCGCCCTGGGCGGGGGATGCGAGCTGGCGATGATGTGCGACATCATCCTCGCGGCCGACAACGCCAAGTTCGGGCAGCCCGAGATCAACCTCGGAGTGATCCCCGGGATGGGCGGTACGCAGCGCCTGATCCGTGCGGTCGGATACTACAAGGCGGCCGAGTTGGTGCTGTCCGGGCGCTTCATGGGCGCAGAGGAGGCGGAGCGTTCCGGGCTCGTGTCGCGCGTGGTGCCGGCATCCGATCTCCTCGCCGAGGCGACGAAGCTCGCCGACACGATCGCTTCCAAGTCGTTGCCGTCGGTGTACGCCGCGAAGGCCGCGCTCGATACCGCGATGGAGACGACCCTCGCCGAGGGGCTGGCTCACGAGAAGCAGGCGTTCGCCGCGCTGTTCGACACCGCGGACCAGAAGGAGGGCATGTCGGCCTTCCGGGAGAAGCGGGCGCCCGACTTCCAGAACCGCTGAGTGCGTGACGAGACGAGTGCCTGACGAGACGAGTGCCTGACGAGATGTCTGCCGGAATCGGGGAGCAGTCAGCCGCGGAGCGCGTCGACGATCTTCGTGATGCGACGTTCGCGAGTCGCCTCCTGCTTCGCTTCGGCCACGCTCCTCGCGTGCTCTTTGCGTGCGGTGTACGACAGGGCGTCGAAGGCGGTGCGCAGCGCGGGGTCGGCGTCCAGGGCCGCGGCGAGCTCGGCCGGAACGTCGACCGTGCGCTCGGCGGAGTCCACCCGGATCACGGCGTCGATCTCCTGGTCGATCTCGAGTCCGAGGTCGGCGCGCACGGCCTTGCTGAAACCGATCATGTTCTCGCTGCCCATCCGCGCCAGACGCAGGCGGGCGGTGCGTCCGCCGATCGTGACGGCGACCGGGAACGCCTTGCCGGCGCCGAGAGAGGCCACCTGCTCGTCGCTGAGGAGGATCGCCGCAGCGGGGCCGCGGCCGGTGAGGACGGTGTGCAGGCGCAGTTCGCTCATGCCGAAAGGGTACGCCCGGGCTCCTCGAATTCCGCGGCGAGAATCGCGTTGCGCTCCATGATGAGGCGGCGCATGTACCCGCCGAGGAACATCGCGTCGACGATTCGGCCGAGCGGGCCGAACGGCGAGCGGAAGGTCACGGTGTCGTGCATGAGCGTGCCGGCCGGATGCTCCTCGAAACGGTGCTCGTGCAGGAATGCCGCGAACGGACCGGAGATCTGCCGATCCGAGAACGCGTGGGGAGGATCGATGTCGAAGACGATCGAGCGCAGGCGGAAGGGGATGCCGAAGTGGCGTGCCCGCCAGGTCGCGGTGGTCCCCTCGGTGAACACGCCGCCGGCCGGCGCCTCGACCATGGTCTCGCCGAACCGGGCCATGCTCTTCACGTGCAGTGCCGGGTCGAGCGATGCGGCGAACACCTCGGCAGGAGGCGCGCTGATGATCGTCTCGAGCGCGAACCGGGGCATGTCAGAGGGCTTCGGGCTGCGGGCGCGGATCGGCGAAGTCGCCGGCGTCCTTGCGCAGCCGGGCGACGATCGCGACGAGCTCGGCGGCGTCGTCGCGGCTCAGACCGGGTTCGGCGAACACGTCGGCGTTGAGAGCCTGTGTGGCGCGCTCGACCAGTTCCCGGCCGGACTCCGTCAGCACGAGCAGCGCAGCGCGTCCGTCATGGGGGTGCGGCTCACGCGCGATCAGACCGTCGCGCACCAGGCGCTCCGCGGTGCTCGTCACGGTGGTCGGGTGCACCTGGAGGCGGGCGACCACGCTCGACAGGGGCAGGCTGCCGGCGCGGCTGAAAGCCAGCAGACGCAGCACCTCGTAGCGGGCGAAGCTCAGAGCGAAGGGCTTCAGGGCCGCGTCGACACGGGCGAGCAGCAGCTGCTGGGCCCGCATGACCGAAGTGACCAGGGCCATGCCGTCCGCGGCATCCGTCCAGCCGTGCGCGAGCCACTGCCGCTTCGCCTCGGCGAGCGGATCGATGGGGAGCGGACGGGGTCGGGCCATTTCTCTACGGTAGTGGCGCAAGCGCGGGGGGCGGCGACGGCGCGCGACGCATCCGCTGTGGACATCCATGAGTCTCAGTCGCAGGTGAGCTGGAACTCAGTATCGCGGTCTAGAATTGCAGCAGTCGTGAGGAGCAATCGATGAAGATCTTCGTCCTGGTCAAAGAGGTGCCGGACACCTATGGCGATCGCAAGCTGAATCTCGAGACCGGCCTCGCCGATCGTGCGGCGGGTGACGTGGTCCTCGACGAGATCACGGAGCGGGCGCTCGAAGTGGCGCTCAGCTACGCCGACAAGAACGACGGCACCGAGGTGGTGGCGGTCTCGATGGCTCCTGAGGGCTCGACCGCGTCCGTGCGCCGGGCGCTCGCGATCGGTGCGGGCTCGGCCGTGCACATCGCCGACGAGCAGCTCGCCGGCGCCGACCTCGGTCTCACCGCCGAAGTTCTCGCCGCGGCGATCCGCCGCGGCGCCCCCGACCTCGTGATCACGGGCAACCTGTCGACCGACGGTTCCGGCGGCGTCATTCCCGCGATGTTGGCCGAACATCTCGGATTCGCGCAGGCCACCGCGCTCACGTCGGTCGAGATCACCGCCGACGGCGTCTCGGGCGTCCGTGGCTCGGATGCCGGCAGCCAGCCGGTCTCGGCGCCGCTGCCCGCCGTGATCTCGATCACCGAGGCGCTTCCCGACGCGCGGTTCCCCAACTTCAAGGGCATCATGGCGGCCAAGAAGAAGCCGCTCGAGGTGCTTGCGCTCGCCGACCTCGACGTTTCGGCGGATCCGTCCGTCGCTCCGCGCACCATCATGACCACTGTGTCGGAGAAGCCCCCGCGGGCGGCCGGCGTGAAGATCACCGATGAGGGTGACGCGGCCGACAAGCTCGTCGACTACCTCGTGCAGAACAGGCTGGTGTGAGATGACATCCTCCGAGAACCCGATCCTCGTCCTCGTCGACGTCGACCCCTCCGGCTACGTCGCGAGCAGCACGGCGGCGCTCATCGGCGCGGCTTCGACGATCGGCACGCCGGTCGCGCTGATCGTGGGCGGCAGTCCGGCCGCGGTGGATCAGGCCGCCGCGGCGGGTGCATCGGTGGTGCTGACCGCCGACGGTGAGCCGACGGCATTGACCGTGCCGATCGTGGACGCCCTGCAGGCGGCCGCCGCCCAGGTGCGCCCCGACGCCGTGCTGATCTCGAACTCGATCTCCGGACGCGACGTGGCCGGACGATTCGCGGTGCGCACGAAGAGCGCACTGTCGGTCGACGCGGTCGGAGTGTCGCGCGATGACGATGGTGTCGTCGCCCACCACTCGGTCTACGGCGGGGCCTACCTCGTCGATTCGGCACCCACGTTCGGCACTCCGGTGATCACGGTGCGCCAGGGCGCGGTGGACGCGCGCGCCGAGGCCGTGCCGTCGCACTCGGTCGAGGTGCTCGACGTCACCCCGTCCGGTGCGGTCGCGGCGACGGCCGGTCCGGTCGAGGCGGTCGAGGTCGCCTCGTCCCGTCCCGACCTGCGCGGAGCCACGCGTGTGGTCTCCGGCGGTCGAGGTCTCGCCTCGAAGGAGAAGTTCGTGCTCGTCGAAGAGCTCGCCGATGCGCTCGGTGCCGCGGTGGGTGCCTCCAGGGCCGCCGTCGACGCGGGGTACATCCCGCAGTCGCATCAGGTCGGCCAGACCGGTGTCTCGGTGTCGCCGCAGCTGTATGTCGCCCTCGGCATATCCGGCGCCATCCAGCATCGTGCCGGCATGCAGACGTCGAAGAACATCGTCGCGATCAACAAGGACCCCGAGGCGCCGATCTTCGACGTGGCGGACTTCGGGATCGTCGGCGACGTGTTCGCGGTGGTGCCGCAGGTGATCGCCGCCCTCGAGGCGCGGAAGAAGTAGCCATGGCGACGCGGATGCTGCGACGCGGTCTGCCGCGTGTACCGGGCGGAGAGCCCTGGCCCCCCGCCGATGCGGCGGCTGTGGAGGAGCCGGCGGTTGCCGTGGCACCCGAGGCTCCGACGTCGACAGAGGCTGAGCCTGCGGCGGCGTCGGATGCCGTCCCCGCCGACCGCGAGTCCGTCATGGCGGTGGATCAGGCAGCCGTGGCCACCGCAGCGCCGACCGGGAGCCCTGCTCCCGCGGCGACCGCCGGAGCCGCGCGAATCCGTCGCGGCCTGCCACGCGTGCCGGGCGGAGAGCCCTGGCCGCCATCGGTCGCCGGCGCTCCCGCCGCCGCCGTGGCGACCCCCGCTCCGCAGGCGACGCAGCCGGTATCGGCCGTCGCGGCAGCAGTTCCCGCATCTTCGGCGACCGGGAGCGCACCGGCGACGGCTGGTGCCTCGACCGCACCCCCGACCGCACCCTCGCCCGCACCCTCGCCCGCCGTCAGCGCACCCGAAGCGCCGATCGCTGCCGCAGGCGGTGTCCGTCGTGGACTGCCCCGCGTGGTCGGCGGCGAGCCGTGGCCCCCCGCAGACACCGTCCCGCTCGCACCTGCTGTCGCGGCATCCGTCGAGCCCGTGGCTCCGGCTCCGGTCGCTCCTGCGGGCACCGGGCCGAGGAGCACCCCCGCCGTCGCGGCGCCCGTGACCGCACCCGCCATCGCCGACGTCGCGACCCCGCTCCCGTGGACGCGCACGGTCTGGAACGGGCGCGCGCCACGTCACATCGCCGAGGCACCCGCCGCAGCGACTGGTCGACGCCGTCCGACGTGGCCCCAGGCCATCGCCGTGCTGTTCGGCGCCGCCGCGCTCGGAGTCCTCGCGGGCGCCGCAATCGCGTTCGTGCGCGCACTCCTGAGCTTCCCGTTCATGCAGGACTTCCTCGCAGCCTTCCCGGGCGAGTACGAGCCGGGGATCGCGGTCGAACCCGGGTTCTCGCCCTGGGTCGGCTGGCAGCACTTCTTCAACATGTTCCTGATGGTGCTGATCATCCGTTCCGGGCTCCAGGTGCGTACCGAGAAGCGGCCGACCGTCTTCTGGACGCCCCGCGGCAACGCCAAGGGCAAGATCAGCCTGAACCTCTGGTTCCACCAGTCGCTCGACATCCTGTGGCTCGTGAACGGCGTGATCTTCGTGGTGCTGCTGTTCGTGACCGGTCACTGGGTGCGCATCGTGCCGACGAGCTGGGAGGTCTTCCCGAACGCGCTGTCGGCGGCCCTCCAGTACGTCTCGTTCGACTGGCCGCACGAGAACGGCTGGAACAACTACAACAGCCTGCAGCAGCTCGCCTACTTCGCGACCGTGTTCATCGCCGCACCGCTGGCGGCGATCACCGGATTCCGCATGTCGGGGCTCTGGCCGAAGAAGGCCGAGAAGCTGTCGAAGGCCTACCCGGTCGAGTGGGCGCGCGCGCTGCACTTCCCGATCATGCTCTACTTCGTGGCGTTCATCATCGCCCACGTCGCCCTCGTGATGCTCACCGGCTTCCTGCGCAACCTGAACCACATGTTCGCTTCGCAGGACGCGGTCACCTGGACCGGATTCTGGGTGTTCATCCTCTCGCTCGTGGTGATCGCGATCGGCTGGGTGGCCGCCCGGCCCCTCGTGCTCGCGCCCATCGCGAAGGCGTTCGGCAAGGTCTCGGGCCGCTGACGTCACCGCGTCTCCCGCGACGGAAGGAAGATCATGGTCGAGGCATACATCATCGACGCGGTCCGTTCCCCGGTGGGGCGGCGTGGGGGATCGCTCTCCGGCATCCATCCCGCTGATCTCGGGGCGCACAGCCTGCGGGCGCTGGTCGACCGCGTCGGTGTCGATCCCGCCGCGATCGACGACGTCGTGCTCGGCACGATCGACGCGATCGGCGGGCAGTCGGGGAATGTCGCACGCACCGCCGCTCTGGTCGCCGGATTCCCCGAGCACGTGCCCGGCGTCACGATCGACCGTCAGTGCGGATCGAGCCAGCAGGCCGTGCACTTCGCGGCGCAGGCCGTGATGAGCGGTGTGAACGACCTCGTCATCGCGGGCGGTCTGCAGAACATGTCCCAGGTGCCTTTGACCGCGGCCGCGACCGTCGGGGAGCAGTACGGTTTCACGACCCCGTACGCGGAGTCTCCCGGCTGGCGCGAGCGCTACGGCGATCAGGAGATCTCGCAGTTCGCCGGTGCGGAGATGATCGCCGAGAAATGGGACATCTCCCGTGCGGAGATGGAGCAGTTCGCCCTGGAGAGCCACCGTCGTGCGGCCGTCGCTCAGGACGAGGGGCGTTTCGCGAACGAGATCGCGCCCCTGAACGGCCTCGCCAACGACGAGGGGGTGCGGCGGGACACGTCCCTGGAGCGGATGGCCGGACTCGCACCGCTGCGGGAGGGGGGACGGATCACCGCTGCCGTGTCGTCGCAGATCAGCGATGCCTCCAGCGCCGTGCTCATCGCCAGCGAACGGGCGGTGCGCGAGCACGGGTTCACGCCCCGCGCGCGCATCCATCGGATGACCGTTCGCGGTGCCAGTCCGGTGCTCATGCTCACCGCGCCCATCCCGGCGACCCGGCATGCTCTGGAGCGCGCGGGACTCAGTGTCGCCGACATCGATCTGTTCGAGGTGAACGAGGCCTTCGCGCCCGTCGTGCTCGCCTGGATGCGCGAACTCGATGCCCCGCACGAGAAGGTCAACGTCAACGGCGGGGCCATCGCCCTCGGGCACCCCATCGGTGCGACCGGCACCAGACTGCTCACGACCATGTTGAACGAACTCGAGCGCACCGGCGGCAGGTACGGCCTGCAGGCGATGTGCGAGGGTGGCGGCATCGCGAACGTGACCATCATCGAGCGCCTCTGAGCCGGAGCGACCGGAACCGACAGCGAGAACGGGCCGCCTCCGAGGGGAGACGGCCCGTTCTGCGTTCGTGCGCGGCGGTGTGTCAGGGGCGGACGAAGCGCACTTCGGTCAGCGTCTCGCCGAGGAACGGCTCCGTGTGCGATGCTCCGTCGAGGTGGAATCCGTTGCGCGTGTAGAAGCGGTGCGCGCGGGGGTTGTCCTCGGCCACCCACAGGTACAGAGGCTCGTCCTTCTCGACGGCCGCGTCGAACAGCTTCTGACCGATGCCGGTCGAGTGCCACGCGTCGAGCAGGTAGATGAAGTACAGCTCGCGGAACGCGGGGGCATCCTTGTCGCGGGCAGGACCGGAGCCGACGAAGCCGACGATCTCGCCGTCGACGAGCGCGGCGTTCATCTTGAACTCGGGGCCTTGCGAGGCCCAGTGCGTCCACAGCTCGGCCATGCGGCGGGGCGAGACCTTCTCCAGCGCCGCCTTGCTGATCAGGTGGTCGTAGGTCTCGTGCCAGCACTGCGCATGCACGCGACCGAGGGCTTCCGCATCCACATCACGGACCGGACGGACGATGACTTCAGGCTGGGCTTCGGCGCTCATGTTCGTGACTCTACGCGCGGCGTCCACGAAGAGGAAATCGAGGGGATGTTCGATGACACCCGATGCGTCGGCATGGAGGGTTCGCACAATGATGTTCGCGAATCGTGCACGCCTGGCTACGATCATTCTTCGTGAACGTGATCTGGCGGACCCTCCTGGTGATCCTCGGCGCTCGCCGCCGCGTGCGGCGGGGGAGGACTCTCGATGCGTCGTCGGTCAGCAGCATCCACCTGACCACGCTGCCGACCGACATCGACATCCTGCGCCACATGAACAACGGGCGCTATCTGTCGCTCTTCGACCTCGGACGCTGGGATCTGCTGATACGCACCGGGCTGTTCGACGCGATGAAGGACCGCGGCTGGTACGCGGTCGTCTCCAGCGAGACGGTCACGTTCCGCAAGTCGCTCCAGCTCTGGCAGCGGTTCGAGGTGCAGTCGCGCTTCATCGGGCACGACGACAAGGCGGTGTTCCTCGAGCACAGGGCCGTCGTCGACGGAGAGATCTACGCGCGGGTGATCGTGCGCTCGCGCATGTTGCGCCGTACCGGCGGCACCGTCAGCAACGAAGAGCTGTTCGCCGCCGTCGGCAAGCCCGAGGGCGTGCCGGAGATCGATGCGTGGGTGCACGACTGGGCCGCGGCATCCGCCCTCCCTCCCGTGCGGGTGAAGGCCCCGAGCGTCTGGGGCTGAGCAGCGGTTCTCGACACCCCGGGCGGGCGGACCTTAGGGTGGGTGTCGCGCGAGACGAGCACGGTTGAGCGCGATGACGTCGGGAGGATCCATGCCGCAGGAGCGCCCGCGAGCAGATCGGGAATGGATGCCCGTGACGATCGTCCTCCCGATGCTGCTCTCGGCGACTCTCGTCGCGGCGTGGATCGCGGCCGGGTTCATCCTGGTCTGGCTCTTCCGCGCCTTCCCCACGCCGGCGAACGGGACATCGTCGATTCTCTGGGGCGTCGTGGTGCTGCTCGGCCTTCTGGTGAACATGACGATCCTCATCGGGCTCGCCCGACGCACCGCGTGGATGCGGTGGGTCGTCGTGGTGCAGGCGCTGGCGATGATGGCGCTGCTGATCGCGACGCCGTTCGGACTCTGGGCGGTGCTGGTCTGCGGCGGTCAATCGGTGCTGCTGTTCCTTCCGCCATCGCGGAGGTGGTTTCGCGGCCGACCGATTCCGCAGGCCGCGCTCGTCGAAACCTCCTGATCCGAACACGATCGCTTCGCCGCCGGGGGAGCGCCCCGAGATCTTCCTCCTCCGCTTTCCGTAAGAACCCCGCTTCTTTCCCTGTCACAGAGCCGAAGGAGGGGCGCTTCCGGAGCGCTCCTCAGTACTCTGAGCGGGAAGTCAGGGGCGCAGACGCCCCGGTGATCCCGTCGACGCAGACGGGCGGAGGAGGAAGTAGTGGCAGTCATCGGCATCGTGCGGGAGCCTGCGGGCGAAGCGCGGGTCTCGGCCACCCCGGCGACGATCGCGTCGCTCGGGAAGCTGGGCCACACGGTCAGAGTCGAGCGGGGAGCGGGCGCTGCGGCCTCGTACCCCGACGCCGAGTACGCGGCGGCGGATGCGGCGCTGGTGGATCGCGCAGAGGCCTGGGGGAGCGAGATCGTCCTCGCGATCACAGCTCCCGGGGCGGAGGAGATCGCCCTCCTCTCCGATGACGCCACCCTCATCGCCCTGCTCTCACCGGCACTGCGCCCCGATCTCGTCCAGTCGCTCGCGCAGCGCGGCATCACGGCGCTCGCGCTCGATGCGGTGCCGCGCATCTCGCGGGCGCAGTCGATGGACGTGCTCAGCTCGATGGCGAACATCGCCGGGTACCGGGCCGTCGTCGAGGCCGCGCACGAGTTCGGCCGCTTCTTCACGGGGCAGGTGACCGCCGCGGGCAAGGTGCCGCCGGCGAAGGTGCTGGTCGCGGGAGCCGGAGTCGCGGGGCTTGCGGCCATCGGCGCGGCATCGAGTCTCGGTGCGATCGTCCGCGCCACGGATCCGCGCCCCGAGGTCGCCGACCAGGTCACCTCGATCGGTGGCAGCTACCTCCCGGTCGACGTCGAGGTCGCGGCCTCCACCGACGGCTATGCCAAGGCGACCAGCGCGGACTATGACCGCAGGGCCGCCGAGATCTACACCGAGCAGGCCGCCGACGTGGACATCATCATCACCACTGCGCTGATCCCCGGACGCGCGGCGCCGCGCCTGATCACGGTATCCGATGTCGCACAGATGAAGCCGGGCAGCGTGATCGTCGACATGGCCGCGGGCCAGGGCGGCAACGTCGAGGGCTCGGTCGCGGGCGAGCGCGTCGTCACGGACAACGGTGTGATCATCCTGGGCTACACCGACCTGGCCTCGCGTCTGGCCGCACAGGCCTCCCAGCTCTACGGCACGAACCTCGCCAACCTCGTGGCGCTGCTGACGCCTGCGAAGGACGGGCGGCTGGTGATCGACTTCGACGATGTCGTGCAGCGCTCGGTCACGGTCGTGCGCGACGGCGAGGTCACCTGGCCCCCGCCTGCCGTGCAGGTCGCCGCCGCTCCCGCCCCAAAGGCCGCGGCGGCGCCGGTCGAGGTCGCACCGCCGAAGAAGATGTCCGCCGCCCGCAAAGTCACGCTGATCGTGGTGGGCGTCGCCGCGCTGTTCGCCGTGAACGCGTTCGCCCCGGCCCCGCTGCCGCAGCACTTCACGGTGCTCGTGCTGTCGGTGGTGATCGGCTTCTACGTGATCGGCAAGGTGCATCACGCGCTGCACACCCCGCTCATGTCGGTGACCAACGCCATCTCGGGAGTGATCGTGGTCGGCGCGATGCTGCAGATCACGTCGCCGCTGCCGGTGGTGCAGGTGCTCGCCGCGATCGCGGTGCTGCTGGCCTCCATCAACATCTTCGGAGGGTTCGCGGTGACCCGACGAATGCTCGCGATGTTCACACTCGGGACATCGGCGAAGGGCGGCCGGAAATGACCGTCGACGCGCTCGCCGGGGCGGCCTACATCGTCGCCGCCCTGCTGTTCATCCTCAGCCTCGCCGGCCTCAGTCGCCATGAATCCGCCCGCTCCGGTGTGGTCTACGGCATCGCGGGCATGGCGATCGCGCTGGTCGCGACGGTCGCCCTCACCATGGCCGACGCATGGAGCACCGGTGCCTTCCTCGGGCTGGGCCTGCTCGTGGCCGCGGTGCTGATCGGGGCGGCCATCGGGCTCTGGCGAGCGCGGGTCGTGGAGATGACCGGCATGCCCGAGCTCATCGCGCTCCTGCACAGCTTCGTCGGCCTCGCCGCGGTGCTCGTCGGCTGGAACGGCTACCTCGCGCACCCGGAGATCGCCCCCGAGCTCGTCGGCATCCACAACGCCGAGGTGTTCATCGGGATCTTCATCGGCGGCGTCACCTTCACCGGGTCGATCGTGGCGTACCTCAAGCTCTCGGCGAAGATGTCGTCGAAGCCGCTCATGCTCCCGGGCAAGAACGGGCTCAACATCGGGGCTCTCATCGCGTTCGTCGCCCTGACCGTGTGGTTCGTGAACGACCAGCAGCTGTGGCTCCTGATCGCGGTCACCGTGCTCGCCTTCGCCGTGGGCTGGCACCTGGTCGCCTCGATCGGCGGCGGAGACATGCCGGTCGTCGTCTCGATGCTCAACAGCTATTCGGGTTGGGCCGCCGCCGCGGCGGGGTTCCTCCTGAACAACGACCTGCTGATCGTCACGGGCGCGCTCGTCGGATCGTCGGGTGCGTACCTCTCGTACGTGATGTGCAAGGCCATGAACCGCTCGTTCCTCTCCGTCATCGCCGGGGGATTCGGGGTCGCGGCGCCGACCTCCGACGACACCGAATACGGCGAGCACCGCGAGATCACCGCCGAGGGCGCGGCGGAGATGCTCGTCGCCGCCGACAGCGTCGTCATCACCCCTGGCTACGGCATGGCCGTCGCACAGGCGCAGTACCCCGTCGCCGATCTGGTCCGGCGGCTCCGCGACCGGGGCGTCGATGTGCGGTTCGGCATCCATCCGGTCGCGGGACGGCTGCCCGGTCACATGAACGTGCTGCTGGCCGAAGCCAAGGTGCCGTACGACATCGTCCTGAGCATGGACGAGATCAACGACTACCTCGCCTCCACCTCGGTGGTGCTGGTCATCGGCGCGAACGACACCGTGAACCCGGCCGCCGCCGAGGACCCGGGGAGCCCGATCGCCGGGATGCCGGTGCTGAAGGTGTGGGAGGCCGAGAGCGTCATCGTGTTCAAGCGCTCGATGGCCGCCGGGTACGCAGGGGTGCAGAACCCGCTGTTCTTCCGCGACAACGCGTCGATGCTGTTCGGAGATGCGAAACAGCGGGTGGAGGACATCATCGCGGCGCTCTGAATCCGTTTCGAATCGCGCAGATGACGGCATCCGAGCGGGAAAAGCGACCATTTGCGCGATTCGAACGGCGGGAGGATCCTGCTCCAGACCTAGGCTGAAATCCATGGCAGACCTCCCGCCGGATGCCGTGGCATCCGCACCCCTCGCAGACCGTGCCGTCGAGCTGGCTCGGCGGTGGGCGATCGAGGCCGCGGCGATCGAACCCGACCCCGCGGCCGCACGGCTCGCGGGCGTGCTGCAGGACACGAACGGGCTGCCGTTCACGCTCGGCTTCGTCGACGGCGTCATGCGCCCGGAGAGCCTGACCGCGGCCGCCTCGCAGCTGCATCGGATCGCACCGATCGTGCCGGAGTTCCTGCCCTGGTACCTGCGCTCGGCCGTGCGTCTCGGTGGTGGTGTCGCGCAGGTCCTGCCGTCACCCGTCGTGCCGATCGCCCGTCGGGTGCTCCGTGACATGGTCGGGCATCTCGTGGTGGATGCGCGACCTGCGAAGCTCGGGGCGGCGATCGAGCGGATCCGGGAGAGCGGCTCCCGTCTCAACCTGAACCTGCTCGGCGAGGCCGTGCTCGGCGAGGCGGAGGCGCGGCGACGGCTCGACGGCATCCACGCGCTCATCCGGCGTCCCGATGTCGACTACGTCTCGGTGAAGGTCTCGGCGATCATCAGCCACCTCTCCATGTGGGCGTTCGACGAGGTCGTCGACGAGGTGGTCGAAAGACTGCTCCCGCTGTACCTGACGGCGGCGGCCGACGGCACCTTCCTGAACCTCGACATGGAGGAGTACCGCGACCTCGACCTCACGATCGCGGTCTTCACGCGCATCCTCGAGGACCCGCGCCTGGCCGGGCTCGAAGCGGGCATCGTGCTGCAGGCCTACCTGCCCGACGCCCTGCCCGCCCTGCAGGAGCTCACCGCCTGGTCGCGGGACCGTGTCGCGCACGGCGGCGCCCGCATCAAGGTGCGCCTCGTGAAGGGGGCGAACCTCGCGATGGAGAACGTCGAGGCCCGGATGCACGGCTGGACGCCCGCGACCTACGACACCAAGCTCGACACCGACGCGAACTACCTGCGCTGTCTGGATTGGGCTCTGCAGCCCGAGCACACCGCGGCCGTGAAGCTGGGCATCGCAGGGCACAACCTCTTCGGCATCGCGTATGCCTGGCTGCTCGCCGGAGAACGGGGGGTGCGCGAGGCCGTCGAGTTCGAGATGCTCCTGGGCATGGCCCAGGGGCAGGTGCAGGCCGTCTCGCGTGAGGTCGGCCCCGTGCTGCTGTACGTGCCGGTGGTCGAGCCCGCCGAGTTCGACGTGGCGATCAGCTACCTGGTGCGCCGGCTCGAGGAGAATGCTTCGCCGGAAAACTTCCTCTCCGCCGCGTTCCGGCTCGGCGAGGACGAGTCGCTGTTCGTGCGGGAGCAGGACCGCTTCCTCGATGCACTGGACAGGTCGGGCGACGCCACGCTGCGCATCGGACCGCGTCGCACGCAGGACCGCAGCGCGCCCGTGCACGAGTCCGTGCGGACGGCACCCGCAGCCCCGGTGCCCGAGACCGACCTCACCAAGGCGGTGCTCGGCATCTCGCGCGGATCCGACGACGGCGGGCGCGAGGCGTTCCTCGAGACCGCCGTGTACTCGGCGCGTGAGCTGGACCAGGATGCCGGTGGCGCTCCGGGCTTCTCGAACACGGTCGACACCGATCCTGCTCTCCCCGCGAACCGGGAGTGGGCACGCGAGGTGCGCGAGCGCATCGCCGCCTCCGATCTGGGAGACGCCACGATCGCGTCTGCACGGGTGTCCGATCCCGAGGATCTCGAGCGGATCGTGCAGGGCGTGCGCCGGGCCGCTCCATCCTGGGGTGGGCGGCCGGCTGCCGAGCGGGCCGAGGTGCTGCTGCGTGCGGCGGCCGCACTCGAGTCGCGGCGAGGGGACCTCATCGAGGTCGCGGCCTCCGAGACGGGCAAGGTCTTGGCGGAAGCCGACGTCGAGGTCAGCGAAGCCGTCGACTTCGCCCGCTACTACGCCGCCAAGGCGCGCGAGCTCGACGCGATCGCCGGCGCCGTGTTCGTTCCGGCATCCGTCACCGTCGTCACGCCGCCCTGGAACTTCCCCCTCGCGATCCCCGCGGGTGGGGTGCTCGCCGCGCTCGCCGCAGGTTCGGGTGTCGTCTTCAAGCCCGCTCCGCAGGCCCGCCGCTGCGCCGCCGTCATCGCCGAGACCCTGTGGCAGGCGGGGGTGCCGCGCGACCTGCTCGCGCTCGTCGACATCGAGGAGGGGGAGCTCGGCCGCGAGCTCATCACGCACGACGCCGTCGACCGGGTGATCCTCACCGGCGCGTGGGACACGGCGGCGCTGTTCCGCTCCTGGCGCTCCGATCTGCCGCTTCTCGCGGAGACCAGCGGCAAGAACGCGATCATCATTACCCCCTCGGCGGATCTCGATCTCGCGGTCGCCGACCTCGTCAAGAGCGCTTTCGGACACGCCGGGCAGAAGTGCTCGGCGGCCTCGCTCGCCATCCTCGTGGGACCGGTCGGACGCTCCGCCCGGTTCGCGCGTCAGCTGGCCGACGCCGTGCGGTCGCTGCACGTCGGGCAGCCCACCGATCCGCTGGCCGAGGTGGGCCCGGTGATCGACCAGCCGACCGGAAAGCTCGCGTGGGCGCTGAGCGAGCTGGAGGGCGACGAGCAATGGCTGATCGAACCGTCGCTCGCGGCGGGGGACGACGGCAGCCGACGCCTGTGGCGGCCCGGGGTGCGGGTCGGGGTCCAGCCGGGGTCGCGTTTCCATACCGAGGAGTTCTTCGGGCCGGTGCTCGGCGTGATGCATGCGCCGACGCTCGCGCGCGCCGTCGAGATGCAGAACGCCGTCGCCTACGGCCTCACCGCAGGACTCCACACCCAGGACCCGGAGGAGCTCGCGTTCTGGCTCGGCCGTGTGCAGGCGGGCAACCTCTACGTGAACCGTGGCATCACCGGAGCCATCGTGCAGCGCCAGCCGTTCGGAGGGTGGAAGCGCTCCTCCGTCGGCCCCGGTGCCAAGGCGGGCGGCCCGAACTACCTCATCGGTCTGGGATCCTGGCGTTCCCTGCCGGGTGGGCCGGCCTCCAGCACGCTGCATCTGCGGGGACTCGACTCCCGCATCACCGCCCTCATCGAGGCGGCCCAGTCGTCGCTCGCCTACGAGTCGTTCGAGTGGTTGCGGCGCTCGGCCTTGTCGGATGCGCTGGCCTGGGACCGCGAGTTCGGGCAGGTCCGTGATGTCTCGCGTCTCGGCGTCGAGCGCAACCTGTTCCGCTATCGCCCGGTGCCGGTCGAGGTCCGCGCGACCGACGATGCGGCACTGCAGGATCTGCTGCGCGTCGTGATCGCGGGTGTGCGGTCAGGGGCGAAGTTCGTCATCTCGACTCCGGTCGGGGTGCCCGGCGAGGTGCGTCGCGCTCTCGGTGACCTGGATGCCCCGGTGTTTCTGGAGAGCGACGACGAGTGGCTGCAGCGGCTGCTGCGACAGGACGATGCGCCTGAAGGTGTCGCGCTGCCGGTGAGCGATCGGGTGCGGCTGGTCGGCGGGCGGGAGGGTGTCGCCGCCCTTCGCGCGAAACTCGCCACGGCTTCCGCCGGCGATCCCGATCTCGCAGTGTACGACGGCGAGGTGACGGCCGCCGCCCGCATCGAGCTGCTGCCGTTCGTGCACGAGCAGTCGATCTCGATCACCGCCCACCGCTACGGCAACCTCGACCCGTGGAGCAGCGACGTGATCTGAGCCTGGTGTAAAGAATTCTTGACACGCCTCACCGACGGACGTACGCTGAGCGTGTCAATAATCTTTTACATCGGAGTCGTCATGGTCTACGAAGAGCGCAATGCCTGGGCGGGACTCATCGTCAGCCCGATCGTGATGGTCGTCTACGTCGTGCTGGTGCTCCAGCAGGCCGGGGGAGGGCCGCTCACCGCTGTCGACTGGTTCCCGCTCATGCTGTGGGTGATCGGCGGCGGCATCGTCGCGACGATCATCCTCAGCGTCGGGTGGGGCATCATCGCGGGGCTGAGAGACCCCGACGGTGTCGGCCGTTCCGACATCCGCGACCGCGACATCAGCCGCATGGGCGGCCGAGTGGAGCAGGCTTTCGTCGTGATCGCCGGTGTCGGGGTCATCGCGCTGTGCGCCGTCGGCGCCGATGTCTTCTGGATCGCGAACACCATGTTCGCGGGCTTCGCGGTGTCGGCGTTCATCGGCGGCATCGCCCGGGTGGTCGCCTACCGGCGGGGCCTCGTCTGATGGTCAAGCCCACCCGCGTCTCGAACACCATCCGCGCGCATCGCGAACAGGCCGGACTCACCCAGGCCGAGCTCGCGCGCACGGTCGGCGTGACGCGCCAGACCCTCATCGCGATCGAGCAGCAGAAGTACTCGCCGACACTCGAACTCGCCTTCCAGATCGCCCGCGCGTTCGGCGTGGGGCTCGACGACATCTTCGAATACCCCGACACGTCAGGAGCATCATCATGAGCCGTTCGATGAAGGCGTGGCGTCGGGAGACGTACGGTCCGGCCGACGGCGTCGCCCTCGAGCGCATCCCGGTTCCGACGCCCGGCCGCGGCGAGGTGCTGCTGCGGGTGCGCGCCACGGCGTTGAACGCGGGCGATGTGCGCCTCCTGCTCGGCGATCCGCTGCTCGTGCGTCCGGTGTTCGGCTTGACCCGCCCGAAGCACCCGGTGCGCGGGATGGAGGTCGCGGGCACCGTGGTCGCCGTCGGACCCGACGTCGTGGGCGCGGAGATCGGCGAAGACGTGGTGGGTGAGCTCGTCGGCGGCGGAGGTCTCGGCGAGTACGTGAGCGTTCCCGCCGCGCGGCTCGTTCCCGTCCCGACCGATATCGTCCCGGAGACCGCCGCGTGCCTCCCGGTGGCCGGGGGAACCGCCTGGCAGGCGCTCGACCTCGCGGGCGTCGGCCTCACGCAGCGTGCTCGCGCCGATGGCGCGCCGAGAGTGCTGATCATCGGTGCCTCCGGAGGGGTCGGCACGTTCGCGGTGCAGCTCGCAGCTCTCCGCGGCGCCGAGGTCTGGGCGACCTGTCGTGATCGCAATGCCCCCCTGATCGAGCAGCTGGGTGCGGTGCGCACCTTCGACCACCGGACGTCGCCCCTGAGTGCGCTGCCGGACGGCCGATTCGATGCGATCGTCGACATCGCCGGAGGGATGCCGTTGCGGGAGCTGAAGCGCCTCGTGGTGCCCGGCGGCACGGTCGTACTCGTCACGGGCGACGGGGGACACGTGCTCGGCCCGATCCCGCGGATGCTCCGCGCGGTGTTCCTGTCGATCGGCTCGCGGAGCATCCGACCACTCGCCGCGACGCCGCGTCCCGAGGTGCTGGCGAAGCTCCTCGAACTCGTCGCCGATGGCCGCGTGGTTCCCGTGATCGAGCGGGAGTACCCCTTCGCCGAGGCATCCGCCGCTCTCGCCCGTCTGGAAGCGGGCCACACCGTCGGCAAGCTGGTGGTCACCGGCTCCGCCCTCTGACCCTCCGGTCGCACCCTCTGCATTGTTCCGGTCGCACTTCCTGCCGCCTTCAGACGCTTTCGGCGGCAGAAAGTGCGACCGGAGCGATCGGGGGCCGGGGCCGGGGGCGGAGGGGAACGGTCGGCGCTCTGGCGGCGTACAGGGGGCGGGTGACAGAATGGACCTCGGCGTGCCCGAGTCGCATCTTCCCCGACGCCCGCTCGATCGAGCGAAGGGTCGAAGGACCGCCGGGCCCCTGGACAGCGTCCGCCGCGCCCGTCCCACGAGGAGAGCACCCATGTCGACGCCTGAAGCCGCCGTCTCCACCGCCCCCGCCCGCACCGCGCACCACCGCCGCTATCTCATGTGCAAGCCGGAGCACTTCACGGTCAACTACTCCATCAACCCGTGGATGGAGCCGACCAAGCCCACCGACACCGCCAACGCGGTCGCGCAGTGGCAGAAGCTCTACGACCTGTACATCGAGCTGGGCCACGAGGTCGAGCTCATCGAGCCGCTTCCCGGCTACCCCGACATGGTCTACACGGCCAATGGCGGATTCCTCATCGACGGTCGCGCCTACGTGCCCGAGTTCCGTTTCGTCGAGCGTCAGGGCGAGTCGCCGGCCTTCGCCGACTGGTTCCGTGCCGCCGGCTACGACACGGTGATGCCGAAGGAGGTCAACGAGGGCGAGGGCGACTTCCTGCTCGTCGGCGACGTGATCCTGGCCGGTACCGGCTTCCGCTCCACGGGCGACAGCCACCGCGAGGTCGGCGAGGTCTTCGGGCGCGAGGTCGTGTCGCTCAACCTGGTCGACCCGCGTTTCTACCACCTCGACACCGCGATCGCCGTGCTCGATCCGGTGCAGGGTGTGGAGAACGGCGGCCCGGAGCGCGCGAACATCGCCTACCTCCCCGGCGCCTTCGACGACGCCAGCCGTGCGATCCTCGAGGAGCGCTTCCCCGACGCGATCCTGGTCTCTGACGAGGACGGTTCGGTGTTCGGCCTGAACTCGGCGAGCGACGGCTACAACGTGGTCATCTCGCCGAGGGCGAAGGGCTTCGAGAAGCAGCTGCGCGAGCGCGGCTACAACCCGATCATGGTGGACCTGTCCGAGCTGCTGCTCGGCGGCGGCGGCATCAAGTGCTGCACGCTCGAGCTGCGGGGTGCGAAGTGACCGCGGTCGACGAGACCACGGGAACAGCGACCCCGGGAACAGCGGCCACGGCGGGAGAGGCGGGCACCGAGCCGCACGTCGCCCACAACTACCACCCGCTGCCGGTGAACATCGCCCGCGCGGAGGGTGCGTGGGTGACCGACGTCGAGGGCAAGCGTTACCTCGACCTGCTCGCGGCGTACTCGGCCGTGAACTTCGGCCACCGGCATCCGGCCCTCGTCGCCGCGCTCACCGAGCAGCTCGGCCGGGTCACGCTCGTCAGCCGTGCGTTCCAGAGCGACCGGCTGGAGCCGTTCGCCGCGGCGCTCGCGGAGCTGGCGGGCAAGGATCTCGTGCTGCCGATGAACACCGGTGCCGAGGCCGTCGAGACCGGCATCAAGGTCGCCCGCGCCTGGGGTTATCGCGTCAAGGGCATCCCCGAGGGCAAGGCGCGCATCATCGTCGCGGCCGGCAACTTCCACGGCCGCACGACGACGATCGTCAGCTTCAGCGACGACGACACGGCGCGTGACGACTTCGGCCCCTACACGCCGGGCTTCGATGTGGTGCCGTACGGAGATGCGGATGCCATCGCCGCTGCCATCACCGACGACACGGCGGCCGTGCTGGTCGAGCCGATCCAGGGCGAGGCCGGTGTCGTGATCCCGCCGGAGGGCTACCTCCGCCGCATCCGCGAGATCTGCGACGAGAAGAACGTGTTGTTCATCGCCGACGAGATCCAGGCGGGGCTCGGCCGCGTGGGCGAGACCTTCGCGTGCGATCGTGAAGGCGTCGTGCCCGACCTGTACCTCCTGGGCAAGGCGCTCGGCGGCGGCATCCTCCCGGTATCCGCCGTGGTCGGCGACGCCGACGTGCTGGGCGTCATCCGACCGGGCGAGCACGGGTCGACGTTCGGCGGCAACCCGCTGGCCGCGGCCGTGGGCCTGCGCGTGGTCGAGATGCTGCAGACCGGTGAGTTCCAGGAGCGGGCGCGCGCACTCGGCGCCCACCTGGAGCAGGCGCTGCAGCCGCTGATCGGGCACGGCGTCACGGCCGTGCGCATCGCCGGGCTCTGGGCCGGCGTCGACATCGATCCCGCGAAGGGCACCGGGCGTCAGATCGCCGAGAAGCTGCTCGAACGCGGCGTGCTCGTCAAGGACACGCACGGACAGACGGTGCGCATCGCTCCGCCGCTCGTGATCCGCGCGACCGAGCTCGACTGGGCGGTGGAGCAGCTCAAGCTCGTGCTGGGCGCCTAGGCCCGACGCGCAGAACCCTACCCGCGCGGCTCGACGCGACACGAGCAACGCCACCGCAGGGGAGGGCCGTCTCTGGGGATGGACGGCTGGCGGTGGCGTTGCCCTCGTGCACGCTCAGGCGGGCGGGGAATCCGGATCGAGCGTCTTGAGGGTGTCCTCTTCGGCGGCGTTGTCCGCGTCGAGCTGATCCTCGGTGTGCTCGTCGCCACCGAGCGCTGCGCGATGGCCCTGGCCGGCGTCGCCCTGGATGGCGCCGCCCGTGGATTCGCCGCGCGAGCTGTCGCCCTGGATGGCGCCGCCGGTGCCGTCGCCCTGGCCCGAGTCTTCGTCCGGTGCTCCGACGCCGGGCGCGCCCTCTGCCGGATCCTGCGGATGGGGGGTGCGTTCCGTGTTCTCGTCCATGCACAGACGGTACGACCGGTCGCCCCGGGTCGTGCAGGGCGTTGACAAATCCCGCGACGAGGGTCAGTCTCCGAGGTTGCGCTTCTCGGCGGTGCGGATCGGCGTGGTCACGGCGGCCTCGTCGCTGAACTCGATCGGGTCGACCTCGATCACGCGAAGCGGGCGGGTCTCGTCGAGCGTGAGCAGGAACCGGCGGTTCTCGTCCCGGCGGAGTCGGCCGGAGGTCGCGACCCAGATCACCCCGATCGCGCAGGCCACGAACCCGGCCGTGCCACCGAGCATGATCGCGGCCCGCGGGCCGAACGTGTCGGCGACCCATCCCGCGATGGGGGCCCCGATGGGGGTAGAACCCATGATGACGGCCATATACAGGGCGAGCACGCGTCCGCGCAGAGCGGGGTCGGTCGTGATCTGCACGTAGCCGTTGGCGGTGGTGAGCAGCGTCACGATCATGAAGCCGGTGAAGGTCAGAGTGACGGCGTAGGAGGCATACGTGGGCATGGCCGACGACACGAACGCGGCGATGCCGAAACCTCCGGCAGCGAGGATCACCACGCGCACTCTGGCGCGATCGCGCCGGGCGGCGAGGAGCGCCCCGATGAGGGATCCGATCGCGAGTACCGAGCTGAGCACGCCGTAGCCGTCGGCGCCCGCGCCGAACTCGAGCGCCATGGTCGAGGCGAAGATCGGGAAGTTCATGCCGAAGGCGCCGATCAGGAAGACCGTCACGAACACCACGCGCAGGTCGCTGCGCCCCCATACGTACCGGAACCCGTCGGCGAGCCCCCCGCGATTGCGGTTCTTCAGACGTGGGGCGAGCAGGCTGCGGCGCATGAGCAGCAGGGCGAGCAGCATCGCCAGGAACGTCGCCGCGTTCACGATGAACACCCAGCCCGAGCCGATCGCTACGATCAGCAGGCCGCCGACGGCGGGTCCGACCATACGGGCGAGGTTGAACGACGCGGAGTTGAGGGCCACCGCGTTGGAGGTGTCGCCGGTGGAGACCATGTCGGAGACGAACGCCTGTCGAGCCGGAGCGTCGAACGCGTTCACGATGCCGAATCCGAGGGCGAAGCCGAACATCATCGGCAGGGTCATGAGGCCGCCCAGCAGCAGCGCGCCGACCGCGATCGCGAGGGCGAGCAGCGCCGACTGGGTGGCGAACAGGATGTGCCGCCGGTCGAAGCGGTCGGCCACCCACCCGGTCAGGCTCACGAGCACGAGCGGGGGCCCGAACTGCAGGGCCATCGTGACGCCCATCGCGGTGGCGTCGTTGTCGGTGAGCTCGGTGAGCACCACCCAGTCCTGCGCCGTGGCCTGCATCCACCCGCCGACGTTGGAGATCAGGGCGCCCGCGAACCAGATCCGGTAGTTGATGTTCGCGAAGGAGCGGAACATGGCGCTCATCGCTCCACCACCCGCCTCATCAGGGCGCTGGCTTCACGCAGCGTGGTCAGCTCGGCCTCGGAGTAGTCGACCTCGCGCAGCATGTCGGCGAGCAGCTCGTCGCGACGGCGGATGGTCTCGACGACGATCTCGCTGCCGGCCTCGGTGATGTCGACCTGCACGCGGCGGCGATCGTCCTCATCGGGGGTGCGCACGACGAAGCCCTGCTCTTCGAGGCCGTTGATCGTGCTGGTCATCGACGGTGCGGTGACGCGCTCGCGCTGGGCGAGGGTCGAGATCGTACGGCGTCCGTTCATGCGCAGGTCGGCGAGCACCGCCAGCTGCGCGTCGCTCATCGAGTCGGCGGCGCGGGCGCAGCGAAGGCGGCGGGCCAGCCGGAACGTGGCCATGCGAAGGTCTGTGGCGGTGAGGTCGAGGGATTCATCAGACGCAGACATTACTTAGATAGCCTATCTAATTTTCCGGATGCCGGCAGGAGAGCGGGCACAATGGAGGGGTGACCCGATCGCTCGCCTTGGAAATCGCCGTGCAGGACCCCGCCGGAGTGCGGATCGCCAAGGAGGTCGGCGCTGCACGCGTCGAACTCGCCACCGCCCTCGCCCTCGGCGGACTCACCCCGTCGCCGGCGACGCTCGAACTCGCCGTCGAGGCGGCAGGAGCCGACGGCCCCGAGGTGCACGTGCTGATCCGCCCACGCGCGGGTGGATTCCACTACGACGACGACGAGCTGGCGGTCGCCGAGCTCGACGTGCGCCGTGCGATCGCCTCCGGTGCCTCCGGTGTGGTCATCGGTGCCCTGGATGCCGACGGGCGTCTCGACCTGTTCGCGATGGCGCGTCTGCGTGATGCGGCCGGGGGAGCGCCCGCCACGCTGCACCGTGCGATCGATGTGACGGCCGACCCTGTCGCGACACTGCAGAGCGCCCGCGAGCTGGGCCTGCGTCGTGTGCTCACGTCCGGGGGAGCGTCCGCGGCGATCGACGGCATCGACACGCTGCGTGCCCTCGTCGCCGCAGCCGAGGGCGAGATCGAGATCATGGCGGGCAGCGGCGTCGACGTGGCCAGCGCCCCGGTTCTGGCGGCGGCGGGGGTCGATGCGATCCACTTCTCCGCCAAGCGCGCCGTGACCCAGGACGGCGGCGTGCGCATGGGCTCCGCCTCCGACGGGGTCGGCGGATACGAGGTCACCGATCGCGACATCGCCTTCGCGATCCGGGATGCCCTCGCGCGGTAGCCGCCCGCCTCGCCCGGTAGCCGCCCTCTCGCGTGATGGGTAGGCTCGCACCGTGATGGATACCCGTGAGTTCACCGATGCCTATGGCGTCGACATCGTCTACGACGTCCATCCCGCCGAGGGGACTCCCCGCGGCGTGGTGCAGCTGCTGCACGGCGTCGGCGAGCACGCGGGGAGGTACGGCGCGCTGATCGCGGCGCTCACCGCTGCCGGTTTCCATGTCTACGCCGATGACCATCGTGGACACGGTCGCACCGGCATCCGTCAGCACGGCGGCCCGGAGAAGCTCGGCCGTCTGGGCAAGGGCGGGCTGCGCGCGGCCGAGGACGCCGTCTGGCAGCTGACGGGCATCATCCGCGACGAGAACCCCGATCTGCCCCTCGTGCTGCTCGGTCATTCCTGGGGTTCGTTCCTGGCGCAGATGCTCGTCAACGACCACCCGGAAGCCTGGGACGCCGTCATCCTCTCCGGCTCGGCACTGCGGATGCCGGGGTCGCTCAACGCCGCGCCCCTGAACGCGCGCTGGGCAGGCGAGGGCGCGACCGGTCTCGAATGGCTCAGCCGCGACCCCGCCGTCTGGGCCGCGTTCGATGAGGATCCGCTGACCACCGACGTGCCGCTGCTCAAGCTCTTCGGCCCGATCGAGGCCGCGAAGCTCTACGGTCGTCCGGCCAAGGACCTGGGACACGACATCCCGATGCTGCTGCTCGTGGGTCGCGACGACCCGGTGGGTGGACCCCGCAGCGTGCACAAGCTCGCCGACGAGTACCGCAGCCGTTCCGGTCTCACCGACGTCACGACGCTCGTCTACCCGGATGCGCGGCACGAGATCTTCGCCGAGCTGCAGCAGGAAGAGGTGCGCGCCGACGTGCTCGCCTGGCTCGACACGCACATCCCCGCGCGCTGAGACCCACGTCGCCATCGGCGAGACCCACGGCCCGCGCCCACACCCACCGTGGCGCGCGTACGTGAACATGGGTGTCGGCGGAGAGCGTGGGTCTCGGTGTGAGATCTTTCCGACGATGCCGGTATGACGCGGCGTTACGCGCGGTGAAGGCGTGTGACACGACCGCCTCGCCGGCCGCGGAGCCCCCGTAGATTCGGGGCAATATTCCGCGCATGAGCGAGGAGAGCCCCCGCTGTGTGGTTCCCTCGCCGGGAGGGAGCGCTCCGTTGAGCTTCGTGAAGGACTGGCAGGACTGGCACGCGTCACGCGAACGCTATGCGGGCTCGGAGTACGGTCCGTCGGCGCTCGAGTCGACGAACTGGCTCATCACCGAAGCGGCGGCCGTCGACGGCATCCCCGGGCTCTGGGCGCTCACCGGCGACGGGGGTATCCGTGGCAGCGAGCTCGGCCAGGCGGGATCCACCGTCGTGCTGCGCGGAGGCGAGAGCATCCGTCTCGGCCGGCGTGAGCTGCGGGTGTTCGAGCGCCACGGCACGCTCGCCCTGCGTGTGCTGAATCCGGCGCGCCCGCAGCGCGAGTGGTTCACGGCGATCGACGCCTACGCCCCCGATGAGCGCTGGCGGCTGCCGGCCGTGTTCGAGGAGACCCCGGACGAGCGGATCGTGATCACCTCGGTCGACGGCGATGCGCGCGAGACTCCCGTCGCCGGGCGGCTGCGGTTCGAGCTGGCGGGGGCGCCGCAGACGCTCACCGTGACCAGGAGCGCTCAGGGCGCGTTGAGCGCGGTGTTCGCCGACGGGACGAACGGGCTCGAGACCTACCGCTTCCGCTTCCTCCCTGTCGACGAACCCGCCGCCGACGGCACGGCCGTGATCGACTTCAACCGCGCCTACCTGCCACCGTGTGCGTTCTCGGATCAGTTCGTGTGCCCGCTGCCGCCCGCCGGCAACAGGTATTCGACGCCGATCAGGGCGGGAGAGCGCGTGGTGGTGCTCGGAGGCTGACCGCCGGAACGAGGGCTGCGCGCCTTAAGCTGGAACCGTGCACGGTGAATACAAGGTCCCAGGGGGAAAGCTCGTCGTCGTCGACCTCGAGATCGAAGACGACCGGATCTCGCGCTTCCGCCTCGCCGGAGACTTCTTCCTCGAACCCGACTCGGCGCTCGACGACATCAACGCCGCGGTCGATGGGCTGCCCGTGGAGTCCGATGCGACCGCGATCGCGACCGCGGTGCGCGCAGCCCTCCCCGACGGGGCTCAGCTGCTCGGCTTCACACCCGAGGCCGTGGGCACCGCGGTGCGCCGCGCACTCGTGACCGCCCCGGGGTGGCGTGACTTCGACTGGGAGATCGTGCACGAGAAGGCGGTCTCGCCGCGCATGAACCTGGCCCTCGACGAGGTGCTCACCTCCCGCGTGGGCGAAGGGCGCCGCCGACCCACCCTGCGCATCTGGGAGTGGGACGAGTCGGCCGTGGTGATCGGCTCGTTCCAGTCGTACCGCAACGAGGTCGACCCCGAGGGTGCCGCGAAGCACGGATTCGACGTCGTCCGCCGCATCTCCGGCGGGGGTGCGATGCTCATGGCCGCCGGGCAGATCATCACGTACTCGCTCTATGTGCCGGCATCCCTGGTCGCGGGGATGACCTTCGCCGACTCCTACGCCTTCCTCGACGACTGGGTGCTGCAGGCGCTGCGCTCGCTCGGCATCGACGCGGTCTACCAGCCGCTCAACGACATCGCGAGCCCGACCGGCAAGATCGGCGGTGCCGCCCAGAAGCGCCTCGCCAACGGCGGCGTCCTGCACCACGCCACCCTCTCGTACGACATCGACGGGCAGATGATGACCGAGGTGCTGCGCATCGGCCGCGAGAAGCTCAGCGACAAGGGCACTGCATCCGCCGCCAAGCGCGTCGATCCGCTGCGCAGCCAGACCGGACTCGAGCGCGCCGAGATCATCGAGCGCTTCAAGGACACCTTCCGCTCGCTGACCCATGCCGAGACCGGTTCGATCTCTGCGGACGAGTACGCCGACGCCGAGGCGCTCGTCGAGTCGAAGTTCGCCACCGAGGCGTGGCTGCATCGGGTGCCGTGACGGCGCCGGACCCGGTTGTTCCCGCCGCGGCGGACCCGCAGGGCGCGGCGCCTGACGTCATGCCGGTGATCGCGCCGGTCGTGCCGGGGGCGGTGACGATCGTCGAGGGCGACAACCTCGCCGTCGCGGCGACCCTGCCCTCCGGGTCCTTCAGCCTGGTGTACCTCGATCCGCCGTTCAACACCGGCCGCACGCAGGAGCGGCAGGTGGTCACTGCGCGGCGGACGTTCATGACTCAGGAGGAGAGCGCGGATTCAGGCACGGCAGCCGTCCGAACCGGGAACACGGAGCCGGTCGTCCTGAGTTCTGCACCGGGTGCCGGCGAGTCCGAGCCGGGGACCGAGGTGCGGCACGGCTTCCACGGCCATGCGTACGAGCGCGTACGCGGGATGCTGCGTGCCTATGACGACCGCTTCGACGATTACGGCGCCTTCCTGATGCCGCGGCTCGAGGAGGCCTGGCGGCTGCTCGCCGACGACGGCACTCTGTACCTGCACCTCGACTATCGCGAGGCGCACTACGCGAAGGTCATGCTCGACGCGGTCTTCGGACGCGACTGCTTCCTCAACGAGCTGATCTGGGCCTACGACTACGGTGCCAAGTCGCGCAGCCGCTGGCCGACCAAGCACGACACGATCCTGGTCTACGTGAAGAACCCACGGGAGTATGTCTTCAACTCCGACGAGGTCGACCGCGAGCCGTACATGGCGCCCGGGCTGGTCACGGCCGAGAAGGCCGCGCGCGGCAAACTCCCCACCGACGTCTGGTGGCACACCATCGTGCCGACGACCGGACGGGAGAAGACCGGCTACCCCACGCAGAAGCCCGAGGGGATCCTGCGGCGTATCGTCACGGCGTCGAGTCGCCCCGGCGACCGGGTGCTCGATCTGTTCGCGGGGAGTGGCACGACGGGAGCTGTCGCCTCGGCGCTCGGCCGCGACGCCGTGCTCGTCGACGACAACCCCGAGGCGGTCCGGATCATGAGGGCCCGAATGCCGCACGCCGTCGCGACGACGCTCGACTGAGGCGGGTCGTCAGGCCGGACGCAGCAGCACCAGGAACTGCTCGATCTCGGCGGCCATGTCGAGGGACGGATCGAGCATCCACGCGGCCTGGAGCCCGTCGGCCAGGGCGTGCAGAGTACGCACCACCCAGGCGGGGTCGAGGTCGTCGCGCATCCGTCCGGCTTTCTGGTCTTCGGCGACCTGGGCGCGGGTGAAGGCCTCGACCCGCTCGGTGCGCTCGCGGAAATAGGCGTGGGCGGGGTGGGAGGGGTCTCCGGCCTCGGCGGCCAGCTGTGCGTACAGCTGCACGAGACCGGGTACCGAGGTGTTGTGGCGCATGACCGCGAGGAACGCGGAGGAGGCGTCTTCGCCCGCGTATTCCTGCTCGTCGCGGTCGTCTCTGGCGCGGAGGATCGCGACGAAGAGCTCTTCCTTGCTGCCGAAGTAGTGCAGGAGTCCCGCGGGGCTGAGTCCGGCGGCATCCGCGATCTCGCGTACGGAGGCCCTGCGGTATCCGTGCTCCGCGACGACGGCGAGGGCGGCCTCGAGGATCTCCTCGCGTTTGGCGACACCCTTCGCATACGCCCCTCGTGTCGCCATGGCTCCAGGGTAACCGTCACGACCAGATCACAAAAGCCAAACAACGTTCGTGAATGACTTGCGAAGGGTGGAGACGATCTGTCAGCATGTCGGGTGAATACCGAACATCGTTTGGTATTGATCCGATCCGCTCAACATTCCGCTCAACGAGGAGCCGACATGTCCGTGTCCCCGCTCGACCCCGCCGCCGAACTGGCGCCGACCGGCACCATCCGCGCCGTCCCGCCCGAAGCGGGGGAGCCGGCGGCGAGTCCGCCGGCGAACCGGCGGCTGCTGCCCAGCCTGCTGATCGCCTCCCTCACGCTGTTCGCCACCTACGGCGGACTCATCGCGATCCTTCTTCCCAGCCAGATCCTGATGATCGACGAGGCGAACAAGGTCGGCAACCTCGCCGTCGTGACCACGATCTCCTTCGTGTTCACGCTGTTCGCGCAGCCGATCGTGGGGGCGTTGAGCGACCGCACGCGCTCGCGCTTCGGACGCCGCGTGCCGTGGATGGTGCTCGGCGCGATCATCGGCGGCATCTTCCTGTTCGGGCTGGGCTCGCTGACCGACATCCTCTGGATCACGGTGTTCTGGGTGATCATCCAGGTGGCGCTGAACTTCTTCCAGGCGCCCCTGACCGCGATCACCGCCGATCGGTTCCCGCGTTCGAAGCGCGGCGGGGCGAGCGCGATGATCGGACTCGGCACGCAGGTCGGCATGACCGTCGGCATCATGCTCGCCGGTGCCTTCGCCGCGCAGATCGGCATCGGCTACGCGGTGTTCGGCGGTGCCGTGATCGTGGCGGCACTGCTGTTCGCACTCGTGAACCGCGACTGGTCGTCGAAGCACGCGGCCGTGGATGCGTTCCGCTGGGGTGCATTCTTCCGAGGATTCTGGATCGACCCGCGCCGTCACCCGGACTTCGCCTGGGCGTTCGCCGCGCGGTTCCTGCTGATCCTCGGTTACTTCGTCGTCAGCGCGTACCAGCTGTACATGCTCACCGACTACATCGGCCTGCCGCTCGCGGATGCCCAGGGGGCCGTCGTCACCCTCACACTCGTGGCCTTCATCCCGACGCTCATCGCGATCGCCCTCTCCGGGTGGTGGAGCGACAGGGTCGGGCGCCGCAAGGTGTTCATCTACGCCGCCTCCGCCGTGATGGTCGCGGGCCTCGCGATGCCGCTGCTGCAGCCGAACATGACCGGCATGGTCCTGATGAGCATCATCAACGGCGTCGGTTTCGGCCTGTACATGTCGGTGGATGCGGCGCTCATGACCGAGGTGCTGCCGAACGAGGGCGTCTCGGCGGGCAAGGATCTCGGCATCCTCAACGTCGCGACCAATGTGCCGCAGGCGTTGAGTCCCGCCATCGGCGGTGTCATCATCACCTCCGTCGGCGGCTACGCGATGCTCTTCGTCTTCGCGATCGTGTTCGTGATCCTCGCCGCCGTCGCGACCGCGCCGATCAAGGGAGTGCGCTGATGACCGGGAATGAGCAGGAGAATGCTGTGATGACGGATACCGACTTCGAGACGACCGCCGACTTCGTCGAGGTGGCCACGGCCGCCGGACGGGTGCGGGGCCGCTGGCGCCCGACCACGGGCGGGCGCGGGAATCCGCGGTCGGCGGCGTTCCTGGGCATCCCGTTCGCGGAGGCGCCGATCGGCGCGCTGCGTTTTCAGGCGCCCGTGCCGAAAGCGCCGTGGGAGGGAGTACGCGATGCGCTCGAGTTCGCCGCCACGGCCCAGCGCGGCGACCCCGGGGTGACGCTCATCCCCGAACCGAGCGTCGAGGGCGACTCGACGCTCAACGTGAACGTCTTCACGCCGGACCCGACCCCTGCCGCGCAGGGCGCCGGTCTTCCCGTTCTCGTCTGGATCCACGGCGGCGGATACTTCGCCGGCTCACCCGCGAGTCCCTGGTACGACGGCCGCAACTTCAACCGTGACGGCGTCGTGACCGTGTCGCTCTCCTACCGCCTGGGCTTCGACGGCTTCGGCTGGATCGAGGATGCCCCCTCGAACCGGGGCGTGCGCGACTGGCTGCTCGCCCTCGAGTGGGTGCAGCAGAACATCGCTGAGTTCGGCGGGGATCCGTCGCGCGTCACGATCGCCGGGCAATCCGCCGGCGGAGGAGCCGTGCTGACCCTGCTCGGCATGGAGAAGGCGCAGCATCTGTTCCACGGCGTGTACGCGATCTCCGGTGCGCTCGCCGACGTGGCTCCGGCCCGCGCCGAGGCCTTCGGGCGCGGACTCGCCGCAGCGGCCCGGGTCGCGCCCACCGTGGCCGGGTTCTCGACGCTGTCCGAGGACCGCATCCTCGAACTGCAGAAGAAGGCGACCGAGCTCGGTCCTGATTCGCTCGGGAGCGTGGTCGAAGAGGGCCTTCCGCTCGGTCCGGCCGTCGACGGCGACCTGCTGCCACGCCCGAAGCGTGAGGCCCTCCGCGCCGGTGTCGGTGCCGACAAGCCGCTCGTGATCGGTGCGACCGACGACGAGTTCACGATGGTCTTCGCAGGCTCCGAGAAGAAGCTGCGCTGGGTGCCGAGGTCGCTGCTGTTGAACAAGCTCGGCTTGCCGAAGAGTGCGCGTCGGCAGTACCTCGCCGCCAACGCCGACATCACCGGACTCGGCAACGCCCGGGTGGGCGGTCGGCTGCTGACGGACCGGATGTTCCGCTCGGCGCTGCTGAAGATCGTCGCCGACCGCGGCGCCGCTCCCACCTGGCTGTACCGCTTCTCGTGGCCGTCCGGACACTTCGGCTTCGCCGAGCACTGCCTCGATGTGCCGTTCTTCTTCGACTGCCTCGACGGTCCGGCGATGGAGCCGCTCGCGGGTCCGAACCCGCCGCAAGAGCTGGCTGACGAGGTGCACGGCGCCGCTGTCGCGTTCATCGTCGGGGGAGACCCCGGTTGGCCGCGTCACCAGGGATCGAAGGGCATCGCGCGGGTCTACGACGTGCCGACCCGCGACATGTCCGATGCCTACGCTTCCGTGCGGCCGCTGCTGGGAACGCCGTCGTGACCACGGCTGTCGCGGTCGGGGATGCCACCCGACCGGTGGCCTCGCCGCGCCCTCGGTGGATGCTGTGGACCGCTCTCGGACTGCTCGCGGTGTTCGTGGCTCTCGCGGTCGGCGTGCTCGCAGCGCCCGATGCGCCGTTGACGCAGGGCCTCGACGACCTGTGGCGCAGAGGTGTCGGGGTCGGGCCGGAGTCGACGCTGCCCGGCTTCGTGCTGGCGCAGATGTTCCAGCATCTCGGTCAGCTCCCTGGGGCGGTGCTCATGATGATCCTCCTCCCGCTCGTGCTGTCGCTGATGGGGCGTTGGCGTTCCGCGCTGTTCGTGATCGCGGTGCAGCTCGCCGGCCCAGGGCTGCTGTCGCAGCTCACGAAGAACCTCGTCGACAGGCCGCGCCCGGCCGAAGATGCGGCCGGTGGACTCTTCGGACCGCTCGTGCAGGTCGACCACGGTTCGTTCCCGTCCGGACATTCCGTGAGCATGGCCGCGATCATCATCACGGTGCTCGCGCTGATCCCGGCATCCGCGGTCTGGGCGCGCCGCGTCTGGATCGTGCTCGGAGTGCTCCTGGCCGTCGGCATGGTGTGGCAGCGCACGCTCATCAACGCGCACTGGTTCACCGACACGTGCGCCGGACTGATCGGCGGGGCGGCGGTCGCGCTCCTCCTCTGGTGGGCGTTCCTGCCCTGGCTGCGGCGCGATCAGGAGCGCCGCGTCTGGTTCCTTCGGAAAGGCTGATCTCTCGCCTTCGAATCGCGCGAACGCTCCATCGCGCCCGGGGAAGCAGCCCTTCGCGCGATTCGAAGAGCGTCAGGTGATGTAGATCTTGCGGAGGGTCTCGGTGACGGTCCAGGTGGTGCGCATGCCCTCGGCGAGGCGCACGACCGAGCCGGGACCGACCTCGAGGTCAGGCAGTCCGGACGAGGCGAACGCGATCGTGGCGCGGCCCGACAGCACGACGAACACCTCGTCGGCCTCGGTGTCGGTCGCGGTGCCGGGGGTCATCTCCCAGACGCCGATCTCGGTCCCGCCGAGTGTCGCGAGTTCCTGCGCGGCGGTCGTGGGCGCGCCGGCGAGCACCTCATCCGCAGGCAGTGACTCGTGTGCCAGAGGCAGGGTTGCGGCATCCAGTCCCGCCCCGGCGGCGAGACCGTTCACGAGTCGAAGCCCATGCCGACGGCGTCGAGCGTCTTGAGGAACAGGTTGCGCCTGCCCTCGTTGTGATCGGCCTGGTTCATCGCGGCGCGGACGAGGTTGACGCCGATCGAGGCGGCAGGCTCGGGCGGGAAAGGGATGGGCTTCTCACGCACCATCCGCAGCGCGGTGCGCTCGGTCTCCTCACCGGACAGCTTGTCGAGCATGACGTCGGCCGCGAAGCGTGCGGCCCCGACGCCGAGCCCGGTGAAGCCGGTCGCGTAGGCCACGCGGCCCTTGCGGGCGGTGCCGAAGAACGCGCAGAAGCGGCTCGACGAGTCGATCGCTCCGGCCCAGCGGTGGGTGAAGCGCAGGCCCTCCAGCTGCGGGAAGGTCGTGAAGAAGTGCGAGGCGAGCTTGCGGTGGCTCTCCATGCGGTCCTCGTACTCCGCGCGCACTTTGCCGCCGAAGTGGTAGATGGCGTCGTAGCCGCCGAACAGGATGCGGTTGTCGCCCGTGAGCCGGTAGTAGTGGAACTGGTTCGCGCTGTCGGCGAGCCCCTGTCGGTTCGACCAGCCGATCGAGGCCAGTTGCTCGGAGGAGAGCGGCTCGGTCATCAGCACGTAGTCGTACACGGGCACGGTCATCAGGCGGTTGCGTTTGAGGAGCGAGGGGAAGACGTTCGTCCCGAGCGCCACGGCATCCGCGATCACGCGGCCGTTCGCAGTGACCAGCGTGATCGGTCCCGATCCGTCGCCCTCGATGGCGCGGACCAGACTGTGCTCGTAGATCTCGACGCCCAGGTCGGCGGCCACGCGGGCCAGCTCCACAGCCAGCTTGGCCGGATGCACCATCGCGCAGCCGTCGCGGTCCCAGTCGCCGGCGAGGAACGTCTCGGAGTGCACCTCGGCCTGCACCGCTGCGCGGTCGAGGAAGCCCGGCTCATCGCGGTACCACTCCACCTGGTGGGGCTCGATGGCGACGGCCAGCTGTCCGGTGCGCTCGAACTCCGCATCCATCCGGTAGTGCTCGACGGTCTCGCCGATGGCGTCGAGGTTCGCGTGTCCCAGCTCTTCGAGGCGGTCGATCTCCTCCGGCCAGCGGTTCACGCCGTTCTCGTGTCCGTGTGTGAGGCTCGACTCGCAGAAGCCGCCGTTGCGGCCGGAGGCCGCCCAGGCGATGCGCGAGGCCTCGAGCAGCACGACGCGGCGTTCGGGGTCGCGCTCCTTGGCGCGCACCGCCGTCCACAGTCCGGCGTACCCGCCGCCGACGATGGCGAGGTCGGCGCGGACCGTGCCGTTCAGCCGCGGATGTGTCGGCCGGTCGACGTCGTCGAGCCAGAACACCCGCAGCGCGGTGTCGCGGAGGGAGTCGTCGATGACGGACGGCGACGGCTGCTGACGTTCGAAGACGGTGGTGCCCATGGTTTCTCTCCGTGGTGTGCGGGTGCGAGGTACGGGAGCGGGGTGCGCGTCAGCGCGTGCCCCAGTTGTAGAGGTCTTTGTAGAGACCGGCGTAGAGCATGCTCTCGGTGTGGGTGATGCCGGGGATGGTGCGGATGCGGGTCGCGATGAGGTCGATCAGGTGCTCGTCGTTCTCACACACGGCCTCGACGAGGATGTCGAACGTGCCGAGCGTGACGACGACGTACGCCAGCTCGGGGATCCGGGTGAGTTCTTCGGCGATCTCTCGCGGATCGCCCGAGACGCGGATTCCGATCATCGACATACGGTGGAAGCCGAGCTGCATCGGGTCGGTGACCGCGACGATCTGGATGATCCCGGCTTCAGTCATCCGCTGCACCCGCTGGCGCGCCGCAGCCTCGCTGAGGCCGACCTCGCGGGCGATCTCGGCGTAGGGGCGTCGCCCGTCCTCCTGCAGCAGCTCGACGATGCGCTTCGAGATGTCATCAAGGGCAGGCTGGGAAGACTTCGTACTCATGTGTCGATATTGTCAGTCATTCCCACCCTCTGCAACTGATTCAGTTGTTTCATATTGCTGGATCTTCAGATTCCGTACTGATGTCGGTACGATGGCGCCATGCCCAGTCATCTTCTGAAGAACTCCGCGCCGCTGCAGAACTTCATCGGCGGCCGTTTCGTCGACGCGAGTGGTGCCGAGCGGATGCCGCTCCTCGATCCTGTCACCGAAGAGACGTACGGGGAACTCCCGGTGTCGGACGCCGTCGACGTCGATGCCGCCTACGCCGCCGCATCCGCCGCCTTCCCGATCTGGCGCGATACCACGCCCGCCGACCGCCAGTTGGCGCTGTTCCGCATCGCCGATGAGATGGAGGCGCGGGCGGAGGAGTTCGCCGACCTGGAATCGCAGGACACGGGTAAGCCGCGCGCGAGCCTGGTGGCCGACGAGATCATGCAGTCGGTCGACCAGTTGCGCTTCTTCGCGGGGGCGGCACGCAGCCTCGAGGGTCGGGCAGCGGGGGAGTACCTCGCCGGTCATACCTCGTTCGTGCGGCGCGAGCCGGTCGGCGTGATCGGTCAGGTCACGCCGTGGAACTACCCGCTGAACATGGCCGTGTGGAAGATCGCCCCCGCGCTGGCCGCCGGGAACACCGTCGTGCTGAAGCCCGCGGAGTCCACGCCACTGACCACGCTGCTGCTCGCGGAGATCGTTGCCCGGCACACTCCCGCCGGCACGCTCAACGTCGTCCTGGGCGACCGGGACACCGGTGTCGCGCTGGTCGAGCACCCGACGCCGCAGATGGTGGCGATCACCGGATCCGTGCGGGCTGGTATGGCCGTGGCCCGTTCAGCGGCGAACGACGTCAAGCGGGTGCACCTCGAGCTGGGCGGCAAGGCTCCGGCGATCGTGTTCTCGGATGCGTCGATCGAGAAGGCCGTCGAGGGCATCATCACCGGTGCCTTCTTCAACGGCGGACAGGACTGCACTGCCGCCACCAGGGTGCTGGTGCACGAATCGAAGCACGATGAGCTGGTCGCCGCTCTGGTCGCCCGGGCGAAGACGCACGCTCGCACCGGTGGCCCGGACGAGGAGGGGGTGCTGTACGGGCCCCTGAGCAGTGCGGCGCAGCTCGCGCAGGTGCAGGGATTCATCGACCGGCTCCCCGCGCACGCGACGATCGAGACCGGCGGACGCCGCCAGGGCGATCGAGGGTACTTCTGGGAGCCCACGATCGTGTCGGGAGTACGACAGGACGACGAGGTCGTGCAGGGGGAGATCTTCGGACCCGTGCTCACGGTGCAGGCGTTCTCGGAGGACGACGAGGCTCTGCGGATGGCGAACGACGTGCCCTACGCGCTCGCCGCCTCGGTGTGGACCACGGATCATGCCCGGGCGATGCGGTTCTCTCGCGACCTCGACTTCGGCTGCGTGTGGATCAACACCCACATCCCGTTCGTGTCGGACATGCCCCACGGCGGGTTCAAGCACTCCGGCTACGGCAAGGACCTGTCGCAATACGGGTTCGACGACTACACCCGCATCAAGCACGTCATGAGCGCTCTCGACTGAGGGGCGCCCGAGGTTCCGGAAGGCGGGAAGTTCCGGAAGGCGCGAGGTCAGGCAGGACGGAGGTGCCGGAAGGTGCGAGGTCAGGCGCCGAGCAGCTTCACGCGACGATGCTCGCGCAGTGTGAGCTGGGGGCGTTCCTCGATCTTGATCGCGCCGTCTTCGATCCAGCCGTGGCGGGCGTAGAACGAATCGGCGCGTTCGTTGCCGTCGAGGACCCAGAGGTAGGCGCGGTTGTGGCCGGCCTCGGCGATCCGCTGTTCGGCGGCTTCCAACAGGGCGTGACCCGCGCCCGTAGACCAGGCGGCGGGATCGGCGTAGATGCCATACACCTCGCCGTCGGCGACCCCGTCGGGGTCGCGTCCGGAGCCGAGTGAAGCCCATCCGACGATACGGTCGTCGCGCAGGGCGACGACGGTCCCGAGGCTCGTCGGCAACGGTTCGGCGAGGGTGCGACGCCAGCCCACAGCTCTCTCGTCGATGGAGAGGCCGTCGAGCACGGCTTGGTCGATGAGCCCGCGATAGGCGACCTGCCACGAGCGGACATGCACCCCGGCGATGTCGTCGGCGTCCTCCGCGCGGGCGTTGCGGATCTCCAGGGAGCTCATCCATCCACCCTACGGTGAACCGCAGACGGGAGAAGGGGGGCGGTCGACGCCGATCAGCTCACGTTCTTCTTGAGCCACGGCAGCGGGTCGACGGGCGCGGTGTTGATGTGCACCTCGAAGTGCAGGCAGGAGCCGAACACGTAGCCGGTCGATCCGACGTCGCCGATGTACTGCCCCTCGTCGACGCAATCACCGACCTCGACCGCACGGCTTCCGTACGTCATGTGCGAGTAGACCGTGCTCACGGCCTGCCCGTCGACGATGCTCTCGATCTGGATCGTCACGCCGTAGCCCTGGTAGCTCTCCGTGGACCGTGAGACGCAGCCCTTCATGGCGGCATTGATCGGTGTGCCGACCGGGGCGGCGAAGTCCTGCCCGAGGTGCGAACGTCCCGGCCGCGAGGCGCCGAAGCCGTCGGTGAACGAGTAGGTCCCATCGGCCATCGGCATCACGATGCGTCCGGCGAGGGGGATGTCCATCGCGCTCGAGAGCGGCATGCCGGCGGCGACTGCTGCGGCGGCGGCGCGCGAACGGGTCTCCTTGATCTCCTCGGGCGTGGTCGCGGAGAAGTTGCCCCGTGGGTCGATCACAGCGCGGATCTCGGACTTCGCCGTGTAGGACTGCGCGGTGCCATCGGCGAGGGTCGAGACGCTGGAGCTGGCGGCGGCGGCAGGGCCACCCGCGGGGTTGAGGGCGGGAAGCGCTGCCCCGGTGATCATCACGCCGATCGCCAGCGTGGCGCCGAGCGCCTTGGTCTTCGCCCACTGGCGCTTCTGTCGCCGGGCTTCGCCGCGAGAGGTCGCGGCCGTCTTCGGCGTCGACTTCAGTGCCATGTGGCGGGGGCGCAGGCGAGGATCCCAGGCGCGAGGGGTGTGGGGAGCCTGTGGCTGTGGCTGTGGCAGTGGCTGTGCGCGAGGGGGAGCCGCGTCGGGTGCGGCCTGGACTGTCTCCGGCGCGGGGGATGTGGGGGTTGCAGAGGATGCGGGTTCCGTGTCTGCTTCGTGCGTGGGCCCTGTGACTGCTGCGGAGGCGGCGGCCGGATCGGGTTCCGGGGTCGTCTCCGGTACCGCAGCAGCATGGGCGGTGTTCGCCGGGCGGCGACTCTGCGAGTCCGCGGAAACGGAGCGTCGAAGGTCACGCCGCAAAAGCGGTCGGGATGAGTCAGGGACTTCGGTGGGAGCTTCCGAGGCGTCGTGATCGCGCTCGGGTGGCAGGGAATTCGTGACGGGATCCTTCCGGGAGGCTGGCGTGCGCGGCGGTCGATCCCCCCGGATGCCACCGTTACCGATCTGTAATTTAATTCGCGAAACCGCGAGCGTCAAATCGAGGGTGGATGATTCGACTCGCCTCTCGGTCATCGGTGCTCTTGCTCATGGGCTTCTGTGTGTGGGTCGTGTCGATGCGCATGTACCGATTCTGCTTCCGGCGTCGGACCTTCGGGGGTGGCAGCATCACGCCTCTACCTGAGATGTGGAAAGACGGATTCGGGGCGAGTTCGTGGAGGACGCATGAGCTCTACGCGTGTTCCGGAATATTGCTCTGATCGGGGTTTATCCGGGAAGGAATGTCGGTACCCCCGAGTTGACTCGACCCATGAACAACCCCGTGGAAGTGCTCGAACAGGTGGTGACCGACCTGGATGCCGTGTTGCACTCTGACGCGATGGCGGTGATGTCCGATGCGGTGAAGATGGACCTGTTGCGTGTGGCGGGTGAGGTGCAGCGGCGGGCGGAGGCAGTCGTCGTGGAGGCGGTCGCGTCGGTCGATGGGCGTCCCGCCGGGTCGGGAGAGGCCGGATTCTGCGGGAAGTTCGGGTGCCGGACGATGAGCGAGTTGCTGCAGCGGGTCCTGCGGACGGACGGGCCCGGTGCAGGGCGGATGATGAAGGCGGCGCGGGCGGTGCGCCGGGAGGTGGAGTTGTCATCCGGGTTCCGCTCGCCCGCGCGATGGCCCGAACTGCGGGCGGCGCTACTCGACGGGGCCCTCGGTGTGGCCGGGTTGTTGGCCGCGATCGGGCCGGTGGAACAGGCCGGGATCCGTGTCGGGACAGCAGACCGGTTGCTCGCGGACGGGGAGCTGGCGGCCTACTCGCGGGGGATCCCGGCCGCGGGTGCGAGTGCACAGGACGTTCCAGGAGCGGATTCGGGTGCGGGCGTCGAAGGAGACTCCGCGCCGGCGGCGACGCCGGAGGACTTGAGGATTCTGGCGCAGGTCATCGTGCAGTACCTCGATCCTGATGGCGCCGAACCCGCGGACGACATCGCGATGCGCGCCCGGGGGATCGTCTTGGGGCGGGCGAAAGACGGGGTCATCCCGGTCCGAGGCGGGCTCCTGCCCGAAGTCGCGGGACAACTGCAACGCATCTTCGACGCTCACCTGAATCCGAAAGTCGACGGGCCTCCCCTCCCCGGAGTGATGTTCCGACCCTCGGAAGAATCCCCCTGTCGCGATACCGAGCCCACGGGGCCAGACGACGGTGACCTTCCATCCGGTGATCCGGGCCGAATGGTCGACACCCGATCTCGGGCGCAGAAGCAGCACGACATCCTCGCCGCCGCGCTCGGGATCGCCGCCCGCCATGACGACATGCCTCGCCTCGGAGGCGCCGCCCCGACCCTGGTCGTGACCGTCGCTGCCGACGACTACGCCACGGGAAACGGATGGGCCCACATCGACGGCATCGACACCCCCGTTCCCATCCGGGTCGCCGCGCACACCGCCTGCGCCGGCGGAATACAGCGCGTGATGTTCGACTCCGGCGGGCGCATCATCGGGATCGGCGCCACCGACCGGATCTTCACCGCCCATCAACGCCGCGCGATCGCCATCCGCGACGGGGAATGCCTCATTCCCGGCTGTCATGTCCCCGCCACGTGGTGCGAGATCCACCACGTCCAAGAGCATGCGCGCGGCGGGCCCACCCACACCGACAACGGCGTCGCTCTCTGCTGGCACCACCACCGCACCCTTGGCACCAGCGGATGGGAGATCCGCATGCGCCACGGCATCCCGCACATCCGTGGCCCCGCCTGGTGGGACCCGACCCGGCAGTGGCGAACGCGGCGATCCCGAGGTGGCGGGCGCAGAGAGCCGGCCATCAGCAGCGCGGCACCACTCAGGGTGTGACGCCACCACTCAGGGTGTGAATTGTTGCCACCGAGCCGACTCGAGCCGTGCCGTGCCGTACCGTGCCGTTTCGAGCCGAGCCGAGCCGCGCCGACTCGAGGCTCTGATCGTGACCGTGACCGTGACTTGCCCCACGGCACTCACCGGCACCGGAATCGGCGCGAAGTCTCGACTGGTGCGACGCGATGTGGCATGCTGGCGGGCACTGCGCCCGCCTCAGAAGCCGGGTGAAGTACGCGAAACGAGAGGCGCCTCCGGAACACCTATGTCCAGACCACTCGCGGGACCGCAGGGCCTGCTACGCACGCTCAACGGCCGCGCGATCCTGGAGGCCCTCGCCCGCAGCGGCCCGCAGACCCGCTCGGAGCTGATGTCCGCCACGGGGTTGTCGCGTACCGCTGTGACTCAGGTGCTGCGGATGCTCGAGAACGCCGGAGCAGTCGCGCCTGCGGGAGTGGACCGGGACACGAGGGGTCCCGCCGCCGGACGTGTGGCCCTGCATCCGCGCCTCGGATTCGCCGCGGCCGTGCACGTCGATCACCACGCGGCGCACGTCGTGCTGGTCGACGCGACCGGGATCGTGCGGGCGGAGGCGCACTCGCCGTTCCCCGACGCCGAGAACCGTGTCGCCCACATCGTCGGGCTCGTCGATGAGTGCCGCCGTTCGTTGAAGGCGGCGAAGGGCGCCGTGCACCTCGCGGTCGTCGGGGTGCCCGGCATCGTCACCGCTGACGGAGGCATCCGTGACGACCTCGGTCCCGACGGCGGCGCCTTCCGTGCGGCACTGGCCGCGGCCCTCGACTGTCCTGTCCGCATCGAGAACGACGTCAACCTCGCGGCCCTCGCCGAACTCACCGGCGGCGGAGGAGGAAGCCTCACCAGCTTCGCGCTGTTGCTCCTCGACGACGGACTCGGAGCGGGCATCGTGATCGACGGCGCGCTGCACCGTGGATTCTCCGGCGTCGCCGGTGAGGTCATGTACCTGCCGCAGACCCCCATCCCGATCGGTGCTCCCCTCGTGGGCGATGCAGTCGTCAGCGACCTCGCGCTCGGCGTCGGTCGCGATCCCGCCGCATCTCTCAGCGATCATCTGGAGGCCGCAGTCCTCGGAGACGATGGAGCGCTCCAGATCATCTCCGAGGTCGCCCGCCGCATCGTTCTCGTGGCCGGGAGCGTCGGGCTGGTGCTCGACCCTGAGGCGTTCGTCCTCGGTGGCAAGGCGGCTCATCCCGTGCTCGTCGCTGCCATCGAGCGCGTCGCCGGCGAGTATGACGCGCAGCTCCCGCTGCGGTTCCTCGTCTCCTCCTTCGGGCCTGAGGCTCCGCTCATCGGCGCCGTCGACCAGGCTGCGGCCGCACTCCGAGGCGACCTCTTCACCCGGATCCTCACCCCCGCCCCCAAAAGCGCCCGCTGAACACCCCGCCCCCCAACGCCTGCTGAACACCACCCGCCGAACATCGCCCGCCCGAGCAGTGTCGCTCGAACCACCCGACAGGACTCCCGATGACCGCACCGTCCGATCTCGCCGACCGACTCGGCCTCCCGCCCGGCGCACGGGCGATCATCCTCAATGCGGACGACTTCGGCATGTGCCACGCGGCGAACACCGCGATCATGGATCTGCTCACATCCGGGAGCATCGACTCGTCGACCGTGATGGTCCCGTGCTCGTGGTCGCCGGAGGCCCTCGCCTTCGCCGCATCCCGCACCGATCTCGATATCGGCGTGCATCTCGTGCTCACCAGCGAATGGGCGCGCTACCGGTGGCGCCCGCTCACCGGCACCGCCACGACCCTTGTCGATGATGCGGGCTTCTTCCCGACCGATGTACTCTCCGTCGAGCGGAACGCCGCCGCCGACGACGTCGCTGCCGAACTCGCCGCTCAGGTGCAGGCCGCGCTCGATGCCGGCGTCGATGTGACGCATCTCGACAATCACATGGGTTCGGTCTACGGACTCGTGACCGGACGCGGCTTCCTCCAGCCGGTGTTCGAGCTCGCTGCACGCCACGGCCTCCCGTTCCGGCTGCCCCGCAGCATGGACGGCGTGGGCGAGGACTCCGCGCTCCAGTCTCAACTCGATGCCGCGGCAGCGGCCGCCGATGTTTCCGGCGTCGAGATCATCGACCGGCTCTGGTCGCACCCGTTCGAGCTGCTGCGTGAAGGCACGCCGGACGAGGAGACGTACGCGCAGATGCGTGACGGCTTCATCGCGCTGTTGCGCGCGGTGCCGGCAGGGGTCACGGAGATCTACCTCCATCCGATGGTCGACGACGATGAGCTCCGCGCCGCCGTGGACTTCAGCGCGACGAAGCGCGGATATGAGCTTCGTCTGCTGAAGGACCCCGCGGTCCGGCAGGCCATCGACGATGAGGGGCTCGTGCGCATCGGCTGGCGCGACCTGCGCGACCTGCAGCGGGGACGCGACCTGCAGCGGGGAGAGGTGCGGTGACCTCCCTGGGCGATCGGGTGCGCGACCGACGCCTCGACGCGGCCCCGAGCAGGTCGCAGGCGATCGCCTTCGGAGCCTCGGGCTTCCCGACGCAGCTGATGGCGCAGACGTTCTCGGCCTTCGTCGTGTACTTCTACGTCTCGCACCTCGCCGTACCGGCCACGTGGGTGGCGGTCGCGATGATCGCTCACGGCATCCTGAACGCCGTGCTCAACCCCGTCGTCGGCACGATCTCCGACCGACTGCGCACTCCGTGGGGCCGGCGCATCCCGTGGATCGGCCTGGGCATCGTGCCGCTGGTCGTCGCATTCGCGCTGGTCTGGATGCCGCCGGAGCTCCCCGTCGCCGGCCTCATCACCTGGTTCCTGGTCGTCGTGGCGGTGTACGACATCGCGTTCGTCGTGGTGGTGCTGAACATCTCGGCACTGTTCCCCGAGATGTTCCGCACCACGGAGGAACGCGCCCGCGGCAACGTGCCGCGACAGATCTTCGCGATCTTCGGCATGGTCCTGGGCACCGCGGGCGCCCCTGCGCTGTACAGCGCGATCGGGTGGCCAGGAATGGCCTTGGTTCTCGGCGCCGTCTGCCTGGTGCTGCTCGTCTGGTCGTTCTTCGGCGGGATGATCGAGCGCCGGCTTCCGGATGCGGAGTCGACGGCATCGTCGGAAGCGATGCGCTGGGCAGACCAGCTGAAGTACACGTTCCGCAACCGGGCGTTCGTTCCGTATGTGCTCGGTTCGCTGTTCGTGCAGACCTCGATCGCGGTGATCCTCGCCGCGATCCCCTTCTACGTGCGCTACTCCCTGCATGCGCCGGAGGGGCAGGGCAGCCTGCTGCTCGGTGCCATCTTCGCCACCGCGATCCCGTCGATCATGCTGTGGAGCGCGGTCGTCCGCCGCACCTCCCCCCGCACCGCTGTGCTGTGGAGCGTCGCGGTGTTCGGGGTGTCCGTGCTCGGCTACCTCGCGCCGTCGAACGTGATCGGCGCGGCGCTGGTCGGGATCGCGGTCGGCGTGGGGGTCGGGGGCCTGCTGCAGTTGCTCGAGGTCATGCTCGCGCAGATCATCGACGACGATGCCGTGCGCACCGGTCACCGTCGCGAAGGCGCCTACTTCGGGGTGAACGGGTTCGTGGTGCGCGGCTCGGTGGTGCTGCAGGCGATCGTCGCTGCCGTGGTGCTCACGGCCTCCGGCTTCGACGCCGCCCTCGGTGACACGCAGCCCGACAGCGTCGACGGCGGCATCCGGCTGATGCTCGCAGTGATCCCGCTCGGGTTCACCGCCCTCGCCTGGCTCTGCTTCTGGGCGTACCCGATCCGCTCCCGCGACCTCTGACCGTCAGGGGCGAGCGGCCTGCCGCGCTTCCCACCCCGTGCGCACCATCTCGTCGACCGAGTACCGCATGGTCCAGTCGAGGTCGCGGGCTGCGAGCTCACCGGTCGCGACGATGCGGTCGGGGTCACCGGGGCGGCGCGGGCCGATCTCGGGTGTGAAGTCGATGCCGGTCACGCGGGCGACGGCATCCATGATCTGCTTCACACTCAGTCCGTCACCGGAGCCGAGGTTGTAGGCGGCTTCGATCGGACGTCCGTCGGACAGACGCTGCGCGGCCGCGACGTGGGCGGCCGCGATGTCGCCGACGTGCACGTAGTCGCGCACGTTCGTCCCGTCTTCCGTGGCGTAGTCGTCGCCGTTGATGCGGGGCGTCTTCCCGGCCAGCAGCGCCTCGAACACGATCGGGAAGAGGTTGTGCGGGCTGACGTCGTAGACCGTCGGATCGGCGGAGCCCACCACGTTGAAGTACCGCAGAGAGGTGTGTCGCAGGGGCCGCTCGGATTCCGCCGTCGCGATCGCCTGGTCGCGCAGCAACCATTCGCCGATGAGCTTCGACTCGCCGTAGGGACTGGCCGGCTTCTTGGCGGTGTCTTCCACGACGAGGGCCACATCGGGCGTGCCGAACACGGCGGCGGAGGAGGAGAAGACGATGTTCGAGACTCCCGCGGCCTCCATGGCCTCGAGGATCACCCGCGTGCCCTCGACGTTCTGCGCGTAGGTGTGCAGGGGGCGGTGCATCGAGACGCCGGCGTACTTGAAGCCCGCGACGTGGATCACGCCCTCGGAACCGTGGTCGCGCAGCGTCTTCTCGACCAGCTCACGGTCCAGGATGCTGCCCCGCACGAATGTCACGCCCTCGGGCACGAAGGACTCGACGCCGCTGGACAGGTCATCGAGCACGACCGGGGTGAGCCCGGCATCCGCGAGAGCGCGGACGACGTGGGCGCCGATGTAGCCGGCGCCTCCGGTGACTATCCAGGACATTGCATTCCTCTCCTGCCGCGGAGTCGTCGCGGCCCGATGGATCATTCTGTCAGGCGTCGCGGCGGGGGCCGGCCGACGGGGTGACCGTGAACAGGAGGGGCGGCGCGAACCGGGACTTCGCGAAGTCGGCGTTCACGGCATCCGACACCGATGCGACGGCAGCCTGCTCGACGAGGGCGATCGCGGCACCTCCGAACCCACCGCCGGTCATCCGTGCACCGAGGGCGCCGGCGCTCAGAGCGGTGTCGACAGCGGTGTCCAGTTCGGGGGTCGAGATCTCGAAGTCGTCGCGCATCGATGCGTGCGAGGCGACCAGGAGGTCGCCGATCGCTCGGACGCCCTGCTCGCGCAACACCCGCACGGTGTCGAGGACCCGCTGGTTCTCGGTCACGATGTGACGCACGCGCCGGAAGGTGACCTCGTCCATCAGCTTCTGAGCGCGCGGCAGGTCGTCGATCGAGATGTCGCGCAGCGCAGGCACTCCCATGATCGAGGCGCCGAGTTCGCACGAGGCCCGGCGTTCGCGGTAGCCGCCGGTGGAGTGGGCGTGCTTCACACGGGTGTCGATCACGAGGACCGCGAGGCCTGCCTCGGCGACGCCGAGAGGCACGAGCCGGGTCTCCAGTGTGCGGCAGTCGAGGAAGATCGCGGTGTCGGGCCGGCCGAGCATCGACGCCATCTGGTCCATGATCCCTGTGGGGGCGCCGACGGCTTCGTTCTCGGCCCGTCGTCCGATGCGGGCGAGGGCCGTTCCGTCGAACCCGGTGCCCCACAGGTCGTTCAAGGCGGAGGATGTCGCCCCCTCGATCGCGGCCGAGGACGAGAGCCCGGCGCCCACGGGCACGTCGGAGGCGATGGCGATGTCCATCCCGCCGAACGGTCCGCGCTCGGCGGCCGCCTGACCGAGCGCCCAGGCGACCCCGAGCGGGTAGGCGGCCCACTCCGGGACGGCCGGATGCGAGCCGGGTGCAGTGGGGAAGAGCCGGTCGAGCTCGTCGAGGGCGACCTCGACCGGTTCTTCGGCGAATGTGGAGCCGACCAGGACGCGACCGCGGTCGTCATCGCGCCGACCGACCGCGGCCACCGTGCGCTGCGGGATGGCGAACGGCAGCACGAACCCGTCGTTGTAGTCGGTGTGCTCGCCGATGAGGTTCACGCGCCCGGGCGCCGACCAGACTCCGTCGGGTTCACGCCCGGTCAGGCGGGTGAAGAGGGCGAGGGCATCGTCGTGTGCGGCGGTCATGCAGAATCTCCGGTGTCGGGCTGGTCGTGCGAGGCGCGCTCGATCGCTTCGCGGAGGCGTGCGGCACCGACTTCCGGAGGCACTTCGGCGGCCCAGGCCCACATCGCCGCTTCCGAGCCGGCGAGGAATTTCAGCTTGTCGGCGGCACGGCGCGGGCTCGTGAGTTGAAGGTGCAGGCGCACGGTGTCGCGCCCGACGTGCACGGGGGCCTGGTGCCACGCGGCGATGTAGGGCGTCGGGGAGTCGTAGAGGGCATCGACGCCGCGCAGCAGCCGCAGGTAGAGCGGGGCGAGCTCGTCACGCTCGGCTTCAGTGGTCTCGGCGAAGTCGGGCACATGGCGGTGCGGCATCAGGTGCACCTCGAGTGGCCAGCGTGCGGCGAACGGCACGAAGGCGGTCCAGTGCTCGCCGCGGAACACCACGCGCTCGGACGCCTGCTCGGACTCGAGGATGTGCTGGAACAGGTCGGGGGCGGTGCGGCCGATCGCCTCCAGCACGCGGGTGGTGCGCGGGGTCACATACGGGTAGGCGTAGATCTGCCCGTGCGGGTGCGGCAGGGTCACGCCGATCGCCTCGCCCCGGTTCTCGAACGGGAAGATCTGCTCGATGCCGGGCAGCTGCGAGAGTGCGGCGGTGCGGTCGGCCCATGCCTCGATCACGGTACGCGCCCGGGTGACGGTCTGTGTACCGAAGGATCCGGCATGCTCGGGGCTGAAGCAGACGACCTCGCAGCGGCCGACGGCGGTGCGCGTGCGGCCGAGGCCGAGGGCCGCGAGGTCGTCGAGCCCGCGAGGAGCGTTCGACGCCCGGGGTGCGGCGCCCGTCGCTGCGGCCAGGGCGGGTCCGAACGCGGGCGAGCGGTTCTCGAACACGGCGACGTCGTACCGCGAGGGCACCTCGGAGGGGTTTCCGGGTGTCTGCGGGGCCAGCGGGTCGGCGTCGGCGCCGGGCATCATCACGCGGTTCTGTCGGTTCGCGGCGACCGTGATCCAGTCGCCGGTGAGCACGTCGAGACGCATCGTCGCGGTCTCCGGGCGGGGGTCGAGGGCGCGCGCGTCGACGGCTCGGTCGGCGCCCAGCGCGGTGCCGGGATCGTCGTAGTAGATGAGGTCGCGGCCGTCGGCGAGGGTGGTGGCGCGTCTGACGACGCCGGCGCCGAGAGTCTCGGTGCGCAACTCAGGAAGATCGTCCGTGTTCACGTCAACATGGTACGCACAGCGCCGTGGTAACGTCAACATGACGGAGTTGCGCGCACGCCTCTGAGGCAGATCGCACGCCTCTGAGATAGAAGGCGGGGCCGGCGCGACGTCGTAGCGGATGGAGGATGAGGTGGGGCAGAGCAGACGCGACCGCGTCGACGGATCGGGGTCGAATCGTCGGAATCCCCCGTCCGGACGGGTGTCCATGGCCATGGTCGCTGCCCGTGCCGGTGTCTCGGGACAGACTGTCTCGCGGGTCGTCAACGGCAGCCCCCGCGTCGACCCCGACACCCGTGCCCGCGTCGAGCACGCGATGGCGGAGCTCGGTTATCGCCCCCACCGCGCGGCCCGAGCTCTGCGCACCGGGCGCTCGCAGACGATCGGACTCGTCGTCACCACCCTCGCCACCGTCGGCAACTCCCGGATGTTGCAGGCCACGGCCGAAGCTGCGGCGGAACGGGGGTACGCGGTGACCCTCGTGACCGCCACCCGCGGCGTCGCTGACGCGTTCGATCGGCTCGCGGAGCAGGAGGTCGACGGTGCGATCGTCCTGAACGAGGCATCGGCCCTGGTCTCCGACGCGCAGCGGCCTGCCGGGCTGCACCTCGTGGTCGTCGACGCCCCGAGCGAGGACGGGTTCACGTCGGTGCACAGCGATCACGCGGGCGGCGCCGCCGCAGCCACACGCCGGCTTCTCGCCCTCGGGGGAGACGGGGTGCATCATCTCGCCGGTCCAGCCGACTCCTTCGCGGCGGCCGAGAGAGAACGCGGATGGCGGGAGACGCTCGTCTCCGCCGGCGTCCGTCCGCCCGCCGTCGTCCGCGGTGACTGGAGCGCTGACTCGGGGTACGCCGCCGGCGCGGAACTGCGCACGGCATCCGCCGTCTTCTGCGCCAACGATCAGATGGCGCTCGGGCTGCTGCGGGCGCTGTCCGACTACGGCCGTCGGGTGCCGGAAGACGTCGGCGTGATCGGTTTCGATGATGTGCCGGACGCCGCGAACTACCGCCCGCCGCTGACCACGATCCGGCAGGACTTCGCCGCGCTCGCCCAGCGTGCGGTGTCAGCGCTGGTGGACGCGATCGAAGGCGCTGCGCCCGCAGAGGGATCCGGAGTCATCCCGACGGCACTCGTCGAGCGCGCCACTACCGCGTCGCGCTGATTCCCGTGCGGGCCGGCCGCCCCGCGCAGCGAACCGGTCGGCGGCCCTGCGCGTCGAATCGGTCGGCCGTCCTGTGCGTCGAATCGTACGACGCGGCTGCCGCGCACGCTGCAGCGTCCGCCGTGCGCAATCGTCTGCCTCCCGGCGGGCCGATCGTGGGATCCCCACCCATGGTTGCGATCGTCGCTCATCTCATGCCATGATCTCGGAAAGCGCTTTCCCACTGCCTCGGTGAAAGCACGACAGCGTCCCGCGACAGGAACGGAACACCATGGCACAGGCGAACACCCGCGAGATCGGGATCATCATGAACGGCGTCTCCGGACGCATGGGGTACCGGCAGCACCTGGTGCGCTCGATCCTCGCGATCCGTGACGAGGGCGGTATCGAGCTCCCCGACGGTTCGAAGATCACGGTGAAGCCGATCCTCGTCGGCCGCAGCGAGGCCAAGCTCGCCGAACTCGCCGCGAAGCACGGGATCGACGACTGGACGACCGACCTCGACGCTGCCCTCGCCGACCCGCGGTGGGAGATCTACGCGGACTTCCTGGTGACCAAGGCCCGGGCCACGGCTATCCGCAAGGCCATCGCGGCCGGAAAGGCGATCTACACCGAGAAGCCCACCGCCGAATCGCTCGACGAGGCGCTCGACCTCGCCCGCCTCGCCGACCGGGCGGGAGTGAAGACCGGCGTCGTGCATGACAAGCTCTACCTCCCCGGACTTCAGAAGCTCAAGCGTCTGATCGACTCCGGCTTCTTCGGGCGCATCCTCTCGGTGCGTGGCGAGTTCGGTTACTGGGTCTTCGAGGGCGACTGGCAGCCCGCGCAGCGCCCGAGCTGGAACTACCGCACGGAAGACGGCGGAGGGATCATCACCGACATGTTCCCGCACTGGAACTACGTGCTCGAGAACCTGTTCGGCGAGGTCGAGAGCGTCTACGCGCAGGCGGCGGTGCACATCGCCGACCGTTGGGATGAGAAGGGCGAGCATTACACCGCGACCGCTGAGGACGCGGCCTACGGCATCTTCGAGCTCGAGGGGGGCGTGATCGCGGAGATCAACTCCTCGTGGACCGTGCGGGTGAACCGGGACGAGCTCGTCGAGTTCCAGGTCGACGGCACGCATGGCTCCGCCGTCGTCGGACTGTTCGGGGCGAAGATCCAGCCGCGTGATGCCACGCCGAAGCCGGTGTGGAACCCGGATCTGGAAGACACCCGCGACTACGACGCCGACTGGCAGAACGTACCCACCAACGACGTGTTCCTCAACGGGTTCCGCCAGCAATGGCAGGAGTACCTGGTCTCGTACGTCGAAGGCACCGACTACCCGTTCGACCTGCTCGCGGGCGCGCGCGGCGTGCAGTTCGCCGAGGCCGGTCTGACCTCCAGCGCCGAGGGTCGCAAGATCGCCCTGTCGCAGCTGACGCTGGACTGAGGTGAGCATGAGCACCCTGCGCCTCCTCCGCGCGAACGGCGATGTCGCTGACGTCGCCCTCAATGACTCCGGCACCTACACGCGCCCGACCGGCCCGCTGCAGAGCCGCGTCGCGTATGCCGCCGCACACGTCGTGCCGAAGGTGCACGCCGACAACACTCCCGGGCAGCCGGCCGACATCGACTGGGACGCCACGCTCGCGTTCCGCCGCAACGTGTACTCGTGGGGTCTCGGCGTCGCCGATGCCATGGACACCGCGCAGCGGAACATGGGGTTGGACGCCGCTGCCACCCGCGAGCTGATCGCCCGCAGCGCCGAGGTCGCCCGTGAGGAGGGCGGATCCGTCGTGGTGGGTGTCAACACCGACCACATCGCCGAACCGCACATCTCGCTCGACCAGCTCACCTCCGCCTACCTCGAGCAACTGCACTTCACCGAGGAGCAGGGCGCCGGCCCCGTGCTCATGGCCTCCCGTCACCTGGCCCGTGCCGCGACGGACGCGGACGACTACCGGCGTGTGTATCGAGAGGTCCTCTCGCGTGCGACCACTCCGGTCGTGCTGCATTGGCTCGGTGCGGCGTTCGATCCCGAGCTCGCGGGCTACTTCGGCGCGGACGACTGGCAGGCGGCGTCGGACGTGCTCCTGGAGATCATCGCCGAGAATCCGGACAAGGTGGCGGGAGTCAAGATGAGCCTGTTGAACGCCGAGTCCGAGGTCTCGGTACGCGATCGTCTCCCCGAGGGCGTCCGGATGTTCACGGGCGACGACTTCAACTACGTGAGCCTGATCGGAGGTGCCGCGGCGGGCTCGTCGACTGCACGCGATCTCGCCGAGCAGACGGCTCCCTCGCGTGAACAGGGCGTGCACTCGGCGACAGGTCGTGCACTCGGGGAAGACACGGGGGACGCAGCGGGCGTGCGCACGCACTCCGACGCCCTGCTCGGCGCCTTCGCTGCGATCACCCCGGTCGCGTCGGCGGCGATCCAGGCACTCGACGCCGGCGACCCGGAACGGTATCGGCGCATCCTCGGACCGACCGAGGAACTGAGCAGGCAGGTCTTCGCGACTCCCACGTTCTACTACAAGACGGGCGTCGCCTTCCTTTCGTGGATGAACGGCCATCAGCCCGGTTTTCAGATGGTGGGCGGGCTGCACTCCGCGCGCAGCCTGCCGCACCTGAGCCGGATCATCGAGCTCGCCAACGCCTCCCTGGCGCTGGAGCAGCCCGACCTCGCCCGCGAGCGGTGGCACGGCATGCTGCGTCTGAACGGCGTGGACGCATGAGCCTCCCCTCCCCGGCCCAGGCCCAGGCGCCGGCCCCGGACCCGCGCCTGTCGATCAATCAGGCGACCATCAAGCATGCCGACCTCGCGACGGCCCTGCGGGTCACGACGGCCGCGGGTGTGGAGGCGATCGGACTGTGGCGTGAGCCGGTGAACGACGTCGGCCTCGACGTCGCGGCCCGCATGCTCGGCGCCTCGGGCCTGCGCTTCTCGACGCACTGCCGTGGTGGGTTCTTCACGCTGCCGGACGGGGCGGAGCGGGCGGCGGCGCTGGACGACAACCGCCGGGCGATCGAGGAGACCGCGACGCTGGCCGCGGCCGGTGCCGAGGGCTCGACCGCTGTGCTCGTCCTGGTCGTGGGCGGCCTGCCCGCGGGATCGCGCGACCTGATCGGGGCTCGGCAGCGCGTGCGCGATGCGATCGGTGTGCTGGCTCCCGAGGCGAAGGCGGCCGGTGTGACGCTCGCGATCGAACCGCTGCACCCGATGTACGCGTCCGATCGCGCCGTCGTCTCGACGCTCGGCCAGGCGCTCGACATCGCCGGGGACTTCGATCCGGAGGTGGTCGGCGCCGCCGTCGACACCTTCCACATCTGGTGGGACCCGCAGGTGCTCGAGCAGATCGCGAGGGCCGGTCGTGAAGGACGCATCGCCACGTACCAGGTGTGCGACTGGAAGACGCCTCTCGCATCCGACGTGCTGCTCTCACGGCACTACACCGGCGAGGGCGTGATCGATTTCGGCACCCTCACCCGCGCGGTGGTCGCGACCGGGTACGACCGCGACATCGAGGTCGAGATCTTCAACGCCGAGATCTGGGCCGATGATCCCGAGAGCGTGGTGCGCCGCACCGCCGAGACGTTCGCCGCCGCGGTCTCTCCGCATCTCGCGTGAAGGTGTTCGGACACCGGTCTCTTACCGCCTCTCAGGAGGATGCACGGATGCACGGAGAAGACCGCGGATCCGGGCCGACAGCCGTGCAGCCACCCGACGTCCGTGCCGGCGGGCGCACGTGTCGGGAAGTAGGATCTGGGTCATGACCAAGCCCGCAACGTCCGCGGAGCGGCCGTCGCCGACGCGGTCTCCGCGCCACGCCCGGGGGCCGGCGCCCACACTGCACGACGTCGCCCGAGAAGCCGGGGTCTCCCTGGCGACAGCTTCCCGGGTGCTCAACGGTTCCGAGCGCCGAGTCGCCGAGTCGTTCCGGGAACGCGTCGAATCAGCGGCGGAGAAGCTCGGATACACCGCGAACGTCTCGGCCCAGTCGATCGCCCGCGGCACATCACCGGTCATCGCCCTCCTCGTCGCCGATATCGCCGACCCCTACTTCGGGTTGATCGCGTCGGGTGTTGCCCGCGGCGCCGACGAGGAGGGCCTGGTCGTGACGATCGCGATCACCGAGCGCGACCAGGCGCGTGAGGCACGGATCGTGCGTGCGCTTCGCGGGCAGCGGCCGCGAGGTCTGATCCTCGCCGCCTCGCGCACACAGGAGCCCACGGAGACCGAGACCGCGCAGGAACTCGCGGAGTTCGTGCGCCTGGGCGGCCGGGTCGTGGCGTTCGGGCCGGACGGCGAGGGCGAGCGTCGAATCGAGATCGACAACCGCTCCGGGGCGGAGGCGCTCGGCCGACGGATGGCCGAGCTCGGGTACCGTTCGGCGATCGCGCTCGGGGCGGCGGCCGGAGTCCGGACCTCGGATGATCGTCTGGCCGGCTTCCACGCCGGGTTCGAGGCGGCAGGCGGTGCGGTCGAGAGCGTGCGACGGGGTGACTTCCGCCGGGAGTCGGGGGCGGCCCAGATGAGAGAAGGTCTCGTCGACGGCATCGAACCCGGCACCCTGATCTTCGCGATCAGTGACGTGGTGGCCCTCGGTGCGATGTCCGCGATCCGTGAATCCGGGCGCGAGGTCGGCAGCGACATCGCGGTCTGCGGGTTCGACGACGTGCCGGCGAGCAGCGATGCCACCCCGCGGTTGACGACCGTGCGCGTGCCGTTGAGCGAGGTCGGATATCAGGCTTTCCGCGCGACGGTCGATGCGGAATGGGAGCAGGCGCCCCTGCCGCTCGAGATCATCGTGCGCGACAGCACCCCGGGGATCACCGGGTGACGCGGGTCGTGCTGGCCCCGGACAGCTTCAAGGGCACGATCACGGCGGCGGATGCCGCGACGGCCCTCGCCGACGGCTGGGCGACGGTCGATCCCACCGCCGAGTTCGTGCACCGGCCGATGGCGGACGGCGGCGAGGGCACGGTGGCTGCGTTCGAGGCGGCGGTGCCCGGCGCCGTGCGGATGCCGATCACGGTCGACGGACCGGCCGGCGAGAAGATCGACACCTCCTGGTTGCTGCTCCCGCCGACGCGCGATGCCCCGGCGGGCACGGCCGTGATCGATCTCGGGTCGACCTCCGGGATCGAGTTGCTGCGCGAGCTGCGTCCGTGGGATGCCGACACGACCGGTCTGGGGCAAGCACTGGCCGCGGCTCTCGACCATGGCGTCTCGCGACTCGTCGTCGGCATCGGCTCCAGCGCCTCCACCGACGGTGGCACCGGGATGCTCTCGGCGCTCGGTGCGCTGTTCCTCGATGCCGCTGGGGCTCCGGTTCCCCGCGGTGCGCGTGGGGTCGCCTCCGTCGCATCGGCGGATCTGACCGCCCTGCGCCCGGCACCCGAGGTGCGCGTGCTCACCGACGTCACCAATCCGCTCACCGGTCCGCGCGGTGCCGCCGCGGTGTTCGGCCCGCAGAAGGGCCTGCGATCGCCGGACGACATCGCTCTCGTCGACGACGGGCTTCGTCGTCTGGCCGTGCTGCTCGGCGTCGATCCCGCGGGCGAGGGCAACGGTGCGGCCGGCGGCACGGGCGCTGCGCTCGTGGCCTGGGGAGGCGCGCTCGCTCCCGGCGCCGCCGAGGTGGCCGACCTCATCGGCCTCGACGCCGCGATTTCCGGCGCCGACGTGGTCATCACGGGGGAGGGTTCGTACGATGGGCAGTCGGGTGACGGCAAGGTCCCTTCGTTCCTCGCCGGACTCGCCGCCGTCGCGGGGACCGACGCGATGCTCGCGGCCGGTCGGATCGCCCCGGACGCCGACACCGCGCTGTTCGCGGCCACCGCCTCCCTCACCGATCTGGCCGGATCGTCGGAGGCTGCGCGCACCGAACCCGTGCGCTGGCTGCGCGCCGCAGGTGCCGACCTGGCACGGGCCGCGCAGGATCGAGCGCGCAGGAGCGTGCGGGGCTGAGCCGAGAAGCGTCCCGGCCATCGGCTCTCCGACCGCCGGCCCGCCGGCCCTCCGACCGTCGGCCCTCTCGCCGACGGTCGGAGCCCGCTCAGCCTCCGAGTGCGGCGGAGACCACGGCGCGCGCCTCGGCCTGCACCTCGGCGAGGTGCTCCGGGCCGCGCAGGCTCTCGGCGTAGAGCTTGTAGACGTCTTCGGTGCCCGACGGGCGGGCGGCGAACCACGCGTGCTCGGTCTGCACCTTGAGGCCGCCGATCGCCGCGCCGGTGCCGGGCGCATGCGAGAGCTTCGCGGTGATGTCCTCGCCCGCGAGCGTGGTCGCCGTGACGGCCTCGGGAGCGAGCTTGCCGAGCGTGGCCTTCTGCTCGGGCGTCGCCGGGGCGTCCACCCGCTGGTACGCGGAGGCACCGAAGGCGGTCTCCAGCTCGCGGTACCGCTCCGACGGGGTCTTGCCGGTGACGGCGATGATCTCGGCGGCCAGCAGACACAGCAGGATGCCGTCCTTGTCGGTGGACCAGACCGAGCCGTCCTTGCGGAGGAACGAGGCCCCGGCCGACTCCTCGCCACCGAAGGCGACCGAGCCGTCGAGGAGTCCCGGCACGAACCACTTGAACCCGACCGGAACCTCCAGCAGACGCCGTCCGAGCGACTCGGCGACCCGGTCGATGATCATCGACGAGACCAGGGTCTTGCCGATCGCGGCGTCGCGCGGCCAGCCGTCGCGGTGCGAGAACAGATAGTCGATGGCGACCGCGAGATAGTGGTTCGGGTTCATCAGTCCGGCGTCGGGGGTCACGATGCCGTGCCTGTCGGCGTCGGCGTCGTTCCCGGTGAGCACGTCGTACGACCCCTTCTTCGCGACCAGGGAGGCCATTGCCGACGGTGAGGACGGATCCATCCGGATCTTCTCGTCCCAGTCCAGCGTCATGAAGCGCCACGTCGGATCGACCTCGGGGTTCACGACGGTCAGGTCGAGGTCATGCATCTCGGCGATGAGTGCCCAGTACTCGACGGAGGCTCCGCCGAGCGGGTCGGCGCCGATGCTCACCCCGGCGCTGCGGATGGCGTCGATGTCGATGATCGACGGCAGGTCGCGCACGTAGGCGTCTCGGAAGTCGTAGCCGGTGAGGGCATCCCAGTCGATGTCGGCGAAGCGCTCGAGCTTCACGCCGTCGAGTCCTGCGGCGATGAGGGCGTTCGCGCGGTCGGCGATCCAGCCCGTGGCGTCGGTGTCGGCGGGGCCGCCGTGCGGCGGGTTGTACTTGAAGCCGCCGTCGCGCGGAGGGTTGTGCGAGGGGGTGACGACGATGCCGTCCGCGCGGCTGGGGTCGTCGGCCGCCTTGCCGCGGTTGTAGGTGAGGATGGCGTGACTGAGCGCCGGAGTGGGCACCCACGAGTCGCGGGAGTCGACCCGCACGTCGATGCCGTTCGCCAGCAGCACCTCGATCGCGCTGCGCTCGGCGGGCAGCGACAACGCGTGCGTGTCGCGGCCGAGGAAGAGCGGGCCGGTGATGCCCTGCGCGTCGCGGTAGTCCACGATCGCCTGCGTCGTGGCGAGGATGTGGTTCTCGTTGAAGCTGTTCGACAGCGAGGAACCGCGATGACCGCTGGTGCCGAACACGACGCGTTCCGCAGGAACCTCGGGGTTCGGCGTGCGGTCGTAGTAGGCGGCGATCAGTTCGTCGACATCGATCAGGTCACTTTCCTCCGCGGGGAGGCCGGCACGGCTGGTCATCCTCTCAGTCTGCCCCCTGTTCGGCGGGACCGCATCCGAGAAGTCGACCGGACGAGCCGTCGGCCCGCCGAGGGCTAAGGTGAAACCCGTGACTGAACGCCGTACCTACAGCTATCTCGGCCCTGCCGGAACCTTCACGGAGGCGGCGCTCGATCAGGTGGCCGAGGCCCGCGGCCAGAACTGGCGACCCGTGCACAACGTGGGCGAGGCTCTGGCCGACGTGCTCGAGGGTCGGAGCGACGCCGCGATGATCGCGATCGAGAACTCGATCGAGGGCGGGGTGTCCACCACGCAGGATGCTCTGGCCACGCTTCCGGGGCTGCGCATCATCGGCGAATATCTCGTGCGGGTGAACTTCGTGCTGGTCGCTCCGCGGGGGACGACGCTCGACCAGGTCGAGGTGATCGCGGCGCATCCGGTCGCCTACGCCCAGTGTCATGGGTGGCTCGGCGCGCACCTGCCGTCACACTCGCACGTTCCCGCGTCGAGCAACGTCGCCTCCGCGATCGGCGTCCTCGACGGCACGCTGCCCGCGCAGGCGGCCATCGCGGCACCCGGCATCGTCAACCACTACGACGTCGAGGTGCTGGCAGACGGCATCGGCGACAACGCGCAGGCCGTGACCCGCTTCGTGCTGGTCACCCGCACGACCCGTTCGCCCGAGCCGACCGGTGCCGACAAGACCTCGCTGATCGTGGAGCTCCCGCACGACCACCCCGGTTCGCTCCTGGAGATGCTCGAGCAGTTCTCGACCCGCGGCATCAACCTGTCGCTCATCGAGTCGCGGCCGATCGGCGACGAACTCGGGCGCTACCGATTCGTGATCGACGCCGACGGACACATCGAGCACGAGCGCATGGCCGACGCGCTGCTCGGCATCCGTCGATTCAGCCCTCGTGTGGTCTTCCTCGGGTCGTATCCGCGGGCGGACCGGCAGATCGTGCAGTACCCCGACCGCTACTCCGATGACGTGTTCGTCGAGGCGCGCGACTGGCTGCGCGGCATCCTCTCCGGCGAGCCGGAAGCCTGACGTCACCCGCCCGCTGCGCGCCATCCCCGTGCGGGACCCGGGCGGATGCCGTGGTCCAGTGCGGGTGGTTCAGTGCGGGTGGTTCAGTGCTCCTGGAAGCGCGGCCAGTCGCTGCCCGGAGCCATATGGGAGTGCAGAGCACCCTTCGCGGAGGCCAGGCTCGGGTAGGTTCCGGTCGTCGCATCCGATCCGACCATCGTGACCGTGTAGCCGTCCTCGTCGTGGCGGATGCTGCCGACGACACCGTTGCGTCCGTAGGCGACCCAGAGGGCGAGAGTCTTGGTCGTGCTCATCGTCGAACTCCTTCTGCTGCTGCCGACAGTGCGTTCGCCGAGGGGGCCGCGCCCCTGTCGACGGCACTGTTCGTGACGCTACGCCTGTGCCGCCGGGAAAGCCAGGGGTTGACAGGCGCGCGACGTCAACTGCGAAGTGCGGCGGAGATCAGTTCCAGTGTCTGTGCGCGACCGGTCGGTGCATCGTTCGCCTCGGCGTCGTAGGCGCCGGCGACGGGGGAGAGCATGACCTCGTCGACGCCGTAGCGCTCGGCGAAGGAACGCAGCTCGGCGGCGACGCTCTCGCCGGTGCCGACGAACCAGCGCGAACGGGCGGCCCGCACGACCTCGTCGGTGGCGGCATCCGTCACGGCCGCCGCCGCCTGCTCGACGGTCTCGAGAGCAGCGAGGGGCTGGTTCAGACGCAGGCGTGCCATCATCCGCAGCTGCGGGAGCGCACGGGCCTCCGCCTCCTCTTGCGTGGGCGCGGCGACCGCGTTCACGGTGAGGAACGTGCGCGGCTCCGGGTGCTCCTCGCTCGGACGGTAGCCGGTGCGGTACAGGTCGAGCGCGCGCTCGAGGCCCTGCCCCGAGAAGTGGTTCGCGAAGACATAGGGCAGCCCGTGCGAGGCGGCGAGCTGCGCGGAATAGTCGCTCGACCCGAGCAGCCACACCTCGGGGGTGCCGGTCGCGGCCGGCGTCGCACGCACCGTGTATTCCCCGCCGGAGGTGAAACGCAGCGCAGCCCCGTCTGCCGACAGCAGGGCCGCGATGTCCTGCACGTGGCGGGGGAACTGCTCGACGTCGCTGGTGGTCCCCGAGCCGCGCAACAGCTGCGTGATCACCGGGTCGCTTCCCGGTGCCCGGCCGAGGCCCAGGTCGATGCGTCCCGGCGCGATCGCTTCGAGGGCCGCGAACTGCTCGGCGACGATGAGCGGTGCGTGGTTGGGCAGCATCACTCCGCCAGAGCCCAGCCGCACACGCGAGGTGCGGGTGGCCGCAGCGGCGATCAGCACCGGGGGAGTGGTCGACGCCACCGACGGCATGTTGTGGTGCTCGGCGAACCAGTAGCGGCGATAGCCGAGACGGTCGGCGGTCTCCGCGAGCGCGAGGGAGGCGGCGATGGCCTCCGCGCTGGTCTGGCCGGTGCGCACCGGAACGAGGTCGAGGACGGAGAGAGCTGTATGGGACATCCTCAACCACAACGCGCACCTGAGCGCCTCCATTCCCCCGATACCGTGGGGGGCATGGAAGCAGGCATCTTCTACGTCCTCGTCGGGTCCGTCGCGATCGCCGCGTTTGCACGCTGGCGAGGCTGGCCGGCCCCGCTGCTGGTGACGATCGTGGCGCTCGCCGCATCCTTCCTGCCCTTCGTGCCCGACCTCGACATCGATGGGCATGTGCTCCTGAGCCTCGTGCTGCCGCCGCTGCTGTACTCGGCCGCGCTCGATGTGTCGTTCGTCGGATTCAAGCGCAGCCTGCCGCAGATCCGTCGCCTCGGCATCTGGCTGGTGCTTCTCACCGCCGTGGCCGTCGGCTTCGTCGCATGGTGGATCCTGCCGTCCCTCACCCTCCCCGGCGCGCTGCTCCTGGGCGCGATCGTGGCTCCGCCGGACGCGGTGTCCGCTGCGGCGATCGGCCGTCGGCTCGGTCTGCCCCGGCGGATCATGACCGTGCTCTCGGGCGAGAGCCTCATCAACGATGCGACCTCGCTCACGCTGTACCGCGTCTTCGCCGCGATCCTCGCGGGCGCCACCGTCTCGATCTGGGGCGGCATCTGGCAGTTCCTGGTGGCGGTCGGAGTGGGTGTGGCCGTCGGTCTGGTGTTCGGGATCGTCCTGCACCAGCTGCGCATGCGCATCAGCGATCCCGTGGTGATCGGCACGTTCGGACTCCTCGCACCGTTCGGGGCTTATGCGATCGCCGAGCATCTGCTCGGATCGGGCGTCCTGGCGGTCGTCGCGATGGGGCTCTACGTCGGCTACAACTCGCCGCGCACCGACTACACCACCCGCCAGCAGGAGAAGCCGCTGTGGCTTTCGGCCGACCTGCTGCTGGAGAGCTTCGTGTTCGCCTACATCGGGCTGCAGTTCCCCCGTGTGCTCAGCGACCTGGGCAGCGAGTCGGTCGGGCAGATCCTGCTGCTCTCCGGGGCGGTGCTGCTCGTGGTCGTCATCGTGCGGCCGCTCTACATCTATCCGACCAGTGCGTGGGCGAACTTCCAGGACCGCCGCAAGCTCGAGCGCTGGGATCGTGGTGTCGAGTCCGGCGAGTTCGAGAAACGGCATCAGAAGTCGCGGCGCTGGGGCAACTACACCGCCGACGAGCTGCGCAGTCAGATCGTGCGCGACCGGATGGCCGGACTCACGCTCACGTGGAAGGACAGTGCCGTCATCTCGTGGGCGGGCATGCGCGGCGTCGTGACGCTGGCGATCGCGGTGGCCGCCGCCGACCTCGCGACCCTCGACGCGCAGGCATCGCACGCCATCGTCGTGGTGGCCTTCATCGTCACCGTCGGAACGCTGTTGATCCAGGGTCTGACCCTGCCTCTTCTCATCCGCAGCCTCGGCATCGCCAGCGATGTGGACGAGGAGGAGGATGAGGCGGCGCTCGCCGAAGTGCGCGCGAAGAGCCGTGAGGCCGGCAAGAAGTTCCTCGCCGAGAAGCGGGTCGAGTGGGAGGCGAAGTACGGCGAGGTCGACCTCCGGGTGTTCGATGCCTTCACCAAGCGGATGACACGGGTCGAGAAGGACACCGACGAGGCGCAGAAGGTGGAGGATGCCGCGAGCCGACCCTCCTACGAAGACCTCGTCGCCCTGTCGAAGGGGTGGCTGCAGGTGCGTCGCGACATCCTCCTCGCGGAACGCGACGCGGGCAACCTCGATGAGGAGGTCATGCGCGAGCTGATCGCCGCGATGGACGCCGAGGAGCTCGCTCTCGACACCCGCGGCGCCACGCGCCAGGAGGGCCGCGCCTGACCCCCTGACCGCTTCGATGCTCGAACGGCAGAGCGCCTCGCCCCACGAGGGGACGAGGCGCTCTGCCGTTCCGCGGCGAGGTCAGCGGGCGCTGACCGGTTCCTTGTCGGCGGAGGCATCCGCTTCGGGAGCGTCGTCGTCTCCGGAGTCGTCGGCGAAGGGCAGGCCCTCACGCGGCGCGTTGTAGAGCTCCTCGTTCAGGATGCCCTCGCGCTTGGCGACGATCGTCGGGATCAGCGCCTGGCCGGCGACGTTGACCGCGGTGCGGCCCATGTCGAGGATCGGGTCGATCGCGAGCAGCAGTCCCACGCCCTCGAGCGGGAGGCCCAGGGTCGACAGCGTCAGCGTGAGCATCACCACAGCACCCGTGGTGCCGGCGGTGGCGGCCGAGCCGACGACCGACACGATGACGATCAGCAGGTACTGCACGAAGTTCAGCTCGATGCCGAAGAACTGCGCGACGAAGATCGCGGCGATGGCCGGGTAGATCGCGGCGCAGCCGTCCATCTTGGTCGTCGCGCCCAGCGGCACGGCGAACGAGGCGTACGAGCGGGGCACACCGAGGTTGCGCTCGGTCACGCGCTCGGTGAGCGGCAGGGTGCCGATCGAGGAGCGGCTGACGAAGGCCAGCTGCACGGCGGGCCAGACGCCCGAGAAGTACTGCTTGATCGAGAGGCCGTGCGTGCGCACGAGGATCGGGTAGACCACGAACAGCACGAGGGCCAGACCGATGTAGACGGCGGCGGCGAACCAGCCGAGGGAGGCGAGCTTCTCCCAGCCGTACTTGATGACCGCCGAGCCGATGAGCCCGAACGTGCCGAGCGGGGCGATGCGGATGATCCACCACAGCACGCGCTGGATGACCTTCAGCAGCGACTCGGTGAAGACGAGGAACGGCTCCGCCTTCTTACCGGCCTTGAGTGCGGCGATGCCGACCACGGCCGCGACCACGATGACCTGCAGGATGTTGAAGCCGACGCTCGACGAGAACGTGCCCTCAGCCGCTCCGGGGTTGGTGCTCACGGTGAGGCCGAGGAAGTTCTGCGGGATGAGCCCGAGCAGGAAGTTCCACCAGGTGCCCACGGTGTACGGGTCACCCGGCTCGAGGCCCTCGCCGGCGCGGTTGCCGGGCTGGATCACGAGGCCGAGGACGATGCCGATGATCACGGCGATGAACGCGGTGATCGCGAACCACAGGATCGTCTGGCCCGCCAGGCGTGCGGCGTTCTGCACGCGGCGCAGGTTCGAGATGCTGGCGACGATCGCTGTGAAGATCAGGGGGACGACGGCGGCGCGCAGCAGCGTCACGTACGAGTTGCCGATGGTGTCGAGTGTCGCGGACAGCCCGGTCGGGTTCTCGGCGGTCGCGCCGAGCTGGCGGCCGATCAGACCGGCGGCGATGCCGAGGACGAGAGCGGCGAGGATCTGGAAGCCGAACGAGGTCAGCAGCTTCCGGACCGGTCCGCGGGTATCAGGCGCCTTCTGGGCGCGTGCGGTGGTGCTCATGAGGGTGGGGACTCCAGAATCGCGGCGCACCGTGTGCGCGCCATGAGGCCCAACGCTATGACTCCCTGAGAATTCCCTGGGTGGATATGACGAAGGATGACGTTGCGAGCCGGAATCCGTTCGGTGCGGCGGGAAGGCCCGGTTGCCGTCAGCGCGGGGCGAGCACCAGCAGCTCGCCGACCTCGCAGTCGAGGGCCTCGCAGATCGCGCGCAGCGTGGAGTAGCGGATGGCACGGGCGCGGTCGTTCTTCAGCACCGACAGGTTCACGATGCTCACCCCGACCGCGGCGCTCAGCTCGGTGAGCGTCATGCCGCGTTCGGCGAGCAGCTCGTCGAGTCGGCAGTGGATGCCGGTGAACTCGTCATCGCTCTCCGCCGGGCTCACACCAGTCCCTCCGTGTCCTTCTCGAGAACCGCCTTCTCCTGCTGCAATTGCGCCCTTTCCTGCTCGAGACGTGTGCCCTGACGGAACACGGCGGCGAGAGCGAGCAGCCCGAGCGCGCCGACGAAGGGGAGCGGCGTGACGGTCAGTTGGTAGAACGATGGGTACCACTCGCTGTCCGGTGAGAAGACCTCGCGAAGGCCGGCTGTGGCTGCGATACCGCTCAGGAGGTCGGCCGCCACGCCGAACACGAGCACGGCGATCGCGCCGCCGGTGAGGCCACGCGTCACGGAGCGTGAGAACGCGCGGCCCCGCAACGTCTGGAAGCAGATGACCGCCACGATGACCGCGGGCATGGTGGCCAGAGCAAGGCTGCTCAGTTGTGCGGATGCCGCGAGCAACCGGAGCCCCAGCGACGCCTGGCCGACAGTGAACTCGGAGAGCTGCTCGCTGCCACAGGTCAGCATCGTCGTTGCGCTGTCACCGAACTCCGAGCACGCCAGACCGGCCGGCCAATCCAGATACACGTGGGTCTGACCGTCGAACTCCGCCCAGGGGACGGTGAACGCCTTGAAGATGTAGATCACAGCGCCCACCGCCGACATCAGGATCCACCACCCGGAGAGCGTGAGTGCCGCGTCGAGCGCGATCGTGCGGCTGCCCCTCCGGCGCCCTCTCCACACGACGACACCGAGGATGACCGCGATCACCGCGAGCGCGATCCCGATGTTGAGCAGGGACGGCCACACCTCGTCCGAACCGAAGCTGAGCATCAGACGAGTCCTTCCGTTTCCTTCTCGAGCGCGAGCTTCTCGTTCTGTAACCGGATGCCGCGGCGGAATGCCACTGCGATCAGGCCCACCGTCACGCCGGTGGCGAAGATCGGCGCGACGCTCCAGAACTCGATCGGATGCACCGGTTCCCCGTCGCCGATGCCGAGAGCGGAGGTGACGCCGTTGCGGCCCATCGTCTCCAACATCACGATCAGGATCGGAGCGCCGACGAGCGTCCAACCGATCACGTCGAAGGCTCGCGCGTTCGGACGGACGAAGAAGCGTCCGCGGAGGAAGTTCCAGGCGACCAGCGTCACCGCCGCGATGACCGCGACAGCCGCGAGAGCCCACAGCGCGATGGCGGCGATGATGGCCGTGACCGAGGCCGCGTTCACCCCGTCGGCGATGACCATCGCCTCGTCCGCGAACCCCTCGATCGAGATGGCACCGGAGTCGGTCGTGGCGGAGATCGGCTGCTGGTCGATGGGGACCGTCCAAGCGATCCCGGTCTCGCGGAAGGTGCTGCCGACGCGCAGAACGGTGGCGAGCCCGACCGTGACCAGCGCCACGGCGGCGTACAGGATCACGGTGATCGCATCCGCCTTCTCGGAGCGCGTGTTGGTGGTGCTGGTCATCAGACGAGGCCTTCCGTGTCGCGCTGCAGACGCTGACCGATCTCGAAGGCGCCGGCGACCACCGCGAGCGCGAATGCCCAACCGAGTGGAGCGAGGTCGATCGACATCTCGAATGTGGGGACTCCCGCGGATGCGAGGTCCAGCTCGTAGGCGATCTCGCTGAACGCGTTGGCGCGCACGGCCTGGCTCAGCAGACCACCCGCCATGACGGTGATGGCTGCGACGCCGATCCCCCAGGTGGCCGCCGTGCCGAAGGGGCGGCCGATGAAGAGACGGACGCACAGCCACGCGACCGCGATGCACAGCACGATCGGTCCCAGGACCGCCAGTCCGTCGGCGATCGCGAGCAGCAGGCGGGGAGACAGGCTCAGGCCCACGGTCGTGAGCGTGACGGTGTCGTACTGCGCTTCGGAGATGTTGGAGGATGCCGCGAGCACCGCGGGCGCGTCGACCGACCGCAGCCGCATCGATGGAATCGTGATCGCCGGGCTCGTCACGAGGACGGCGGAGCGGATGCTGACGCCGACCAGATCGACCACGGCTATGGCCCCCGCTACTCCGGCGATGACGCCAAGGACGGTCTTCTCCACCAGGCTCGCAGCTCTGGTCGCCGTCGGTGCCTCGGTCATTTCGTCCCCCTCCTGCACGGTCCGCTGCGGACTCGTTGTTATCGACAGTCGTTAACATAACGACTGTCGATAACTCGGTCAACCCCCGGTATGCCCACGGCGAACACGGGCATACGTGCCCCGCACGGTGGTTACTCTCGATGTACAGGCGCAGAGAACGCCACAGGTGTCAGCGCTTCGCCCCGTGCGAATAAGGAGTCACAGCATGTTCGAGAGATTCACGGACCGAGCCCGTCGAGTGGTCGTCCTCGCCCAAGAAGAGGCGAAGATGCTCAACCACAACTACATCGGGACCGAGCACATCCTGCTCGGCCTCATCCACGAGGGTGAAGGCGTCGCCGCCAAGGCCCTCGAGAGCCTCGGCATCTCCCTCGACGCCGTGCGCGAGCAGGTGCAGGACATCATCGGCCAGGGTCAGCAGCAGCCGACCGGGCACATCCCGTTCACCCCGCGCGCCAAGAAGGTGCTCGAGCTCAGCCTCCGCGAGGCCCTGCAGCTCGGCCACAACTACATCGGCACCGAGCACATCCTGCTCGGCCTCATCCGCGAGGGTGAGGGCGTCGCCGCCCAGGTGCTCGTCAAGCTCGGCGCCGACCTCAACAAGGTCCGCCAGCAGGTCATCCAGCTGCTCTCCGGAGCTCCCGGTCGCGAGCCGGCTTCCGTCGGTGCGCAGACCAACGACTCGCCGGCCGGCACCCAGGGCGGATCCGCCGTGCTCGACCAGTTCGGCCGCAACCTCACCCAGGCCGCGCGCGACAACAAGCTCGACCCGGTGATCGGGCGCGAGAAGGAGGCGGAGCGGGTCATGCAGATCCTCTCCCGCCGTTCCAAGAACAACCCCGTCCTGATCGGTGAGCCCGGTGTCGGCAAGACCGCCGTCGTCGAGGGGCTGGCCCAGGCGATCGTCAAGGGCGATGTGCCCGAGACGCTGAAGGACAAGCAGCTCTACTCGCTCGACCTCGGCTCGCTCATCGCCGGTTCCCGCTACCGCGGCGACTTCGAGGAGCGCCTGAAGAAGGTCACCAAGGAGATCCGCACGCGCGGCGACATCATCGTCTTCATCGACGAGATCCACACCCTCGTGGGTGCGGGTGCCGCCGAGGGCGCGATCGACGCGGCCAGCATCCTGAAGCCGCTCCTCGCCCGTGGCGAGCTGCAGACGATCGGTGCGACCACGCTCGACGAGTACCGCAAGCACTTCGAGAAGGATGCCGCGCTCGAGCGCCGCTTCCAGCCGGTGCAGGTCAACGAGCCGACGCTGCCGCACGCGATCAACATCCTCAAGGGACTCCGCGACCGTTACGAGGCGCACCACAAGGTGCAGATCACCGACGGCGCCATCGTGGCCGCGGCGAACCTCGCCGACCGCTACGTCTCCGACCGGTTCCTCCCGGACAAGGCCATCGACCTGATCGACGAGGCCGGCGCACGCCTGCGTCTGTCGATCCTGTCGAGCCCGCCCGAGCTGCGCGAATTCGACGAGAAGATCGCCGCCGTGCGCGAGCAGAAGGAGATCGCCTCCGAGGAGCAGGACTTCGAGAAGGCCGCCGCCCTCCGCGATGAGGAGAAGAGCCTCCTCGCCGAGCGTCTGCGTCTCGAGAAGCAGTGGCGTGCGGGCGACGTCGCGACCTCCGCGGTCGTCGACGAGGGTCTGATCGCCGAGGTGCTCGCACAGGCCACTGGCATCCCGGTCTTCAAGCTCACGGAAGAGGAGTCCAGCCGACTCGTCTTCATGGAGAAGGCCCTGCACCAGCGCGTCATCGGTCAGGAAGAGGCGATCGCCGCCCTTTCCAAGACGATCCGTCGCCAGCGTGCCGGCCTCAAGGACCCGAAGCGTCCCTCGGGCTCGTTCATCTTCGCCGGCCCCACGGGCGTCGGAAAGACCGAACTCGCCAAGGCTCTCGCCGAGTTCCTGTTCGACGACGAGGCTGCGCTGATCTCGCTCGACATGAGCGAGTTCGGTGAGAAGCACACCGTCTCGCGTCTGTTCGGTGCCCCTCCCGGATTCGTCGGATTCGAAGAGGGCGGCCAGCTCACCGAGAAGGTGCGGCGCAAGCCGTTCAGCGTGGTCCTCTTCGACGAGATCGAGAAGGCCCACCCGGACATCTTCAACTCGCTGCTGCAGATCCTCGAAGAGGGGCGACTCACCGACGGTCAGGGTCGGATCGTGGACTTCAAGAACACGGTCATCATCATGACCACCAACCTCGGTGCACGCGACATCGCGGGCGGTCCCGTCGGCTTCCAGATCGAGGGCAACGACTCGACCAGCTACGACCGCATGAAGGGCAAGGTGAACGAAGAGCTCAAGCGGCACTTCAAGCCCGAGTTCCTGAACCGTGTCGACGACATCATCGTGTTCCCGCAGCTCTCGAAGGAGGAGCTGGTGCAGATCGTGGATCTGTTCACCAAGCGCCTCGGCGAGCGTCTGCTGGACCGCGACATGACGATCGAGCTGTCGCAGGCCGCCAAGGAGCGCCTCATCGAGATCGGGTTCGACCCCGCGCTCGGTGCCCGACCGCTGCGTCGCGCGATGCAGCACGAGGTCGAGGACCGTCTCTCGGAGAAGATCCTGCACGGCGAGCTCAACTCCGGTGACCACGTGAAGGTCGACGCGAAGGACGGGCAGTTCCTCTTCGAGCACGGCCCACGCGACGGCGGCCCCGTCGCGGTCGGCGTCAACACCGGCGGTGGCGCGATCGCCGGCACCCCCGACCTGGCGGTCGCCAGCGGGGAGTGACCTCCGGTCGATTCATGAGAAGGGGCGGATGCTGCGGCATCCGCCCCTTTCCTGTGTCCGGTACAGGTGCCGCCGGGTCCCGGGTTCTAGGCTTGTGGTGTGAGCGAGTACATCGTCCGACCGGCGCGCAGCGCTGACATCGTCGGCATCCGCACCCTGCTGCAGCCGCTCGTCGAGCAGCGCATCCTGCTCGGCAAGGATCTGGCGGTGCTGTACGGCGCCGTGCAGGAGTTCGTCGTGGCAGAGGCCGACGGGGTGCTGATCGGGTGCGGTGCCCTGCACGTGATCTGGGAAGACCTCGGCGAGGTGCGCACCCTGCTCGTGCGCGACGACTGGCTGCACCACGGCGTCGGACGTGCGATCGTCGACCGCCTCGAGGAGAACGCCAGGATGCTCGGCCTGACCCGCCTGTTCTGCCTCACCTTCGAGGTGGAGTTCTTCGGACGACGCGGCTACACGCCGATCGGTGAGCAGGTCGTCGACCCGGACGTGTACTCGCAGCTGTTGCGCAGCGGTGACGCGGGTGTCGAGGAGTTCCTCGATCTCGCGCACGTGAAGCCGAACACCCTCGGCAACACCCGCATGCTCAAGGTGCTCTGACACTCCTTCGCCGGTCCGTGCCGAGGGGCCTCCCCGGGTCGTGGCAGAGGATCGCTTAGCCTGGAGACATGCCTCGTCCTTCCGCCGCCGTGTACCGTCGTCGGCGACTGGTCGTCCTGATCGCGCTCGTGCTGGCCGTCGCCGCCATCGGCATCGGAGCGTGGCTTCTGATCGCGCGACCGTGGGCTGCCGCAGGCACGGCGTCCACCCCGTCTCCGACGCCGTCGACATCTCCCTCGCCCTCCTCCAGCTCCACCGCTGACGGAGAGTCGCCGACCCCCGATCCGTCAGCCGAGCAGACTCCGGCGGTCGCGCCCTGCGAGGCGGCCGACATCGAGGTCGCGGCCGTGACCGACGCCGAGACGTACGCAGCCGGCGTGCTGCCGAAGCTCTCGATCTCGCTCACGAACAAGGGCACGAAGGACTGCACGATCGACGTGGGATCGACGACCCAGTCCTTCACCATCTCCAGCGGCGCCGACGTGTGGTGGCGTTCGACCGACTGCCAGGAGAACCCGAGCAGCATGATCGCCACGCTCACGGCCGGCACGACCGTCACGAGCAAGGACCCGGTCACCTGGGATCGCACGCGTTCGAGCGTCGAGACCTGCGCGCAGGAGAACCGACAGCGGGCACCGGGCGGGGGAGCCTCGTACCACGTCGAGGTCTCGATCGGCGGGTTCACGAGCCCGTCGAGCGCGCAGATCCTGCTCTACTGAGTCGTGCCGGATCGCGCTCCGCTGAGTTCGAAGGGATCCCGGTGAACCTCGTCGGAAATCGTTGCGAATCGGCGGATCTCGCACGAAACGGAGCGACATCGGCGGTCATCCCCCCGCGATGCTGACATCCGTGGGTCTTTGGGATACCATAGAAGCGACTCTCCGCATTAGCGGCACCAAGCCATCCCCAGTGGCGTCGAACTACAGCGTCCCCAGCGCTTCGACACCGCCGCCCGAGAGTCCGAGGGCCCTCTCGAGTACCCCAGTCCCCAATGTGGGACTCGAGAGGGCCCCAATCGTATCCACGGCCGAATCGGTGCTCTGCGCGTTGCGCCGTGAATAAGCTGGACACATGGCAGCGAAGAAGGCGAAGTCCGCGAAGAACAAGCCCGCACCCGAGGACTTCCGGTCGGATGCTCTGGCACAGGCCCTGGAGAAGCAGGACGTCGCCGCGGTCGCTCTCGCTCTCCGTCACGGCACCACCGTCGTGCCGCTGATCAAGCCCGGGGCGCGTGACAACCCGCTCGACAGCGGCGAGGTGTGGACATACCGTGACCCGAAGACCGGTGACCTCGCGCTGCTGCTGTTCAGCGACGCGAAGAACAAGCCGGCCAATCTGCCGCCGGGCGTGGGCATCTACAGCGCGGAGTGGCTGCGGAAGTTCCTGGCGGCGCATCCGATCACCACGGTCTTCCTCGACATCGCAGGGCCCCACCCGATGCAGGCGGACCCCGCCGAACTGCTCAAGGCGCTCGACGCCTGAGCCCCGCCTCCCGTCGGCGCGGTACCGGTCAGAACGGCGGGATGTCGCGGTCGGCGCGGCGTGAGGTGTTGCGCGCCCGCACATCGCCGAGCGCGGCGCGGAGCGTCTTCGAGCGATCGTCGACCACCTGCTCGTAGCCGAGACGCGCAGCCTCGGACCGCCGCTGTGCCGCCTGGGTCACCGGACGGATCTCGCCCGCGAGACTGAGCTCGCCCACCGCCGCGACGGTGCGCGGCACCGATATCTGTTGGATGGAACCGGCCACGGCGATGGCGATCGCAAGGTCGGCTGCCGGTTCGGTGAAGCGCACGCCGCCGACCGTCGACACGTACACGTCGAGGCTGCCGGTGGGCACGCCTGCGCGCCGTTCGAGGATCGCCAGCACCATCGCCACCCGTGAGGAGTCGAGGCCGTGCACGATGCGGCGAGGATTCGGTGCGTTGCTGGGAACCGTCAGCGCCTGCACCTCGACAGGGAGCGCACGTCGTCCTTCGAGCGAGATCGCGACGCAGGTACCCGGCTCGGTGGCCCCTTGCGAGAGGAACAGCCCCGAGGGGTCGGGCACCTCGGCGATGCCGTCTCCGGTCATCTCGAAGCAGCCGACCTCGTCGGTGGGGCCGAAGCGGTTCTTGAGCGCGCGGATGAAGCGCAGCGAGGTCTGTCGGTCGCCCTCGAAGTGGCAGACGACGTCGACCAGGTGCTCGAGCACGCGTGGACCGGCGACCTGACCGTCTTTCGTGACGTGGCCGACGATGATGATCGGCAGATCGCGGTCCTTGGCGATGCGGATCAGGGTGGCCGCGACCTCGCGCACCTGGCTCGGCTGCCCGGCGGCACCGTCGATCAGCGACGACGAGACGGTCTGCACCGAGTCGACGATCACCAGCTGGGGCTTGACCTCGTCGATGTGGCCGAGGATCGTCGCCAGATCGGTCTCGCTGGCGAGGTAGAGCTCGTCGTGCAGGGCGCCGGTGCGTTCGGCGCGCAGGCGCACCTGGCCAGGGGACTCCTCGGCGCTCGCGTAGAGCACGCGCCGCCCGCCGCGCGCGGCCTGGGCGGCGACCTCGAGCAGCAGCGTCGACTTGCCGACGCCCGGCTCTCCGCTGAGCAGGATGGCGGCGCCGGGCACGATGCCGCCGCCGAGCACACGGTCGAACTCGCCGACGCCGCTCGAGCGCCGCGGAGCATCCTGCGTCGTGATCTGCGTGATGGGCCGAGCGGCACGGTCGGCCGTCGGGGCGACGGGGCCGACGCGACGGAGGATGCCGGTCTGCGCCGCCTGTTCCTGCACCGTTCCCCACTGCTGACACTCGCCGCAGCGGCCGACCCACTTCGCGGTCGTCCACCCGCATTCCGTGCACACGTACGCGGGAGGAGCGGGTTTCCGGGTGGCCATGCCCCCAGGCTATCGCCGGCATCAGACATCCCTATCGGCCAGGTGTTTATTCACGGCCATACCTCTCGGCAAACTCGCAGCGTCGCGGGATACTGGGTTCATGGCCAACGGCGGGCCCGTGTGCGGGCCGATCTCGAGCTACTCCCGGGTGCAGATCCTGCACTTGCTCTTCGAAGCGGGAAGTTCGCAGACCCGAGGAGAGCTCTCGATCACCGAACTGTGCGACGCCACGGGGCTCCACGCCAACACGGTTCGCGAGCACCTGCAGCGCCTGATCGAGGGCGGCTACGTGATCCCCACGATCGAGCACCGCACCACGAGAGGGCGGCCGCGCACGCTGTACAGCGCCGCCACCGGGGCGCCGGGAGCTTCCAGTCCGGTGGCGCGGGACAAGGCCAAGGCCGCTGCGCGCCGTGGGGACCTGATGCGGAGCATGCTCCCGGATGCCGTGGCGTCCGGACTCGGCCGAGAAGCCACCTATCAGCTCGACGCGCTCGTGGAGCACCTCGAGGAGAGCGGCTTCGAGCCCGTCCTCGACGACCGTCGGCTCACCGTCGACCTCAGCCCGTGCCCGCATGCCGCCGGACGATCGGAAGACCGCCCGATGCTGTGCCGCGTGCACCTCGAACTCATGCAAGGCGTCCTGAACGAGGCAGGCGGACCACTCGAAGCCGAGTGCGTACGCGATGCTGTCCTCCCGTCGGACTGCACCGTGCAGCTGCGCGACACCACCGCGCCGCTGGTCGAGGGAACGCTGCGTCACAGCACGAAGCAGCGGCACCACAGAACAGGAGTCGTGCATGGAATGGCTTGATCCGCTCGCTCTGGCCCGATGGCAATTCGGGCTGACGACCGTCTACCACTATCTCTTCGTGCCGCTCACGATCGGCATGGCGCTGGTCGCGGCGATCTTCCAGACCGCGTGGGTGCGCACCGGCAAGGTGCAGTACCTGCACCTGACCCGCTTCTTCGGCAAGATCTTCCTGATCAACTTCGCCATGGGCGTGGTCACCGGCATCGTGCAGGAGTTCCAGTTCGGCATGAACTGGTCGGACTACTCCCGCTTCGTCGGCGACGTCTTCGGTGCTCCGCTCGCATTCGAGGGACTGCTGGCCTTCTTCTTCGAGGCGACCTTCATCGGGTTGTGGATCTTCGGCTGGGACAAGCTCCCGCAGAAACTGCACCTCGCCACGATCTGGTGCGTCTCGATCGGCAGCATCCTTTCGGCGTACTTCATCATCGCCGCCAACGCCTTCATGCAGAACCCGGTGGGCTACACGTTCAACGAGGCGACCAACCGCGCGGAGCTGACCGACTTCTGGGCGCTGCTGACCAACCCGGTCGCGCTCGCCGCGTTCCCGCACACGATCTTCGGCGCGTTCATGTTCGCCGCCGGTGTCGTCATCTCGGTCTCGGCCTGGCACCTGTCCCGCGGTCAGCACTTCGACACCATGCGCATCTCGCTGAAGTTCGGGCTGTGGGCCATGATCGTCTCCACCGCGGGCGTCGTGCTCACGGGCGACCAGCTCGGCCTCGCGATGTACGCCGCGCAGCCGATGAAGATGGCCGCCGCCGAGGCGACCTTCAACACGGTGTGCGGGCCGGATGCCTCGTTCAGCATCTTCACGCTCGGCACACCGGACGGCAGCTCCGAGCTGTTCTCGATCCGCGTGCCGTATCTGCTCTCGCTGCTGTCGACGCACACGCTCGACGCGTGCGTGCACGGCATCAACGACCTCAACGCCGAGTACGCCCAGACGTACGCCTCCACCGGTCTGACCGACTTCGCCCCGATCCTGTGGATCACGTACTGGGCCTTCCGCTGGATGATCGGCCTGGGCATCGCTGCAGCGCTCGTCGCCGTCGCGGGCCTCTGGGTCACCCGCAAGGGCGCCAAGAAGCCGGTCGCACCGTGGATGTGGAAGGTCGCGATCTGGTCGTTCCCGCTCGCGCTGGCCGCCAACATCATGGGCTGGGTCTTCACCGAGATGGGAAGACAACCCTGGATCGTGTTCGGGCTGATGACCACGCAGGACGGCGTCTCGCCGGGCGTCAGCGGCCTCGAAGTGCTGATATCGCTCATCGCGTTCACGGCGATCTACGCGGCGCTCGCCGTCGTCGAGATCCGCCTCATCATCCGGGCCGCCCAGAAGGGGCCCGACACCGAAGAGAAGCCGCATGACGAGACGGCCCAGCTGCCGTCGGTCGTCTACTGAGAGGGAGGAGCATCATGGATCTCGCAACACTCTGGTTCTTCATCGTCGCCTTCTTCTTCGTGGGCTACTTCGTGCTCGACGGCTTCGACTTCGGTGTCGGCATGTCCCTTCCGTTCCTCGGCAAGAACGACGTCTCGCGCCGACAGGTCATCAACACGATCGGCCCGGTCTGGGATCTCAACGAGACCTGGGTCATCGTGGCCGGCGCTGTGCTGTTCGCGTCGTTCCCCGAGTGGTACGCCACGCTGTTCAGCGGCTTCTACCTGCCGCTGCTGCTGATCCTGCTCGCGCTGATCCTGCGCGGTGTCTCGTTCGAGTACCGACACCAGCGTGACAGCGCGAAGTGGAAGGCCGGCTTCGACCGGATGATCGTCATCGGCTCGGTCGTTCCCGCGCTGCTGTGGGGCGTCGCGTTCGGCAACATCGTGCAGGGCGTGGCCATCGATGAGAACCACATCTACGTCGGCGGGTTCTTCGCCCTGCTGAACCCGTACGCACTGCTGGTCGGCGTCACCACGCTGCTGCTCTTCTTCCTGCACGGCGTGCTGTTCGTGGCGCTCAAGACCGATGGTCAGGTGCACGAGGACGCGCAGAAGCTCGCGAAGAAGGCCGCCATCCCGACGATCCTCGTCGCAGCCGCGACGGTGATCTGGACGGTCGCGATCGCGATGGGCCGTGAGGCTCCGCTGCTCTGGCTGGTCATCGGCGCCGGCGCGCTCGCGGCGGTCAGTCTGATCGCGGCTGTCGGGCTCTCCATGGTCCGTCGCGACGGGTGGGCGTTCTTCTCCGGGATGCTCACGGTGCTGTTCGCCGTGGTCATGCTCTTCTCCGCGCTGTTCCCGTACGTGATGCCGTCGACGATCGACCCGGCGTACAGCCTCACGATCGCCAACGCGTCGAGCACCCCGTACACACTGCAGATCATGAGCTGGACGGCCTTGATCGCGATGCCGCTCGTGCTCGCATACCAGGCGTGGACCTACTGGGTCTTCCGCAAGCGGGTCACCCGGAAGTCGATCGAGGGGGCTCCGGCACACGCGTGAAACCCGTCGATCCGAGACTGCTGAGATACGCGGGTGCCGCGAGGGGTTTCCTCGCGGCATCCGCGTTGATCGGCGTCGTCCAGACCGCGGTCACGATCGCCTTCGCGTGGCTGTTGACCGAAGCGATCACGGGGGCGCTCGCGGGGCGGGACGTCACCTCGTCGCTGCTCTGGCTGCTGCTCACGGCTCTGCTGCGAGGCCTGCTCATCGCGGCCTCTGATGCGGCGGGGACACGGGCCGCCGCCAAGACGGGGATGCAGCTGCGCACGGCGCTCGTGGCTGCGGTCGGGAAACTCGGGCCAGGGTGGCTCGCGCAACGCAACCAGACCGCGCTCGCGGTGACCGCGGGCCACGGACTCGAAGCGCTCGACGCCTACTTCGCGCGTTACATCCCGCAGCTCGTGCTGACCGTGATCGCGACGCCGGTGCTCGTCGCGGTCATGTGGTGGCAGGACTGGCCGAGCGGACTCACCGCGGTGATCACGCTGCCGCTGATCCCGCTGTTCCTCATCCTGATCGGCATGGCGACCCGCACCGTCCAGACGCGGCAGTGGCAGACGCTGCAGCGCCTCGCGGCACGCTTCGCCGACACGGTGCAGGGGCTGTCGACGCTGCGACTGTTCGGGCGCGATCGTCGCGCTGCCGACCGCATCGAGGTCACCGCGGACGAGTACCGCCGCGAGACCATGAAGGTGCTGCGGTTCTCGTTCCTGTCCGGCTTCGCGATGGAGCTGCTGGCCTCGATCGCGGTGGCTCTGATCGCGGTGTCGGTCGGCTTCCGGCTGCTGTCGGGTGATCTGACTCTCGAGGTCGGGCTGTTCGTGCTGCTGCTCGCTCCCGAGGCGTTCCTGCCCATCCGGCAGGTGGGGGTGCAGTTCCACGCTGCCGCCGAAGGGGTTGCGGCGACGGAGGACGTGTTCGAGGTGCTGGATGCGGCAGGTGAGCGCGCACGGCTGCAGGAGCTTTCGACGGATGCCGGAGGAATCGCCGTCGAAGCCCCCGGCATCCGGGAATCGGTGATGCAGGTGGAACCGGCGAAGGGCGGAAACCTCGTGGTCGAGGGTCTGCGGGTGCGCGACCTGCCGCCGGTGTCGTTCGCTGCCGGGCCGGGGACCATCACGGTCCTCGAAGGGCCGAGCGGGTCGGGGAAGTCGTCGCTGCTGGCCGCGCTCCGGGGCGCGGTCGAGTTCGAGGGGACAGCGTCCTACGGCGGCGCGGACGTGAGGGGGATCGCGCCGTCGGTGTGGCTCGCCTGGGCGGGACAGGCACCTGGCCTCACGCGCGGGACCGTGGCGGCGAACGTCACCCTCGGTGATCCTGAGCCGGACGCCGACCGGGTGCGCGATGCGCTCGACGATGCCTGCGCCGAGGGCATCGACCCCGCGCTGGAGCTCGGCGTGCAGGGAGCGGGGCTGTCGGGTGGGCAGGCGCAGCGAGTGGCTGTCGCTCGAGCCCTGTATCGCCAGGCATCGGCGTCCGGACGCGTGCTCGCACTCGATGAGCCGTCGAGTGCACTCGACCCCGAGACCGAGGACCGGCTGTGGCGATCGCTGCGCGAGAAGGCGGATGCCGGTGCGACGATCCTCCTCGTCTCCCACCGTCGGACCGCACGGGAGATCGCGGATCAGATCGTGGAGCTGGGGGTGAACGCATGACTGCACCCCGCACAACCGACACCGTGCATTCCCGCGGTCACCGGGTCGGCGCCATCCTGCGACTCGCGCAACCGCCGCTCGGCCGCTTCGTGCCGGGTCTGATCTGGGGTCTGCTCTCGGCCGCCGCCGCCGTGAGCCTGCTCGCCGTCAGCGGGTGGCTGATCGTGAGCGCATCGATCGTCGACTCGCTGGTGCCGCTGTCGATCGCCGTCGTCGGTGTGCGCTTCTTCGCCGTCTCGCGCGCGGTCACCCGCTATCTGGAGCGCCTGAGCGGACACGATGCCGCGCTGCGTCAACTCGCCTCGACCCGCGCCGACATGGTGCGCCGACTCATCCCGCTGTCGCCAGCGGGACTCGGCGCGACGGATCGCGGACAGGTGCTCGCAGCTCTCGTCGACGACGTCGAGAACCTGCAGAACCTGCCGCTGCGGGTGGTGCAGCCGCTCGGGGTCGCCGCTCTGGTCGCTGTCGGGGCCGTCGGGTTCATCGCGTTCGTATCGCCCGCCGCCGCGCTCACGCTGGCCGTGTGCCTGCTCGTCGCTGCGGCAGCCGCGATCGGTTTGGGGTGGGTGTTCGGTTCACGCGCCGAAGCGCAGGTCTCGGAACGTCGGGCCGAGCTCTCGGCGGCCCTCGTCGACTACTTCGGCAGCCTCGACGTGCTCATCGCCTATAGCGCGGAGGAGCAGGCCCGTGCACGGATCACCGCAGCGGATGCCGCGCTGCGACGCGTTGTCGACCGTGCCTCGCTCGCGCAGGCCGTAGCCGCCGGCGTGGTCTCCGCGGTCGCCGGAGTCGCTTCGGTCTGGGCGCTCGCCGCGGCGGCTCCCGGCCTCTCGGACGGCTCGATCGACGGGCCGTGGCTGGCCGTGGCCGTGCTCGTGCCGATGGTGGTGTTCGAGATCTTCGGCGCGGTGCCGATCGCCGCCGCATCGTGGCGGAGCGTGCGTTCCAGCGCGGAGCGCATCGTCGACGTGTTGCCCGAGCGGATGCCGGACGAGCTGCGCGCCGACGCGGGTGATGACGTCGAGTTCGAAGGCACCCCGGCTGTAAGCCTGCGCGACGCGCGTGCGACCTGGCCTGGCGGGACGCCCGCTCTGAGAGGCGTGGATCTCGACCTCCGACCCGGCGAACGGGTGCTGGTCGCGGGGCCGAGCGGGGCGGGCAAGAGTTCGCTCGCGGCGACCCTGGTCGGCTTCCTGCGCGTGGAGGGCGAGTATCTGGTCGGTGGTCGCGATGCCGCGGAGCTCTCGGGTCCGGCGCTGCGACGCGTGATCGGGCTGTGCGAGCAGAGCCCTCAGCTGTTCGACGAGGACATCCGCCAGAACCTGCTCTTCGCGCGGGACTCCGCCTCGGACGAAGACCTGCAGGCGGTGCTGGAGCGGGTCGGACTCGGTGACTGGGTGCGGGAGCGTGGGGGCCTCGATGCGAGGGTCGGCGACCGCGGTGCGCTGGTGTCCGGTGGCCAGGCGCAGCGGATCGCGCTCGCCAGGGCGCTGCTGCGTGGCTTCCCCGTGCTGGTCCTCGACGAGCCGACGGCGGGGGTCGATCCGGAAGCATCGAATGCCCTGCTGCGTGATCTGCTGCAGGCCGCGGGGGAGCAGTCGGTGCTGCTGATCTCGCACGTGGCGCCTCCCGAGGGGACGGTCGACCGCGTGGTGCGGATTCACGACGGCCGCACGATCTGAGGGGCAGCGAGAAGGAACCTGTGGGGAGACTCGCGGGCCGTCGCCTCAGACGTTCATGTCGACGGGCGGTTCCATCACGATGCCCTGAGCCTCGAACGCGCGACGGCGCTCCTCGATGCGGCGGTGCAGCTCGACCTGCGCATCGTCGACGAACTGCGGGTCGAGGTCGACGGTCTTCGGGTGCGGGTCGCCGTGGTTGGCGGCGATGTAGGCGTCGAGCTCGGGGCCGCTGGTCCATGACGTGATGAGCGCGTACCGCGGGGCGGTGCCGCGGTGCCAGACCGCGTGCCAGAAGCGCTGGGTGTCGACGATGATGCGCGAGCCGGCGCGCAGCGGCAGGCGGATCTCGGTCGCCGGATCGAAACGGTCGGCGCGCAGGATCAGCATCGACTCGGTGTCGTCGGAGAGGTTGAAGAACCCGCGGACGACCCAGCCGGTGCCCTCTTCGTTGAGGCGGTTGTTGTCGTCCTGGTGCAGGTTGTAGATCGCGTCGGCGTACTCGTTCGGCTGCAGCTCGATCACGCGGCAGCGTCCGATGCCGGCGCCCGGTTCCTGTGCCCGGCGTTGCAGCGTCGGGGCGACCGCGACCTGCGAGGCGACCCAGACGCCATCCTTGTCGGTGCGCGGCGGGGTGTGGTTCCAGAAGCCGTTGCAGTCGACGTCGCCGGCATAGCTGGTGAGCGGGGCGAAGCGCGTGATGCCGGAGGAGCGCCAGCCGACGTACTCCAGGCCCAACCATTCGGCGGGATCTGTGGCGGAGGTGTGGTCGTCGAGGACCACGTAGCCGGTCTCGGACAGCGCCTCGGACGTGATGAAGCCCATGATGAATACCTTCCCGTCATCGCTGCCCCCACAGGCGGCGGGTTCTTAGGCCATCCTAACTCGAATGCCCATCGCAGCGTGGGGGTCTCGCCGGGGAAAAGGCCCGACGGGAGCGTCGATATCCTGAGGGGTATGACTCAGCCGCAGGGTGCCCTCCTCGTGGGCAGCGTGAATTACGACGATGCCGAGACCACGATCCGCACCGCTGCGGAACTGCTCGGCACCCGGCTCCGTCGCATTCCGGACGGCGAGGTCGGCAAACGGTTCCACTGGATCATGTTCCAGCCCGACGTGATCGGTGAGGCCGAGGGCATCGAGCGCACAGGCGACGAACCCATCCCGTTCCCCGCCGGCATCGACGCCCGCGGCCTGCGCATCGCCGAGGGAGTGGATGCTGCGAGCATCGAGATGCCGCCGCTGGGGTACGCCGCCGCCGCGATCGAGTCGTATGCGGTGTTCGAGCGGCTGCGGGCCGAGGGCACGGTGCCCGGCGGCGTGCGGTTCCAGGTGTCGCTGCCGACGCCGCTCGCCGTGATCTCCTCCTTCTTCCACGGCGATGACCGCGCCGCGATCGAGCCCGTCTACACCGCCGCGATCCTGCGCGAGCTCGACGAGATCCTCGAGGCCATCCCGCACGAGGACCTCGCGGTGCAGTGGGACGTCGCGAGCGAGATGGGCATCATCGAGCGCGCCGCGGGCTACGGAGCGGTCATGGAGGCGTGGTGGCCCGGCGACCCGTTCGACGGTCTGGTCTCGCGCCTGGCCGCACTGGTCGACGCGGTGCCCGCCGACGTCGAGGTGGGTGTGCACCTCTGCTACGGCGACGCGGGGGAGAAGCACTTCTTCGAGCCGCGCGACGCCGCGAACCTGGTCCGGTACGCGAACGCCGTGGTGGCGGCATCCGCCCGTCCGCTCACGTGGCTGCACCTGCCGGTGCCGATCGACCACGACGACGAGGCCTACTTCGCCCCGCTCACAGGCCTCGCCCCGGTCGGCGAGCTCTACCTGGGCCTCGTGCACCGCGAGGACGGGGTGGAGGGCGCCGCCCGTCGCGTCGCCGCCGCGACTCCGTTCGCCACCGAGTTCGGGGTCGCGACCGAGTGCGGCATCGGGCGCGCGCCCGCGGGATCGACCGAGGGCATCCTGCGCACGCACGCCGAGGTCGCCGCCGCCTGGTGACATGCGGGGCGGTGTGCGGGTCTCGATTCGCGTGCGGGCCCCGCGTCGCGTAAGCTATTCCGCGGTGACGTGTCCGAGCGGCCGAAGGTGCAACTCTCGAAAAGTTGTGTAGGGTAACCCCCTACCGTGGGTTCAAATCCCACCGTCACCGCCACCACGAAGGCCCCGACTCCCTTGGAAACACTGGGATGCGGGGCTTTCGTTTTGTGTATGCAGTGGTCAGCGGTAACGCAGTGGTAACGCGAAACGAAGCGTAGGGGTGGGACTGACCGGCGACCCGTCGGCTGCCGCCTTCTCGTTCCCGCACGCCTTGCTTGGACCAGTGTCGTGTTGGTGTTCGAGGACGACAATGTCGTCAGAGCGAATGAGTGCCAGAACTGCAGCTGCTGCGGCGGTGGCAGACAGAAGCATGCTGCCGCTGAAGAGCCGGACAAAGGTCCGCGCGAGTGGCGCGTCAACCGAGGTGAGCAGTATCAGTGGCTGCTATTAGTGCTGCCCGGGCGAAGTATCGGGGGTTCTTGACGAACGCCGATCCGCGGCCAGACTTCTCGTGGGCGATTGGAGACGCCCGTTTGGTGGTCGTATCCGATCGCTTGTCCGAGAGGAGGAACACTTGCACCTGTTCCCCGGCGGGCCAACCGTTTTTAAGGCCGTATGCCATCACCTTGCCAAGACGTTGATCGACCGGGGACCCCGACTCGAGAAGGCGCTTGCTTTCATCTCGATTCCATCGGGCGGGAACGATCTTCTCCTCGATCGTCGGGAAGTAGGGCTCGATCTGCTTGTTCACGTAGAAGCCCATCTGGGTGACCTGCGCAATCGACCGATCGCTAGCGCACACGTACGCAGACACCCTGTCGTACATATCAATTGTCTGCCTCTCTGCGGTGGCGGCGACAATCACGACGTCGCGGGCGGGTGCAACGGGGCGGCTACTCGCGACTGCTGACACGCTCTCAATACCCTCTAGCCATATCCTCGCCTCCGGATCGATCCACTCGACCAGTGACAGGAGCTTCTTCAGCTCGATGCCCGGATCGAAGTCCAGAAGCGAATCCTGGTGAGCGCATCGATTGCGGAGATTCCGCATGTCCGTGACCGACTTGTGCACCGCCTCCCGCGTCCCGGGAGAGCCGGGGAAGACATGGCGGAGGTGTTGACGCCAAAGCTCCTCGTTTGCGGGACGTTGCTCGAGCAGGTTGGTCCAGAATCCGAGCGTGAGTTCGGAGATGATCGCATCGGGGGCTGCCGCCTTCGTGGTCGCGTCCATCCGTCTTTCGGCAGCCTTGACCACGCTGTCGAGGCCCTGTTGCCAGGGATACGCAAGAGGGTGGATAGTCGACAATCGACTCATCATCGAGTTGCGAAGCAGAACTTCGGTGTGATGGAAGCACTCGAACAGTGCAGAGGCGACCTTCGCGTTCCACTCGTAGAGATTCCACGCCAGGTCATTGTCACCATCGCAGGCTGCCAAGAACGGACCGAACCTTGCCGGCGAGACCCAGCCCACCTTGCGAACAGTCATTTGTGTTAGCCTCTCTGTATTCCGCCTCTGTCATCGTAGATGGCATGCGGTGAGAGGGTCCGTCGTTGCCTATGCTCCGAGTGAGTACGCATGTCGGGCCCTCCGCTCTTTCATGCGGGCTCTGCCGTCCCCTCCCGCTTCGCATCCATGGCTCCCGGCCGGGTCGGCGCTGACTCGTCACCGCCGGCCGCTCAGAGTGACCACGGTCTTCATCCGTCGAGTCCTACCAACGGGCGCTGTTGCGCAGCGTAGAACATCCGTGGCGGAGACGTGTCGCGTCTGATCGATCACTGTCGATGTGCTGGCCGCACACTGAATCAAGGGGGGTGGTATCGAGAGGTCGATCCTGTGCTCTGGGACAGGATCGACCACATCTACGAAGATGCCGAACACCGCATCCACGCCGATGAGTGGTGCGAAGCTCACCGCGAGCAGGCGCTCGAAAACTACGACCTGAACATGGCCCACTTCGTGTCCCTCGACCGAAGAGAATTCGAAACTGCGCTGCAGGCGGCCGTCGCCAGATGCTGGAGGTCACCGATCTCACACAATGGGACGGCGTGGGAGGGCTCTACATCATGGTGCTCGACGACTACGCACGCGTGTCTTCGCGTGGAAGACACGAGGTTCCTTCGAGGAAGAGAACTCGCTTCTCGAGCAGTTCCCCGCGAAGTACACGCTCAACCGCGTCATGGGTGGCCGCGACATCGCTCGCTTCGGTGTCTGCCGTCATGCGGGGCCGCGCATTCAGTGACCGTGAGTAGTGCGCCCCGCACGCTGCCCACCAGGGGAGTCGAGATCAGAACTCGTCGAATCCGAAGACCGTTGGGAACCCAGACGCGATCACCTGTTGTCCGCGTTGATTCAGCCCCGCAAGCGTGCCCTTCTCAGCGTCGTACCTGATCAGGGCAATCCCGGTCTCGTCGGAAAAGAGAATGCCGTTTTGCGAGACCATTCCACTAGTGAACAGCACCGCCCCTTTGTGCCGGTGCTGCGCTGTCCCGAACAGATCGCGGATGTCGGCGATCGGCACGCTCGCAGACACGTGAAGATTCTTCACTTGCGCGATGACATGACGACTGTCGACATCGATGCCCCCGTCACCGCTGTATTGCGTTACGGCCGCGTCGTGCACTCCTAGATGGCGCATCCAATCAGCCACCAGTCGCTCAGCTCCCTTGTGATTCACGCCGTAGGGCTGCGGCGCAGGCGCCTCCGGGCGACGGCGACGTATCGCCTCGTGCTCGAGACGGACCTTCTCTTCTCGCCGTCGAGCGGCTTCGCGAGCCCGTGCTCTCTGCTCCTGATCCCACTGCTCCTGCGCCCGCTGAGCGGTCAGCGCCCCTTCGGCCTCAGCTATCTTCTGAGCCTTGCGTGCCCGTCGTCGCTCTGAGAAGGACAACCTGGACGCGCCAGCAACCGTCCCTGCATGTCGAGCGCTCTGGCTCGTAGATGGCTCGGGCGTGTTGAAGTGATACGCCCCATCAGTAGCGGTGGTTCTCACCCGCCCGTCTGTTGTCGGCCCCGTCGCCTCGAGGTAATCGCGGAACGTCGCCTCCGCGCGCAAACTCAGATAGTTGATGCCAGGGTCCGGTTCCCCTCTGTCGAGCGTCCGGCGCCGCCAGTACAGGGCCCATTGCATTTCCCGGAGTACAACCTCGGCAAGCGCCGTCAGGTACGGGACGGCCGCGCGAGCCTCGGTTTCAGTGAGCTCGACATGATCCGATACGCCGAGGGCACGCTTCTGATGGGCAATCGCCTGGGCGTTAAGGGGGCCGTCAGCGCTCTCGCTGAGCGCGCGCGAAATATCTTCGACGCTGTCTTGAGGAGTCCGGTACGAAGCGCCCCAGCGGGCGCCGAAGTCTTCAGCCCAGCTGAGATCTTGAGGATCGAGTTCGGTCACGGTGCCAGTGTGCCAGGGGCCGCCCACGTTGGCTCACTGTCTCCCCGCCTGCCAGACACTCGCTTTCACCCAGAGCTTCCCATGGATACCGGGCACCGTTGCCCTGCGGATCCGTGCGCCGTGTCGTTGATAGCCGGTTACTAATCAGTGAGGAGGCCGGAGATGGCCGCTCGACCCATCAGCTTCGCTCTCGAAGAGGCCGACATCCCGCTTCTCGACGAGATCTCGGCCGAGTTCCGTGGCGGTAACCGCAGCGAGTTCCTCCGAGTCGCCATGGCTGAGCTCAAGGAGCGCCTTCGCCTGAAGCGCCTCCAGGAGATCCGCCAGGGTATGGAGCACCAGGGGAGTCTCGAGTCACCGTCGGCGAACTCGGCGCGGCGTGGCTGACCGCCCATGCCATCGCGGTGAAGCCGTCGACCTTCCATAGCGACGAGAGCGCGTGGCGTGTCCATGTCGAGCCTGCGTGGGGCGCGCGCCGTGTCGGCAGCATCCGGCACACGGAGATCTCGGCTTGGGTCGCGGAGTTGAGTGTCAAGCGCTCGGCGACCACCGTGAAGCGGTGCCACGGAGTTCTCGCATCGATCCTCGACGGGGCAGTCCGCGACCGCCGACTCCAGTCCAACCCTGCGCGCGAAGTGAAGACGCCCCGCAAGGTTAGGAAGCAGAGGGCGTACCTAACGCATCAGCAGGTCGAACTGCTCGCAACCGCTTCGCTCTATCCCGACGTCGTGCGCTTCCTTGCGTACACCGGGCTTCGGTGGGGTGAGGCGACGGGGCTCACGGTCGCCGATGTCGACGTGTCGCGGCGCCGGTTGAACATCTCGTCGAACGCTGTGATCGTGAATGGCCACGTGATCGTCGGAACGCCGAAGACGCACGAGCGTCGGACGGTTGTGTACCCGGGCTTTCTGGATGCGGCAATGGCTCAAGCGATCTCGCTCAAGCGTCCGGACGAACTGATCTTCCCTGCTGAGACCGGTGGCTACCTTCGGCCGGGCAACTCGAAGTCCGGGTGGTTCGCCGGGGCATGCAAGCGTGCCCGGCTCGAGGATGCGTCCGACGCTGCCGAGTCCAGGGTGCGGGGCGAGGGGATTCGTGCGGTCATGCCGCGGATGACGCCGCACGATCTGCGGCACACCGCCGCATCGCTCGCGATCAGCGCCGGCGCAAACGTCAAGGCGGTCCAGCGTATGCTCGGGCACGCGAGTGCCGCGATGACTCTCGACACGTATGCCGATCTGTTCGACGACGATCTTGACGACGTTGCTTCGGCACTGAATGTGTCGCGGGCGACGGCGCTGGGGGAGCTGTAGCTGGGATCCTCTACTTGCAAAGCGCTTGAGAACGGAAAGAAAAGACGTGCGCGTTCCAGCAGTTCACGCCATGGCCTTCGCAGTCATGCTCGCGGAACGCGGATGCTTCGACCTCTTCTAGAGGGGGTTGTCCTCGTAGCGCTCAGATATTCAATATTCTGGACGGATGACTGGGGATCTCAAGACGAGTAACGCGCTCATTGGCTTCGCAGTGTTGCGGGCCAACTTCAATGCGAATGCTCCAACCTACTTCGACAACTTCACTGCGTTCGTGCTGGCCGCGCTCGCACAGGACAACTGTCGTCCTGTCGAGCGACGCACGGTCGCCACGCGAATTCGAGAGACCTTCGGAATCCGTATCCCTGAGCTTGCCCTGGGGAAGATGCTGAAGCGTACCAACGGCGCTGGGCTCACAGAGTTTGTCGGCACCGAGTTCGTATCGATTACCCAATCGGGACGCGAACAGACCCCAGCTACCGAACAGCTGGTTGCGTTTCAGCGACGTCAAGACGAGCTGGCCTCAGTCTTTCGGGAGTTTGTTGCCACAAGGTTTCCGGACGAGCATGACGCTTTGCCGGAGGATGTGGGCGCCGCGCTTGCTGACTATATCGATCGGCAGTCGGTGCCGTTGCTCAATCAGAGTCTTCGAGGCAGGGCGGATGTGTCACCCACTAGCACTCGGTTCGACTACGTGGTGTCGGTGTTTATTGCAGACTTGAGCGTTCGTGATCAAGTTCGTTTCGGGTACGTCGAAGAGGCTGCGAAGGGGGCGATTCTAGCGTCGGTCCTGACTCTCGATACTGGCGGGATGGGAACGGCGCTCGATCGGCTCACGCTGGTCTTGGATACGCCCATACTCATGAATCTGCTGGGGTACGACGGTGAGGTCTTGCAGCGTCCCGCACTGGAACTCGTCGAGATGGCTCGTGCGCAAGGGGCGAAGGTGATCGCCTTTCAGCACTCGCTGAGGGAGCTCGACGGGATCCTGGAGGGAGTCGAGAAGGCCCTCCGGTCGGGACGCGCGTCGAGGTCGATCAACGCAGCCTTCCTGAACTTCTCCGAGCAGGGCAAGTCTGCCGTCGATGTGGCGCTTGTCCGAGCAGATCTTGAGCGACACGTGCGGGATCGAGGGGTGCAAGTACAGGAGAAACCTGAGTACGTGCACGAGCATTCGCTCGACGAGAACAAACTGGAAGAACTACTCCAGGCAAAGGTGGGGTATCGCGAGAACTCCACGAGGCTGTTCGATGTGGACTCCCTGTCGGCGGTGCACCGCATGAGGCGGGGACGGTCGTCCTCTACGCTCGAGCATTGTCGAGCTGTCCTAGTTACTTCGAACACCAGCGTCGTAATAGCAGCGAACACCTTTGAACGGACCCGTGATCAGTTTTCGCTCGCGATTCGAGATGAAGCCCTTGCGGGGATCCTCTGGGTGCGGAGTTCCGCCATCGATTCTGATGTGCCTACAAAGCTGCTGCTCGCCTCGGCATACTCCGGAATGCAGCCGAGCCCCGCCCTATGGTCTCGGTACCTCGAGGAGGTGGATGAGCTGGAGAAGCGCGAGGAGGTGTCGCCCGATGAAGCGGTTGTCCTGCGAGCGACGACCGTCAGCCGTGCAGTCCTGATGGAGGAAACTCTGGGGGATGCTGGAGAGGTCACACCGGATTTGCCCTTGGTAGTTTTGCAGCGCATGCGCTCAGATGAAGCGAGGCCACTCGAGGACAAGGCTATGCAAGCCGAGGCCCGCGCGAACCTTGCCGAGCTTTCAGCAGACACAGCCGCGGCCAGCTGGCTCGATAACGTCGAAGCCTTGCAACGGGTCATCGAGCAGCGAGACGCCGCGGCGCTCGCGCTTTCCCAGACCGAACAAGAGCGTGACGACGCGGTCAGGCTAGTGAAAGCGCAAGTCGAAAAGGACAATGTGCGCGATGAACGTATTCGGCAGCGTGCGAAGACCTCAGCCTCTCGGCGGCTGACCGGTTTGCTTGTCGGCTTCATCATCGTCTGGCTCGCGCTGGCGGTCCTGGGGATCGTGGAACTGACACCAGAGTTCAAGTGGCTCGCGGGGGTTGCGGCGATACCCGCACTCGTGATCGCAGGCATCCGGACCTTCGTTCCTGGAACGGTTCGCGATTGGATGCGCCCGCTTGAGGCAAAGTGGGCTGCGCGTATCGAGCGTCGAGCACGGCGCAAGCTCGCGCTCGACTGACCCGGTTGTCTCAGTCTTCGGGGACCGTGCGATCCCTTCGAACGCCGACTGCTGCAGCAACAGCGGTGACCAAGCTTCCTCCTGTGGCCTTGCGGAATGGAGAGTTCTACCTCAAGGGAATGAAGTCGCGTCCGGTCGCTTCGAATTCTCGAGTCGTTGGCTGCGTTGAGGCCAGCGGTAACGCAGCAGTAACGGAAGGCCTGCGAACATGAGTTTGCTGATGTGCGCAGGAGGGAGGCGGTTCCGTCTTCTTCAGCTGATCTGGCGGTGGCGCGAATCTGAGATTGGGGCACGATATGGGTTCAAATCCCACCGTCACCGCCATGGAAGCCCCCTCCGAGTGAGGGGGTTTTTCCGTGTCATCACGGGGCTCTCCCGAGAGCGAGCGCTCTTGCCTGGAAGTTCGATGGCGCCGCACGCTCACATGTGTCTGACCTCAGGCCGCGACGTACTCCTGGCGGACTCGTCCCTCAGTCGCCATTTCTATGTACCCGAAATCCTGGTCCGAGTTCAGGATCACTGCGTCGTTGGCGACCGCGTATGCGGCGATGAGGCAGTCGAAGGCTGCGGCTGCTCTCATGAGCCCTGTGTCCCACAGCGCCTGCTGAAGGTCGAGGGCGTCACGCTCGTCGGGGTGTTCCCACGCGGGGAGCAGCCCCTCCATGTCCGCACGCAACTCTGCGTACTCCTTCGCATTGCGCGCGGAGTGGCAGTACTCGAGGACCTGCGGCGGGCACGTGATGATCAGGTGATTCGGCGACAGGGCCCGGAGCCTGTCGCCGATCGCCGTGCTCCTGCCTGCCTTCTGCCAGATGCTGTTGTCGACGAGGTAAGTGGTCACCGAACGGTGCTCTTCTCCCGGGGAGCGCTCTTGTCGGGATCCAGACCCGTGTCCGGAGCGATCGTCGGCGCGTCGATCTGGTCAGTGTCGAAGTGGCGAGCGATGATGCGCTCCACGGCGGCGGGCTGGCGGCGCACCGCGATGAGCGTGCGCAGCGCGAGATCCACCGTCTCGCGGTTGGAGGTCGTGCCGGCAAGCTTCTTGGCCTGCTGAAGCTCGTCGGGGTCGATGTCAATCGATGTGACGGCCATGGCTCCTCCTTCGCGGAAAGTTCTGTATAAGCCATTGTATAAGAATCCTTGCCGGGGCGCACGATCCGTCAGTGCGTCCGGTGGAGGCGACCACCTTGCCAGGAGCATCGACGCTTCAGCCGAGCAGTTCCACCCCGAAGCCGGAGACGACGGTGCGCAGTTCGGCGAGGTAGCGCTGCGCCTGTTCGGTGAGGGGGATCGCCGAATGGCCGATCCAGCCGATCTCGATCTGTTCGTCGATGTCGAGGGGAATGGCGATGATCTCGGGATCGAGGTCATCGCTGATGATGCCCGTCGAGATGGTGTATCCGTCGAGCCCGATCATCAGGTTGAAGATGGTGGCGCGGTCGGAGACGCGGATGTCCCGCGGGCTCGACAGGGTGGAGAGGATCTCCTCGGCGAAGTCGGCGAGGTGTCCGCATCGCAGCGACGCTGGGGGCGCTCCTGGGGGTCGGAGCTCACCCCACCATCAGTCTCGTCGTCGACGGAAGAGGCGCTCGTCCGCGAGGTGCCCAAGAACACCCACCTGCATCGCAGAGTTATCGAAGAAGGACTGATCCAGGGGAGAGCATCGTCGCTGCCCGACATGATCGTCGTGCAGTGGAAGCGTGCGTCGAGGGCCTTCGAACGGCGCTAAGCGTCGTCGAAATCCTCTGCGGCGGAGGAGACGGTCGTGCGGCGGGGCCAGGCGAGCGCGATGCAGCCGATGAGAGTCGCACCGGACCAGAGAGCCCACCACGGGAAGCCGGGGTCCGTTGCGTTAGGGGCGACGCGCGCAGCCTCATCCGAAGCCACGGCATCCGGGACGCGTTCCGCGCGCACCAGCAGTCGATGCGAGTTCACGCCGATCGGTGTGCAGGTGAGGAGGGTGATGTAGTCGTGTCCGACGACCTGGCGGAGGCTCGTGGCGTCGTCCGGGGCGACGGTGAGAATCTGCTCGACCTTGTAGGTGAGCGTCGTGCCCGCCACGTCGATGTAGATGGAGCTGTCGTTCGCGAGCTGGCTCACTCGTGTGAAGAGCGCGCTTCCGGGAATGCCGGAATGTCCGGAGAGCACCGCGTGCGTGCCGGTGCCTCCGACCGGGAGGGACGTCCCGTAGAGGTGCCCGACACCCTTGTCCAGGACGGCGTCGTCGGTGCCGTGGTAGATCGGAAGGTCTACGTCGATCTCGGGAATGCGGATGCGCGCCAGGGGGGCCTCAGCGCCGAAGTCGAGTTGTGAGACGTAGTCGTCCCAGCCGTCCTCGACGTCTTTCGAGCGGCCCTCTTCGTCGAGCGCGAACGGGTCGCGCAATGGTCCGGACTGCAGGTCGTGGTTGTACCGATCGGCGGCACCCAGGATCTTCTGGAGGGCGGAATCTCCGAGATCCTGCACCTCCTGTACGTACCCGGACACCTCGGTGGCGTGGGCGCGATCGCTGAACCAGTTCGCGGCGGTGGGATAGGTCACCGTGCTGACCCCGGCCAGGAGCATGGCAGCAACGACGGTGGAGCTCAGCGAGAATCGGCGGCGGCTGCGCTCTCGCGCGGCGCGGCGCGTGAGGGGCGCGTCTTCGAGAGCGGTCATCGGAACTCCTCATGGATGTGCGTGAGGGGGCGACTCTGGGGAAGAGCCGCCCCCTGATGGGGCGAACGCCGCTGGGGGTCGGCGATCACCCCGCACGGTGCCGGCGTGGAATGCCGGCGTCGTGGATCAGGTCAGGCCTGCTGCTTGCGGCGGCGGGTGACGATCATGAAGATCGTGCCGCCGACGAGCAGAGCGAAGCCGACCAGGTACAGCAGTCCGGTGCCGGTGCCACCGGTGATCGGCAGCAGGAAGCCACCGTTGCTGGGCACGTTGACGACTTCGAGGTCCACACCCGCTGCGGTGCTGGCGGCGGTGACGGTGAACTCGATGGGCTCAGCGAGCAACTCGAAACCGTCGGGTGCCGTGGTCTCGACCAGGTAGTACTGGATGAAGCCGGCGTCACCGGGGGCGACCGTCTGGTTGTTCGCGAGGTCGCTATAGCGCAGCCCCGAGAGGGTCAGCAGACCGTTCGTGTCGACCTCGAAGGTGGTCTGCCCGCCGAGCGAGACCGCGTTGGTCTGCGCGGCGGCGTCAGCGGCGGAGGTGAAGACCTGGAACTGCGCGCCCTGGAGCGTCTTCGTGCCGTCGGTCTTCTCGATGGTGAACTCGCCCCACTTGGTCTCCGGCGTGTTCGTCGGCATCGGACCGCCCAGCTGGCCGGGCGCGATGTCGAACGACGCGGCGTTCGGGTAGACCAGCGCCTGGTTGGCGATCTCGCCGACCGCGTTGACCGTGGTGTCGATCGCAACGACCACCGAAGCCGTCATGTTCGCGGCGATCTTCACGAGACCCGCTGCGGTGAACTCGACCGTGACGGCGTTCGTCGCCGCGTCGTGAGTGACCGTGTAGTCGCCGGCGACGAGCGCAGTGCCATCCGAGAGGGTGACCGTGGTGCCGACGTAGGTGAGCTTGTCATCGAGCGGGTCGACGATCTTGTAGCCGTCGATCGGGTCGACGTTCGGGATGTCGGCCGTGATCGTCCAGGTGACGGTGTCGCCGAGCTCGATCGAGGCCGCGTCGGAGACCGTCTTCTGGGCCGTGGTGACCGCGTTCTTCGGGTAGACGTGCACGTCGTACAGCCAGGTGTTCTGGTTGTTCGGGTCGGTCAGCGGCACGGTGACCAGGAAGGGCGCTGCCGGGGTGACATCGGCGGGGTAGCCCGTCTCCTCGACGAGATACAGGCCGACGGGAAGACCCGTGAACGCAGCCGTGCCGGCAACGCTGGTGGTCTGAGTCGAGCCGGTGCCGAGAGCGTGACCGGCGGCGGTGATCGAACCCTCCGCGTCGGACGCGTCGAACGCGCCGGAGAGCTGGCTCGCGGCGACCCATCCGGCGTTGGTCGACAGGTCGATGTCGGTGACCTGCGTGAGGGTGAAGTCCATACCCGCCAGCGGCGTGAGACCGGTCGTGTCGACCTGGGTGCCGTTGCTGGGCAGCTCGGCTGCAGCGTCGGGCGCCTCGTACTTGTGGACGGTGATCGAGCCGATCTGGTCGGGGTCGACCAGGGGTGCAGCCGAGGCCGGCAGCGCGAGGCCGAGTAGGGCCACGGTCGCTGCTGCGACGGCGGCGATGCCGACACGAATCCCGCGTCGGGTGTACGGGTTGTTCATGTTCCTTCTCCTTGTCGAGGGGTAGTGCAATGGATGACTGGACGGCCGGTTAGCCGGCCCCGGGGTGTGATGCCGTGTGCACCGGAGCGACGCGGCGACGCTTGGCGAGGTGCATGGTGGCCAGGAGCATCAACGCGGCGGCGATGACGCCGCCTCCGACGAGGTAGATCCACGTGGTGCCTGTGCCGCCTGTGGCGGGCAGTGCGAACTGCGGCACGTCCTGCACACGAATCGTCGAGATGCCGTCGACATCCACGACCGTCACATTCGACGATGTTCCCGGCGCGAGCTGGATCTGACCGAGCGCGCCCACGGTGAACTGCACGCGCTGCGCGAGCAGCTGGAATCCGGTGAGCGCCTGGGTCTCTTCGAGCCAGTAGGTGTTGCCGGCGGTGAGGGTGGTCGCCTGGAAGAGTCCCGTCGCACCGGCATCTCCGAGCGCGGGCAGGATCGGTGTCCCGCCGTTGTCGACCGTGAAGATCGCCCAGGCGGAGCCGTCCATGCGGACGACGGTGCCAGTGGTGTCTTCGCCGACCTTGAGCACCTGGATCGTGACGATCTTCGGCGACACCGGGTGGTCGGTCTCGCAGCTGTCGGCGTCACAACCTTCGCTCGCCACGACATTCGACAGCGTGTCCGACTCGGTTCCCAGCGAAGTCACCGTCACCGAGTACGTGACCGTGACCTGCTGGCCCACCTCCAGGTCACCCGCCCATGCGAGCGTCTCCGTGGCGGCGTCGAAAGAGGCCGTGTCGGAGGAGGCGCTCAGGTCGCCGTTCCAGGTCGCATCGTCGAGCACGTCGCTGAGGTCGTCTTCCAGAGATGCTCCGGTCACTGCGCCGGTGCCCACCTGGGTGACGGTGACGGTGTAGGCAACTGTGTCGCCTGCCTGCACCTCGGTCCCCGATGCGGGGTCGGCGCTCTTTGCGACGGCGTATGTGCCGACCGGGTGCGTGGTCTCACAATCGGTAGTCGCCTGACATCCGGCGCTGGTCACGACGTTTCCGAGGGTGTAGTTCCCACCGTCGGCCAGTCCGCTGCGGTCCTTGACCTTCACGGTGTAGGTGATGGTGGCGATCCCGCCTGCAGAGACGGTTCCGGTCCATTCGAGCGCGGTCCCGTTCAGCGTCGCTGTGCCGATGCTCGCGGTGACTGAGCCGAGCATCTCGGCATCGTCGAGAACATCCGACAGATCGTCGCTCAGGCTCGCGTCGACGGCGTCGGGGCCGCTCTGGGCCACCGTGAGGGTGTAGGTGACCTCGTCGCCGGGTGCGACAGCGTCCCCCGAGACGAGGTCGGATGTCTTCTTCACGGTGTAAGCGGAAACTGCCGGCAGGATCACGGTGTTGGTGCGCACGTCGACGGTATGGAACATCCAGTCATCGATCGACCGCGTGTCTCCCCATGAACCGCCGATGCCGTCGTTGGCGTTGATGTCTGCCTGGCCGAAGCAGTTCCAGGTGTGGCGCGGACCGCCGCTGGTGTCCACTCCAGCGGTTGCGTCCAAGGTCGTGGGCCGGCATGGTAGCCGTTGTTCGGTCTGCAGGAACGAGTCGTTCCAGTGGATGATCGACGATCCGCTGTCGGGCCCGTTCAGGGCGGTCATGCTGATTCCCTGACGAGACTCGACATCCACGCTCAGGACATGGATCTCGCCCGCCTTGTCGACAGCGAGATAGGCGCTCATCGCGACGGAGACCGGGATGGGAGTGCCGGCGCCGTCGAGCCCGTCGAACGTGGAGGTCTGCGTCCCATCGGTGGAGATCCCGACGGGAATCGATCGGTCGAGCGGGCCTGCGTACTGGCCGTCGCCGTCGGCGTCGATCAGCAGGGTGGCATTTCCCACCGCAGCTGTCGCGGTGAAGGTGAACTCCCCGGAGCGGCTGTTCGGCGCATCGGGAACGAAGGCGAGGTTACTCACCGACGGCGCAACCGGAGGCCCGTTGAGTACGTGACTGTTCCCGAAGGCGTCTACTGCGGAAACCGGCAGCGCTCCGGCCGGCGCCTGGAAGAAAATCGCATACGGCTTGCCGCAGTCGCCCGACCTGTTGCTGAACGAGGGGTCGTAGTAGGGCCCGCCCTGCGTTGTCTCGATGCTGCGATAGGCCGACGAGCAGGTGTCCGTGTAGATGTTCCCGAACTGGTTCGCGGCGAACACGCTGTCGATGCCGTAGAAGTCCGCGTGCGTCGACTGGTACTTGTAGCCCTGAGGTGAGAGATACCAGAGGTTGAACGTGGCGGGGGTGGAGTTATACATGAGGTACCGGTAGCTCCATACCCGTCCGCTCAGGTTGTTGCTTCCCTGCTGGACCTGGATGTTCCAGGTGTGCAGGCCGAGGCTGTCGGAGTCATCGTTCGCGTAGAAGTAGATCTCCCACACACCTGCTGTCGGCGACGTCAGGTTGAGACGACTGCAGCTGCTCCCCGAAGCGGTCCCGATGCTGCAGTAGGTTGCAACGCCGGCGGGTGAGATGATCCGCAGTAATGTGGGGATCGTCGACCCTGTCACCCGCGTGAAGGTCACATCGAGGTTCTGCCCAGCCGTGGTGTACGCGTAGAACTTCTGAGGCTCGCGAATACTCGTTCCGGTGGGGCTCGTCTCCGCGCTGGCCGGCGATGCCGTTGCCAGAGCACCGGCCGCACCGAGCCCGATGACGAGAAGGAACGCCATGGCGATGGCGGTGAAACGACCTCGACGAGGCGTTCGCGTCCGCAGCCGGTGCGCCACGGGTGATCCGTGGATGGATGAGTAGGTCATTCTTCCCCTCCGTGGTCAGGCTCGTCACTGACATAGAAGACGCGCGCGAGGCATGATCACCAGGCTTTTGATGCCTAAATCCCCACATGTAGGGGTCACGCTCTCCCGCTTCAGCAACGGCCTACGAGCCACACATCCTGTTCGTCAGCCACGAGGCCGCACGGGGAGCCCAGTTCATCGAGCGCAGGAAGACTTGGCGACGTGCAGACCTCAAATCGAGGCGTGTGCTCCATGCTGATCGCTGAGATTCGGGCCGTGCAGATGCAGCAGGGCGATGGCTTCCTGGGCGATGCCCAGGGGGACTTCGAACTCGGCATATTCGAGAGTGAAGCCGTTCTCGTCGGTGACCGTCACCTTCGCGAAGACGTTTCCCCGGGAGGGCAGCGCGGTCGATGTGCGAGGGGTGAAGCTGCGAGCCATGAGAAGAGGCTAGTCAGGGGGTCAGCTGGCACGGGACATCGACGGCGCGTCCGTTCCGCCAGCCACTTCTTCTGGGGGCGAAAGGGTCTGATCCGGAGTCCGAATCGTGAGGGGCAGACCCGAACCGGTCGGCCTGGCCGTCACAACTGGGGGTCTCTTTCGGATCTTCCTCGCTCGACACGACGGGCGCTCGACCCCGTTGACAAGATATGAGGCGATCCCACGCTCCTCAACCCGAAAGACCGTCATGCGACTTCTCGAGACCGCGACTCCCATCTCGTACCCCTACCAGGGCTTCTGGGGCTCGTTCGGCGACCTGATCTGGTGGTTCCTCACCGTCTTCCTGTTCGTCACGTATCTCTTCGTGCTGTTCTCGATCATCGGTGATCTGTTCCGTGACAACACGCTGAAGGGTGGATGGAAGGCGGTCTGGATCATCTTCCTGCTGTTCCTTCCCATCGTCACCGCACTCGTGTACCTCATCGCACGCGGTCGGGGGATGGGAGAGCGCAACCAGGCACAGGCGGCACAGGTACGGGAATCGCAGTCCACGTACGTGCGATCGCTGATCGAGCCGAGCACGCCTGCTGATCAGATCGCGAAGGCCAAGGCGCTTCTAGACGCCGGCACGATCACGGCGTCCGAATACGAGGCGCTCAAGGCCAAGGCACTCTCCTGATGCCGCGGTGACACCCGCGCTCGTCGCCGAGCGCGAGCGTCGCCGATGATGACCCCGCCGACCGCCCCGGTCTCCCGAAGAGGAGGCCGGGGCGGTCGCATGTCTCCGCGAGATACGACCCCCACTGCTGGGGGTTTCACGCGTGCTCGCTGGGAGAACGCGATCGTCATGCCCTCTGCTTGAGAGGAACACCGGTCGCGAGTGCCCCGCTGCCCGAAGCAGCACGCGCGGGCCCTGCCGTGTGCGCCGACTCGTCGGTCACCGTCTCGGTCGGTCGGAAGTCTGCCAAGTAGGAGGTCAACCGTGACAACGCCAGACGTGCGGGGCGGCCATGCGCCGTCGCCGGGCACACCGCTGAAGCGCAGAGGGATGGGCATCGCGTCGTTCCTCATCGTCGTCGCGGTCGCCGCAGGGGTGCTGTCGCCCGCGTCCGCGTCGGCGAATGCCAGCTCGCAGCCCACACTGACGATCGCCTCGCTCTCGTCCGCATCGCAGCCCTCCGGTTCGGCCTTCAACTACCGGGTCACGTTCGGGTGCAGCAATGTGAACGCCGACCCGTGTGCGCAGGACCCGGTGATCCGGATTCCGCTGGGCGCGGCCGCAGGAATGCGCGTGGACGTCACGCAGGACGCGCTCATCGAGAGCTGGAGCGTGGAAGGCGATGAGCTCGTGATCGCTCTGACCGACCTCACGCAGGGGACGTCCGGGAGCATCGACTTCCGGATCATCCCGCCGAACCGGGTGACGCCGGATGGGACGCAGTGGACACTCACACCGACGATGTCCTTCAGCGACGACACCCCGGCGGTCTCCGCACCGTCCGTCTCCTCCGTGGCGACCGCACGGCCCACGCTGAACGTGAAGAAGAGCGCGGACTTCCGGTACTACAGGGCCGGCGACCTCGTGACCTACAGCATCTCCTGGAACTGCGCCGCGTCGAACGGCTCCGTCGGTACTGTCGGTGTGGAGGATCTCGACGCCCTCGTCCTGACGGACACGCTTCCGGCCGGCCTCACCTACGTCTCGAGCGTTCCTTCGGGAGCGACCGTCTCGGGGCAGAGCGTCACGATCGCGCTCACTGCCGCGCAGGTGGGTGAGACCTGCTCTCTCGCCTCCGGCAGCGCGGCGATCGTTCGCATCACAGCGAGGATCGACGCAACCGTCCCCGACGCGACGGTGCTCGGAAACACGGTGACCGCGCAGGGAACGTCGATCGGCGGCGCAGCGGTGATCAAAGAAGGCGATGCCGACATCACAGTGGTGACGGCCCTCCCGGGTGCAGGAGTGTCGAAATCAGGCTATGGGCCTCTCGCGAACACTGTCGGCGACAGTGCGGCGAACGACCCCAATGCCACGGGCATCTATCGATCGGCGACCTACCCGGGTGCGTGGTTGGGCCGAGGCGTCGCCGCTACCGTCGCGACGTCGAAGGTCTCCCTCGCGCCCGACACGGCTGTCAAGAACTCGGCACGGATCGAAGGGCTCTATCAGATCAGGGTGACGAACGCGCAGCCCTCTTCGCAGTTCTCGTTGGTGGACCCGGTGCCGTGCACCACCAACGTCTCCGGTCGCGCATACGAAAGCTATGCAGCAGGAGGCGAGCTCTGCACCGATCCGGCATTCCATGTCACACTGGTGACGATCGACACGCAGTTCTCGACGGGCAATGAGCGCGTCGGGATCCCCTCTGGTGTCACTGTCAAAGCCAGACTCGTCGATGGTTCCGTGATCGATCTGGATTCCGTGTTCCAGGAGTGGAGCGCGACGAACGGTCTGCCGCTGACCAGGACCTACCGCGTGCCCGATTCTGCGGTGGGGAAGGTCGCCGAGATCGTCATTCCCCGTGCAGACGGCATGACGAACAACGTCACCTCGGTCGTCATCGGCGGTTACGTGGATGCGGACCGTGAGGCAGGCGACCTCGTGCGGAACCAAGGCGAGGTGGCGTCCTACCTCGCGGGCGACCAGGCGCCGTTCGCGGTGACGCCGACCGGGCGAGGGACGATCTACGTCGTGGAAGGGCCGCAGGTCGGGATCAACAAGACGTGGAACCCGGGCGTGGGAGAGTTCAGATTCGTCTCCGATGTCGCCCTGTCAGGAGCGACCACCGGCGATCTGACCTTCACGGACACACTCCCCAGCGGGTGGGTGACGAACGGGGCCCCGAGAGCGGCGGTGTACGGCTACAGCTCCGCGACGTGGACGACGCTCACCCCGGTCGTCTCCACGACGGCCGATCCGGCCACCGGAAACACGAGACTGACCTTGACAGTGCCCGCGAGCGTCGTGAACTCCCTGCTGCGTGCAGGAGGCCTCGGCGAGCGGTTCAGATTCGAGATCAACGTGCCCTCGAAGGCTCCCGGTCCGGGGACGTTCGAGAACACGGCCGTCGTGAACCTCTCTGATCCCGCCACGCAGCAGATGTGCACGCAGGGACGGGCAGCCCCTGCGGCGGCGGCTCAGGACTTCAGCTGTTCCTCTCTCGTGCGGTTCACCATCCAGCCGCCGAACGGATCTGCCGGTGTGCAGGTCACGAAATCGGTGAAGGGCAGCAACGACTCCGGGTTCAAGACCTTCCCGGCGATCGGCAGCGTCGACGGCGCCGGCGGGACGGCGACCTTCCGTCTTGCCTGGACGAACAGAGGCGCGGCCTCTCTGGACCGTGTTGTCCTCTACGACCTCCTGCCGCGTGTCGGCGACACCGGCACGATTCCCACCACGATGGAGCAGCTGCGCGGGAGCACCTTCCAACCCACACTTACGAGCATCTCCGCGCTTCCTTCCGCAGTCACCGCCTTCTACTCCGTCTCCGAGAATCCGTGTCGTCCCGAGGTCCTGCCCGATGCGCAGAACCCCGGCTGTGTCGACGACTGGACGGCGATGCCCGCCGCACCCGGCGGTGCGCTGTTGAGCAGCATCCTCGCGCTCAAGTTCGTGTCCTCGGCCACCTACGCGTTCAACACCAGCTTCACGGTCGACATCAACATGACCACTCCCGCCGGCCTGGAGGCGACGGACGTCGCATGGAACACGTTCGCGTCGGCGCAGAGGAACGTGAACAACGGACAGCAGGTCCCCGTCGTCGAGTCGGCCAAGGTCGGAGTGGCGCACGAGGACTTCGCGCACATCACGATCGACAAGATCGTCGATCGTGAGACCGCACGAGTAGGAGATGTCCTCACCTACACGGTCACGGCGGTGAACGACGGCGGCAGCGATCTCTCGGACGTCACGCTTCGAGACACCCTCCCGGACGGCGTCGAGTTCGTCAGCGCGACCTCCGGAGGCATCCACGCGGCGGGGAGTGTGACGTGGCAGCTTCCGCGCATGCCCCTCGGGCAGGTGTTCGCCTTCACGGTGAAGGCGAAGATCGTCGAGGGTAGCGACGTCGAAGTCACCGACGCGGGAGCGCTACTCGTCAATCGATGGGGGGTCGATGGGGAGGTGTCCGTCACGCCTCTGCATCCGTGCCCCGCGCCGAACGAGGCACGAGAGTCCTGTGCCACGACACGCATCCTCGGGGCGCTGATGTGGACCAAGGTCAGCGAGTCCGGCGCGCTTCTGTCGGACTCGCGATGGACGCTCCAGGCGGTGGATCAGACGGGAGCTGCGGTCGGCGAGATTGTGGAGATCGACGACTGCACCAGCGCCCCCTGCGCGGGCGCAGATCAGGACGCCGCACCGGGGAGCATCCAGGTCGACGGACTGACCCCTGGCACTTATCGGCTCATCGAGGTTCAGGCTCCTTCCGGTTTCGTCCTCGATGACACCCCGCGCAACGTCACGGTGCTGGCCAGCACACGGGTGACGGTGCTCGAAGGGATCGTCAACGAGCAACGCACGGTTCCCGCCATTCCACTCACCGGCGGCATGGGAACGACCTTGTTCGTGGGTATCGCCGCCGGCGCATTCCTCGCCCTGCTGACCCTCCTCCTCGTCCGGCGGCGGTCGAGACGACACGCGAAGACGCTCCAGCAGTCCGCTCCGAGTCCGGAGTGAGCGCAGCTACTCACCCGCCCTTATCCATAGAAAGGCAGTTCCACATGAACGCCACACACCGACGCGGCATCGCCGCGACAGCGGGGGCCGTGCTCCTCGGCGTCACGCTCCTCACCTCTGGCGGCAGCGCCTGGGCGGCCCCGCAGGACTACGGCAACATCGACGAGGACCGCACCGGTTCGTTGACTGTCCACAAGTACCTGCAGCAGTCCGAAGCGGTCACCGGCGACCCGAGCCAGGCCCCGGCCGAAGGTGCATTCAGCGACCCGGTCGCCGGCGTCGGGTTCACGATCTATCCGCTGCTGCGCGACGGGGTCGCGATCGATGTGACGGATGGTGACAGCTGGGCGGATCTCTCCGGCCTCACCCCCGGCGCGGCGTGCACCGCACCGGCGGGGCTCTCCCTGGGCGCACCTGTGGTCATGCCCGATACGGACAGCAGCGGCACCGCGACAGCATCGCTCCCTTTGGGGGCTTACCAGGTCTGCGAGACCACGGCACCGGCCGACATCATCGACAGAGCGCAGCCGTTCATCGTCGTCGTCCCCACTCCGCACCAGAACGGCTGGGTGTACGACGTGCACGCCTATCCGAAGAACTCCGCCGGCGAGATCATCAAATCCATCGAGCAGCAGTCGGATCTGGGCCTCGGGTCCGTCGTCACGTTCCCCGTGACCGTGCCCGTACCCCGGATGGGCGACGCCTGGACAGGTTTCGCGATCCGCGACGTCCTCGACTCCCGCCTCACCCCTGTCGATCCGGCCGACGTCACGGTCACCGTCGACGGAGCACCGCTCGACAGCGTGTACTACACCGTCGTCAACGCCGGACAGGAAGTGACATTCGCGATGACGGCGGAAGGGCTCGCCTGGCTCGACGAGGGCCCCAACGCCCACGTCGGAGCAGAGATCACCGTCGCCTTCTCCGGCACGATCGAGCAGATCGGCGACGGTGAGATCCCGAACACCGCGGTGTTCTTCCCCAACAACCCCGACTTCGACCCTGCAGCCAACCCGTCGCTGACCTCGAACGAAGTCAAGACCTCGTGGGGTGACATCACGCTGCTCAAGCGCGCCTCGGGCACCTCTGGCGCCACCGGCACCCTCAGCGGCGCCGTGTTCGAGATCTACGCGGCATCCGACCCTTACGCGGGCGACTGCACCGCATCGACGGCGACAGGAGCACCGATCAGCGTCGATGGGCAGACCTCCTTCACCAGCGGCTCCGATGGGACGATCGTCATCGGCGGACTGTTCGTGTCGGACAGCGTCAACCCGGCGATCGACGCCACCCAGCGCTGCTACGTGCTGAAGGAGACCGTCGCGCCTGCCGGGTACGTGCTTCCGGCAGATCCCTTCACGCCCGTCGCCATCGAGCGCGGCACGGTCACGACCGACAACATCGAGATCGAGAACTCGCAGCCAGGGATCCCGGTGCTGCCCTTCACAGGCTCGGACGGTCAGCTCCTGCTGGGCGTCGCCGGAGTCGGCGCTCTCGCCGTCATGATCGGACTCATCCTCGCGCGACGCAAGAAGTCCGCGAACGCCTGATCCGTGATCTGAGAGCGGTGGCGACGACGACCCTTCGACATCGCCACCGCTCTCGAGAGCATCCGCCGCAGAGATCGGAATGACATGCGCAGACGCTGGAGCCCCCGTCCTCTGACATGGGCGATCACCCTGTGCGGGGCGATCGCGCTGGCGGCAGGGCTGTATCCGTCGGCGGCGACCTGGATCTCGTCCTACGACCAGTCGCTCGTCATCCGGAACGCGGCGACGTCGATGGGCGACATCGAACCGGCGCCGACGCACCAGCTCGAACAGGCGCGCGCCTACAACGCTGCACTCGTCGCGGGCGTCCGCCTCGACGCCGGCGGAAACGTGCCCGTCGTGGCCGCCAACCCCGCCGGAACCGCGTTGGTGTACGACCAGATGCTCGTCGCGGCTGATGACGGGCTCATGGCACGCATCAGGATCCCCTCGATCGGCGTGGACCTCCCCGTGTTCCACGGCACGAGCGAGCGGACCCTCCGGCGCGGCGCCGGCCATCTGGAAGGCACGCACCTGCCCGTCGGCGGCGACAGCACCCGCGCCGTCATCACCGCACACCGAGGGCTCGCCGAAGCTGCCATGTTCACCGCTCTCGACCGCGTCGCCGCGGGCGACGTCTTCACGGTCGAAGTCTTCGGGGAGCCGCTGGTCTACCGCGTGCGAGACGTGCAGGTGATCGATCCCGCAGACTCGGCGACATTGCTCCCCGAGCCGGGGCGGGACCTGGTCACCCTCATCACCTGCACCCCGCTCGGCATCAACTCGCATCGCATCGTCGTCACCGGCGAGCGCATCACGCCCACACCTCCCGACGCTCTCGCCGCGGCAGGGGATACACCGGAAGGTCCCGGTTTCCCATGGTGGGCTGTCCTCCTCCTCGCCGGAATCGGGGCGCTCTCGCTCTACCTCGGGCGGCGCGGGTTCCTCGACGCGCCGCGTCCCGATTCAGCGGCCGCCGACGTTCGAGGGCACGCCGCCGGAAGTCACGGGAGAGATCGGGGATCGGTGATGCCACGGGGGCGTCCTTCCGCGTCGAGAACGACCGGGCCGTCCTGATCCGCTTCGAGGAGTCCTGAATCGTCCTCGCTTCCCCCGTCTCCCGCGCGATTGAGCAGCACGGACACCGCGATGGGCTCGCTCGTGCGCCGAGCGAGCAGACGGACGGTGATGTCGTCGCCAGGAGAAGCGCGGCGCACGAGGTCGCCGAGCGCCGTCGCGAGCTCGTCGCCGATCACGTCGTCCGGATCGCCGACGTCCGTGCTCGCGTTCAGGAGCAGGACGTTCACACCTTCGCGACGCGCGGTCGCGATCGCTGTGGTCAGCTGCGGATGCTCGAGCGCAGGGCAGCGGATGTGGTCGCGCAACGCGGCTTCTGCGGCGCGGACCTCGGCGTGAAGATCGTCGGTGAGCACGCCGGTGCGGACGATCTGCTCGAGTGCGCTGTGAGCGCCCGAGGACGCGATCGAGTTGCGCATCCGCAGCTCCGCGAGGGCACGCTCGCGCTGTTGTAGCTCTCGCAGGGCGGTGCTGGCGCGCGCGCGGAATCCGCCTTCTCTGCGGCTCAGTCGCCGCGCGTAGCGAAGCCACACGAGCGAGACCATGAGCAACGCGATCGGGTAGACGTCGATGACGTACATGAGCCCCGGAGAGGGCGCGACGAGCACGACAGCCACTGCGCGGACCGTGATGAGTGCGAATCCCACAACCGCACCGAGTATGCCGTCGCCGAAGAGGATCACCGCGCTGCACAGTGCGATCGCCACCGAGAACATCGACGGTTCGTAGGCCGGCGTGTCGATCAGGACGACGACGGACGCGGTGATCACGGCGCCGGTGAGCATGAGCGGCACGTGCAGGCGGGGTCGGCTGAGCCCGCGTTTCCAGGGCGCGAGCAGGCCGACCAATCCGAGGATGGCGCCGAAGAGTGCCGTGAAGAGCGCCCAGTTCTCAGGGTGGGCGAAGCTGCCCTTCTCGATCGCGCTGGCGACCGGGGCCGAGATGATGAGAAAGCCGATCCACAGGAGGGGAAGGCGCGCGCCGAGACCGACGAGTGTGGGGGAGGTCATGAGGGTGCGCCTTCGTGCGGACGCGCTGAGGCGTGTTCCTGCATCCCCGTCGGTGCGGGCCGGCGCCAGGCTAGACGGACGCGGGTCGCTCGTCCAGGGGCGCTGTCGATCACCGCGTCCCCTCCGGGAAGGTCGGTCATGCGTCGGACGATCGACTGGCGCACGCCCATCCGGTCGAGGGGAACGGTGGCGAGATCGAAGCCGGGGCCGTCATCTTCGATCATGAGGTCGACACGGTCCGGTCGAATCGATCCGGTGACGCGCGGCGTGGTGCCGGCCGCGTGGCGCAGACTGTTGCGAACCGCCTCGCTCATGGCATCGCTGACGGCAGAGACGACGGCTCCGGGGACCGTCGCCGAACCATCGGCGCAGCGCACCTCCACGAGTTCCACCCCGAGCTGCGCTGCCGTGCTCACGATGACCTGTTCGAGCACAGCGAGTGGTTGTTCGATCGAGTGGTCTTCCGTGCGTGCGTCGAGTGAGCGCAATGCGCCGCGAGCCATGTCGACGACCTGCTCGGGCAACACCACGGGATCGCCTCGAAACCACAGTGCTGCGCTGTTGAGGGTTCCGAGCACCGTATCGTGCGCCAGCCTGGCCAGCTCCCGTTCCTTGAGAAGTCGGGCCTTCGCCGATGCCGATGCCTCCGTGCGCTGTCTCCACCGCTCCTGCACGGCGAAGTAGGAGATCATCCGCGTTCGGAAGATGAGCAGGAGCATCGGGAACGAGACGTTGGTGAGCTGCACGATGAAGGCCGACGCCGCCGAGAAGGGAAGCTGGCGGTACTCCAGCCAGAAGCCCACCACCGGACCGAGGGCCAGCGCGCCGCCGAGCAGATTCACCTGGACGAGCTGGAGCGTCGTCGTCGATGTGCGCGAATGGGCCACTCGCAGGGCGAGGAGCGACAGATACACCGCTCCGAGCAACCAGGTCATCTGCCAGATCTCGTGCGCGGCGGGAATGCTCGGATCCGCCGGTCTCGATTCCGCGAGGAATGCCGTCGTCTGCAGCACCGCACCGAGCGCCGGGATGACGACCCAGGCGTGCTCGAGGAGCCGCACGGTCAGCACTCGGGGCGGGGCGGCCGCGATGAGGAGGAACAGCCCGGCGAGAATCACGTGTCCGCTCAACCACCATCCGGCATAGCGCGACTCGCCCGGGACGACATTGATGACGAGCCACATCGCCAGAATCGTCAGGCCGCCGGCTCCGAGCAGACGGCTCAGCCTGCGATCGAAGCCGCAGAGCTTCCTGTCAGAGGCGCGATCTGTCGCGGCCTTGGTCGTGCCAGACATGATCGGGACCTCCGCTCAGAACGCGCCGCTCGTCCAAGTATCGACCGAGATGGCGCGTCGAGGGGGCACCGCCCTGACGTGAAACCCCTCGAACGGGGGGTTTCGCCGGCGGTGGCGGTCTTCCCGCCCGGCCCGCTTGCTAGTGTTCCGCTGAGGTCCGCATTCTGAGGGAGTGGGATGACACGGCACATCGACCGGGAACGACAGGTGGGCGACTCTCGCGAGGGAGATCGTCGCAAGAGCATCGCCGTCGGCCTCGTCGACGATCATCCGGCGATGATCCTGGGGATGTCGGCCGTCATCAACACCTTCCCCGGTATGCGCGTCGTCGGCGCGGCAAGCACCGTCGAGGCACTCTTGGCCGGCGGCGGGAAGTTCGACGTCGTGCTTCTCGATCTGCAGCTCGCCGATGGCAGCACCCCGCGCACGAACGTCGAACGCCTCACGGACTCCGGAGCGGCGCATCAGACTCGCGTGGTGGCATTCACGAGCGGCGAGAACGCGAGACTCGTGCGGGAGGCCGCCCACGCGGGTGTGTCCGGCATGATCCGCAAGTCGGAATCACCGGAGCGGATCATGCGGGCGATCGAAGCCACCACGCGTGGTGAGACGATCGCGACGCCGGACTGGGCGACCGCTCTCCTGGAGGACACCGCCTTCGTCGACGCGCATCTCACGCGCCGAGAAAGCGAGGTGCTGGCCAGATACGCTTCAGGTCAGACCGCCGAGCAGGTCGCGAAAGCCCTTTTCGTCTCGCGTGACACCGTTCTCGATCACCTTCGTCGCATCCGTGGGCGTTACGCCGCTGTCGGGCGCCAAGCCCCGACCAAGATCGATCTGCACATGCGCGCCGCTGAAGACGGTCTGGTGTAGCCGGGCGAGCGAGATCATCGCGACGGCACGAACCGCTCGGCGTCCCGTGTGTCCTCCGATGCAGCCGCGCCTCGACTCAGCCTGCGGAGAGCACACGCTGTTTCTGAGCGAGGAACTCCTCCTCGGTCAGAACGCCAGAGTCGCGTAGCTGGCCCAGCTGGGTGAGTTGGGCGATCGTGGTCGACGTCAGCGCGGGGACCGAAGAAGCAGCCGGTGCGGTCTGCGTCGATGCCCCGACCTCGGGCCCGACTGTCGGGCCAGCGGCGTCGTGCGCCGCCCATCGCTGCTGCTGGCGCCGGTGGGTGTTTCCGATGACCCGGGTCGCGACGCTGGCACGAGCGGCGGTGCGGAGCAGGCTCATTCGATGTTCTCCCCTTCGATGATGGTCTCGAGATCGGCGATGTCGACGGCTCCGGTGAACATCTCGACGCCTCCGGAGAGCGCAAACGCTTCGGCCGCCGCGGCAAGCGAGCGGTCTTCGTAGATGATGATCAAGGCGTACTGCCCGGCTTCGAGCGCGGTGGCTATGCCGGCGAGGTCTTCTGCGTCGAGCAGGTTCGACTGCGTCGCGGCCAGCGCGGCGATGTCGTCGTCGCCGAGGTCCAGCACTTCCCGAAGGGGTATCCGCAGCGGGCGATCGTCGCTGTCGCGCCGCACCGCGTCGATGTCGAGCACCTCGATCCCGCCCGTGGCGACACGGTCGCGCACGGCGATCATGCCCGACTGCAGCGAGGCACCGGACGGAAATGCGAAGACGACGTAGTCGACGGGCCCTGCGAAGGTGGGGGTGGCCACGGGGTACTTCTTTCCTGATCACGAGAACACGGTCAAGTTCATCGTAGGAAGGTGCGTGGTCGGTTGCCCCGGTCCATAGCACGGTACCCCTCGTTGTGGGGGTTCCGCCCGGCTCGACTTGTCCGCGGCAGCAGGGGCGTTCGATGCTGTCTCTGGGTCCCCCAGCCCGATCGGTGACTCCCTCATCACCGACCCGGGGCGGGCTGCCGCGGTCGTTCCCGCACGCTGCCCGCCCCGACAGTCCTGGGGCGGTCCTGCAGGAGCATCGACTTCAGCCGAGCAACTCCACCCCGAACTCGGAGACCACCGTGCGCAGTTCGGCGAGGTAGCGCTGTGCCTGCTCGGTGAGGGGGATCGCCGCATGCCCGATCCAGCCGATCTCGATGTTCTCGTCGACGTCGAGCGGGATGGCGACGATCTCGGGGTCGAGGTCGTCGCTGATGATGCCCGTCGAGATGGTGTAGCCGTCGAGGCCGATCATCAGGTTGAAGATGGTCGCGCGGTCGGAGACGCGGATGTCCTGGGGGCTGGAGAGGGTGGAGAGGATCTCCTCGGCGAAGTAGAAGGAGTTGTTCGCACCCTGGTCGAAGGTGAGCCTCGGCACGTCGGCGAGATCGTCGAGGGTCACGCGATCTCGGGTGGCAAGGGGGTTCTTGCGGGAGATGAAGATGTGCGGCTGTGCGACGAAGAGCGGGTGGAAGGTGAGCCCGGAGTCGCGGAGCAGCTTGTCGATCACGTTGCGGTTGAAGTCGTTCCGGTAGAGGATCCCCAGCTCGCTGCGGAGCGTGCGGACGTCTTCGATGATGTCCCACGTCCGCGTCTCCCGCAGAGAGAACTCGTACTCGGCAGCCGAGGTCGCCTTCACCATCCGCACTAACGCGTCGACAGCGAACGAGTAGTGCTGGGTCGACACTCCGAGCAGGCGTCGCGACGGCGGACGACCGAGGTAGCGCTGTTCGAGGAGCGCGACCTGCTCGACGACCTGCCGGGCGTATCCGAGGAACTCCACACCGTCGGTCGTGAGCGTCACGCCGCGGGCGGAGCGGAGGAGGAGCACGCGCCCCACTCTGCTCTCCAGATCCTTCATCGCCGCCGACATGGTGGGCTGGGCGACGTAGAGCAGGTCGGCGGCGGCGCTGATCGATCCCTCCGCAGCGACCTCGATGTAGTAGGTGAGCTGTTGTAGGGTGATGCCGCTCGAACGCTTGGCCATAGATTCAGCCTATGTCACGGCATAGTTCGCGCGCATTACCCGATGGGCGCCCGCACTCGTCATCATGGAGAAACCCCCGATCGAGGCCGAGCCCGGCCGATCATCCCACCGATTGGCCGCTCATGGCATCCGAATTCACGTTCCGCATCACGACGACCCGTTTCGACGAGGACTACTCGCCCTCCGACGATTCCCGCATCACCACGAACTTCGCCAATCTGGCGCGCGGCGAGCACCGTCAGCAGAACCTCCGCAATGCACTGACGATGATCGACCGGCGGTTCAACGATCTGGCGCACTGGGACAACCCGAGCCGTGACCGCTACACCCTCGAACTCGAGATCGTCTCGGTCGCGATCCAGTTCGCCACGGAGGGGGAGGATCGGGAGTTCCCTCTTCTCGAGGTGCTGGAGGTGACCATCGTCGACCGGTCGACGGGCACGCGCACCCAGGGGATCGTGGGCAACAACTTCTCGTCGTACATCCGCGACTTCGACTTCAGTGTGCGGTTGCCGGCGGCCAGCGAGGCCGCGGGGGGTTTCACCGTCCCCGACGACTTCGGCGATCTGCACGGCAAGCTCTTCCAGCACTTCCTCGATTCCGAGGCCTACCGGGAGCGCTTCTCGCTGTCGCCCGTCATCTGCATCAGCGTCTCGACGAGCAAGACGTACCGCCGCACCGAGAACCACCACCCCATCCTCGGTGTCGAGTACGAGCAGAAGGACGGCTCGCTGACCGACGAGTACTTCGGCAAGATGGGCCTCTCGGTCCGGTACTTCATGCCGCGAGGCAGCGTGGCCCCGCTGGCCTTCTACTTCCGCGGGGACCTGCTGAGCGACTACACCAACCTCCAGCTCATCGGCACGATCAGCACGATGGAGACGTTCCAGAAGATCTACCGTCCGGAGATCTACAATGCGAACTCCGAGGCCGCGAGCATCTACCGGCCGACTCTGGAACAGCAGGACTACTCGGTGACCAAGATCGCCTACGACCGCGAGGAGCGCAGCAGGCTCGCGGCCGAGCAGGGGCAGTACGCCGATGCGCACCTCATGACCCCGCACGGTGAGCTGCTCGAGCAGTGGGCCGCCGGCACCTCCGCCGCATCCCTGGTGGCCGTCGGATGACGAACCAGAGATCGTCGATCGTGCGCGAGCTGCTCCCCACCTCGATCGTCGGCAGTCTGCCGAAGCCCTCCTGGCTGGCCGAGCCGGAGACGCTCTGGTCTCCGTGGAAACTGCAGGGCGACGCGTTGATCGAGGGTACGCAGGATGCTCTGCGCATCGCCGTCCAAGAGCAGCGCGAGGCCGGCATCGACATCATCAGCGACGGGGAGCAGACCCGACAGCACTTCGTCACCACGTTCATCGAGCACCTCTCCGGCGTCGACTTCGACCAGCGCGAGACCGTGCGGATCCGCGACCGATACGACGCCAGCGTGCCGACGGTGGTCGGGGCCGTGAGCCGCGAGAAGTCCGTGTTCGTGGAGGATGCGAAGTTCCTGCGTCAGCAGACCGATCAGCCGATCAAGTGGGCGCTGCCCGGCCCGATGACGATGATCGACACTCTCTACGATCGTCACTACAAGAGCCGCGAGAAGCTGGCGTGGGAGTTTGCGACCATCCTCAACCAGGAGGCGAAGGAGCTCGAAGCAGCCGGGGTCGACATCATCCAGTTCGACGAGCCGGCATTCAACGTCTTCTTCGACGATGTGCAGGACTGGGGCGTGGCGGTGCTCGAGCGAGCGGCGGAAGGACTGCGCGCGGAGACCGTGGTGCACATCTGCTACGGATACGGGATCAAGGCGAACACCGACTGGAAGGCGACCCTCGGCGCGGAATGGCGGCAGTACGAGAAGTCCTTCCCGCTTCTGCAGCGCTCGATCATCGACACCGTCTCACTGGAGAGCCACCACTCGCACGTTCCTCTGGACCTCATCGAGCTCATTCGAGGAAAGAACGTCATGCTCGGGGCCATCGACGTGGCCAGCCCGACCATCGAGACCCCGGACGAGGTCGCCGACACCCTCCGCAACGCCCTCCGATTCGTCGACGCCGACAAGCTCATCCCGAGCACGAACTGCGGCATGGCTCCGGTGTCGCGTGACGTCGCGCGTGGCAAGCTCCGAGCACTCAGCGCGGGAGCCGCCATCCTTCGCGACGAGCTCGTGCCCGCAAGGGTCTGAGGCTCCGGCGAGGAGGCGGCTCCGGCCCGATCGGTCACCCCCCGGACGGGTTCTCGAGCGGCTTCCCGTTCTCGTCGGTCGTCTCCGCCTCGAGCACCTCTTCGGTGTCGGGACCGTCGTCGGGAGCGCCGCCCGATGCGGTGTCAGCTTCTTCGTCGGGGCCCGGTGTGCCCTGCGTGTTCTTCGGGTCGCTCATATCCGTCTCCTTCGTTCGGTCGTGAAGCTACTCCTGACGGAGGGGGAGCGTCAGGGGGTTGACCGCGGCGATGAATCGCTCTCGGATCGGTGAATCGTGATGGCGGACTCACCGTGTGAGTGCGGTCGAGTTCCGGGATGAGGCGCGGTCGAACGCGTAGGGACGTCCACGAGCCCGTGGCACCGACGAGCGGGCGGTAAGCGTCGCCCCGTCAGAAGCTCGACGCGACCGCTTCTTCGCGGATGATGTCGACGCCGCGACGGTAGCTCGTGACCTCGAACTCCGGGAATCGCCCGACGAACTTCGATGAGTCGAACCTGTTGTCGTGCTCGTACCGCGGCAGGAGCTCTCTGATCTCACGCGCCTGGCGAGACGCGAGACCGGCCGCGCTCAGCGCCCACTTCGGGACGACGGTGTACCCGGACCCGGCTGGTCGACCGAAGGCGGACTCTGCCATGGCGACGAACTGTCGATAGGTGGGACGGTCGGAGTCTGTGGGGAGGTGCCACGTCTGGTGAAAGGTATCGGCGGCGTTGCCCAGCGTCGCGAGGGCACGACTCGCGTCCGGCGTCCAGATCAGAGTGCGCTGCCGGTCGTCGCGCACCGGTAGGAGCGGACGTTTGCCGCTCTTGATCCTGTCGATGACGAGCGCGTTCGTGAAGCTCTGCGTTCGCCCGGGGCCGTAGAACTCCGGCGCGCGGGCGATCAGCACGGGGATGTCGCCGCGCGCCATCTCGTCGAGCACCATCGACGCCATCGCTGCACGCACCCTGCCCTTCGGGCCGACCGGTTCGAAGGGCGTGTCCTCGGTCTGCAGCCGGTCATCCTGCGGGTACATGTAGGTGTTGTCGAAGTAGGCGAAACTCGCGCCGGCGGCGCGGGCCGCGTCGAGGGCGTTCCTCACCATCGTCGGGAACTGCCGTTCCCACAGCTCGGTGTCTGCGGGCAGGCCGGCGGTGAAGTAGACGACGTCGCTGCCGTCGACCGCGGCGGCGGTCTGTACGGCGTCGAGAAGATCGGCTCGTACGAGGGTGTCGGTGGCGTTGACCTTGCGGGGGTTGCGGCTGACGAGTCTGAGGTCGGACGTGTGGTTCCGGTTCAGCTCGCGTGCGAGTTCCACGGCGATCTGTCCGTTCGCGCCCAGTATGGTCTGCATTCCTCGACTCGACTTTCGATTGCGGCGTTTCGATTGCGATATCCGACACGGTATGTTTACACTGCTTACATGATCGTACGAGGGGATGTTATCGGTGTCAACTTCTGAGAAGACCTACCATCACGGCGATCTCCGTGCAGCTCTTCTGGATGCGGCGATACAGGCTCTCGAGGCCGGGGAGCCGTTTTCGCTTCGCGCCGTCGCGCGTCGGGCGGGGGTCTCGCCGGCCGCCCCGTATCGGCACTTCGCCGACCGGGAGGCCTTGGACTCCGCCGTCGCGGTCGAAGGTTTCAAGGACCTGCAGGCCGACCTCGCCTCCGCTCTGGACCGAGTCCCCGCCGCCTCGCCGGCGCCCGCCGTCATCACGCAGCTCGGAATCGCCTATGTGACCTTCGCCTTGCGTCGTCCCGCGGTCTTCCGGCTGATGTTCGGCAACGAATGCGACGAATCCGACAGCGACCGTGTGCGGGCGTCCCATGGGTTGCACGCCGTGTTGAATGACGTGATCGAAGCGCTGTTCCCCGGGGCTGACGCACCGAGCCTGTCCACGGCTCTGTGGAGCATGGCCCACGGCCTCGCCTTCCTGCACCTCGACGGCAAGTTCCGTCCCGAACCCGCCGAAGCGGTGGCTGAGCGGGTGCGGTCGTCCGTTGCCGCGATCTTCGCGATCGCCACCCGTGCGGCACCGCCATCGGCGGTCGATTCGATCCCCGGGAGACTCGCATGACCAGACGCATCCTGCACGTCGTCACCAACGTCGGACACTACGACGACCCCGACCACCCCACCGGGCTCTGGTTGTCGGAACTCACCCATGCATGGGAGGTTTTCGAGGAGCGAGGTTTCGAGCAGCGGATCGTCAGTCCGGCTGGCGGGCCCTCGCCGCTGGAGCCCCGGTCGCTGAAGTTCCCCAACTACGACAAGACCGCGAAGGCATGGCGTGCCGACCCCGCACGCATGGCGTTGCTGGCGACCACTCTGCGGCCCGACCACGTCGATTCCGCCGACTACGACGCGATCTTCTTCACCGGGGGTCACGCGGTGATGTACGACTTCCCGGAGAGTGAAGGCCTGCAGCGGATCACACGGGAGATCTGGGAGCGGGGAGGGATCGTGTCCTCGGTCTGCCATGGCTACTGCGGTCTGCTCAACACGCGACTCTCGGACGGCTCTCTCCTTGTCGACGGTCGCAAGGTCACCGGCTTCGCCTGGCAAGAGGAGGTGCTGGCCCGTGTGGACAAGCTCGTGCCGTACAACGCGGAGGAGGAGATGAAGAAGCGCGGCGCCCTGTACGAGAAGGCGCTGCTGCCGTTCGTCTCCTATGCCGTCGTCGATGGGAATCTCGTCACGGGCCAGAACCCCGGCTCCGCGAAGGAGACGGCAGAGAAGGTCGCCGCACTGCTCTGAACGCGTCGGCGAGCGAGAGGGCGGCGAGAGGGAAGACCGTACCCACGTCTCGCTAGTGTGACGGCATGACCGACGAAAACGGTCCCGCAGTGATCGCCGATCTCTGCCGCCTCCCGAATCCCGAAGCGATCGATCGCACGACCTTCGTCGAGCTCGGCGGCGTCGAGCAGTTCGTCTCGATTCGAGGGCGCGATACCCGCAACCCTGTGCTCATCGTCTGCCATGGCGGCCCGGCCCTCCCTTCGCTGCCGTCATCGTGGATCTGGCAACGCGCGGTCGAGGACTACTTCACCGTCGTGAACTACGACCAGCGCGCCAGTGGGAGGTCTGCGGCGGGGGCGCACGACGGGATGGATCTGAGCGTCGAGCGGTACGTCGAAGACCTCGAGGAACTGATCGCCTGGCTCCGGCATGAACTCGGGGTGAGCACGGTCGGCGTGCTCGGGCACAGCTGGGGAACGATCATCGGCCTCACCCTGGCGGAGCGGCGGCCGGACCTGCTCTGGGCCTACATCGGGGTCGGGCAGGTGATCTCCGGTCCGGAGAACGAGGCCGAGAGCTTCGGTTTCGCGATGCGCAGCGCACTCACGGACGGGAATGAGCAGGCCATCGCCGAACTGCAGTCGCTCGGCGAGTATCCCGGCACGCAGCCTCTCACGATCGAGCGCATCGTGACGTGCCGGAGATGGGCGCAGCACTACGGCGGACTCTCCGCCTACCGCTCGGACTTCGCCTACTTCACGGACGCGGCCGGGCTGTCGCCGTATTACACGGCTGATGAGCGGGCATTGGTCGGCGTCGGACAACAGGTGACCATGCCCCACGTGCTTCCGGCGCTGCTGTCCTTCGACGCTCGTGCGAAGACCTCGTTCGCGGTGCCGATGCTGCAGTTCCTCGGACGCCATGACTGGACAACGCCGACGGCTCCGGTGGAGCGCTGGATCGACGAGGTGTCGGCGCCGTCGGTGGACGTCGTCTGGTTCGAGAACTCCGCACACCTGTGCATGTTCGAGGAGCCGGGGAAGTTCGTCGTGAGCCTCGTGGATCTGGCACTGCCCCATGCGCCTTCCGCCTGAACGGGCGGCGGGGTTCACGCGTGACGTCGACTCACAGGTCGGGCGTCTGCACCTCGGGGCTGTCGATGCCGTCGAACGTCGGAAGCAGGTAGCGCTCCGCGTCCTCCCGGCTCATCGGGTGCAGCGACGGGATCAGAGCGGCGATGTCCTCCGCGGTCGCAGCGTTCGATCCGCCGACACGTTCGGCGTCGTACCCGCCGAACGCCATGATCCACATCGTGGTGCCGGTGCCCGCGTCGTAGCTGTAGACGGCAGTACCGTCTGACCGCGACCACTGGTCGCCTGCTCGCACGCACCACGACGGCAGCTGGTCGGGACCCCGATCCCACTCCCGCCCGGGTCCGCCGATGAAGTTGCACGGCGCGAGGGGGTCGGGTTCGACCGCGTTCCACTGGATGATGATGCGTGCGACGGAGCCGGTGTCACTGCGCACCCAGGTGGCGGCATCCGTCCCGGTCGCTCTGACTTCGACGTTCGACCACCCGGCGAGGTCGGTCACGAGCGGGAACTTCCCCGACCTCATCCAGCTCGCCTTCACCTCGGCCGAACGGTCGGCCTCGGCATTCGCGCGATCGACGGCCGCGGTCTCGGTCGGTGTCGGGACGAGGGCCAGCACGGCCACCAGCGCCGCGGCGGACACCGCGCCCGCGACCCGCAGCGGCATCGGCCCGAGGAAGATTCCCAACGTGAGAGCCGCGAGAGCACACACCGCAACATGCAGCAGGGCATCGGTCTGAAGAGCCAGAGGACCGAGGGTGCCGCGCACGAGCCCGAACGCGCCCGCGCACGTGAGCACCCCGGAGGCAACCACTCCGCCGAGGATCGCCGGCCGTCCCGTGAACGCCGTGCTCAGGAGCGCGATACCGCCTGCGAGCACGGCGAACGCGATGAGGATCGCCGTTATCAGGACGAACGGCAGACCGCCGAAGAGTGCGACGACCGTTGCGTAGGACACCGCGTAGTCGATCAGAAGCATGAGCGGGATCGTCAGTCCGATCACCGCCAGCGAACGCCCGGCCGTGGTCCGCGGAGCAGACCGGGCTTCGACGACCGCGCTGTCGCTGGGACTCACCATGCGTCGAGGCTACGACATCCGACATGGGCCCGCGGGGGATGGCTGATAATCTGCGGCGCATGCAGTTTTCCGACGACGGGCGCACCCACGACGAGGAGGTGGGGGTGGACACCGCGTCGATCAAGGAGCGGGTCTATGCCACGTTCACGGGGCTCGCCATCGTGCTCGTCCAGAACTCGAACGTCGCCCACACCGACGCCGGTCGCGCGACCATCACGCTCCTCGTCGGAATCGTCGCGATCGCCATCGCCGGATTCGTCGCGGAGCTGCTGGCGCACCTGGCCGTGCATGCGACCTTCCCTGACCGCCGCGAGTTCGGCCGACTCCTTCGTCTGACCGGGACGGCGATGGCTTCAGCGGCGGTGCCTCTCCTCGTCCTTCTCCTCGCTGTACTGGGGTGGATCGATCTGGGAACCGCTCTCACGATCGCATCGATCACCTACGTCGCGATCCTCGGACTGATCGGCTACGTGGCCGTACGCCGGACCGACGCTCCATGGTGGAAACAGGCCATCGCGCTCGGAATCCTCGTTGCGCTCGGCAGCGTTGTCGTTCTGATCCAACAGCTTGCGCACGGACACTGAGAGGCGACTGCCTGGTGGTGGCCGTCCGGCCTCGATCACGCGTCGACATCGGGCTCGGAGACGCGCAGAGGCGCGTATTCTCGGAGCATGGGAACTCTCGAGTACAACAGTTCACGGCCTCCGATCGTGATCGACGATGCGACGTTGGCGCACCTGAAGATCGTGATCGGCACCAAGCTCCGTCGACACGAGAGCTTCATGATGACGTGGCTGCCGGAGGAGAAGAACCCTGCCGGTCGGCTCACCATCTGGATGCACCCCGCGATTCCGCTGGCGCTCGCCTTCGACGGCTCCAAGATGCCCGAGATCGACACCAAGCGCATCGAGCGGATGATGGAGAACCTCAACGCCCGCGGAGAACTCGTCCTCGATCAGCTCGGCTAAAAGTGATCGGCGAACAGTCGGAGATCGTTCCCGTCCCCGCCGTCCGCCCCCCATTTGTCCGAGCCCGGCACCCATTTCTCTGAGCCCGAAGCCCGCGTCACCGTCCCTGGAGCGGGAGCATGCAACGGCGCTCCACTCCGGTCAGTCGCGTCGAGCATCCTCGGCGTGAACACCCTCGGAGCCACCGCCCGTGGGCGGCACCGTGGGAGGGGTGCCCTTGCCCTTCTCCGCACCGAGGTTGTCGTTCTCGTCCTCGTTCTCGTCGTCGTCCTCGTCTGTCTCGGGGCCGTCGTCGGTCGAGGGCATGTCGGGATCGATGCCTTGGGCTTCGACTGCGGGTGTGTCGTCCGTGTGGTCCTGCGGGTCTGACATCATGTTCTCCGTTCACCGAGGTGGATTGATCGCCCAGTCTTGCCCCTGTGAGGCGTGCACGTCTGCCCGTTGACAGGCGTGCGCGAGCGAGCGGAGAATCCCGCCTGCGTGAGCGTGATCGCCCGGTCAGGCGGTCGCGAGGGGCGGATGATGCGGGATCGGGATCGGTCGGCCGGCGCGGCGCGGCGCATGGAACCGCTGGACGTCTTCCCACACGTCGGCGGCAGTCATGTACGAACTCGCGAGCGGGAGGTCTCGCAGCCAGACGACCTCCACCTCCGCGGCATCGACCTCATAGATGCACGCGACCGTGCGTCGCGAGTCATTCTGGGCATAGCGGTGATCGAGGATCAGCCACTCGGTTTCGGTGATCTTCCTCAGCTCGAATCGGGGATCGGGCATTGTGAACAACTCAACACTCCCATCGGTGGACCGGTATCGGCTGCCGAGGAGCGCACCACCCCGCGCGGCGCGGTGCATGCGTCCGCGCGGTCAACGGGCGCTCTTCAGCCCGCCAGAATTCACTGGAATTGTAATCCGGACCGATATATTGCTCAACCCGCGGTGCTCGCGGTGCACCGAGTGCACGGCTTGCGCGCGAGTGCACGGTCTGTCGACGCGAACACCCCGTGCACTCGGCGAGATCCCGTGCACTCGACGAGCAGGTAACACCGTGGGCGCCGATCAGCGGCGGACGCGGGCCCGCGTCTTCGCCACGCTCGCGAGCGTGGCACGCACCGGGGTGCCGAGATAGAGGCCGAGCGAGGCGCCGGAGGCCAGGCCGATGCCGATGACCGCCGCATCGATGAGCGATCCCCCCGCGAGCAGCATGCCCGTGGAGGTGCCGGCCGCGTGGACCATCTCGAGCAGCCCCTGGAACACCGCGACTCCGGGGACGAGCGGCACGATCGCGGCGGTGGTCACCGCGACCGAGGGCACGTGCAGGTTGCGTGCGATCAGCATCCCGAGGAAGCTCGCCAGCAGGGCACCGACCGCGCTCGCCGCCGCGGGGTGCAGGTTCAGCGCCACCGATGTCGAGTAGCCGGCGAGGGTGACAGCGCTGAGCAGCGCGCTGACGAGGATGATCCGGATGCCGGCACCGTTGAACACGGCTACGGCGACCGCGATGATGATCGCTCCGGCGAACTGGTTCACGAGCGGTCCGAACGGCGCGGGGTCGTCGGGGAGGTCCATGGTGAAGCCCAGGACGCCGCCGAGTTCCAGGCCGACGAGGATGCCGATCACCACGCCGAGGGTCTGCATGGTGAGATCGAGGATGCGTCCGCCGGCCGTGAGGGCGAAGCCGTCGATCGCGTCCTGCGCGGCGCCGACCACGGTCAGGCCGGCGAGCATCAGCACGATGCCGGAGGCGACGATGATCGACGGGCGGATGCCGACGAACGGTTCGATCCCGGCGGTACCGAGCGCGGAGACCACGACAGCCACGACCGTGGTCACGAATCCTCCGGCGATCTGGCTGAAGAACAGCGGCACCCGGAGTCGCGCGAGCCCCGCCTGTGTCAGTGCCGCGCACAGCGCCGCGACGAACGTGAGACCGACGATGATCGGGGCGGCGCCGAGCATGATGCTGACGCCGACGGCGAGCAGGGCGCGCGCGACGATCACGACCGGCTGCTGGTAGCGGAACGGCACCCGCCGGATGGCGCGGAACGTGGTGCGCGCGGATTCGAGGTCGAGGCCGCCGTCGATGTCGGCGACCAGGGCCTGCACGCGCTGCAGCTTCGCGTGATCGGGAGCGGTGACACGCACGACGCGCACGAGGGTCTCGGGCCAGACCTCGCCGCTCAGATGGAACGACACCGTGATCGAGTTGTAGGTGACGTCGACCTGCACGCCCCGCATCCCGTAGGCATCGCACACGCGGGTGATCGCGAGCGTGACCTCGTGTGCTGAGGCGCCGACGGCGAACATCGATTCACCGATGCGGGTCGCGAGATCGAGCACCCGGGGGACGGTGCGCTCGTCGATGACGGGCATCGCCTCGGTGTGCGCGACGGCCGAGGGATCGGTGTGCAGCAGACGGCGCACGGAGGAGAACAGCGGCCGGCGGGATCTCGCGGACATATGCTCCATTCTCCCGCCCGGGCGCGTGATCGGGGGAAGGCTGTCCGGTCGTGGGCGCACTCGCTCACGGTTAGCGCGTCGGACGTGGTCCGCACAACCCCCTTGGGGCCTGCCCCGCGTGATGGCACCGTCGAAGACATGAAACTCGTATCGTACGCAGGCCAACAGGTGGTCACGACGGACGACGTCGCCGAGGCGCTCGTCGCTCTCGCCGCCGCCCTCGCGAGTGAAGGGGAGTCGGCGGCTCTGCGGCTTCCTATCGTGGTGGACGGGAAGAAGGATTCCGCTGACCTGATCGTCGGCGTCGGCAACGATCTGCTCGTCGGTCCGCAGACCTCCGACGGCGATGACCCCGACTTCTCCGAAGACGCCGCCCAGATCCGCATGCACCCCCTGTTCCCGCAGCGGACCGCCGGCGACGACGAGGACGACGGCGGATTCGGGATTCCCGCGGTCGACATCGACATCGAGCACGGTACCCGCGCTTAGCGCACCCGCGGGGCCGCTGTAAAGGGGAGCGCGGTGAGCGCGCCGCACGCATATTCTGCTGGGGTGCCGCACTCTGCTCAACCTGATCATGACGTCCTCTGGGCGTGCGTCGAGGAGGGCTTCCATGTCGGGAGCCGCCGCGGCGACTTCCTCGGATATGTCGACAGGCAGGCGGGCGGCGCGTATCGCGCGTTCGACGCCCGGTCCCGTATGCTCGGCGACTTCGCGACGCTGGCAGCAGCCACGAACGCGGTGGAGCAGCTGACGGGGGAGCCCTCGCCGACGGTCCACGACGGTGAGCAGGGGGTGGCGCTGTGAACGGCGGCACGGCACCCGGGTTGATCTCCTTGGTGTACACGAGCACCGCGTCTCAGCCGCTTCGCGCGACGGCTCTCGAGCATCTGCTGACCGTGTGTCGACGTCTCAATCTTCGACGGGGCATCACCGGGATGCTCCTTCACCGGGAGGGGCGGTTCATTCAGGTGCTGGAAGGGAATCCGGACACCGTGGCGCGCGTGCTCGAGAGCATCCGAGGGGATTCCCGACACCATGATCTGCGGGTGCTCCTGGAGGAACCGATCCGCGAGCGTCGGTTCGCGGACTGGACCATGGGCTATCGGCCACTGCAGCGCCGCGGGAGTGCTCCCACCGGGTACCGGGACTCGTTCGCAGATCTGGATACGGGGTCGGATGTCGGCACAGCTGTGAGAGCGTTGACCGAGCTCACGCTCTGGTTCCGTGTGCGCGCGGAGGACCGGTCCTCATCGTCGGTGGAGACGGACCCGGATGAGGTCCTGGATGAGGACGGGGTGCCGCGGCACGACGACGCGATCGTCTGAGCGGTCACGCGTCCGGGCCGGCCGGGCCGGGAACGGTACGGAACAGTCCCCTCGGCCCTGCTCCAGAGCCCCGCACTGCGCGCAGATCTCGGTCGTAGATCTCGGTCTCGGACGCAGGGTTCAGTCCTGCGCGAAGACCTCTGGGTGTGCGGCGATGAGCTCGGCCTGCTCGGTCCATGAGAGGCCCACGATGCTCAGCACCACGCGGACGACGGTCGAGTCTGCGTCGGTCGTGGTGAGCCGCAGTTCGCGCAGTGTTGCTCTGGCGGTCTCCTCGATGAGGAAGGCGAGCAGATCGGCTGGCATGTCTCCCCGGAACGCCCCCGAGTCCACTCCGACGCTGGTCAGATCGCGGATGCGGCGACGCAGCGGCGCCAGGGCGAGCACCGTATCGGCCAGATGCGCATCGTCGAGGGCGATGTTGGCCGAGGCGCGCACGGCGGAGGCCTCCCGCCACAGCCGTGTCGCCATCCGTGCCAGGGTCACCCGGGGGTCGGACTCGTCGGTCGTCTCGGCGATCGCGTTGAACCGCTGCGCACCGACCGCGATCACCTCGCGGAGCAGGCTGTCGCGGTCGGCGAAGTGGCCGTAGACGGCGCGGCGGGTGAGGCCTGCCGCCTGCGCGATGACATCGAGCGACGCCGTGGGGTTGGTCGCGAGCACCGACTGCGCCGCGCGCAGCAGGGCCTCCCGGTTGGCCAGGGCGTCGCGTCGACGCGGCGGGTTCGGTGCGGTCACTTCGGGTCCTTCGGGGGCGCGGGGATCAGGACATCAGCTTGGTCGACGCGAGCGCCTCGACCAGTTTGCGGTTGTAGGTCATCAACGGACGCCGCAGCACGAGTCCGAGGAGCAGCGCCGGAACGATGAACAGCGCGAGTGCGCCGAGCGCCCACCAGAAGTCGGCCTGGTAGACGCCGGCGATCGTCGATCTCACCATGTTCACGGCATAGGTCGCGGGGAGGAAGGGACTGACGCTCTGGAACCAGTCCGGAAGCAGCTGCAGGGGGTACGCACCGCCCGACCCGGAGATCTGGATCACGAGCAGCAGCACGGCGAGCGCCTTGCCCGCGTTGCCGAACGCGACCACCGCCGTGTACACGATGAGCGTGAACACGGTCGAGATCGCCCACCCGGCCAGAATCAGCAGAAGCGGATGCGCGGGTTCGATCTGGACGAAGAGGATCAGGCCGAGCGTCAGCAACGTGCTCTGCGCGAGACCGACCAGACCGAAGATGCCGTAGCGGCCGAGGTACTTCTGCGTCGGCGTGAGTTCGGGGCGGTCGGGGAGCGTCTCGGCGTTCACATCGACGCGGATCGTCACCGTCATCAGAAGGGCACCGACCCACAGGGCGAGGATCATGTACAGCGGGGCCATGGCCGCACCGAACCCGGCCACGGGGAAGACCGCGGTGCGATCGAGGCGCACGGGCTCGGCGAGCGACGTGGCCAGCACACCCGGATCGGCGCCGATCAGCGCGCTGAGATCGCCGGTGTCCGCGGCCTTCGCGATCGACTGCTGCACGGTGTCGAACCTGTCGGCCAGGGCGTTCAACGATGCGGACAGCTGCGTCGTGGCCTCCTGCGCTCGCGACAGCGTCGACAGCACGGAGTCGGATGCTCCGGACAGCCCGGAGGTGATGCCGGACAGGTCGGAGCGGATCGCCGACACATCGGACCCGATCTGCGTGAGCGTGGACGACAGGGCGTTCAGCTGCGCCTTCAGCCCGTCGTCGTAGGTGCTCCGGGCGTCGGCGATCGCCTTCTTGGCCTCGGCGATCGCCGCCGTGATCTCCTGGTGCGAGCTCTGTGCCGAGTCGTTGCCGGCCGCGATCTCGGTCGCCGCAGTCTGCAGGCGCTGCTGCAGCGCCTGCTGCCGCGCGATCGCCTCGTCGAGTCGGCTGATCACGGCGTCGAAGTCGGGCTGGGCGGATTCGGGAAGGTTCGGTCCGACCTGCGTCACCAGCGTGTTCTTCACCGCGGCATACTGATCGATCTGCTGCTGCACGCGCTCCGCGAGCGTGGTGATCGCCTGCACCTGGCTGCCGCTGAGCGAGGCGGCACCTGCGTAGAGCTCGTCGATGCGCTGGCCCACCGCGTCGTAGCTGTTCGATGTGGCCGCGAGGGCGTCCGCCAGCGACTGCGCCGCCGTCTGCAGGGTCGATTTCAGCGTGCTCGCCGCATCCACTCCGCTGCCGAGAGCGCCCGAGGTGTCCGAGAACGCGTCGCCGGCCTCGTCGACCAGGGCCGACGCGCTGTCCAGCAGCGGTCGGCTCGTCTCGAGCAGGGCCGTGAACGTGTCGGCCGTGCGCGCGCCCGAGCGCAGCTGAGCGCCCACGCTTCCCAGTCGAGTCTCGATGCGCGTGAGCGTCGCCTGCGTGTCTTCATCGGTGAGGTAGTCCGACATCGACGAGACGAGGCCGAGCGCCACGTCGCCGAGTGTCTCGGCGAACGTGTCGCTGATCGCGGACGACACTCCCTCCGCGCCCTGGCCGGTGATCTTCGGCGCCAGGGCGTTCTTCTTCTCGTTCGTGTAGAGCGCGATGTGCGTGCGGTCGCCGCCGTCGGCGTAGAACGTCAGCATGTCGGCGCTGAACGTCTCGGGCAGCACGATGGCGGCGTAGTACTCGCCCGCCTTGGTCCCATCGATCGCGTCGTGCTCATCGGTGATCACCCAGTCGAGCTGGTCGTTCCCGCGGAGCTGGGAGAGGACCTGCTCGCCGACGTTCACCCGGATCGGGACCAGGTCGCTCTCGTACCCGGCGTCGGTGCTGGCGACGGCGATCTTCAGGTCCTTGGTGTTCGCGAACGGGTCCCAGCTGGCGATGACGTTGAACCAGGTGAACAGGGAGGGGATGACGACCAGGCCGAACAGAACGATGCACGCCATCACGTTCTGGGTCGCGTGACGGATGTCGCGAGCCGTCAGGTGCAGGATGTCCTTCACGCGCGGTCCTCCCCTTCTGTGGGCTCGTCGTCGGCGGGCTCGTCGTCTGCGGTGGGTGCTTCTTCCTCCGGGGGGAGCGGGTCGTCGGCCGCCTCGGTGGCGGTCGCTTCCTCCGTCGGCTCGGAAGCCGCGGGGTCGGCCTCCGGTTCCGCTTCCGTGTCGCCGGTGGTCTCCGACTGTGCTTCCGGATCGAACCACTCCGTGAGCAGTGCGTCGGCCTCGGCGCCGGCGAGCGGCGCCTCGGAGGTGTCCCGGTCATCCGCCTCAGCGGGTGCGACCGGTGCGACCGGGGCGACCGGGGCGACCGGTACGTACGGGACGGTGGCGGACGACTCATCAGCCGTGGGTCGCAGAACCGCTGCAGGGCCGGCGGGGCCGGCGAGAGCGAGCTGGCGCAGTTCGGCGTCGTCGAGAGCAGCGACCTCTGCGCCGTGCTCGAAGCTGTGCTTGATGTACTCGATGGCCACGAGGAACCCGATCACGAGCAGTATCCAGAGGGTCCACAGTCCCAGCAGCAGCGCTTTCGATCCGGGGAGCGCCCAGGTGAGGACGCCGAGAACGACGAGCCCCGCGACACCCGTGAGCACTGTCGCCTTCAGCAGCGTCGGGTAGCGGCGTGTGAACGGCTCGGCCCGCCGAGCGAGGTCGTCGCGGTACTCGGCGCGGTTCGACAGCGCCCGGATGACGTCGGTGAGCCGGTATCCGCTGCCGACGACCTGCACCTTCTCGCCGATGAGGAGGTCGGTCGAGAGCACCTGCCGGTTGAAGAGCAGGGTGAAGTTCGCGAGGCGGCGACGCAGGACGAGTCCAAGGAGGAAGGCGAGGGCGACGAACACGGCGAGGGCGCCGAGGAAGCGCCAGTAGTGGCCGTCGTAGAAGCCCCCGATCGTCTCCCGCATGGCGTCGATGCCGTAGGAGAATGGGAGGAGGGGATAGATCGCACGGAAGAATCCGGGCATCAGCTCGATCGGGTACAGGCCGGACGCACCGGGGATCTGCATGATCACCAGCAGGATGCACAGACCGCGGCCGACGTGCCCGAACGCGACGCAGAGGGCGTAGATGATGCTCACGTACGCGAGGGCGATGAGCACACCGGTGCCGACGAACGCGGCGGCGCTCACGGTCTGCACGCCGATGATGAGGTTTCCGATGCACACGATCAGCGCCTGGCCCACGGCGAGCGTCGCGAAGAGGAAGAAGCGGCCGAAGTAGGCCTCGCGCACCGTGACGCCCTCGACGCCCTCCGTGTCGACCTCGACGCGGAAGATCACCATCAGCACAAAGGAGCCGATCCACAGCGAGAGGTTCGTGAAGAGCGCGGCCATCGCCGACCCGTAGGTGTCGACCGGGAACACCAGGTGCTCGTCGACCTCGACCGGAGAGGAGATGAACTGGGCGATCTGCTCGGGTTCCAGATCGGTCAGGGTACCGAGCAGGCCCCATTCGGATGCAGCGTTTAGCGCGACGACGTCGGTGCGCGACGTCTGCAGACCCTGCTCGATGCCCGCGAGGTCGTTGTCGAAGCTCTCCAGTGCCGACGAGGTGGCGACGAGTTGCGAGTCCAACCCTGCCAGCAGCTGATCGGCCTGTGCGAGGACGCCCTTCTGCGCGTCCAGCGCCCCTGAGAACGATCCGACGCTCGCCGACAGCTGCGACATGGCGCTGTTCAGTGAGGGGACGGTGCGGGTGAGGATGTCGCGCATCGCCGATGAAGCGTCGCGGGTGTCCTGCATCGCCTGGTCGACCGCGTCGGCTGTCGCCTGAACGGAGCGCACCGTGTCGGAGGCGGCGGTCTTGAGGTCCTTGAGGTCGGCGAGCAGCTGCTGGTCGGTGGCGTTGCGCTGCTGCAGCGAGGCGATGACCTCGGTCAGGCGCTGCTTCGTGTCCTCGCTGAGATCGGTGTCGTCCAGGAGCGCCTGCAGCCGGGTGACCGCAGCCTCGTTCGCCTTCAGCACGTTCGAGACGTCGTCGATCCCGGCGTCGATGCGCACCCCCGCCTGCACGAGGCTCTGGGTGAGACGGGTGATCGAGACGTTCGCCTTCGATGAGACGTCGGCGAGCAGCGTCGTGCCCCGCAGGAACGCGGTGGTGGCACTGTCGCTGAACGCGATCACCTCCTTCTGCGTCTCCGCGATGATCGACTGCGTCTGGGCGAGCGACTTCTGCACATCGCCGAGCGTCTTGTCGACGTCGCCGAGCGTGTTCCGTGCGGACGAGAGCGTGCCGCGCGAGGAGGCGAGCCCGTCCTGGGTCTCGGCGAGGTTCTCGCGGGCCGAGGCGAGTGTCTGTGTCGCCTGGTCGAACGCATCGAGGGTGTTGTCCCTCGCGTTCAGCAGCCGCAGCTCGGTGGAGTCGCCGACGTCCTTGAGCGCGTTCGTCGCCGCGAGTGCCACCTGCTCCTTGAACGCGCTCGTGACCTGCTTGTCGAGCTCGGAGGCGCCGACGTCGGTGATCTTCGGCGCGATCGCCCCGGCCTTCTCGTTGACGTAATACTGCAGCGACGGCTGCGTGAAGTCGCCGCTGGTGATGCTGAGCAGGTCTTCGCTGAATGCGGCGGGGATGACGATGGCCGCATAGACGTCGCCCTTCTTCACGGCCTCCTGGGCCTCGTCTTCGCCCATGAAGGTCCAGCCGAGCTGGTCGTCGTCCTCGAGCTGCTCCGTCACCTGCGCGCCGATGTCGATGTGGCCGGTGAGGTCGGAGGTGGCGCCCTCGTCGAGGTCGACGACCGCCACGCGGATGTTCGCGGTGTGGGCGTAGGGGTCCCAGAACGCGTTGATGTTGAACCATGCGTACAGGGCAGGGGTGATGAGCACCCCGATGATGATGATCCACGCTTTGGGGACGCGGGAGAGTCTCTTGACGTCGCGCTTGTAGACCCGCCAGCTCTGTTTCACAGGACGAGTTTACACATTACGTGCACATCAACGTGCAAGTTAGCTGGAAGCGGGTGCATGCGTCAGTCCAGGGTCGTGACCGTCAGGGGATTCCGGACCGCGGGTCGTAGAGTCGCCTGATGAACGACATCGCACTGATCACCGGCACCTCGTCCGGAATGGGACTCCACGCCGCCGTCGAACTGGCACGACGAGGCCTGCACGTCGTCGCGACCATGCGCGACACCGGGAAGGCCGGGGCGTTGCGGGACGCTGCGGCCGAGGCGGGCGTCGAGGTCGACGTGCGCGCCCTCGATGTCGTGGATCATGCGGCCGCGGCCCGGCTGGTGGCCGAGATCGAGGCGGAGCTCGGCGGCATCCGCGTCCTGGTGAACAACGCCGGACAGGGGAACGTCGCCACCGCCGAGCAGCTGACGATGGAGCAGATCCAGGCGCAGCTCGACATCAACTACCTGGCGCCGGTCAACCTCGCCAAGCTCGTGCTGCCGGGGATGCGCGAGCGTGGCAACGGCCGCATCCTCACCGTGACGAGTGTCGGCGGGGCGGTCGGCCAGCCGTTCGCCGACGCCTACTGCGGGGCGAAGTTCGCCGTGGAGGGCTTCATGCAGTCGCTCGCGGTGGTCGCCGAGCGCTTCGGTGTCGGGATCAGCGTGATCGAGCCAGCCGCGGTCGCCAGCGCCTTCGTCGAGAACGCGATCCGGCCGGAGAGCGGTGGTCCCTACGGTTCGCTCCTGGATGCGTACATCGCGCGCAGCACCGGGGCCTTCGCGAACGCGCAGTCCGCCGAATCCGCGGGGGCGGCGATCGCGGCGGCAGTCCTCTCCGACGAATACCGCTTTCGCTGGCAGAGCTCGGAGGGGGCGACGCGGTTCGTCGGCGTCTCGCTCGCCGACACCGACGGCAGCGGCGTGCTCGGCTTCACGCGATCGTGGATCGCGGCGGGCTGATCACTCCGCCCGCACGCGCTCGTCGATCGCGCGCGGTCGCCGGTCGGGCCTCGTCTTGACCGCAGCCCGGCGCCGGCACCTCCGACCCGGATCCGACGGCACTTCCGAAGAACCCGCGTCGGAGCAGCGGCGATCAGCGGTCGCTCTCCAGGGCGAACGTGTTGCCATCGGGGTCTGCGAACCACACGATCCGACCTCCGCCGGCCCTCGCCGTGATGCCCCGAGCATCGTGGCTGAGTCCGTCGTAGCGCAGGAAATCGAGGTCGTTCGCCGCGAGCTCGTCGACGACCTGATCCAGGTCGTCGACGTGCCAGGTCGCGACGGTCGCCTGCGAGGTGCCTGCGGTCGTCGACTGATAGACGTGCAATGCCTCGTCGCCGCCTGAGCGATAGACGCGACTGCCACCCGAGATCCGCGCGCTCGGACCCGACCGTGCCAGGGGGAGCCGCAGAGTGCCCTCATAGAAGGTGACGGCGCGGTCGATGTCCGACACGGCGACGGACGCGTGCAATGGGAAGTCGCTCAGGTGCCTCGGAACCGCGGTTCTCTCGGGGCGATCCGCGATGTCAGCGGCTTCGGGAGCGGCGGGCCGCTCGTCGGTGCTCAAGACCGACATGAGGATCGAGTCGACCCACTCGCCGTCCCAGAACAGCGTGTCGCGTTGGCGGCCCTCGTACCGGAACCCTGCCTTTTCGTAGGAGCGCTGCGCGCGGGGGTTGAACGAGAAGACGTCGAGACTCACGCGGTGAAGCCCGATGCGGTCGAACGCGTGATCGAGAACGGCGCGGGTCGCCTCGGTGCCGAAGCCGCGCCCGAGCCGGCCGGGATTCAGCGCGATGCGGAAGTTCATCGACGCATCGTCCGACTCCAGCTCGTTGAGGACGATCTCGCCGACGTACTCCTCGGAGCCGAGCTCGATGATCGCCCAGTCGGCGCGGTCGTCGCGGTCGGCGAGGGAATCGAGGTGTCGCACCACCGCCTCGCGGGTGAACACCTGACGCGTGCCCGTGAGCCGCATGCTCTCGTCGTCGAGCAACCCTTCCCACACGCCGTCGAGGTGGGCGACGCCCAGGGGTTCGAGGCGAAGTCGCGGGGTCGACAGCGTGGCGACGTCCGTGAGCGCCGAGACGTCGACGGCCGGCGGGTTCATGCCTACACCCCCTCGAAGACCGGACTGAGGAAGCGGCGCTCATAGCGGCGGATGCACCGCGTCCTGCGCGCGAAGTCGAACGCCTCGACGCACTCCGGGTCGGTCTTCGAGGCCGTCCGGTAGACCTCGTACTCCGCGAGGGACGGGAAGGTGAACAGTGCGAAGGCCTCGTCGCTGTCGCCTTCGCTCGGCAGGAAGTAGCCGTGGTGGGTGCCGCCGTGCTTCTCCACGAGCCGGATCCAGGTGCGCCCGTACTCGGTGAAGTCGTCCAGCTTGTCGGGGTCGATCTCGTAGCGCAGATGAACGGTGATCATGCGGATGATCTTTCCAGATCGGTCCGGATGTCGCAGAGCCCGGACACTACGCTGAGCACGTGACGAACGCGCGCGATATGGTCCACATCCCGGGCGGGACCTTCCTGATGGGGTCAGACGACTTCTATCCCGACGAGCGCCCGGCGCACCGGCGTGAGGTCGCTTCGTTCTTCATCGACCGCTACCAGGTGACGAACGCACAGTACGCCGAGTTCGTCGACGCCACCGGGTACGTCACCGTCGCCGAGCGCGAGCTCGATCCTGCCGCGTTCCCCGGCGCCGATCCCGCCGATCTCGTGCCGGGCGCGATGGTGTTCACACCGACCTCCGGGCCGACGAACCTGGGCGATTGGCGCAATTGGTGGCGCTGGCAGCCCGGCGCGTACTGGCGTCGTCCGTTCGGACCCGACTCGACGATCGACGATCGCCTGCAGCATCCGGTCGTGCATGTCGCGTTCGAAGACGCGGTCGCCTACGCCGACTGGGTGGGGATGCGGCTGCCCACCGAAGCCGAGCACGAGTACGCGGCACGCGGGGGAGTGGACGGCGCCCCCTTCGCCTGGGGCGACGAGGCCTACCCGGGCGGCATCGCCCAGGCGAACTCGTGGCTCGGACGTTTCCCCTACGACAACCAGGGCGTGGGAGGTACGGCGCCGGTCGGCTCGTACCCCCCGAACGGCTACGGCCTCTACGACATGATCGCGAACGTCTGGGAGTGGACGACCGACTTCTACACCCCTCGGCACATCCGCCTCTCCGACACCCCCGTCGACGCCGGCAAGCGCACCAACCTGCTCGCCGTCGCCAGCGCGCAGGAGGGTTTCCCCGACATCCCGCGCCGCGTGCTCAAGGGTGGGTCGCACCTCTGCTCACCGGACTACTGCCTGCGCTTCCGCCCGGCTGCGCGCTCGCCGCAGGCCGAGGACACCGGTATGTCGCACATCGGATTCCGTCTCACCCGCTCCGAGTGAGGCGCCCTGGGCACAGCCGCGAGAAGGTGCTTGGCTTCGAGCGAGGGCGATCGCCCCGTCTCACGCGTCGAAGCAAGGAGTCGTCATGGCTGACAAGCCCAACATCCTCATCATCTGGGGCGATGACATCGGCATCAGCAACCTGAGCACGTACTCCGACGGCCTCATGGGCTATCGAACGCCGAACATCGACCGTATCGCCGACGAGGGTGTGAAATTCACCGACTACTACGGCGAGCAGAGCTGCACCGCGGGGCGCGCGGCCTTCATCACCGGCCAGAACCCGTATCGCACCGGACTCACCAAGGTCGGGATGCCGGGGGCGAAGCTGGGTCTGCAACCCGAAGACCCCACGATCGCCGACGCGCTCAAGCACCACGGCTACGCCACCGGGCAGTTCGGCAAGAACCACCTCGGTGACCGTGACGAGCATCTGCCGACCGCGCACGGCTTCGACGAGTTCTTCGGCAACCTGTACCACCTCAATGCCGAGGAGGAGCCGGAGCACCCCGACTATCCGACCGACGAGGAATTCCCGGGCTTCAGTGAGAAGTTCCGCCCGCGGGGTGTGCTCCACTCGTGGGCGAACGAGGACGGCACCCAGCGGATCGAGGACACCGGTCCGTTGACGAAGAAGCGCATGGAGACCGTCGACGAGGAGTTCCGCGATGCGGCCGCCGACTTCATCCGCGCCCAGGCCGAGGATGATACGCCCTTCTTCGTCTGGTTCAACTCGACGCACATGCACTTCCGCACCCACACCAAGAAGGAGAGCAAGGGGCGGGCCGGGCGTTGGCAGTCCAACTATCACGACACGATGCTCGACCACGATGACGTCGTGGGGAGTCTGCTCGATCTGCTCGACGAGCTCGGGCTCGCCGAGAACACGATCGTCATGTACTCCACCGACAACGGCCCGCACATGAACAGCTGGCCGGATGCGGGTATGACCCCGTTCCGCAATGAGAAGAACTCCAACTGGGAGGGCGCGTACCGCGTGCCCGCGATGGTCCGCTGGCCCGGACACATCCCCGCCGGTACGACGCTCAACGGCATCGTGAGCCACAACGACTGGTTCGTCACGCTGTTGGCCGCCGTCGGAGACACCGATATCGCCGAGCGGTTGAAGGCGGGAACAGAGCTGCACGGCACGGACTTCACGGTGCACCTGGACGGGAACAACCAACTGGACTACATAACGGGTGCCGTCGAGCACAGCCCACGTCGACACTTCTTCTACGTCTCGGACGACGGCGACCTCACGGCGCTGCGCTTCGAGAACTGGAAGCTCGTGTTCCTCGAGCAGCGTGCCGTGGGGACGCTGCAGGTGTGGCAGGAGCCCTACATCGAGCTGCGCTTCCCGAAGCTGTTCAACCTCCGCACCGATCCATACGAGCGTGCCGACATCACATCGAACACCTATTGGGATTGGGTGCTCGACCACGTCTTCCTGTTCGTCCCGGCACAGGCGTACGTCGCGCGGATGCTGCAGACGCTCGTCGAGTTCCCGGCACGGCAGGAATCGGCGTCGTTCACGATCAACCAGGTGATGGCGAAGCTGGAGTCGACGGCCGGCAACTCCTGACGGTCCACGACAGTCCCTCAGCCCGGGGTGGCTCGGACGAGGGGGGATCGGCTGGATCAGGCGTGCGTGCCTCGATCATCCGATCGATTGATCGAGAGGCGTCGTATCTCGTCGGCCGTCCAGCCGGCAGAGTCGAAGGTATCGGGTTCCGTGACGATCCTGTCGAACATAGAGATGAGGGGACGGAGGTCCTGGTCATCGGACCCGATTCGCGCGGCCAGGTGGTTCTCCTCGCCGTGGACCGGGCGCCAGTCGAGTTGCCAGCCCGCTTCGAGCGCAACGCGATTCCAGAAGATGCGCTGGGTCCGCCCATTCCCCTCGCGGAAGGGGTGGATGTAGTTGATCTTCTCGTAGTGGTAGGCGAGCCGCTCGACGAAGGAAGCGCGAGGCAGGCCGGCCAGGAAGTGATCGGCGGCGAGTTCGGAGAAGCAGATGCCGGACGCACGCTCGATGAAGCCGTAAGGGAGGAAACAGTCAGCGCCGGGAACGTTCTTGCGAACATCAACCGTGCGGAGACTCCCCGCCCAGTCATAGAGGTCTTGGAAGAGGTGCCGGTGGATTGCCTGGAGCTCCCGGAGATCGTTGGTCGGGGTGACAGGTGCATCGAGGAGCTGTAGCGCACGGGCGAAGGAGAGGTCGGCCTCAGCGGCGGCGAGCGTCTCGGCTGTTGCGGCTCCGACGAGGTTCCGGAGCACATTGCTGTGCGGAATCAGATAGGGGTCGGTGAACTCAGGAGAGTCCATACCGTGCGCGCACCCGATCCACGAGCTCATCCGAGTCGATCGTTCCTGCAACGTAGGAGTCGGCGTCAGCACGGGTCTCGGGCGTGACCTCCAGGCCCTCGATCTCTGCGCTGTGAATCGTGTCTTCGACCCGACGTGATCGAGCTTGAGCGATCGTCATGTCTGCCTCCCTCCGCCCCCTCATTCTAAGCGTCGCGTGAGACATCCGCGTGGGTGTCCGCTCAGCCGCGGGGCGGGCCCGACGACTGACGGATGATGAGCTCGTGCGCGGTCTCGATCGTCCGCGCCTCGTCGCTCGCGGGGCGGAGGATGAGGGAGACGGCGTGCTGGCCCATCTCGAACATCGGGATACGCGCGGTGGTGAGGGCGGGGGCCACGTCCGCGGCGACGGCGATGTCGTCGAAGCCCACGACCGACATCTCGTCGGGTACCCGGATGCCGTGCTGCCGCAGCTCGCTGAGGATGCCGATCGCCATCGCGTCGTTGAGCCCGACGATGGCGGTGACGTCGCGGTCGAGGAGCTCGCGGGCGCCTTCGATGCCGCCCTCGCGGGTGAATGCCTTGGACACCACCGTCAGCTCGACGCCGGTGCCGTCCGTGCCTTCACGCAGGCCCGCGATACGGTCGGCGACCGTGTTGAGGTCGAGTGGACCGGCGACGACGCCGATCCGGCGGTGTCCCCGTTCCGCGAGGTGCCGTCCGACGGAGACTCCGGCGCGCTGGTTGTCGGGCAGTACGGCATCGACCGGCAGGTGGTGGCGGCCGATGACCGCGGCACGGCCGCCGGCCAGGGTGAAGTCCAGCAGCGCCTCGGACATCCCCTGCTCGCGATCCGGATCGGCGTATCCCGATCCGGCGATGATGATCGACCCCACGCGTTGGCGCAGCAGCGACTTCACCTGCGCGAGCTCGCTGTCGGGCGTGCGGTCGGCCTGGGCGATCTGCACCGAACGGTTCTCGAGAGCCGCGCTGCGGATCACGCCGCTCGCGATGTCGGAGAAGTAGGGGTCGCCGATCTCGTGCACCACGAGGCCGATCGTCGGTACGAGCCCCCCGGCGAGGCCCCGTGCGTGCATGTTGGGTTCGTATCCCAGCTGCGTCGCGATCCCGCGTACATGCGCGGCCACCTCCGGAGAGATTCCGGAGCCGCCGGTCATGGCTCGTGACGCGCTCGCGAGCGAGACCCCGGCGGCTTCGGCCACATCGATGAGTCGTGGCGCCCCTTCACGCTTCACGAAACCTCCCCCATGGAGCAAGATCAACGCTGATTGCGCGGAAGGTTGCTCTTCGTTCTTCGGTCCCACTATAGTGGCGGAAGCGCTTACGAAAGCGCTTTCGCTACGATGACGTAGGAGACTCGGATGACTGCACCCAGATACGGTCGACGGATCGCTGCAGCGATCGGAACGCTGTCGATCGCCGCGCTCACGGTTTCGGCCTGCTCGGCGACCGGCGATCAAACCGAGGGGGGTGGCTCCGACGATCCGATCGTCATCGGCATCTCGCTGCCGCTCACGGGAGACTTCTCGGAGCCGGGCAAAGGCGTCGAGCGCGGTTACGAAGCCTGGCGCGACATCGTCAATGAGAACGGCGGCCTCCTGGGCCGACGGGTCGAACTGAAGATCCTCGACGACCAGTCCAACGCCGACCGGGTCGTCTCCGACTACGAATCGCTGATCGCGCAGGACGGGGTCGACCTCGTCTTCGGCCCGTTCTCCACACGTCTCGTCGTTCCCTCCGCCCGCGTCGCGCAGGAGTACGGGATGCTCTTCGTCGAGCCGGCCGGTGCCGCGGAGGAAGTCTTCGATCAGGGCTTCGACAACCTCTTCTACGCCGCTCCCGCCATCGCGAACGACCACTACAACAACCTCGCCGACTACCTGCTCGCGCTCCCGGAGGGCGAACGCCCGGAGACGGCAGCCGTCGCCTCGATGGACGACCCGTTCGCGCAGGGCACGGCCTACGGCCTCAGGGACAAGCTCGAGGATGCCGGCGTCGAGATCCTCGTGAACGAGGTGTACCCGCCGAACACCACCGACTTCTCCACCATCGCGGCGAAGATCGCGCAGTCGAACGCCGACATCGTGATCGGCGGCACGCAGTATCAGGACGCCGTCAACCTGATCATCGCGCTGCAGCAGCTCAACTATCAGCCGGAGCTCGCCGCATTCTCCACCGCTCCGACCAACCCCGAGTTCGCCGCCGCCATCGGCGGTGCGAGCGAGGGCATCCTCGCCCCCACCGGGTACTCGCCGAAGTCGCAGTTCCCCAGCAACATCGAGTTCGTCGAGAAGTACACCGAGATGCACGGCAACCCGCCGTCGGAGGACGAGGCCAACGCCTACACGACCGGTCAGGTCGTCGCCGCTGCGGTGGAAGCCGTCGGCTGTGCCGAGCAGGGCGAGTGCCAGCAGGAGCTCATCGACTGGCTGCGCGACAACGAGGTCGAGACCGTCGTCGGTCCGCTCAGCTGGGATGAGACCGGCAAGCCCACCGGCGCCCACCTCATCCAGCAGTGGATCGACGGCGAGATCCTGATCGTCCTCCCCGAGGACGTCAAGGAAGCCGACTTCCTCTTCCCGAAGCCGACGTGGTGATCCACCCGTGAGTGGATCACTGCTGCTGCAAAGCCTGATCCTCGGCGTCCTGCTGGGAGGGCTCTACGCCCTCCTGGCGGCCGGGCTCACGCTGTACTTCGGGATCATGCGCGTCGTCATGATCGCGCACTCGGCCTTCCTCATCCTGGCCGCCTACCTCGCGTGGTGGTTCAACCGGGAGACGGGCATCGATCCGCTCGTCTCGCTCATCGTCACCGTGCCCCTGTTCTTCGTGACCGGCGTCGTGATGCAGCGGCTGCTCGTCTCGCGACTCAAGCCGTTGACTCTGACCATGATGTCGGTGCTGCTCACCTTCGCCGTCGCGCTGATCATCGAGGGAGCTCTCGGGTTCTTCTTCACGGGGACCCAGCGCCGCATCCCGCTGCCGTACGCCAGCGCGAGCCTCGACTTCTTCGGCGCACAGGTGCCGGTGGTCAAGCTCATCGCGTTCGGTCTCGCGGCCGTGGCCCTCGCGCTCCTTTTCGTGCTGCTCAAGTACACGAAGTTCGGTCAGGCGCTGCGGGCGACGATCCAGCATCCCGAGGCTGCGCGGCTCGTCGGCATCAACACCGATCGGGTCGCCGGGTACGGATTCGGACTCGGGCTCGCCACCGCGGCGATCGGCGGCACCGCGCTCTCGCTCGACGCCACGATCTACCCCTCCCTGCACTGGCACTGGATCGGACCGCTCATGGCGATCATCGTCGTGGGCGGACTCGGCAGCATCCCCGGTGCCGCCATCGCCGCTCTCATCCTCGGAGTCGCGCAGAGCCTGCTCCAGCTTCCGCTGGGGCCGACGTGGGCGCAGACGGTGTTCTACGTCGCGCTCTTCGCCACGCTCATGTTCCGTCCGCAAGGTTTCTTCGGAGGTCGTCTTGCCCAGCGCTTCTAGCAGAGAGCCGATCGCCACCGAGACGGTCGTGATCGCTCCACCCGCCCCTGTGCGTCGCCCCTCCACGAAGTGGGTGGGCATCGTCCTCCTGATCGTCGGGGCCGCGCTCGTGCTCTCCTTCCCGACCATCGCCCCGAACCCGTACATCCTCTCGGCGGGCGTCGTGATCCTCAACTACGCCGTGCTGTCGACGGGGTGGAACTTCATGGGCGGATTCACGGGCTACATCTCCCTCGGGCATGCCGCGTACTTCGGGCTCGGCGCCTACGGCACCGGACTGCTGATCAAGTTCCTCGACCTTCCCGGGTTCGTGGCCTGGATCCTCGCCGCCGTGCTCGTCGTGATCATCGCGATCCCGATCGGCATCGCCGCCCTCCGGGTGCGTGGCGCCTCGTTCGTGATCGTCTCCATCGCCTTCGTGCTGATCATGCTGCTGGTGTTCCAGAGCTGGCGTGACGTGACCGGCGGATCCGAGGGACTGAACGTGCCACGTCCGTTCGACGTGCTGCGGCCGGAGCACCACCGCATCTTCTACTATCTGTTCGCCGGGCTGCTGGCCGCAGCTCTCGTGGTGTGGTGGATCATCGACCGGTCCAAGTTCGGAACGGCGCTCAAGTCGATCCGCGAGGACGAGGACAAGGCCCAGGCGCTCGGGGTGCCGACCACGCGGTACAAGCTCATCGCCTACGTGCTCTCGGCGCTGTTCGTCGCGCTCGGCGGCGGACTCTACGCGCTGTGGTTCGGCGATCTCGACCCGATCTTCCAGTTCTCGATCCTGATCGGCTCGTACATGGTGCTGATGGCGTTGCTCGGCGGGGTGCGGAATCTCTTCGGCCCGCTGCTCGGGGCCGTCGTCGTCGGCATCGCGCTCGAGTACTTCAAGCTCGAGTTCGGCGACACCCAGTTCCACCTCATCGCCACCGGCATCCTGCTCGGAATCGTCGTGCTCTTCATGCCCGACGGCATCATCCCGGCCGTGAAGGGGCTCTTCACCCGGAAGTCCCACGCGGCGTCGATCCGTGAGGTGACGGCCGGCGAACTGCTCGAACAGAACAAGACCCGAACAGCGGATGTCCCGACGAAGGAGACCTCGTCATGAACGCCCCCACCGCACAGTCCACGACGCTCGAGAGCCTGAGCACCGTCTCGATGACCAAGTCCTTCGGCGGCGTCACAGCGGTCGACGGTGCCACGGTCACGTTCCAGGAGGGCAAGGTCAACGGCCTGATCGGGCCGAACGGCTCGGGCAAGACCACCTTCTTCAACTGCGTGACCGGCATGATCAAGCCGGACTCGGGAGAGGTGCGCTACCGGGGGCAGGCGATCACCCGCAAGTCGCCTGACCGCATCGCCCGCGCCGGGATCGGACGCAGCTTCCAGCTGTGCCGGGTGTTCCCGCGCATGACGGTGATGGAGAACCTGCTCGTCGCGGTACGCAGTCCGAGCGTCTGGCATCAGCTCCGATCGGCAGCCGACCCGGACGAGTTGGAACGGGCGCGGGGATGGCTGCGACGCGTCGGCATCGACCACCTCGAGCACGCCGAGGCGCGCAACCTCAGCTACGGCCAGCAGAAGCTGCTGGAGCTCGCGGGGGTGCTCATGGCCGAACCCGACACGATCATGCTCGACGAGCCGGCGGGAGGCGTGAACCCCGCGCTCATCGGACGCATCGCCACCCTGGTGCGCGAGCTCAACGACGAGGGCAAGACGTTCATCATCGTCGAGCACAACATGGAGATGGTCATGAGCTTGTGCGACCACGTCGTGGTGTTCGACCGCGGGCGTCAGATCGCCGAGGGGACCCCGGCGATCATCCAGCAAGACCCCCGAGTCCTGGAGGCCTACCTTGGAGTCTGAAGCGAAGAATCTGCTCGAGCTGCGCGACATCGAGGCGGGCTACGGCCGTGCGGCGCTCGTGCTGCGCGGTCTCACCGTCGAAGTGCCGCCCGGGTCGGTGGTCTGCCTCGTGGGCCCCAACGGGGCCGGCAAGTCGACCGTGCTCAAGGTGGCCAGCGGCATGCTCAAGCCCCGGTCGGGGACGATCGAGGTCGACGGCCGAGACATCACGGGGGAGGGGCCGCAGTCGATGCTGCGTCACGGGCTCGCGCACGTGCTGCAGGGACACAGCGTGTTCCGCGAGATGACGGTCGGTGAGAACGTGATGCTCGGCGCCTTCACGCTCAAGGATCAGAAGGTCATCCAGGAGCGCGTCGAGTTCGTGCAGAGCCTCTTCCCCATCGTGGGGGAGCGGTGGAAGCAGCTCGCCGGCCTGCTCTCGGGCGGCCAGCAGAAGCAGGTCGAGTTCGCACGGTCGCTCATGGTCAGCCCCAAGGTCGTGCTCCTCGACGAGCCGTCGATGGGTCTCGACCCCAAGACCACCGAGAAGGTGTTCGAGCAGATCGTGCGCATGCGCGATGCGGGCACCGCCGTGCTGCTCGTCGAGCAGAACGCCCGGCGCGCGCTGGAGACCGCCGACATCGGGTGCGTCCTCGACCTCGGCCGCGTGCACATCTCAGGTCCGGCATCCGAGCTCCTGGCCGATCCGACCCTCGCCGCGCTGTATCTCGGCGGCAAGCCCGCCGTCCCCGACGCGGGATGAAACCCGGGCGGGAGGAGGCAGCGACGGCCTCCTTCCGCCTTTCCCGTCCATCCGGCGAAAGCGCTTCCGAAGGCGCTTATGCCCCGAACTGCAGTACCGCTCGAGCCTTCTCCGCTGTAGTGCCGGCCCGGAGAGGGGCACGACCATCGGCACGACACCACACGACGACGACGTTGAGAGGTTTCTGATGCACGAACGAATCATGCGAACCGCGAGCTCGAGTTCCCGATCGGTCGCACCTCCTCCTCGATCCTTCGGCATACGACGAACGGGTGCGGTCGTCGCCGCGGCCGCCGTGGTCGGAGCGCTGCTGACCACGAGCCCTGCTGTCGCGGCGGAGCCGTTCACCGAACTCGTCGACTTCGAGGCCTACGAGCGCGTCGCACTGAACGGGCAGGACGGATGGACGTCGTCCGCGGCTCCCCGTGTGATCGCCGATCCGCTCAACGGTAACAACCAGGTCGTCGAGTCCGTCGGCGGCGGTCAGCAGTCGTATCGCGCGATCCCGGCCATCGCCGAGGGCACCACCGGCACGCTGTTCTTCCGCTTCCTGCGCACCGGCAGCGTCGACACCTCCTTCGGGGTGACCGATGTGGATGCGCCGAACGACTACGCGCACAGCCGCGCCTACGTGAACAACCAGAACGACGACGTGCTGCGCGTGCGCGACGGCGGGTCGTTCGCGCCGGCGGGCGTGTGGTCGAAGGACGCCTGGCAGTGCGTGTGGATCGTCGCCGACAACGCGGCCGACAAGGTCACCGTGTACAGCCAGGGCGGCGCATACGAGCAGCAGACCCGCCTCCCCGAGGGCGCCGAGCAGCAGTTCGGTTTCCGCCAGGCGGTGAACGGCGCGCTCGACCGATTCTTCTGGAAGAACGGCGCCACGAGCATGGGTCGCCTCCTGCTCGACGACGTGGCCGTCGACAACACGGGCGAGAACCTCGCGATCGCGACGGGCAACCCGGGCGACTGCGCACCGGGCGGCACGGCGAATGAGCCGCTGCTGAACCCGCTGCCCGACCCGGGAATGGCCGACCTCGGCATCGAGGTGACCGAGCTCGCGCAGCTGCCCGCGTCGCAGACGACGCCGGCCACGCAGGACCCGCGCCTCGTGCGCCACAACCGCATCACGCACCTCGACGAGGTGCCGGACGACTCCGGCCGGCTGATGGTGCCCGACAACAACGACATCCTCTACCTGGTCGACAAGGAATCGGGCGAATACGTCCCATACCTCAACGTCCGGAACGAGTTCATCGACAACTTCCACAACAGTGCAGGGCTCGGGACGGGCCTCGGCTCCGCGGAGTTCCACCCCGACTTCGCCGAGAACGGGCTGTTCTACACCGTCCACACCGAGGGCGGCACGGCGCTGACCGAAGACACCCCGGACTTCCCGGCCTTCGGCACCACCGCGTTCCACAGCGTGATCACCGAGTGGAAGGCCGACGACCCGTCGGCGGAGACCTTCGCCGGAACGCACCGCGAAGTCATGCGCATCCCGTTCGCGGGTCGTGTGCACACCGTGCAGCAGATCGCGTTCAACCCGACGGTGTCGGAGGGCGATGCCGATTACGGCAACCTCTACATCCTGGTCGGAGACGGCGGCAACGGTGTCGGCAACGGCAACCCGCAGGATCTGGCCACACCACAGGGCAAGATCCTGCGCGTGAGCCCGACGGGCGACGACAGCGAGAACGGCGAGTACGGCGTCCCGTCCGATAACCCGTTCGTGGACGAGGCGGATGCCCTGCCGGAGATCTACGCGGTGGGCATGCGCGACCCGCACCGCATCAGCTGGGACACCGAGGGCGACCACACCATGTATCTCGCGCACATCGGCGAGTGGCAGGTCGAGTCGATCTACGCCGTCGAACCAGGAGACAACTTCGGCTGGTCGGTGCGGGAGGGTTCCTTTCTCGCCGAGAACCGGCAGATCTTCCCGCTGCCGAAGGACGATGCCGAGAACGGCTTCACCTACCCGGTGGCCGCCTACGATCACAATCGCGACCCCGGCCAGACCGGTGATGCGGGAGTGGCCGTGAACGGCGGATTCGTCTATCGCGGTGAGATCCCCGAACTCCAGGGGCGCTACCTCTTCACCGATCTGGTGCGCGGTTGGGTGCTGTCCACGGATGCCGAGGAGATGGTGCGCAACGACGGCGACATCGACGACCTCGCCACGATCGAGGAACTGCGGGTCTTCGCCGACGGTGAGGAGACGACGTTCCAGAAGCTGGTCGGCGACACACGCGTCGACCTGCGGTTCGGCTCCGACGCCGACGGCGAGCTCTACCTCGTCTCCAAGGCGAACGGCAAGATCTGGAAGGTCACAGGGGCGCGGACGGTCGATGAGCCGACCACCCCGTTCGTCCTTCCGGCGCTCGCCCCGAACGTGGTCACGCACCATGATTTCGACCACCCGGACGCGGCGACGCCGACGATCGAGGTCGATCAGGGGCGCTCCGGCACCGATATCTCGCTGATCAACGGCGGGGTCGAGATGCGGGTCGCGGACCGCGCCTATCCCGGTGCGGGAGAGGCCCTGCAGACACAGCAGATGAGTCCGCGGACCGCGTCGAACGACGACTGGAAGGCGGGCATCTACGACGCGGACGGCGTCGATTCGCTCGGCGCGTTCGCCGACACCGACAAGGCCGCCGTCATGGGGTGGTTCAAGCCGACCGGCGATCACCCGGCCCCGAACTCGGGCACGGCGAACCCCGACGACGTGTACAACGCGATCGGTCTCGCGGGCGTGCTCACCGGTACCTCCGACGGTCACGCGGTGCGGGCGCTGCTCGAGGTCATCACGGTCGACGGCGAGCTCAAGCTCGTGGCGCTCGGGCGTCGAGTCGACGGCGCAGGTTCGTGGACGTTCGCGGCCGACCTGCCGTGGAACGAGATCCTCAAGAAGGGGCAGTGGGTTCACCTCGCGGCGACCTTCGACTTCGCGGCGGGCGAGATGAAGCTGTTCATGAACGGCGAGGAGCTCGCGGGGAAGTACACCGCGGCGAACCCGTGGGGTGGAGGAGCCACGTCCGACACCGCACCGGCCGGCATCAAGATCGGCGGCAGCTTCCCGCAGAACACGAAGGAGGCCAATCCGTTCAACGGGCGGATGGACGACATCATGCTGCTCGACACGGTGCCGACGGCCGAGCAGGTCGCGGCGCAGTATGCGCTGTACGCCGTGCCGCCGGTCGAACCGCCGACGCCGCCGACCTGCACACCGGACGGCGAGGTCATCACCGACGTGATGGAGGAGGGCGACTGGGCGCCGCGGACACCGGCCAAGTGGGACTTCCCCGGTGACCAGATCGTGCTCACCGAGGCGGGGACCAACCCGAACGACGGGATCCGCCGGCCGTTCGAGTACGCCGTGCTCACCGAGGGGCCGGAGCTCGGCTCGTTCGATCTCACCGGCGAGGTGCGCCTCGACGAGAAGGCCTCCGTGAACAACCGCGACGTGATCATCGTGTTCGGCTGGAAGTCGGACACGGAGTACTACTACGCACACCTCTCGCAGGACAACTCGATCTACCCGCACAACGGCATCTTCAAGGTGAACAAGGCGGATCGGGAGCGGATCGACGATCAGTGGGACGGCGCGATCGGTGCTCCACCGGCGGTCACGGACGAGGAGTGGCACGACGTGCGTGTGGTCCGCTGCGTCGACAGCGGCGAAATCGCCGTCTACGTGGACGGCCTCGACACCCCGCTGATGACCGCGAACGACACGACGTTCCCCGAGGGCCGGGTGGGCTTCGGCTCCTTCGACAACTTCGGGCGCCTGCGCGACCTCTCGATCACCGCGGCGGCCGTGGACACCACGGCGCCCGCGGTGACGGTCAAGAGCGGTGCGGAGTTCACGGTCGGACGGGACGGCGCCTACAGCAGGGCATCGTTCCAGCTCCAGGATGTCGGGATGATCGATCGGCTGACGCTGAACGGGGTGCCGAAGGACCTCACGGACGCGGTCTGGTCGGACCTCAACGGTGTCGTCCCCGGCGCGTTCGGGGCGGTCGAGGGGGAGAACACCCTGGTCGTGTACGACGTGGCCGGCAACGCCACCACCGTGCGATTCACCCTCGACGTCACCGGTCCCGCCGTCACCGTCAAAGACGGTGGAGCGTTCACCGTCGGTGCGGGCGGCTCGTACGGCCTGGTGTCGTACAAGCTCAACGACGCGGGCAGGGTGGATCGGCTGGTCCTGAACGGGGTGGGGAAAGACCTGACGGACAACGTCTGGTCAGACCTCAACTTCGTGAAGCCGGGAGCGTTCGGAGCCGTCGCCGGGGCGAACACTCTGATCGTGTACGACGTGGCGGGCAATGCCACGACCGTCCCGTTCACCCTGACGGGTGGTTCGCCGTGACGAGCGCCGCACGATAGTCCACGTCGTGCGAAGGAGCGGGCCCCGGGAAGCAGATCCTCCCGGGGCCCGCTCCGTCGATGACCGCGTCCGAGAGTCGACCGACCGGAGATCGCGCCCGAGGAGGATGGAGGGGGTGACCGGGACACTGGGGAGAGCGCGGGTCACCCACCTCCGCTGGCCGGGGAGCCAGCAGTGGGAGGAGCGGAAGAGGCCGCTCCCGAGATGAAGACGGTCCCCACCGCCTGCATCACCGGTCCCATCACATCAGCCGGAGAGTCGTTCGATCGCAGTTCAGCTTCGACTCCGTATCGATGTCCCCCGACTGAGGTGCCGTTCGTAAGGCGTGAAGTGGTCGCCGCCGTCGACGTAGGTATCGGCGGGAGGACGCGGGGCGCGTCACGATTCCCCGGCGGCACTTCCTCTGATGCCGGCGTGCGCGGCCACTGAGGCGACTCGTGGCCATCACTGCAATCGCTCGGAAGTGCCACGTCAAGGGGATCCCATCCTCTGGAGAGCTCCCCGCGGTGCGGTGGGGTGGGTTGTGCACGGTCCGCGGATCTGGGGGACAGCACAACACGAACCGTGCCCATCGACAGCAGCATCCGATCCTCCATTCGGGTGCCGAGGTAAGGAACAGCATGAGAAACACCAAGTCCGGCCGTTTCGCGCTCAGCGCGGGCGCGGTCGCCATCCTCGCCGGGGGGCTCTTCGCCGCCCCGCTTGCCGCGAGCGCTGCGGAGACGGATGCTCTCGACGTCGCCGTCAACCCCACCTCCGAGTGGGCCAACGGTGACGAGCAGATCGTCAGCATCGCTGCCTCGAACAACACCGACGAATCCGGCGTCGTCGACCTCACCTTCGGCGTCTCCGGCACGAACGGTCAGGAATGGCGACAGGACATCCTGGGCCACACGTCTGCACCGACCGTGACGATCGACGGCTCCCAAGTTCCGCTCACCTGGTCCGGAACGCAGGAGAAGCACCTGAGCTTCGAGGTCCCCGCAGGAAAGACTGCTCTCGTCTCTGCTCCGTTCACCATGAGAGCGTGGACCACGGATACCCACTCCGAGTACGCCACCGTCTCGGCGAGCACGCTCACCACGAGCACCGACACGGTGCCGGGAAACTGCCAGACCGGCACCGAAACGGACTGTCGCGCGACATGGGATGTCCCGCAGTGGTATTCGGAGGAACTCACACTCGCCAGCACTCCCGCAACCGGGGGCACGGTGCAGGCGGGGGATACGATCACCTACTCGCTCACGGCGCTCACTCATCTGTGGAACGCGAACGAGAACGTCGTCGCCGCAGCTGATCTGACGGACCTTCTCACGCACGCCACCCTCGTCGACGGCTCGCTGCAGACCACGAGCGGCTCCGTCGACATCGATGCAGACAACCGCCTCCACTGGAGCACCGCCGAGCTCGACCCCGCCGGTGTCGGCGACAACGGCTCGGGAGACCCTGAGACCGCCACGTTCCAGGTCACGGTCGACGATGACACGGCCGAGGGTTCCGCCCTGCAGGTCATTGCCGGCGGATACGGCTTCCACCCTCTGTTCGGTTCCGAGGGCCGCATGCTCGAAGCAGCAATGGACCCGACGACGGGCGCGATCACTCCCACGGCCGCGGCCACGAGCACCCTCACCGTCGCCGCCTCCGACGACATTCCCGTGCCGGCCATCACCGTGACCGGAGTCGACGACCAGGTCAACACCGTCGGCGACGATGTGGCGGTTCAGGTCGAGGCGTCGTCGAGCGACTCATCCGCGCTGAGCTACTCGGCTGACAACCTGCCGGACGGAGTGACCATCGATTCCGCGACCGGTGTGATCTCGGGCGTTCCTACTGCGGCCGGTGAGTACACCGTCACCGTGTCGGCATCCTCCGACTCGGCGGCAACGGTCGACACCACGTTCCTCTGGACCGTGAGCGCAGCATCCGCACCGATCCCGGATGACAGCACCGGGGCCGACACCTCCGACGGTGGCACGGCGACTGCGGGTGGACCCTCCGTGCACACCGGAGGAGCGCTCGCCGCCGATGCGGACTCGACGGCTCCCTGGGCGGTCGGCGGATCCGCGCTGCTCGCACTGCTGGCGGCGGCGGCCGGTGTGATCGGTTTCCGCAAGGTCCGGGCGCAGCGTAGCTGAGTCCTCCGTCCCGAGGTCGGCCCCATCGTCTCGATGACGACGTGGGCCGGCTTCTCGGTGCGTCTCGTCCTTCGCGGGCTCGTCCTTTCTCCCGCTCCCTCCTGACAGATTCGATGACATGAACATTCCGACCGTCTCCCCGACTCCCGGCGATGCCGACACCGCGTCCGTCCGGCGCGAGCGCAGGCTCCCCTTCGTGTGGATCGCCGGCGCAGCGGTTCTGATCGTCGTCGCGGCAGCACTTCCCTTTCTCTTCGGCGCGGGCGAGGAGCCCTCCGCGCCTGCGGAATCGACACGAGACATGGCCGGCAACGCGGTGGTGCTCGAAGACCCGATCCAGACCCCTCAGTCCCTCGCCCTCATGAACGTCGTCGAGGACCTCGGTGAGCGCTTCGCCGTACCGTCGGTGGGCTTGGACGTGCCGCTCGGCGGGCTCGACATGGTCGATGGTGAGATCACCCCACCGGGGTTCACATCGGCGTACACCGTGCGGAACCTGGGCGTCCCCGATGATCCGTCTGCGGGCACGACCTACGTCGTCATGCACTCGATCCCCGCTCCTGGCGTCGCGCCGGGCAACTACCTGATCGATGTCGCCGACGGACGTGCCGCCGTGCCCGCGGGTGCGCAGGTGCTGGTGGGAGAGAAGGTCTACGCGGTGGACTCGTCGTACTCGGTGGACAAAGGGGAGCTCTCCGCGCAGTCCGCGCTGTGGGCCGACCGTCCGGGACGGCTCGTGATCATCACCTGTCAGCAGCTTCCCTCCGGCGCGCGCTCGGTCCAGAACACGGTGATCGAAGCCCACCTCGTTGCCTCTTGAGACCCGATCGGGGTCTCGATTCCTCCGATCCCTCGCTTCTTCTGTCCTTCCAGGCCAAACTGAACGCATGTTCGGCAATCAGGTTGCCCTCACCGATGCGGTCGCCTACGTCCGATCCGGTGTCGACGTCGCGGTTTATGGTCGGCCGGGTAACGGACGCACCACCTTCCTGCGCCGCCTTCAGGAGGTGCTGCGGGCGAGCGGCTTCTCCGTCCTGCTGATTGCCGGCGCGCCCGGACTGAAGCGCGTTCCGCTGGGAGCACTCGCGGCGTTCTTCGGTGACCCCGCGCAGGTGTCGCGGTTGCCGGACGTCAGTGGCTACTCCCAACGCCTCAGAGAGGCGGCGCAGGCGGACTTCGTCGTGCTCGTCGATGATGCCGACCACCTCGACGACGCGTCGTGGGGGGTCATCCGGGCGGTTCAGCACCAGATGATGTTCCCCGTCGTGACGACGCACCGCCGCGTCAAGGAAGTGCTTCAGGGAGCGCGCAACCCTCACCTCGGACGCGCCTACCAACTCCGCTTGCAGCCGTTGCGGCTGGATGAACTCGAGGCTCTGCTGGAACAGCGCGCCGACGCGGCGATCGACCCCGCGACGTTGAGCCGCATCTTCGGCAAGTCCGGAGGGCTCGCGGGCCTCGCCATCGGCATCTGGGAGGTCGGTATCCAGGAGGGGCAACTGGTTCTGGTCGACGGCGTATGGGTGGCGCAGAGTGAGCTGTGGAGCCCGACGCTCGGTCGTCTCGTGGAACGCCACATCGGACCGCTGGGGCGACGGGAGAGAGGTGCGCTCGAACGCCTGAGTCTCGGTGGCCCGCTCGATCTCGACAGCACCGTGGCTCTCCTCGGTGGGGCTCTCGTCGAGAAGCTCGAGGAAAAGGCCCTTCTCACATTCGAGCCGGTCAACGGTCAACTGCGGTCGGCCGTCGCTCCGCCTCTGATCGCCGAGTACTTCCGACACCTCGCGCTTCCTGCGCGTGCCGCCCGGTTGGCGCGCGGGGACGCGGGATACATCGCGGATGAATCAATCCTTCGCGGGGTCACCGACGTCAGCGACCTCCACGCCGCGCAGCCGGACGCGATGTTCGTTCGCTCGGTGCAGGACGCGGCCCGCGCGCGACTCCTTCTCGCTCGAGCCGGATGGGAGCAGGACCCGAGCGCGAGGAACGCCTTCGCGTATCTGCTCGCGCTGGGCGCCGGTGACCTCGGACAGCGGGAGGTTCGTTCGATCCTCGACCGCACGGTCCATGATGACGACCTCATGGCGAGTGTGCGATTGCGGGGCTGGCACTCGGCCTGGCTCGCCGGACGGGGAAGCGTCGCACAGGCGAAGCAGTTGCTGCGCGACGGTGAGTCGTCTGCAGGGAAGTTCCGTCCAGCGCTGCAGGCGGCGCGGATGCGTCTGGAGCTGCTCTATGAGGGATACGACGGAGACATCCGCGATGAAGTCGCGCCACCAGAGGGGCTCCCCGATGACGTTCGCGGATTCGTCCGCGTCATCCGGGCCGCCGGACTCCTCATCGCCGGACGGATCATGGCCGCGGAGGAGGAGCTGGCTGAAGTGGATCCTCACAGTCTGGGCGCGGACTGGGCAGATCACGAGACCGTTCGCGGCCTGGTGCGCCTCGCGAAAGGCGAACATGCCCAAGCCACTCTTCTCGCCTACAGTGCGCTCGATCACGCGCGCGCCTCCGCGGATGCCACCGCCGTGCGCACGACCGCCTACTTCGCTGCGCTGTGCCAGCTGGTCCGCGGAGACTATCGGGAGGCCACGACGTTGGTGGAGACGGCGCTCGCGGTCGGGACTCCGAGCTCGAACGCGCCGACCTCGCTTCTGGGAGCGCTGTGTATCGGGAGCATCGTGGCGGGACGCACCGGGAGCGCAGGCCTCGCCCAGACGAGATTGGACCAGGCGGAGCGCCTCGCGATCTCGGATGGACCGTTTCCCGCCATGTCGACGAGCTGGCCGCGCAGCCAGATTCAGCTCGCCGCCGGGCGCGCCGATACCGCACGTCAGGAGCTTCTCCAGGGTGCTGAGCGCCTCTGGCGACGCGGGGCACGGTGGAGCGCGGTGCTGGTGCATCTGATCGAGTTGGAATTGTGGCCTGATCCCGAGCGATTCGAGGAGCTCCGTCCGCGTCTCGATGCCGTCGAGGGGGAGTTCGTCGGCGCCCTTCGCACATATGTCGAGGCACTCGTCACGAAGAATCCGACGCAACTGGAGGAGTCCGCACCGCGGCTCCTGCGCACCGGACGCGCCGGCTTCGCCGTCAACGCCTACGACCGCGCGGCACAGCTCTTCGAAGACGCGGGTCATGCGGAGGATGCGGAACGCGTACGCCGTGCCGGGGAGGAACTCATCGCCGGTCTCGAACCGGGGACGTTCGACGCGGCACGCTTCCGCAGCGCGGATATCCTGCTGACGAAGCGCGAGATCCAACTCGCGCGCTTGGCAGCCATGGGCTGGTCGAACCAGCAGATCGCCACGGAGCTGGTGCTGAGCGTGCGCACGGTGGAGAGCCATCTGCACCGCATCATGAAGAAGACCGCGACGACCAGCCGCCGAGACCTCGCCGAGTACCTTCCCGAGAGGTCTTTGTGACGGTCGAACCGTCGAAAGTCCCGGGTGGCGGCGGAGTCTCCCGCGCTACCCGGAGTACGGGCGCACGCAGGTGTCCTGCGCCGCACTCTGCCCGTCGACGTTCGCCGGCAGGCTCTCGGGCTGCGTCTCGGTGCCGGGCTGCGTCTCGGTGCCGGGCTGCGCCTCGGTTCCGGGCGTCGTCGTCGGTCCTTCGGACGGCGAGGCGACCGGCGGGGTGGCCAGCTCGCTGCCGCGGCCGGTGTGGTCGGCGCTGATGTTCACCGTCTCGCCCGAGGTCACCCCTTCCATCAGCGCGGCCGCGGCCTGCTCATCGGGGACGACACGATCGCCCGCCGGAAGGTGCGGATAGGAGACGAACGCGATGTTCTCGAGGGGGAGGTCGCTGAAGACCTTCGCCATCGACGCGAGGGTGCCGAGGTCGGCGAGCGGCGTGGACAGCGTCATGTTCCTGGTCGCCGCATCGGCGATCCCGTAGAGCTTCACCGGATCCGTCAAGGTGGACCGATCGCGGAGCGTGCGCACCAGAGAGGAGAGGAACACCTGCTGCGTCGAGATGCGGGCGAGGTCGCTCCCGTCGCCGATGCCGTAGCGGGAGCGCAGGAGCGCCAGAGCCTGTTCTCCGCTGAGGTCGTAGGTCCCGGCTTCGGGGATCTCCAAGCCGGAGTGCCGATCGTGTACCGGGCCGGCGAAGCAGATGGGCACGCCGCCGACCGCGTCGGAAGCGTCGATCACCCCGGTGAAGCTGATCTCCGCCGCGTAGGCGAGATCGATCCCGGTGAGTGCCGTGACCGTGGAGGCGACGCACCCCAGTCCGCCGCGGGCGAGGGACTCGTTGAACTGCACCCGGTGACCGGCATCCCAGGTCTTCCCGGAGTCGGGGTCGGTGCATGCGGGCATGTCGACGAGCAGATCGCGCGGGAAGGAGATCACGGTGGCCGCGTCGTGCGACTCGTTCACGTGCAGCAGCAGCGTCACGTCGTTCCTGCTGCCTTCGACGTCGCCGCCCTCACCGTACTGTGCCCCCTGCCCTGCGCGACCGTCGGAACCGACGAGCAGCACGTCGAACTCGCCGTCGAAATCCGCGACGACGGGTGGCTCGTCCGTGCGTGCGGGGTGCAGGTCGACCGTGGTGACGTTCTGCGACAACCGGATCGCCGCGACCGCGACCGTTCCTCCGCCGATGACCAGGACGGCGATTGCGGTCAGGGTGAGGAAGCGCCGCAGGCGTCTCCGGCGCTGTCCGCTCGGAGACGCCTGTCTGCGCGGAGAAGGGGACGGGGGAAGACTCATGGGCACGACCTCTCGACATCGGCGAACGGCCAGTGTCGAGGAGGAATGTCACACGAGTGTCACACGCGGGGCATGGTCACACGGAACGTCGCCCCGGGAGACCGGACCAGGAGTGTGAGGTCTCCGCCGAGGAGCCGTGCGTTGTCGCGGGCGATCGCGAGACCGAGCCCCGTTCCCACCCCGTCGGAGCGCGAACGGTCGGTGGTGACGAAGCGGTCGAACACCCGCTCCGTGTCGGCCTCGGCGATGCCGGGGCCCTGGTCGCCGACGTCGATGTGCACCGCGTCCCCGTCTTCGTGCACCCGGACGGTGAGGGGTGGTCGCCCGTGCCTGGAGGCGTTCGTGAGCAGGTTCGCCACCACGGTGTGCAGCCGGGCGGGGTCGGTGTGGATGCGGAGATCGGGGGAGATCGACACCTCGACGTGATCGACCCCTGTCGCGTCGATCACGTCGTGCAGCAGATCGGGGAGAGAGACGGTCGTGCGGTGCACGCGCGCGACCCCGGCGTCGAGGCGGGAGAGTTCGAGCAGGTGCTCGATCAGCGAGTGCAGGCGGCGGGTTCCGGTGCGTACGACCGCGGCGGCGACCGCCCGCTCCTCCGCCGTCGTCTGCTCGTCGTCGTCGAGGAGTTCGTCGACCGCCATCATCGACGTGAGGGGCGTGCGCAGCTCATGGGCGACGTCGCTGACGAGCCGTCGGGACTCCGCTTCCCGGCGCTGCAGCTGCGCGATGGTGGACCCCAACTGTTCGGAGGAGAGGCGAAGAGCATCGGCCACCCGGTCGACGTCGTCGAACGACGGTTTCCACGCCGGTGGCCCCTCGCCGGACCCGACCGCCTGCGCGGTGTCGACCAGACGGCGGAGCGGGCGTGTCAACGCTCCGCCGAGAAGGCGTTCGAGCAGCACGACGAGCACCACCACGCCGCCGCTCAGGAGCGCCCCGGAGATGACGAGCTCCCGCACCTGCTCCCGCTGCGGCTCCATCGAGTACGCCGTGACCACGGCGAGTCGGGCGCTCGGGTCCTGGGGGAGATCGTCCCGCACCACGGAGACGAAGAAGACGTCGCGCCCTTCGAGCGTGGTCATCAGCGACGTCAGGTCTCCGGAGCGACGGGTGTCGTCGATGGCGAGCGCATCCGGCACCTGGTCCGGCCGGAGCTCGCCCGCGCTCCGGCCGCTGTCGAGGTCGATGATGACCGTCTCGCCGGGAAGGATCTCGGCGTAGTACTTCCAGGTGTCCTCGGGGGACCCGGTGGAGATGGAGGTGAACAGGGCGTCCGCGGTGGTCGAGAACTCGTCGAGCAGCCCCTGTTGCCGGGATTCGTAGACGATCCGTCCCGCGGTGAGCACCACGACCCCGGTGACGAGGACCGACACCGCGATCGTGCTGCCCACGAGGGCGAGCGCGATCGCCGCACGGAGGGTGGGGCGACGCCGACGTGCGGTCATCGCAGCCGGTACCCGATCCCGCGGATGGTCTCCAGCTGCGGCGTCGAGACGTTCGCTGCGGTCAGTTTGGCACGCAGCCGCTGGATGGCGGTGTCCACGACCCGCGGGGTGTCGGGCGGCGACTGCGCCCAGACCGCGTCGATCAGTCGGGAGCGGCTCAGAGCGTGTCCGTCATTCAGGGCCAGCTCATGGAGGAGCCGGAACTCGGTGGCGCTCAGCGGGAGGGGCTCGCCGTCGGCCAGCGCCTCGGCGGAGTCCTCGTGCAGTTCGAGCGACCCGACACGCAGGGGCTCCACGGTGAGGCGGGAGCTGCGACGCAGAACCGTCCGCAGGCGTGCTTCGAGCACGGCCACGCTGACGGGCTTGGCGATGTAGTCGTCGGCTCCGGCGTCGAGGCCGACGACGACGTCTGCATCCTCGTCTCGCGCGGTGAGCATCACGGTCGGGAAGCCCCATCGGGTGCGGATCTCTCGGCACAGCGAGAACCCGTCGCCGTCCGGGAGCATGACGTCGATGATCGCGACATCCGGGACGATGAGTGCGGCGAGCCGGCGGGCCGAGGCGACATCCTCGGCTGTATCGACGGTGTGACCCCGGCGTCGCAGAGCGGTCGTGAAACCGAGGCGGATCTCCGCATCGTCGTCCACGAGCATGACCTTCATCAGGCGCCCACCTCCTCGGCCATCGTGCGCTTGCGATGATAGACGGGCGCGCCCGTGCGCATGCTCCACGCCCGTGGTCGCACGCGCCGCAGGAGATCGCACGCGGCGCAGGAGGCCGTCAGGCGGACCGGCTACCCTCGTGCCATGCGCCGAATCGTGGTCCTCCCCGTCGTCCTCGCTGCCGGACTCGCCGCCGGGCTCCTCGCCGGGTGCTCGCAGGTGACGCAGATGGCCGGCGACGCCGTGGGCATCGACGTGCAGGCGACCTGCACGACGATCGACGACGCCTACGGGCAGTACCAGTCGCTGCTCGACCAGGGTGAGGTCTCGGCGGAGCAGGCCGATGCCGCCCGCGATGAGCTCGTCGCATCGCTCGAGGGGCTCGCGGCGAACGTCGACGGCCAGCTGGGAGACCTCATCCGCTCGGGTGCCACGCAGATCGGCGGCATGACAGACCTGCAGGCTCCAGAGACGGTCGAGGCGATCGAGCAGCTCAAGGACTCGGCCTCGGCGTTCTGCGGCTGATCCTCCGGCCTGTGAGACGATGCCGGAGATGAGCACTGCTGCTGAAGACGAGCTCCGCGTCCTGCGGGCCCGCGCCTATGGTCCGACGGCGGACATCGAGAACGACCCGGCCGCACTCCGGCGCCTCCAGCAGCTGGAAGCGATGCGGCAGCCGAAGCCCGCGGTGGCCGATGCCATCGTGCCCGTTCCCGACGTCGAGCAGCTCGGGCGGGCTGCCCGAAACCGATCGGCCGACTCCGCTCGGCACGAGACATGGCCGGGAGAAGGCGCGCCGGAGCCGGAGGGGGACGCGCTCGACGTGTTCGCCGACGCCCCCGCCGATGTTCCCGCCGATCCGTCGGGTCCGGTCGCACCGAAGGAGGAACCGGCGGAGCGCATGGCGGCCTGGTTCTCGGAGCGCACGACCACGGTCCTCTGGTGGGTCGCGATCGTGGCTGCTGCCGCGATCTCGGCGGCCGTCACCTTCGCTCTCGTGAAGATCGCTCCCGTCGCCGTCTCCTCCGGAGCGCCGCAGATCGCCACCCTCGAACCCACGTCGGCCCTGCAGATCCCGGCAGGGTGGATGGGAGCCGGCCCGAGTTCCGCCGTGTTCGACTTCTACGGCCTGGCTCTGATGGAGACCACGGGAGGGTATGGCGGCGGGGGCATCGGGAGCGAGTGCTTCACCGTCGCCCGGGCCGACCAGGTTCCGAAAGTGGAGGAGTTCGACGCCTCCTCGAGCTGGAGCTACGACGGACCCATCTACACCGGCTGCGCCGTCGGCACGTTCCCCGCGACCGTCGAGGTGCCGTTCGACAGCAGCGCGCCGAAGGAACTCAGCGAACGGTTCCCCTCGGGAACGGCGCTGCAGTTCGTGTACGACGGCGAGCGCGTCGGGGTCTTCCTCGACAGCGACGGAGCAGACCGCTAGGCGACGACCGGATCCCGGTCGTCGGACGTGCCGGCTGTCACCGAGGCGCGCTGCCGTTCGGCGTACTGCGTGCCCCACCGTGTCAGTTCGACGAGCAGCGGCGTCGCGGTCGTGCCGAGTTCGCTGAGGCGATACTCGACCTTCGGCGGCACCTGCCGGTACACCGTGCGGGTGATGAGTCCGTCCTCCTCCAGCTCGCGCAGCTGGCGGGTGAGCACGCGCGCGGTGGGGTTCTCCAAGAGGCGCCCGAGTTCTCCGAACCGCAGCACCTCGTGCTCGCCGAGAAGCGTGAGGATGCTCGGCTTCCAGGCCCCGCCGAGGACCGCTATCGACACCTCGGCGTCGCATGACTCCGACCAGTCGCGCACGATCCGCTCGGTCTTCTCCCTCATCGCACCCTCCTCGTGCCGGTCGCCCATAGTATCCACTGTGTCAGTACGTGACAGGAATGACCGTACTTGCAGCTTCTGTCTGTACTTTACAGACTGAACACGTGACTTCCGCCCCCACCGTGACCGCTGCGCGTTCGACCCTTCGTCTCTGGTTCGCGATGGTGCCTCTGCTGCTCGGGATCCTGATCGGCGCGCTCGCCATCAGCAGCGTCTCCACGGCGCTTCCGGCCATCCGCGGCGAGCTCGCCCTCAGCGACACCGAGGGTCTCTGGCTCGCGCGACGTCTACGCACTCTCGCTCGCAGCGACGCTCATCCTCGCGGCGCGGATCGGCGACGCCTTCGGGCGGAAGCGGATCGTGCTGATCGGCCTCGCCGGATTCGCGGTGCTTAACGGGGTCGGCGGATTCGCGCAGAGCGGACTGCTGTTCATCGCGGTCCGGGCGCTCCTCGGCGTCGCCGAGGCGTTCGTCGTCGCCGGCGTGGTCGCCACGATCGGTGCGAAGTACCACGCCAGGGAACGAGTGCTGGCGTACGGGCTGTGGACGGCGACGTTCGGAGTGGGCAGTGCGCTGGGACCGGTTCTGGGTGGGCTCCTCGCGGAGGGGCCGGGATGGCGCTGGCTGCTGCTGGGGAGCGTGCCCCTGGCAGTGCTCGCCGGCGTGCTCGCCCTCTGGCTGGTGCCCGATTCCCGCAGCTCCCGGGCGCCGTCATGGGATCTTCCGAGCATCGCCACGTCGATCGTGGCTCTCGGCGCGCTCGCCTTCGCCCTGCACGAGGCGCTCGTCGCCCCCGTGCCGGCGGGGATCGCCGCAGTGGTCGCCGTCGGCAGTCTCGTGTTCTTCGTCCTTCGCCAGCGGAGGCTGTCCGAACCGCTCATCGACATGCGCCTGTTCGGGATCCCGGGATTCAGTCCCGCCATCACCCGCATCCTTGTCGCGAGCGGCGTCTCCTCGGCATCCGTGCTCCTGGTGAGCCTGCACCTGCAGGACACGAGAGGATGGAGCGCCGCCGAGGCCGGTCTCGCGATCCTCCCGCAGGCGGCAGCCATCGCGATCGGCGGAGTGATCGCCCCGATCGCGCTCCGCTGGGTGCGGGCCGAAGCGCTCACCGTCGGTGCGCTGCTGCTGCAGGCGGGCGGAATGGCGTGGCTCTTCACCGATCCCGAGGTCGTCGCCGCGCCGCTGGCTCTCGTCGGCTTCGGCTTCGGCATCGGGGCGACGCTCGCGGCCACCGCGCTCTTCGATGTCACCACCGAAGACGACGCCGGTCAGGTCGGCGCGATCCAGGAGGTCGGCTTCGCGCTGGGCGGCGGTCTCGGGATCGCGGTTCTGGGAACGATCGCCGCGGTGGTCGTCGGCGGCTTCACCACGGCGGTGCTCGTCGCCGCGATCGTCGTGGTCGCCGCTGCCGTGATGCCGCTCGTCCGTCGCCGGACCGTGGCTCCGCAGCAGTCGATCGGCTGACGGGGTCGGTCAGCGCCGGTCCTGCTCCAGAGCGGTGCGCGCCAGCTCTCGCGCCACCTGGAACGGCTCGGCGAAGGTCTCCATTCCGACCGTGACGATCGCACCTTCGTAGAGCAGCATCATGGCCTTCGACATCAGGGCGGGTTTCGAGAGGCGCGCTTCGCGGCACAGCTCGAAGAACAGCTCCAGCAGCCAGGCCTTCTGCCGCGACACCTCGGGAAAGACCGGGTGGCCGTCGTGGCCGTCGCCGATCTCCGCTCGGGCGTTGATGGCACTGCACCCTTTCGGGCTGTATTCGTCGGACCAGGTGATCGCCGCGTCGAACACGGCGAGGACCCGATCGATGCCGGGCTCGGGAGTGCGGTCGAGGTGCCGGGCGACGTGCGCGCGCCAGAGTGCGTCGCGGTGCTGGAGGTAGGAGACGACCAGGGCTTCCTTCGAGCCGAACCGATCGTAGAGCGTCTTCTTCGTGACCCCGGCCGCGTCGGCGATGGTGTCGACGCCGACCGCATGGATGCCGCGTTCATAGAAGAGTCGTGACGCCGCGTCGAGCACACGGGTGGCGCCGGGGGTGAGCGGGGCGAGTTCGGGAACCGGGACGGCCATGTCATCACTATACCGCTCTGACTACACCGACCTGTATAGTCATCGAGATGAGTAAACAGATCGGTGTACTTCGTCTCGTGGTGACGGTGCTGGCCTCCGCGGCGTTCGTCGTGACGTGGAGCTCCGGCTTCCTCGTGCCCGCGATCGCCGTCGAGGCCGTGGCACCCCTGACCCTGCTCGTGTGGCGGTTCGTGCCGCTCGCGGTGATCCTGGTCGTCATCGTGGTGCTCACCGGGGCCTCCGAGGGCATCACTCGCGTCGATGTCGGGCGGCAGGCGCTCATCGGCCTCTTCGCGCAGTTCGGCTACTGCGCATCGGTCTATGCGGCGATCGCGGCGGGCGTCGCGACAGGGACGACCGCGCTGATCGACGCAGTGCAGCCGCTCATCGTCGCGGTCCTGGTCGGTCCGCTGCTGGGCCTGCGCGTCCGCGGAGTGCAGTGGGCCGGACTCCTCGTCGGGGCGGCGGGTGTGCTCCTGGTCGTGCGGTCGCAGCTCGACGATTCGGAGGCGCACCCGTCCAGCTATGTGTGGCCGGCGCTGGCGATGGCCTGCCTGATCGTCGGCACGTTCCTCCAGCGCCGCTCGGCGCCGCGGACCGGCACCCTCGTCACCCTGGCCATCCACGTGACCGTGACGGCCGTGGCACTCGTGCCCATCGCCGCGGTCTTCGGAGCGCTCGCGCCCCCGGCATCCGTCTCGTTCTGGCTCGCCGCAGGATTCGCCGCGGCCTTCCCGACTCTCGCCGCCTACGGGCTGTACTGGTGGCTGCTGCGCCGGGTGGGCATCACGGCATTGAACGCGCTGCTCTTCCTGGTCGCTCCGACGACCGCAGCCGCGGGAGCGCTGCTGCTCGGGGAGCCGCTCACCGTCATCACGCTCCTCGGATTCGTCCTGTGCGCCGCCGGCGTCGCGGCCGTGCTCGTGAGCGAAGCACGCGCCGGGGGAGAGGGTGAGCGCGATGTTACGATGGCGACGGCAGCTGCGAGGGAGTGACGACCCTCGGCCTTCGGGCAGGCGGCTCCCGCGCGTCCGGCGTATCGACGAGAGGCCGATGAGCGATCGGCGAAGGTGTGGTGGCACCGCGATCTAGCCCCCGCCCGCACCTCCAGGGCTTTCGCCACCTGGAGGAATCATGTCGTCATCCGACCCCGCTCGCACTCTCGCCGCCCGGCTTCCGTTCACGCCCCCTGGCGCGCGCATCACCCTCATGGGACACGTGCATCGGCGCAGGGAACTCGCCACCGTGTCGTTCCTGATCCTGCGCGACCGCACCGGACTCGCGCAGATCGTGTTCCGGCCCGAACAGCTGCCGGACGGCGGCCTGCCGGGTGAGGAGACGGTCGTGCGCATCGAAGGCACGGCCACGGCGAACGCGCATGCCCCCGGCGGCATCGAGGTGACCGCTCCCGACATCGCCCTGCTCTCGGAGCCCGCGCGCACCCCGGTCGTCGAGCTGTGGCGTCCCACACTCGACGCCGCGCTTCCGACCGTGCTCGACCATGCGGCCGTGACCTGGCGGCATCCTGCCCAGCGTGCCAAGTGGGAGCTGGCGGCGGCGAGCATGCGCGCATTCCGTCACACGCTCGACGCCGAGGGATTCACCGAGATCCAGACGCCCAAGCTCGTCGACTCCGTCACGGAGTCGGGGGCCAACGTGTTCCCCGTCGACTACTTCGGCACCACCGCCTACCTCGCGCAGAGTCCGCAGTTCTTTAAGCAGCAGCTGGTCGGCGTCTTCGAGCGCGTCTACGAGACGGGGCCTGTGTTCCGAGCCGAGCCGCACGACACGGTGAGGCACCTCGCCGAATACGTGTCGCTCGACGCCGAGCTGGGCTTCATCCGCGACCATCGCGATGTGCTCGCGCTGCTGCATCGGGTCCTGCTCGGCATGATCGACGGCATCCGCACCGAGAGCGCGGAGGCCGTCGAGCGCCTCGGTCTCGCTCTTCCGACGATCCCCGACGAGATCCCGGTGATCCACTTCCAGGACGCGCTGCGACGGGTCGGCGCCCCGGACGACGAGCCCGACCTGGCTCCGGCGCACGAGCGCGCTCTCGGCGAATGGGCGAAGGAGCGGTACGGCAGCGACGTGCTCGCCGTGGAGGGGTATCCGATGCGCAAGCGGCCCTTCTACACGCACCCCCAGCCGGACGACCCGCGGTGGAGCAACAGCTTCGACCTGATCTTCCGTGGCCTCGAGCTCGTGACCGGCGGGCAACGCCTGCACCGTCACTCCGAGTACGTCGCGGCCATCGAGGCGCGGGGCGAATCGCCCGACGCCTACTCTGCGTACCTCTCGGCCTTCGCCCACGGGATGCCTCCGCATGGCGGTTTCGCGATCGGCCTGGAGCGCTGGGTGTCGCGGCTCATCGAGGCGTCGAACATCCGGGAGGTGACGCTCTTCCCACGCGACCTGCACCGGCTGACCCCGTGAGCGGTCGGCGTCGGCATCCGTCGTGACTCCGCGGGTCGCGGTGCGCGATAGCATCTGTTCCATGAACTTCAACCTCTCCGCATGGTGGTGGCTGCGATAGCAGCCGGTTGAAGCATGATCACGGGCTGCGCGGCAGTTCGTGACAGCACCCGAGAACTCCGTGCGGCTCCCGACGCAGGGAGAGACAGATGGATTCGTTCACCGCGACCGCGCAGCGATCGACGGAGGTCGCCGACGCCGTGGCCGGGCACCCGGAGAGGTTCCGCGTGCTCACGGGGGAGCGCCCGACCGGGGCGCTCCACCTCGGACATTTCTTCGGCACCATCCGGGAGCGCGTGCGGCTGCAGGATGCCGGGGTCGAGACGTTCCTCGTGCTCGCCGACTACCAGGTCATCACCGATCGCGACACGACGGCGCACGTGCGCGACAACGTGTACGGTGCGGTCCTCGACTACCTCGCCGCGGGGATCGACCCGCAGCGGACGACGATCTTCACCCACTCGTCGGTTCCGGCGCTGAACCAGCTGCTGCTGCCGTTCCTCAGCCTCGTCACCGAGGCGGAGCTGCACCGGAACCCGACGGTCAAATCGGAGCTCGAGGCGTCGGGGCGGGCGCTCAGCGGGCTGCTGCTGACCTACCCGGTGCATCAGGCCGCCGACATCCTCTTCTGCAAGGGCAACCTCGTGCCGGTGGGGAAGGACAACCTGCCGCATGTGGAGATGACGCGGGTGATCGCTCGGCGGTTCAACGACCGGTACGGCGCGATCTTCCCGGTTCCGGAGGCGCTGATCACCGCGACCCCGGAGGTGCCGGGGCTCGACGGCCGGAAGATGTCGAAGAGCTACGGCAACGCGATCGCGCTGTCGATGACACCGGACGAGACCGTCGCGGCGATCCGTCGCACACGGACCGATCAGGATCGGCGGATCACCTTCGACCCGCAGCATCGCCCCGGCATCTCGGCGCTTCTGACGACGGCCGCTCTGTGCCTGGACGTCTCTCCCGAGGAGCTGGCGGATCGCATCGGCGACGGCGGCAGCAGCGCGTTGAAGTCGCTCGCCGCCACCGCTGTGAACGAGTTCCTCGCTCCCCTGCGGGAGCGCCGCCGAGCTTTCGCCGCTGATCCCGACCTCGTACGCTCCGTGCTCCGCCGGGGGAACGAGCGTGCCCGTGGCATCGCCGACGCGACCCTCGACGAGGTGCGGGAGGCGATGGGGACCGTGTACTGAGTACGCATGCCTGCCGCGGAGCAGACGTTGGCCTCGATCAGTGCCGCGAAGAATCCGTCATAGGGCGATTCTTCCCGCGGCGGGGATGTCCACTCCCACCTCGATCAGTCGGGTGCGGAGGGCCTCGACGCCCTCGTACTGGTGGGTGAGCATGGACAGACGATGCGCTCCTGCGAGTTTCGACGCGGAATCGTCGGTGAAGAAGACCTCCTCCGCCCTGACTCCGAGCGCATCGAGGACATGCTGGAACGCGCGGGCGTCGGGTTTCGCATATCCGATGTCGGCAGAGTTGAAGAACGCGTCGAACCTGGTCGCGATGCCGTGTGCCGCGACCTCAGCGGGGATCGTGTCCGTGCCGTTCGTCAAGACCGCGGTGCGGAGGCCGGCATGCCGGATGTCGTCGGAGAGTTCCAGCACCGACTCGTCGACGGTCGGGGTCTGTGCACCCCACTCCTCAGCGGCATCGACATCTCCGATCCGCTCACCGATCCGACGCAGCCATTCCGCTCGGTTCATCCGCCCGGTCGTGACATCGTCGACCAACGGGGCGGTGAAGGCGACGCTCTCGATGACTCCCGCCGCCAGCTCGTGCCGGTATTCGATGTCGACGACGCTCTGCGGATCGAAGTGCCGGATCACGCCATCGAGGTCGAAAAGGACAACACGGATCATCCGACCATCCTGGCTCAATCGCGCCCGGGGGCCGCGCACGGTGGAGACTGTGTCTGAGTGCCGACCAGCCCAAGGAGGGGGACGATGACGACCGCCTTCTCTCGTTCCGTGTCCGTGGTGATCCCGGTGCGGAACGATGCCCGCCTGCTGGAGGTGTGTCTGCGGGCACTCGAGCATCAGACCCGGATCGCCGATGAGATCGTCATCGTCGACAACGGCAGCAGCGACGACACGGTCGCCGTCGCCGAGGGGTTCGGGGCACGGGTCGTCACCGAGCCGGTCCCGGGCATCCCGCGCGCATCGGCGGCCGGTTACGACGCAGCGACGAGCGACATCATCGCCCGGCTCGACGCCGATTCCCGCCCGGGGCCGGATTGGGTGGAGCGGATCGAGCGCACCTTCCGCGACCGCCCCGACGTCGACTTCGTCACCGGCGAACCGCGCTTCTACGGTTCGACGCCTCTGGTGCATTGGATGGGGACGCACCTGTACATCGGCGGCATGTACGCCTCGATGGCTCCGGTCCTCGGGCACGCACCCCTCTATGGATCGAACATGGCGATGCGTGCCTCCGTCTGGCGGGTGCTGAGCGGAGAGGTGCATCGGGAGGCGACGAACATCCACGACGACTTCGACCTGTCGTTCCATGTGCGTCCGGAGATGACGGTGCTGCGCGATCGGGGCCTCGTGGTCGAGGTGTCGGCGCGACCGTTCCAGGACTGGGCGTCTCTGCGACGGCGGTTGAGCTACGTGCTGCCCACGGTGCGGTTGCATCTGTCGCCGGAGCCTCTGCATCAGCGGCGCCGGGCTCGGCGCGAGGCCGATAGGTCCGCAGCCGGTCGGTGACGCCGGAGGCGGGTCAGTCGCGAGCCCGCGCGTAGAGATCGAGCAGGTCGGCGGTCAGCTGGTGCGGTGTGGTCTCGCTCGGGCTGTGTCCCGTCGGGTACGCCCGGAACTCCGCGCCGATCTCGCGTGCATACCGTTCGTGGGCGGCGAGCGGCCACAGGTCGTGCGATCCCGCGACGACGAGCTTGGGCATCGGCAATCCCCGCACGCGGCTGCGCAGATCGGGAGCGGCCATCATCAGGCCGACGATCTCATCGACGCTGCGTCTGCTCGTGAGCGCGAACCGCGAGCGGACGAACTCGAGCCGCCGTGGGGGCACCCGGTTCTTGTTCGTCACGATCCCCCAGATCATGAGGCCGGCGCCGCGACGAGGACTCGCGATCGGGGCGAGGGGTCCCAGCCACTTCATGCTCGCGAACACGTTGCCGGAACCGGGAGGAGTGGTCAGGAGCGTGAGGGAGAGCACGAGGTCGGGGCGACGGACGGCGACCAGCTGTGCGACGGTGCCGGCGAACGAGTACCCGAGCAGATGCGCCGGCGCGCCCGCGTCGAGGAATGCGACCAGGTCGGCGATGAACAGCTCGTACGTGTAGGCGGAGTCCGCGCCGGCCGCGTGCGACTCGTACTGCCCGGCGAGGTCGAACGACTGCACGAAGTACCCCGCCTCGGCCAGCAGCGGCAGCATCAGGGCGAAGTCCTCCTTGGAGCCGGTGGCCCCGGGCACCAGGACCACGCGCGGACGCTCGGGTGCGCCCAGCGAGATCACGGACAACTCGCCGCTGGGGGCACGGAACCACGAACTCGTCGATCCGGCGGGAGGCACGGTCCAGTCGACGTCCCCGATGGCCGCGTCGAGAGAGGCCGGGGCGCCGGGCGCCCGTCCGCTCCTGGAATCAGTCGACACGCTGACACGGTACCGCTCGGTTCCGCCGAGCAGAAGCACGACGCGAGCACATACGCCTTTAGTTGCGCTTTGGCAACTAAAGGCGTATGGTTGACCTCGATCAACTTTCTACGCAGGAGCGTTACCCCGTGACACACACCCCATCCGCACCCCCCGAGACGACCCGGTCGGCTCGCGAGGTCTTCACCGCGATCTCCGGACTCGTCGTCGGCATGTTCGTCGCCGTGCTCTCGGGCACCGTGGTGTCGACCTCGATGCCGGTCATCATCGCCGACCTCGGCGGCACGCAGTCCCAGTACACCTGGGTCATCACCGCGAGCCTTCTGGCCACCGCCGTCTCGACCCCGATCTGGGGCAAGCTCGCCGACCTCGTCGACCGCAAGGTGCTCGTCCAGATCTCCCTCATCCTCTTCACGGTCGGCACCGTGATCGCCGGCTTCTCGACCGACACGAACATGCTCATCGCGGTCCGCGTCATCCAGGGCATCGGCGTCGGCGGCCTGATGTCGCTGGTCATGATCGCCGTGGCCCTCATCATCTCCCCGCGTGAGCGCGGGAAGTACATGGGCGTCGTCGGCGGCATCATGGCCCTCGGCACCATCGGCGGCCCGCTGCTCGGCGGACTCCTCACCGACGTGTGGGGCTGGCGCTCCAACTTCTTCGTCGGCGTGCCGTTCGCGATCCTCGCCCTGGTGCTCCTGCAGTTCACCCTGCACCTGCCGAAGCCCCAGCGCGACACCAAGGTCTCGATCGACTACTTCGGCATCGTGCTCCTCGCGGTCGGCGTCTCGACCCTCCTGATCTGGGTCTCGATGGGCGGCAACCAGTTCGACTGGGACTCCTCGACGAGCATCATGCTGATCGTCACCGCCGCCGTCGCGATCGCCGCGTTCATCACGGTCGAGTTCTTCGTCAAGGAACCGATCGTCCCGATGTCGCTGTTCCGCAACCGCACCTTCACCCTGTCGGTCATCGCCTCGATCGCGATCGGCGTCTCGATGTTCGCGACGTCGGTGTTCCTCGCGCAGTACTTCCAGCTCGCCCGTGGCGCCACGCCCACCGAGTCCGGCCTCATGACCATCCCGATGATCATCGGCCAGATGGGGGCGTCGATCATCATCGGCCAGCTCGTGAGCCGCTTCGGCAAGTGGAAGGGCTGGATGCTGACCGGGTCGGTCCTCGCGACCGCCGGCGTCAGCCTGATGGCCACGCTCCGCTACGACACCCCGTTCCCGCTCGTCGCCGTCTACATGTTCGTGCTCGGCGCCGGCCTCGGCATGGTCATGCAGAACCTCACGCTGATCGTGCAGAACGACACTGCTCCGCAGCAACTGGGCGCCGCCTCGTCGAACGTGAACTTCTTCCGCACGATCGCCGGCACCATCGGCGTCACCGTGATGGGTTCGCTGCTGTCCACCAGCGTCGCGAACTACATCACCGATGCGCTCGACGGCTTCGTCCCGTCGACACCCGCCGAGATCGACGCGCTCAAGCACCTCGCCTCGGGTGACGTCCCCAAGGTCGGTCAGCTGCCCGACACGATCCGCACGATCGTCGAAGGAGCATACGGTCACGGCATCGCCGATTCCTTCATCATCGCGATCCCGCTCGCGGTGATCGCGATCATCGCGATCGCGTTCATCAAGAACAAGCCGCTGTCGACCAAGAACGCCGCCGAGCAGATGCTCGAGCAGGCTGAGGAATCGGTGATCGAGGTCTCCGAGGCGGAGGTCGGAGCCTCGCTCTCCACCGGAACCATCCGGATCGAGGGTGCCGGCAGCGCCCCCGCGACCGGTGCGGTCCGCGTTCTCGAGCGCGACGATCGTGCCCGTGATGACGTTGCCCGCGAAGACCGGGACGGGGAGCGCTGAGGTCATGGCCTCGGCAGCGGTCGCGGCGTCGGATGTCGACAGTGCGCTCGGTGACCTCCAGGCGCATCTGAACCTCATCTTCGCGAGGACCCGGTCGCTGTGGAAGGAATCCGCAGCCCGGGTCCACCCGGAGCTGCAGGTGGCCGGCTACAAACTGCTGACCTTCATCGACAGGGCGGGAACGGCCAACGCGCACGAGATCGCCGAGCGGTTCGAGATGGACAAGTCGGTCATCAGCCGTCAGGTGCGGATGCTGGAAGAGCTCGGTCTCCTCGAGTCCCGCCCCGACGAGCGCGACGGTCGGCTGCGGGTGCTGAGCGTGACCGCCACGGCCTGTGATGCGCTCGCCGCGGTCCGCCGCGACTACGGCACCCGTCTCCAGGCCGTGATCGATGAGCTGACTCCCGAAGAGATCCGGGCGGCGTCCAAGGCCTTCCGGCTGCTGGCCGAGGTCTGACCCGAAGCCCCGCCGTCACGATCGACGGCGGGGCTTCGCCGTACACTGGCGAGCATGAGCGCCTCCTCCGACGCCCCTGCCGATGAAGCCGCCGATGATGCCGCGGGGGCCCCTGGCGAGACCCGTGCATCCGCTGCCGCGACCGACCTGCTGGGCGACGCCGACCTCGACCAGGCCGTCACCAGGGTCGAGCAGGAACTGGGTCGACTCTTCGCGCGGATCCGCATCGGCTGGCGTGAGGCCGCAGCGACCGTGCATCCCGATCTGCAGCCCCTCGGCTATCAGGTGCTGACCTCCATAGCGACGGGAAAGGCGACTTCGGCCGGAGCGATCATCGAACGGCTGCAGACCGACAAGTCGGCGGTGAGCCGCCAGGTGCGACAGCTCGAACAGCTCGGACTCGTGGAGAGCGTGCCGGACCCGGAAGACCGCAGGGCCCGTGTGCTCGTGGCGACCGACCTGGCGCAGGAGCGGGTGGCGCTCGCCCGTTCGCGCTATGAGGGGCGCATCGGCGAGCGGCTGCGCAACTGGACCGCGGCCGATCTCGACCACTTCGCCGATCTGCTCGCCGGCCTCGGCGGCTGAGGGAGACGACCGACCTCGTCCGGCGGAGCGAAACGCCGACCGGGAATACGCTGATCCCCTCGCGCCTTACCTCCCACTGTGAATCTCTACGAGCCCGCCGTCTTCGGCGCCCTGCAGCTGTCCAACCGCGTCGTCATGGCGCCTCTCACCCGCACCCGTGCGGATGACGACGGTGTCCCGACCGCGACGATGGAGGAGTACTACCGGCAGCGTGCGGGGCAGGGGCTCATCATCTCCGAGGGCACGTGGCCGGTCGCCGAAGGCAAGTCGTACCCCGGGCAGCCGGGCATCGTGACGCCCGGGCAGATCGAGGGGTGGAAGCCGATCACCGCAGCCGTCCATGACGCGGGGGGAACGATCGTCATGCAGCTGATGCACGGTGGCCGTGTGGGGCACCCCGCCATCTCGGGCGAGGCGCGAGTCGTCGGTCCGAGTGCGCTCGCGGCACCCGGGCAGACGCGCACGCCCGAGGGCAAGGCCGATCTGCCGGTTGCTCATGCGCTCACCCTCGACGAGATCCCCGAGGTCGTCGAGCAGTTCGCGCAGGCCGCCCGCAACGCGATCGCCGCCGGCTTCGACGGTGTCGAGGTGCACGGCGCGAACGGGTACCTCGTGCACGAGTTCCTCTCGCCGGTGTCGAACATCCGCGAGGACTCGTACGGCGGATCGCCCGAGAACCGCGCGCGCTTCGCGATCGAGGTCACCGCGGCCGTCGCCGGTGCTGTCGGAGCCGACCGCACCGGCATCCGCCTGTCGCCGCAGCACAACATCCAGGGTGTGCTGGAGGAGGACGATGCGGATGTCCGCGCGACCTACACGGCCCTCGCCGAGGGTCTCGCGCCGCTCGGCCTCGCGTTCATCGACGTGCTCAACGCCGACCCCGCCGGAGAGCTCGTGCAGCACATCCGTCGCACGGCGGGTGCGCCCCTGATCGTCAACACCGGCTTCGCGGCGGAGACGACCAAGGATGAGGCCGAGTCGCTCGTCGCCGACGGACGGGCGGACGCCGTCGCCGCCGGTCGTCCCGTGATCGCGAATCCCGACCTGGTCGAGCGCTGGATCCAGGGAGCCGAGCTCAACGACCCGCGTCCCGAACTGTTCTACGGCCGGACCGCCGAGGGATACAGCGACTACCCGTCGCTGGAGTCGGTGCGCGCCGGAGTCTGAGGCGGCGTCGACAAGCGCGTGAGGGCGAGGTCGATGAGGGCGAGAGCGTCCCGCGGGATCACCGCGGTGCACACGACGTGCTCGTCGACCCGGAAGCCGATGCTGTAGACGAACGGGTCGGTGTCGACGCACAGCGCGGGATGCTCCTCGCCGTCGACCTCGACCGAGGCGTCCGATGCCGAGGCGGCCGTGGTCTTCCCGGTCCCGTCGGCGTCGGCACGGGGGTCGGTCGAGAGGCCGAGCTCGCCGCGGAAGCGGTTGCGCAGGATGTGGTCGGTGTGCGCGGCGAGCTGCTCGGCGAGAGAGGCCCCCTCCCGGCCGGGCGATGCATGCCAGGTCGTCCGCACCGCCTCCCACAGCATCGGGTACCGGAGGGCCTGCACCTGCGCGATCAGCCAGGCCGGACGACCCCAGGGCGGCTCTTCCGTGAGGGAGCGCCGTGTGGGTTCGTCCAGCTCGATCTCGTTGCGGGGATCGGCATGGTCGTCGGGGTGCCGCCACAGCGTGTAGCTGAACGATGCCGAAACCTCGTCGCGGCCCGCTGCGCCGGAGATCTCCATGAAGCCGGCCACGGGGAGTCGCGTGAGAGCGCGCTGCGGCTTCAGCTCGAATACCGGGAAGGGGAGGCTCTGCAATCGGGCATCGGACTCGATGCTCGGGTCGGGGGCATCGGTCGGGACCACTCCGCTGTACTCCATCGGTCCAGTGTGGCGCGATCGCTCCCGGATCACAGCACGATGTCGCCCGCGGTGTCGAGAGTCCGCCATCCGGACTCCCGCGCTCCCGGTCGCGGGAGCGTGTCCGCCTCGACCAGTGCTCCGAGGTCGATGCCGGTGAGTGCGGCGATGTCGGCGATCGGCACCTGGAACGTGCGGAAGGCGCCGAGCGGGGGGACGGCGAGCGTCTCATCCCGCATGTCGACGAGGTCGGACTGATCGAGCACGAAGCCCGCGGCGGCGAGGCCATCCGGTCCCTGCCACGCGGCGACCTTCCAGAAGCGGAGGGGCACGCGGATGCCTCGGTAGGGAGGATCGCTCTCGGCGAGCACCGGGGCGGTGAACACCGACAGGCGCTGATCGGTGCTCTCGGCGTAAGCGAGCACGTGGTCTTCGAGGCCGAGCCACAGTTCCTTCGACTGGTTGAATCCCGCAGCCTGCGGTGCAGCGTTGGGATAGAAGAAGGTCGCCTCGCTGGCGGCGCGCGCGGTCTGCGTCGGTCCCCATCCCGGGTCTCGTCGCCGCACGAGGTGCCCGCGGTCGAGGTCGTTCCGCGTGTACACCTCGGGTCCCGTCTGCTCGTCGGCCGGGAGGCGGTCGTCGAGTCGCCAGTCGCCGGTGCGCGGCAGGTCCTGCAGCGTGGCGCCGTCGATGTTCACCGCCGTGACCGCCGCGAGACGCCGCTCGGGGTCGAGCAGCACCGTGAATCGCGGATACGGGAGCGAACGCATCTCGCGTTCGGGACAGGGGAGGGGGAGCCGTTTCCCGAGGAAGTCCGATTCGTAGCCGTCGGTCATGCCCCCATCGTGCCCGGTGCCTCCGACGTGCGCACCCCGAAGTCGAAGCAGACCATGCGGATCTTTTGACATAGGTCAAAAGATCGCCTACGGTCGAACCATGGCCCAGGCACCCGATCGCGAAGACGTCGAAGATGGCATCGTCGGGTCGACCGCGGCGGAGATCTCCGAGAGCGTGCGCGACCTCGTCGAGCGGGGCGCATACGCTCCGGGAGACCAGCTGCCGTCGGTCAGATCCCTCGCCGCTCGCCTCGGCGTGAACAGGAACACGGTGCTGGCGGCCTATCGTTCGCTGGTCACCGCGCGCATCGCCGCCACGGGTGGCCGCACCGGAACCACGGTGCTCGGGCCGGCGCAGAACCCCGACGAGGGATTCACCCCCGGCTCGGTGCTGCGTGATCTCGGCAGCGGCAATCCCGATCCCGCCCACCTTCCCGACCTCGCAGCCGCCTTCGCCGCTGTCACGCCCGGCCACGTGCTCTACGGTGAGTCCGTCATCGACGCCGACCTCGCCGAATGGGCGACCGAGTGGATCGCGGCCGACCATCCGCGTCCGTTCCGCCTGTCGATCACCGCCGGGGCGGTCGATGCCGTCGAGCGCCTCTTGGCCCAGACCCTGGTGCAGGGCGACCGCGTCGGGCTCGAAGACCCGTGCTTCCTCTCCAGCATCCACACCGCGCGTCTCGCCGGATACGTGCCGGTCACCATCCCCGTCGATCGCGAAGGGATGACCGTCGCCGGCCTGCGTGCGGCCCTCGAGAGCGGCGCGCGCGCGATCGTCTGCACGCCGCGTGCCCACAACCCGACCGGTGTCGGCACCAGTCCTGCACGCGCACGAGAGCTCCGCGAGGTCCTCGCCGATCATCCGCACGTGCTCGTCATCGAAGACGACCATTTCTCGATGCTCGCACCCACGCCCTACGAGAGCATCATCGCCCCCACGCAGCAGCGGTGGGCGCTGGTCCGCTCGGTGTCGAAGTTCCTCGGGCCCGACATGCGCCTCGCGGTGACGGCATCCGATCGCGTGACCGCTCAGCGTCTGGCGCTGCGCCTGAGCCCCGGAACCATGTGGGTGAGCCATGTGATGCAGCGGCTCGCCGCCACGATGCTGCGCGATGACGAGACCCGGGAGCTCATCATCGAGGCGGGCGCGCACTATGCGGGGCGCAACCGCCTCTTCGTGTCGATGCTCGTCGAACAGGGGATGCATGCGCAGGCGGACAGCGGGCTCAACGTGTGGGTCGACGTCCGCGACGATGCGACGGAGATCAGCCGTCGCCTCGCTTCGCGCGGGTGGCTCGTGCGCCCCGGCTCCGAGTTCGCGCTCGATCCCGGCAGCTCGCAGGGCTCCACCCAGCTTCGCCTGACCGTGCACACGCTCGACGACGCGGAGATGCAGCGCCTCGTCGACGACCTCGTCGGGGTCGCCGGGGGCTCGAGCGCGGCGGGGGTGGAGGCGTGACCCCGTCCCGGCCGGAGAGGGCCGATCATCGGATCGGACGCTCCTCGCGGTTGGAAGGCGTCCTGTACGACCTGCGCGGACCGGTTGCCGAGCGCGCGGCCGAATTGGAGAAGCGCGGAGAGTCCATCCTCCGTCTCAACATCGGCAACCCCGCCCCGTTCGGCTTCGACGCCCCGCCGGCCATCGTCGAGGCTCTCCGCTCGGCGTTGCCTCAGGCGCACGGCTACTCCGAGTCGGCCGGTCTTCCCGAGACCCGCGAAGCGATCGGAGCGCATTACGCGCTGCGCCCCGGATTTCCCGCACTGGGGATCGACGACATCACCGTGGGGAACGGCGTCTCGGAGCTCGTGGGGCTGACGCTGCAGGCGCTGCTCGAGCCGGGCGACGAAGTGCTCATCCCGAGCCCTGACTACCCCTTATGGACGGCGTCGACCGTGCTGGCCGGAGGGCGAGCGGTGCACTATCCGTGCCTCGAGGCCGAAGGATGGACGCCCGACCTCGCCGCGATGGAGGCGGCGATCGGTCCGCGAACCGCGGCCATCGTGGTGATCAACCCGAACAATCCGACCGGTGCGGTCTACACGCGTACGGTCCTCGAGCGGATCGCCGAGCTCGCGCGGCGCCACGGCCTCCTGCTGCTCTCGGACGAGATCTACGACCGGGTCGTCTTTCCGGGATACGCGCATGTGTCCATGGCGCAGATCGCCCCCGACGTTCCGTGCGTCACGTTCGCCGGGCTGTCCAAGACCCACCGTGTCGCGGGCTACCGTGCGGCATGGATGACGACGACGGGGTTCCACCGCGACGATCCCTTCCTCTCCGGGGTGCGTCTGCTCGCCTCGATGCGCATGTGCGCGTCGGTGCCGGCCCAGCACGCGATCACCGCGGCCCTGACCCACGACGACTCGCTCGACGCTCTGGTGGCGCCCGGCGGCCGGCTGACGCGGCAACGGGATGCGGCCCTCGAAGCGCTCGAGGCGATTCCCGGGGTCGATACGCAGCCGGCGGGTGGGGGGCTCTACCTCTTCCCGCGACTGGATCCCGAGGTGCACGGCATCGAAGACGACGAGCAGCTGGTGCTCGACTTCCTCGACGCCGAGCGGATCCTCCTCGTACACGGCAGGGCCTTCAACCTGCAGACGCCCGACCACCTCCGGATCGCTTTCCTTCCGGAGGCCGAAGTGCTCACCGACGCGCTCCGTCGGCTCGGAACGTTCCTGAACGGGTACTCGCCGCCGGGACGCTGAGCACATCCGACCCGGTGGAGTGACCGAGTGGCCAGGTCGCGGTCCGCAAGACCGTGCACGCAGGTTCGATTCCTGCCTCCACCTCAACCGGGCTCATGCGAGCCGCCGCCGACGAAGGGCTTCCACGATGGACAGCGCATTCATTCCCGCCGCCAAGCCGATCATCGGCGATGACGAGGTCGCCGCCGTCGAACGCGTGCTCCGCAGCGGCATGCTCGCCCAGGGGGCGGAAGTCGCAGCCTTCGAAGCCGAGTTCTCCGCGCAGTTCCTCGACGGACGGACGGCGGTCGCCGTCAACTCCGGCACGAGCGGTCAGCTGCTCGGGCTCATCGCCGCAGGCGTGGGTCCGGGGGATGAGGTGATCGTCCCCTCCTTCACCTTCGCGGCCGTCGCCAACTCCGTCGTCCTCGCTGGGGCGACTCCGGTCTTCGCCGACATCGAGCCGGCGCACTTCACCCTCGACCCCGAACGGGTGCGGGCGGCGATCACCCCGAGGACGAAGGGGATCATGCCCGTGCACCTGTACGGGCACCCCTTCCTCGTCGATGGCATCGAAGCGCTGGCGGCAGAGCACGGACTCGCCATCTACGAGGATGCCGCGCAGGCGCACGGAGCCGCCTGGCGCGGACGTCCGGCGGGAACCATCGGTGCGTTCGGGATGTTCAGCCTGTACCCCACCAAGAACATGACCGCCATCGAGGGCGGCATCGTCTCGTGTGCTCGGGACGATCTCGCCAGGACCGTCCGCCTGCTGCGCAATCAGGGGATGGAGACGCAGTACGCGAACGAGATCGTCGGGTACAACAACCGCATGAGCGAGGTACATGCTGCGGTGGGGCGTGTGCAGTTGCGCAAGGTGGGAGAGTGGACGCGGCAGCGACAGCGGAACGCCGCCCTGCTGGATGCCGAGCTCGCCGGCCTCCCCGGTCTCACCGTGCCTCCGGTCGCTCCCGAAGCCGAGCACGTCTACCACCAGTACACCGTCCGCATCGCCGACGGCGAGCGGGATCGTGTGCGTGATGCCCTGCGGGACGAGCATGGGGTCGGCGCAGGCGTCTACTACCCGATCCCGAACCATCGGCTGCCGTCCCTGCAGAGGTTCGCCCCGGAAGCGGAGTTGCCGGAGACCGAGCGGGCAGCGCAGGAAGTGCTCTCCATCCCGGTTCATCCCTCACTCTCGTCCGCCGATCTCGAACGGGTGATCGATGGGCTCCGAGCGGTGCTCGCGGCCGGTCGCTGATCGGTTCCGTCACACGGACCTGTCACGGTCGATCATCACGCGGCGAGCGTCAGCCACGCTCGAGGCGAGTGCCCGATGCGCTGAGCGAACACCCGCGAGAACGCCGATGAGCTGGCGTAGCCCAGTTCCGCCGCCACGGTGCTCACGGACACGCCCGCGCGCAGTTGCTCCTGGGCGATCGTGAGCCGCCACTCCGTGAGATAGTCGCCGGGGGAGCGCCCGAGCACCTCTTTGAAGCGGGCGGCGAATGCGCTTCGCGACATCGTGGCGGTGCGGGCGAGGGCCTCCAGGCTCCAGGACTCTCCTGGGGCCTCGTGCATCGCGACCAGTGCGGGGGCGAGCCGCTCGTCGGCGAGGCCGGGTATCAAGCCTGGCGGGAGGTCGAGTCGTTCGGCGTGATCGAGCATCCACCGCAACAACTGGATGAGCACGACCTCGAACATGCGATCCGCCACCAGGGGGCGACCGCACCGCACGTTGTCGACCTCGGAGAACATCAGGTCGAGTGCGGGGCTGAGCGTCTCGACCTCGTCGAGCGGCAGGACGATCGACGACGGCAGAGTGCGCACCAGCGGGTGCGTGGCGCCGCCGTCGAAGTCGAGCGTCGCGCAGGCGAAGTCGGATTCATCGGTCGGTGCGTTGAGGAAGGAGTGGTCGATCGGGCGGGGGAAGAACAGCAGGCTCGGTCGGGTGATGACCTCGCGCTCTGAGCTGCCGTCCGCACGGCGGTGCGTCACCTCCATCTCGCCGCGGCGCAGGACGTGCAGGAAGCCGTGGCCGCCGCTCGCCGGAAAGACCGTCGTTCCGCAGAGGGGGCCGTTGTGGAACAGCCGGGTCCGCACGCGGAAGCGTTCGAGCAGGGGAGAGAGGCGGTCGACGGCGGGCATACCTTCAGTATCGTGGACGATATGTCATGAAAGCAAGACTCTTTGGTGCGTATCGTCCGATATGTTTCGAAAGACTGAAGTGAGCCCGGATCCGGGCCCATCCCGTCATCGAAGGAGCATCCCGTGCCCAACGTCCCTCTCATCGACCGCGACAACGCCACCGGAAACGTCAAGGAGCAGCTCGACCAGATCGCCGGCGCTTTCGGAGCCGTGCCGGCCATGTTCCGCGCCGTCGCCAATTCTCCTGCTGCTCTCACGAGCATGTGGAGCGCATTCGGTGCCTTCGGCGGAGGATCCCTCGGCGCGGCGCTCGGCGAGCAGATCGCCGTCGCCGTCGCCGACCGGAACTCGTGCCAGTACTGCCTCGCAGCGCACACCGCCCTCGGCAAGAAGGCCGGTCTCAGCCGCGAGACGCTCACCGCCGCGCAGAGCGGCGAGTCCGACGACCCGCGCACGGCGGCACTGCTCGCCTTCGCGCTGAAGCTCGTCGAGGAACGCGGCCAGGTGTCCTCGGCGGACGTCGACGCCGTGCGCGCGCAGGGCTGGACCGACGAGCAGATCGTCGAGACGATCGCACAGGTCGCGCTGAATCTGTTCACGAACTACGTGAACATCGCTCTAGATGTCCCGATCGACTTCCCGAGCGTGGCGCTGCGTCGCGCGAGCTGAACGCCGCCACGCAGAAGGGGCCGGGTCCGTGCGGACCCGGCCCCTTCTGCGTGCACGGTCGGCTTCTGCGTGTGCTGCGCGCCCGTAGGCGGCGGCGTCAGGCGGGGGAAGTCGGCTTCTCGACCGCATCCAACCAGGCGGCGATGGTGGAACGAGCCGCCTTCTCGAGCTTCGGTCCGTAGGCTCTGGCATCCTCGCGGATGATGCGCGGATCGATGCCGTTGTGGTGCAGCTCGTGCGCGTGGCCGATCAGCCAGCGACCGATCGTGCGGTGGTCGGCCTCGAGGTGGAACTGCAGGGCGAGCACGGCGTCCGTGCTGAAAGCCTGGTTCGGGAACTCGGGCGTAGAGGCGAGATGGCGGGCGTTCGGGGGAATCGTGAAGGCGTCGCCGTGCCAGTGCAGCACCGGCATGCCGTCGAGCGGACGCAACGGCGAATCGAGGCCCTCCGTGGTGAGGTCGAGCGGTGCATAGCCGATCTCGACCGCACCTGTCGGGCGCACCTCGGCACCCAGCGCCTCGGCGATCAGCTGCGCGCCGAGACAGATCCCCAGCAGAGGCCGCCCGGAGCGGAGTCGATGGGAGACGGCCTCCTTCGACGCATGCAGCATCGGATAGCCGTCGGCGTCGTGCACGCCGATCGGACCCCCCAAGACGACCAGGAGATCGGCGTCATCCACCCGCTCGATGTCGATGGCCTCGATCCCGAGGTCGACGTACTGCACGCGATACCCGCGTTCGCGCAGGAGCGGTTCGATGTTTCCCAGGTCTTCGAAGTGCACGTGCCGGAAGGCGAGCGCGGTGCGCTCCCACGGGGTGGCGTTCGTCATGCGGGCAGCCTTTCTGCGACGTATTCGGCGAGCTCGGTGAGACGGTGCGAGTACCCCCACTCGTCGTCGTACCAGGCGGAGATCTTCACCTGCGACCCGATCACCCGGATCAGCCCGGCATCGAGGATCGACGAATGCGGATCGATGACGGTGTCGGCGATGGCGATCTCGTCGTCGGCGCAGCGCAGGATGCCCTTCAGCGGGCCGTCGGCGGCGGTCTCATAAGCGGCTCTGACCTCGTCGACCGTGACCGGACGGGAAGCGGTGACCGTGAGATGCGTGATGGAACCGCTGATCGCCGGGACGCGCAGGGCGAAGCCGTCGAGACGGCCCTCGAGTTCGGGGATCACGCGTCCGATGGCCAGCGCCGCCCCGGTGTCGCCGGCGGAGATCTTCGTGCCCTTCCCTCCGGCGGATCGTGGATCGGAGTGCGGGATGTCCTGCAGGAGAAGGTCTGTCGAGTCGGCGTGGATCGTCGTCATGAGGCCGGCGTCGATGCCGAAAGCCTCATGGAAGACCTTCGCCACGGGGGCGAGGCAGTTCGTCGTGCAGGAGGCGCTGGAGATGACGTGGTGCCGGGTCGGGTCGTAGGTGTGCTCGTTGACCCCGCGCATGAACGTGCCGTCGTCGCCCGCGGTGGGAACGGTCATGATCACCTTCCTGGCCCCTGCGGTCAGATGCTTCCTCGCGTCGTCGGACCGGGTCTCGGCCCCCGTGGACTCGATCACGATGTCGATCCCCAGTGCCGCCCACGGAAGCCGCAGCGGATCGCGTTCCGTGAACATGCGGATCGCGTGGCCGTTGAGGAAGAGGTGCTTGTCGTCGAACCGCACGCCGCGGGTCGACGGACCGCTGTGACCGTCTCGCTGCAGCAGCTCGGCGAGAGCACGGGGCCCGCGCGGATCGTTCACCGCGACGAGCTCGAGCTCCGAGCGGCGGGCGAGCAGCAGGCGGAGCTGGTTGCGGCCGATCCGGCCGAGCCCGTTGACGGCGATCCTCGTTGGCATGGTGGTCCCCTCCGTGGCGCGGTCCCCCCGTGCCGATGATAGTTTTGGCCTATGCCAAAATTATCACATGTGCGAAGCGGAGATTCCTGGGAGTTCGAACGCGCCGGCGTGCTGTTCGACTGCGATGGCGTCCTGGTGGATTCGGTCGCGTCGGCGGCTCCCGCCTGGGAGGCCTGGGCGCGTCGGCACGCCCCGTCGTTCGACTTCCTCCGGGATGCGCCGCATGGCATGAGGCCGAGTGAAGTCGTCGCGGGTCTGGTGGGCCCGGATGCCGCGGCCGCCGCGACTGCAGAACTGGTCGCCCTCGAGATCGAGGCGGCCGTGCATACGAGAGTGATCCCCGGTGCCGCACGCCTCGTGGGGTCGTTGCCGCGTGATGTCTGGGCGGTCGTGACGAGCAGCAATCGCGCCGTGGCGCTGGCCCGGTTGCAGAGCTCCCACGTGCCACGGCCTCCGACCCTGGTTGCGGCGGAGGACGTGCCTCGCGGCAAGCCGGAACCCGACCCGTACCTCCTCGGCGCCTACCGGCTGGCGCGTGCTGCCGAGGACTGCATCGTGTTCGAGGACTCGGTCCCGGGGATCCGCTCGGCTCGCGCGGCGGGTGCCGGATTCGTCGTCGGCGTCGGAGCAGGATCGGCCGACGGCGATCCCGACGTGGTGGTCGCAGACCTCCGCGCGGTTCGGTGGCGGGACGGCGTCCTCGTGGTCGACACCGCCGGCGGGGTCGACTGACGTGCCGGTAGAGCGTCAGCCGAGCGTCGTCAGGGCGCGGTCGATCACGTCCATGGCGATGTCGATCTGATCGTCGGTGGTCGTGAGCGTCGGCAGGAATCGGATGACGTTCGAGTCGCTGCCCGCGGTCAGCAGCAGGATGCCGTGCTGGGCCGCGTAGGCCGCGATCGCCGACGCGGCCCCGGCTGCCGGCAGCGACGTGTCGGGGTCGCTCAGCTCGAACGCGTACATCGCGCCGATCCCGCGGACGTCTCCGATCAACGGGTGGCGGGAGGCCAGGGCGGCGAGATGGTCCTGGAGGCGTGCGCCGATGCGCAGAGCCTCCGCGAAGAAGTCGCCGCGGTCGAGCTCGTCGAAGACCGAGAGGGCGGCGGCGATGGAGACCGGGTTGCCGCCGAAGGTGCCCCCGAGCCCACCCGGGTCGGGCGCATCCATGATCTCGGCGCGACCGGTGACGCCGGCGAGCGGGAGTCCGGCCGCGATGCCCTTCGCCGTGAGCACGAGATCGGGGATCACGCCGAAGTGCTCGCTCGCGAACCAGGTGCCCGTGCGGCCGAGCCCCGTCTGGATCTCATCGGCGATGAACACCACGCCGTTGCGCGTGCACCATTCCTGCAAGGCGGGGAGATATCCGTCTGCAGGAACCACGAATCCGCCCTCGCCCTGGATGGGTTCGGCGATCAGAGCGGCGAGGTCGGCGGTGCCGATGCGCTGTTCGAGGTGGGCGATCGTCCGCTGCGCCGCCTGCGCGCCGGTGAGTCCATCGCGGTAGGGGTACGAGTTGGGCACGCGGTGGATGTCGGGGGCGAAGGGCCCGAACCCGGTGCCGTACGCGGCCTTGTGGTTCATCGCGAGTGTGAGGTTGGTGCGCCCGTGGAAGGCGTGGTCGAGGGCGGCGACCGCGCGGCGACCGGTGTATCGACGAGCGATCTTGACCGCGTTCTCGACGGCCTCCGCGCCGGAGTTCACGAACACCGAGCGCTTCTCATGGTCGCCCGGCGTCTTCTCGGCGAGGCGCTCCGCCAGTCGCACGTAGCCCTCATAGGGGGTCACCGTGAAGAGGGTGTGCGTCACCTGCTCGAGCTGTGCGGCGGCGGCGGCGATCGCGGCCGGATTGCCGTGCCCGATGGTGGTGACGCCGATGCCACTGCCCAGGTCGAGGAAGCGGTTGCCGTCGACATCGGTCACCCAGGGACCCTCGGCGTGCGCGATGTACACCGGCAGAATGCTCCCGACACCGCGCGCGACCGTTCTCGTGCGACGTTCGTGGATCGACCGGCTGCGCGGGCCGGGCACCTCGGTCAGGAGGGAAGGCGCGGCGGACGCGTCGGGGAGGACGAGAGACGAGGGCATGGCGGCTCCTTGGGTGAGCGGTGCCGAGCGAAGGGCCTCGCCCGGTCGAATCGGCCTAAGACTATGTTACAGTTTGACCTATGTCAAAAATGGAAGCACCGGTCGGCTCCGACGACCGCTATCCCACGGCGTTCACCGTCGAGGACTTCCGGCGCAACCTCGCGGGCGTGGAAGCACGCATCGCCGCGGCGGCGCACCGAGCGGGCCGTGACCCGGACGAGGTGACGCTGCTGCCGGTGAGCAAGACCGTTCCGACCGATCGCGTCCGGGTCGCGATCCAGTCGGGTATGCGCCTGCTGGGCGAGAACAAGGTGCAGGAGGCGGTGCGCAAGAACGGCGAGACCGCCGACCTCGATGTGTCGTGGTCGATCATCGGACACCTGCAGACCAACAAGGCGAGAGACGTCGCCGCATTCGCTGCGGAGTTCCAGGCTCTCGACCGGCTGCGCGTCGCCGAGGCGCTCGATCGGCGTCTCCAGGCCGCGGGTCGCAGCCTCGACGTCTTCGTGCAGGTGAACACCTCGGCCGAGGACTCGAAGTTCGGGATGCCCCCCGAAGAGCTCCCGGCATTCCTGGAGGCGCTTCCCTCCTACGGGACGCTGCGGGTGCGGGGCCTGATGACGCTCGCCATCCTCACCCCCGACGACACCCGCGTACGTGAGTGCTTCTCCCTGCTGCGCACGCTGCGAGATCAGGCCAGAGAAGACGCCCCCGACCTGATCGGTGCGGGCGAGCTGTCGATGGGCATGTCGGGCGACTACGAGATCGCCGTCGAAGAGGGGGCGACCTGCGTGCGCGTGGGGCAGGCGATCTTCGGAGCCCGCGCGCTCCCGGACAGCTACTACTGGCCCGAGGGCTGAACGCGCGTGCTGCAGACCCTGCGCGCGTACGTCGAACTCACCAAGCCCCGCATCCTCGAGCTCCTCCTCATCACCACGATCCCGGTCATGGTGTTCGCTGCCGATGGCCTGCCCGATCTGGGTCTGATGGCGGCGGTGCTCATCGGCGGGGCGCTGAGTGCCGGGTCCGCCGGTGCGTTCAACATGTACATCGAGCGGGAGAGCGACGCGCTGATGGAACGGACGGCTCAGCGTCCGCTGGTCACCGGCATCGTCTCACCGCGGGCTGGGCTGACCTTCGCGTGGGTGCTCGCCGCAGGCTCCGTCGTGTGGATGCTGACCCTGGTCGGTCCGTTGCCCGCTGCGCTCTCGACAGCGGGACTCGTGCTCTACGTGGCGTTCTACACGGTACTGCTGAAGCGTCGCACCGAGCAGAACGTGGTCTGGGGCGGTGTCGCGGGGTGCGTTCCCGTGCTCGTCGGCTGGAGCGCGGTGCGAGGCGGCATCGAATGGCCGGCCGTCGTGCTGTTCCTCGTGGTCTTCTTCTGGACTCCGGCGCACTACTGGCCGCTCTCGATCCGGTACCGGGACGACTACCGGCGTGCGGGAGTGCCGATGCTCGGTGCGACGCGCGCCCCGGCCTATGTCGCCGTCAGGGTGATCGGGTTCGCCGTGGCGACGGTCGTGTGCTCGCTGGCCCTCCCGCTCGTCGCCGAAGTCAGCGGACTGTACGTGGTGACGGCACTCGCCGCAGGCGCGGGTTTCCTCTTCTCTGCGTACCGCATGCGCGTGCGCGACCGGCGCGGTGCGGACCTGCGCCCCATGCTCGTCTTCCGCGCGTCGATCGTCTATCTCGCGGTGCTGTTCCTGGCGGTGGGCATCGATCCGCTCTTGACGCGGTGACGCGCCGGCGCCGAGCCGCGGAGGCAGCCTCAGTCGTCGGTGCGGAAGCCCGCCGCCTTGTGGGTGCCGTCGCAGAAGGGCTTGAGCGCCGAGAGGCCGCAGCGGCACAGTGCGACCGTGCGGCGGTGCGGTGCGATCCGCTCGCCGTCGGCCGTGCGCAGATCGATCTCACCCCGCACGAGCAGCGGGCCGTCGGGGTACGGCGTGATCGTCGCGCGATCCTCGCCGCTCACGACGGTGTCCGTTCGCGGAGGGATGAGGCACCCGCGGACCAGGACTCCAGGATGTGCGCCCCGCCCCACCCGTCCATCGTGAGGCCGGCGGCGGCACCGAACATGATGTCGGGCAGGAGCTCCGGGCGGTCCTCGGCGAGGCTGCCGGCGAGGTCTCGGGCGGCGATCTGCTCGTGCACCGCGTCGGCCTCGACGTGCTCGTCGAAGTACTCGGTGACATCGGGGGCGAACCCCAGCCGGCGCAGACCGTCGGCGTACAGGCGGCAGGGAATCGACGAGGTCATCTCGTAGGCGGCCAGGTGTCCGACGATCGAACCGACCAGGCGGCGATTGAGTCCGAACATCGACATCATGTTGAGTGACGCGAGCGTGACGGCGGGCAGATCGTCGATGTATGCGCCGTAGGTGTCATCGAGACCGGCCGCACGCATCGCTCGCGCGAAGAGGGTGGCATGCACGCGATGCGGGCGTCCGCCGCCGTATTCGTCGGACTGGATCTCGACGAGCGCCGCCTTGGCGCGTCCGTCCAATCGAGGAATCGCCCAGGAGTGCGGGTCCGCCTCGCGCAGTGTGTAGGCCGAACGCTGGATGAGCATCTCCTGTGCCTGCGCCTCGGTGGCCTTCTTCGCGAAGTACCGCGAGAGACTCGGTCCGGAATCGGCGCCCGCGAGCGCGAAGAGCGCTCGACCGACGGCATCGACCGTCGGCTCCGGGAGGTCAGGCATCGGCACCTTCGCGCGCAGCTCGCCCTCGAAGGCCGCTTCGAGCAGGCGCCGGGTCGCGAGGAGCGCGGGATCCCACTCCCGATCGGGATCGAGCTGCGGGAGCGATCCGTAGGCGGAGGCGTAGAGCACGAACAGGGCGAGCTGGACGTCGTCGTCGCGGACGACGTCGGCGCTCGCCGCGACGACCTCCTCGGCGAGGGTGGTGTGGTCGCCGGCGTCTTCCGCGCCGGTGAGATGCGCGATCACGGCGCGGCTCACCGGCCCTCTGTCGGAGAATTCCAGGGCTGGTGCGGATGCCGGGGCGGTTGCCGGGGCGGATGAGGTCATGTGTCGAGCTCCCAATCGATGCGGACACTCCGTATCCTGCGCGGAACGGTGGGATCCGGCCAGGGACTTGACGTGGGCTCTTCCGTGAGCCACGCGCGGGAGCTGCCGGAGCGATGCGCGGGGTGGACTGCGGGCGCGGCAGTAGGCTGACGTCGATGACGCCGACGGCCTCCTGGTCCCACTACGCCTCACCGCGCCATGCGATGCGACGATTCCTGATCTCGTGCCATGGAGCCGGGGAACAGGCGGGCCTGCAGCCGCCTTTCCGTCAGCGGGCACTCCCGACCCGCGGCCTCGTCTACATCTCCGAGGGGCGCGGCACCTACGAGGAGTACGAGCCGCGCGGCCTGCAGGTGCCGGTGGAGGGCCCGGCGGTGATCTGGCTCACGCCCGGAGTGCGCCACGGATACGGCTCCGACGCCCGGGGGTGGTCGGAGCACTGGGTGCTGTTCGAGGGCGAGCCCTTCGCGGCATTCGAGACGACCGGACTGGGAGGGCGCCACCGGCCCGTGCAGAAACTCCTCCGGCCGGTCGAAGACGCGGATGCGATCTTCCGTGAGCTCTGCGTGGCTGTCGCCGCGGTGGGGGCGCGGGCGGAGATCGCCGCATCGGTCGCGACGCAACGGCTCCTGCTCGCCATCCTCGATGCCGCGGATCCGGCGGAAGGGGCGGCGGCCGGTGCCACCATCGTCGACCTCGTCACTCGTGGCGCGACCCGGACCCTCTCGGTCGCCGAGCGGGCAGCCGCCGTCGGGCTCACCGCGCGCGAGCTGGGGGATGCCGTGCGTTCCGCGACCGGGCTCACAGTGAACGATCTGGTCATCGAGGTGCGCATCGCGCAGGCCCAGTCGCTCCTGGCGGAGACCAGGCTCGATGTGGGGCAGATCGCCGCGCAGATCGGCTACGAGGACGCGGCCTATTTCTCCCGACTCTTCCGGCGGCGCACGGGGGTCGCGCCATCGGCGTTCCGCCGGCAGCAGGCCCGATCGCGCTTCGACTGAATACTCCAAGTCGCGGTCGGTTCATCGCGGATAGTCCAATGATCCGGCGGAAAAGTCCATGGACGGAAGTCCAAGTGTCGCCGACGCTGGAGTCATGCTCACCTCCAACGGATACACCCTCGACGATTCTCCGTCCCGCCTGGGCAGGATGGAGCCCGTGCCGGACGCCATTCGCAGCGACAAGGATGCGCTGTGGGATCGGTTGCGTCGCGACGGCTATCTCTATCTGCCGCAGCAGCTCGATCCGCAGCTGGTCGCCTCGTTCCGCGAGTACTACTTCACGGCGATGGCGGACACCGGGATCACGGAGCACGGTTCCGATCCCGCCGTCGGCATCGGCGCGCAGGGAGAGATCGACAGGGCGAAGATCCGCGCCGCCCTGTTCGACGAGATCGTTCCGGGGGAGCGATACGCGGCGCTGACCGGACACCCCGACATCCGCGGGTGGTTCGAATGGTTCCTCGGCGATGACGTGCACCTGCACCGGCGCAAGATCATCCGCCACATCCGTCCGGGCGAATCGGGCATCGGCACCGCCACACAGGCACACTACGACCTCGTCTATCTGCGCGAGGGAAGCGAGCGCGTGCTCTCGATGTGGATCCCCCTGGGAGACTGTCCCGTCGAGCAGGGCGGTCTCACCTATCTCGAAGGCAGCCACCACTGGGCCCTCGCCGCCGAGCGGGATCGCGGTGACAGGCCCCCGGCTGCGTCGATCACGGCCGACCTCCCTTCTCTCGCCGAGGCGCACGATGCGCGGTGGCTGCTCGCCGACTACCGGGCCGGCGACGTGATGGTCCATTCGTCGTACGTGGTGCACGCCAGCACCGACAACGTCGACCCGCAGGGGCGTATCCGTCTCTCCACCGACATCCGCTATCAGCGGGCATCCGAGCCGATCGACTGGCGCTGGCAGGAGCACTGGCACGAGGACGACGGTCTTTGAGCAGCCGGATCGCTCAGCCGCAGGTCGCGAACACGTAGGCGCCGTCGTCCGGTGTGACGAGATCGCGGTCGCGGAGCACCATCGCGGCGGGAGAGGCGTCGTCGGCGCACATCTCGGCGAAGGACCGCGGGAGCTCGTCGGCGTACTCGATGTCGATGACGTGGTCGCCGTAGACCGACGTGTAGGCCTCGCACTCCTCGTACGCGGCGCATTCCTCGGTGACCGCGAAGTCGAAATCGACCCGCGCGCGGAGCGGAGCCGCGTCCTCGGCGGCGTTCTTCTGCCCGGCGGCGAGCCCCGCGGTGTGGGCTGCATCGACGAGGAGCGAGGCCAGTGCCCGGCTGTCGTCGAACGAGAGGGAACCATCGGACCGTGAGTACGAGTCGAGGTTGTCGAATTCCACCGCGTCGAAGCCGGCATCCGCGCATTCGTCGATCCAGGGCTTCACCGTCTCGGAGATCCTGTCTCGATGCTCCGCGGTCGAGGTGTCGAGCAGTGCCTCGTCCGGCCAGTCCGGATCGAACACGACCTCGCCCCCGCGCTGGAGCAGCAGATCGCGCGGCCAGTCTGCGAGTTCGCCCGGCTGCGTCTGGAAGCCGTTCACGTAGCAGATCGAGTACACGCCGGGTACGGGCTCGGCGCTCCGGTCCCGCCCGACGATGCCGACCTCGGGGCCCGGTGCGTAAGCTCCGCCCAGCTGGTAGTCGGGCACCGCGCCGGAGGGCGGAAGGGTGACGCCCGACGAAGGCGAATGCGCGGGCGCGGGGGAGCAGGCCGTCAGCGCGAGCGCTCCGACGACGATCAGACCGGCCCATCGGCCTCGCGCGAGTGCGGCCACGGTCATCGCGGCACGGGGCCGGTCGCGGCCGCGTCGGCCGGTGTCGGTTCGGCCGGATTGCGGCGGATGCCGATCCACGACACCACGCCGCCGATCACGAGCAGCGTCGCCGTGACCCATGCCGCGCTGTGGAACCCGTCGAGGTCGAGCGCACCGCCGACGATCGTCGACAGCATCGCCACCACGAGCAGCCCGGCGACACGCGAGACGGCGTTGTTGACGGCCGAGGCGATACCCGAGTGGTTCTCGTCGATCGCTCCGAGGATCGCGGCCGTGAGCGGAGCGACCGTGAGCGAGAGCCCGAGGCCCATCACGATCATCGCCGGCAGCACCTGCCACCAGTAGTCGAAGTCGACCGAGACGAGAAGCAGCATGAGGGCGCCGACCGCCATGAGCAGCGGTCCGACCGTCATGAAGATGCGCGGTCCCCACCGGCCGGCCCACTGGCCCGCGCGCGAGCTGACGAGGATCATCAGGATGGTCATGGGCAGGCTGGCCAATCCCGCGGCGGTCGCGCTGAGGCCCGCCCCCTGCTGCAGGTAGACGCCGACCACGAAGCCGTTGAGCGACAGAGCCGCATACACGAAGAAGGTGGCGAGGTTGCCCCAGCCGAAGTCGCGCACCCGGAACAGCCACAGGGGCATGAGGGGCGACGCCGAGTGCTGCTGACGCCACAGGAACAGGGCGAACATGGCGGCGCCGGCCACGGCCGGAATCCAGATCGCGGGCGACTGCCACCCCAGATTCGGCTGTTCGATGAGTGCGAAGACCACGGCGCCGAGTCCGACCGCGCACAGCGCCCCGCTCCACCAGTCGACCGTGATGCCACGGGGATGCTCGGGCAGACGAAGACGGGAGAGCAGGAGGAGAGTGATGCCGATCGGGATCACGTTGATGAGGAAGACGAAGCGCCAGGACAGGTAGTCGACGAACAATCCGCCCAGCAGTGGACCGACCAGCTGTGCTCCCGTGGTGAACGCCGTCCAGACGCCGATCGCCCTCGACTGCACATCGGAGCGCATGGTCGCGGTGATCAGTGCGAGCGAGCTCGGCACCAGCAGCGCACCCGCTGCCCCCTGCGCGGCCCTGGCGATGATCATGACGAGTGGATCGAATGCCGCGGCCACGGCGATGGATGCCACGCCGAAGGCGATCAGCCCGATACGCATCACCAGCACCCGGCCGTAGGCGTCCGACACCGATCCGGCCAGCAGGATCAGGGCACTCAGAGTGATCAGATAGGCGTCGACGACCCACTGCTGGGTGGTGATGCCGCCTCCGAGTTCGCGACTGATCGCGGGCAGCGCCACGTTGACGACCGTGCCGTCGAGGAACGTCACGAAAGACGCGAGCACCGCGATCGAGATCACGAGGCGCTGGAGCGGGGCGAAGGAGGCCACAGGCCGACCATACCGCCGTCATCGGACGCCGGGGCCGGTGAAGATCGGGGCCGGCGAAGATCAGGCAGGCTGCTCTGCGGGGGCGGGAAGCGGTGCGGCTGTCCCTGCGCGGAGAAGATCGCCGAGGGCACGCGTCCCGCCCTCGGCGACGGCGCGTCGCTGGCGCTGCGCACCGGACCCGTCGGTGCGCAGCCGATCCATGCCGTCGCGGACCCGATCCTCGTCGCCGAGTTCGCGGAGCGTGGGAGCGATCGCGGACAGCATGCGGTCGGCGAGCTTCCAGGCGTCTTCGGCCTCGCCGGTCGTCGGATCGAGCAGGCGTGCGTCCATCCCTCGGCGGGCCGCCGTCCACAGAGAGGCGTCGATGCCGTCGACGCCGATGTCGGCGAGCGGCAGATCGGTGGTGAGCACGAGCGCGCGGGAGAGGAGCGCGGCGGACACCGATTCCTCGGCTGTCAGCTGGGCGTCGAAGACCCGGACCTCGACGGTCGGGTACCGCTCCGATATCCGGGCCGACCATGACAGCGACGCCGCATCGGTGAGCGCGCCGACGTCGATGAGACGCTGCACACCCGAGCGATAGTCGTCGTAATCGCGGAAGCATGGCGGGGCCCATGACGACGGTAGCCGACGGATCAGGATGCTGCGCCAACTGGCGAAGTCGGAATCCCGTCCGTTCACGAACGGGCTGTTCCCGGTGAGCGCCAGCAGCACGGGGAGCCAGCCGCGCACCCGGTTCAGGGCGCGGACCCGCTCCTCGTCGTCGGTGACCTCGACGTGCACGTGCAGCCCGTTGACCTCGTGGTCGCGCGTGAGATGTCCGAGCTGCGACGCGACGTCGTCGTAGTGCGGCGAGGGCGATACGGCGGAGGACCGGGTCGAGGCGAACGGGGTGCCGGTGCCGGCGGCGATGGCATGCTGATCCTGGGCGTGCCATCCGATGAGGCCGCGCAGATGGGTCAGCTGCGCTTCGGCGTCCGTCGCGGTCGCGACCGGCTCGGTGAGGCACTCGATCTGCGAGGTCAGGTACTCTCTGGTCACCACTCCGCCCGTCTTGAGGCGCGTGATGCGCTCGCGAGTGCCGGCGGCGAGCGTCACGGGCACCAGCGAGTGCGCATCGAGGAAGAGGAACTCCTCCTCGATGCCGAAGCGCGCCATCCGCGGCCTCAGTGATTCCTGAGCGCGGAGATCAACTCGGATTTCCGCTTGCCGCTGTAGCCGGTCAGACCGAGTTCCTTCGCACGCGCGCGCAGCTCCGGCACGGTCCAATCCTCGTAGTCTCCGTGTTCGCCGCCGCGGCGCCCCACGGCACTGCGCCCCTCTTTCGCCGCGGCGTTCGAGATGCGCGCGGCCTTCTCCTTCGAGGCGCCGTCTTTCCTCAGCTCTTCGTACAGCTCGGGATCCTTCAGCGAGTTGTCGCGTCTTCCTGGCATGTGCTCGTCTCCTTCGCGCACTCGGAGGGGGTAAGTCAACCCCCTCGGGCATAACGCTTCCCACGGCTAGCGTGGAGGCACCACAGTCGGGCGTTCGCGCCTGCCGAAAGAAGGGAAAGACCGATGAACATCCTCCTGATCATCGTCATCGTCGTCGCAGTGATCCTTGCGATCACCGGAGGACTGGTGCAGTCGCTCCAGTTCCTCCTGTGGGTCGGGCTCGTCCTCCTCGCGATCGCTGTGATCGCCTGGTTGATCCGAGCGATCAGCGGCAGCCGCAAGGTCTGACGACTCCACACGTCTGACCCATCGAGGTGAGGCCCGCCGTTCGGCGGGCCTCACCTCTTCGGTGTGTGGGGCGTCTTACTTCTCGAACGCGTCCCGGACGCTGTCGCCGGCCTTGCCCGCGGCGTCCTTCACGTTCTCGCCGGCCTGCTTGGCGGAGGCCTTGACCTGATCCGCCTTGCCCTCGGCTTCGAGCTTCTCGTTGTCGGTGAGCTTTCCGACGCCTTCCTTGACCTTTCCGGCGGCCTTCTCGGCGGCGTTCTTGATGTCGTCTGCGGCACTCATGTGCGGCTCCTCTCGTAGGCGGATCGATTGCTTCCGACACTCTCACTCCTGCGGAGAAGCGGCCACGGGATTGACAATCGGCTCGCACCATGACAACGTTCGGCGCCCATCGACTCATGCACCGGGAAGGACTAGCCTGGCGCCAGGCGGGTGGTCCTGCCCGCGGACCTCGACCAAGGAAGCGGTGTGCGATGGACTCGATGATGATGGGCGCCATGTCGAAGAACATGGAGTCGATGCCCGACATGCAGATGATGGACATGGCCGTCATGCAGGCGTGCATGGATGCGTGCGCTGCCTGCGAGCAGGCCTGCACGGTGTGCTCGACGCAGATGATGGACTGCTCACCGGCGTGCATGAACTGCGCCGACATGTGCAACACCATGATGCGGTCGATGATGCGGATGCAGGGCATGACCCCGGCGTCGATGATGGCGATGCTGAACGCCTGCATCGCGATGTGCAGGACGTGCATGGACGCGTGCGCGCGGCATGCCGACGAGAGCGACGTCTGCCGGATGTGCGCTCAGGCGTGCCAGGCCTGCATGGACGCCTGCTCGGCCATGAAGGACATGCTGATGGCGAGCGCCTGAACCGGAGCGCCTGAACCTGAACGCCTGAACCGGGGGCGGGCTCAGGGCGCGATCAGACCGCGGCGACGTTGTACTGCGTGCCGCCGACGGCCAGCACGCCGTAGCGCGCGTGGAGTGCGACGGGGGTGCCTGGGGCGGCTTCGAGCGCAGCGCCGGAGCCGCTCCACAGATCGTGCGCTTCGCCGTCGAGCGTGCGCACCACGAGGTCTCCCGATACCGCGTCGGCAGACTCGACCAGGGCGTCGATCCACTCCGTGGGCGTCGCCGAGGCGATGCGTGCCTGGATGAGGTGCAGAGCATGGCCGGGGGCGAAGGAGGAGCACCGGCCGCCGTGGCTGCACATGCACGCCGCACGCTCACGCACCGGGAGGGGCGAAAGGCGGTTCAGCGGCGTGGACACGGTGGTCTCCTTCTGGTCGGACGTTCCGGAAAGACTAAGACGCCCGTCGCGCTGTGCCCAGGCGGGCCGACACGGAGTGAAACAAACGGGTGTAAGCTCGCCGGGTGCTGTCGTCGATGAGCGCCCACGGGGCGCAGAACGGAGCTGCAGGCGCCTTCCGCGCCGCAGACAGAGGCTGAGGACCCACCGGAGGCGGAACCCCCGTCCCCGGTGTCGTGACGTACCCGGCATCCGCGTCCGGGACCTTCCTCCCATCGACTCGCCCTCGCGGCGACCACCCCGAAAGCACTCATTCTCATGCGTCCCATCGACGAGCGCGGCATCCGCGCCTCCTTCCTCAACGCCTCCCGCAAGGAGGTCTCCGACCTGACCCTGCCGCACGGCTTCGCCGAGATCGACTTCGATCGCCTCGACTTCCTCGGCTGGGCTGACCCGAAGATGCCCCGCCGGGCCTACGTCGTCAGCTGGATCGACGACGCCCCGGTCGGCGTCTTCCTGCAGCGCGCCGAACAGCGCGTGATCGCGCGGGCGCAATGCTCATGGTGCGAAGACGTCACGCTCCGCAACGACGTGCAGCTGTACGTCGCGCGCAAGGCCGGGCCGGCCGGACGCAAGGGCGACAGCGTGGGCGTGCTCACCTGCGCCGAGTTCGGCTGCAACCACAATGTCCGCATCCTGCCGCCCCTGGCCTACCAGGGGTTCGACCGCGAGTTCGCGCGCGACCTGCGCATCCTGCGACTGCAGGAGCACGTGGCCGGCTTCCTCGCCGAGGTCGCGGGGCAGGCGGGCTAGGCGATCCCGGCTTCGGATTGCTCCGGTCGCACTTCCTGTCGCCCGCGAGGCGCGCAGGCGACAGAAAGTGCGACCGGAACGGCGGGGTGGATGACGGAACTAGGCGATCCGGGCGCGCACATGCGCCCAGGCGGGTGCGGCCAGTTCCGCCGACCGACGGGCGAACTCGTCGAAGCTGCGACGACCGGGCCAATCGGTCGGCAGCATCGAGGGGGGAAGCCCCGGGTCGGTGTACGGCAGCACCCGCCAACGGTCGATCAGCTGCACGTACGCGGCGAACGGCTCGGCGGGCAGCGTCGCGAGCGCGCCCTGGAAAGAGAGATGCTCGCCGCGCAGCGCCTCCAGGTCCCACCACTGCGCCGCGGCCTCGATCAGCGTGCCGGCGGGGACGGGCACGGATGTCGGGAACAGCGTCGCCCAGCCGCGCACGTCGAGTTCCTGGAGGATCTGCTCCACCTCCGCCTGAAGGTGGCCGGGACAGATCCACAGCGCCGGCGATACGACACCCGCGCCGATCCACTGCAGCCGTCGACGCAACTGGTGGCGTACGCTCCGTGCGCTCTCGGGGATCGAGAACGACACCAGGCACCAGGTGTCGGCATCCGTCATCTCCCGCATCTCGAAGATGCGTCGATCCCCACGTTCCAGCATCCCGGTGGCTGCGGGATTGAGGCGATAGCCGATCTGCTCTTCGCGCGAGGCGAGCAGCAGGCCCTTCTGCTTGAGGCGGGCGACACCCGTGCGTGCCTGTGCCGCTTCGATGCCCAGGTCGCCGGCGAAAGCGACCAGGTCGGCCGTCGAGATCCATCCGCCGAGCGGGCGCAGGAAGACGCCGATGAACGTCCGCAGCAGCGAGGCGGTGCTGCCGGGGCGCGCATCGATGTCGTCGAGCACGGGGGCGACGGCGGGGTCAGAGGTCACCGGACTCCAACGCGTCACGCACCGCGAGAACGCCGGTGACCGTCTCGACGTGCGAAGTGCTGAGCGGGGAGAGGCCGAGGCGGATGCCATCCGGGAACCGGAAGTCGGGGATGATGCCGTCCGCCCACAGGCGCCGCGTGACCTCACGGAAGTCGGGGTGGCCGATCGTCACATGACCGCCGCGCACCTCGGCGTCGCGGGGGCTGAGCAGTCGCACGCCGAGAGGGGCGAGCAGCTCGTCGTAGGCCTGCACCGCAAGATCGGTCAGCGACTGCGACTTCGCCCGCACGCCCTCGACCGTCGACTGCTCGATGAGGTCGAGCATGCCCTGCATCGCGAGCATCGAGGTCACCGGCGGCGTGCCGCTGAGCAGTTGGCGGATGTCGCCCGCTGGTACGTACTCCGGCCCCATCGCGAAGATGTCGGCGGCGCTCCACCAGCCCTGGATCGGCTGGCGCAGCACACCCTGCAGTCCGTGGCGGAGGTAGGCGAAGGCGGGGGAGCCCGGTCCGCCGTTCAAGTACTTGTAGGTGCAGCCGACGGCCATGTCGACACCCCACTCGTCGAGCTGCATCGGGACCACGCCGGCGGAGTGGCACAGATCCCACATCATCAGTGCTCCGGCCTCATGCGCGGCAGCCGTGATGCCCGGCATGTCGGCCAGGGCGCCCGAGCGGTAGTCGACATGGCTCAGCGACACCAGCGCCGTGCGTGCGGAGACGACGGCCTCGACGTCGGAGACGGTCACCCCGTGCACCGGGTCGGGTTCGAGCCAGCGCAGAGTCATCCCGGTCTCGACGGCCACCCCCTCGGCGAGGAACCGGTCGGTGGGGAAGTTGCCGGCCTCGATCACGAGTTCGGTGCGGGTGGGATCGGCGCTCGCGGCGGCGCGCATGAGCTTGTAGATGAGCACGCTGGTCGAATCGGCGACGACCGTCTGCCCGGCAGCGGCACCGAGCGCCACCCGCCCGATGCGGTCACCGAGCTCCATCGGCAGCGCCATCCACTGCTCGTCCCAGGAGCGGATCAGCCGTGTTCCCCAGTCGTCGCGCACGAACGCGGCGAGCTTGTCGGGCATGTCGCGCAGCGGTCGGCCGAGGGAGTTGCCGTCGAGGTAGGCCGTGACGCCCGGGGCTTCGGCGAACGCGTCGAGGTGGGCGCGCAGCGGATCGGCGGCGTCGAGAGCGCGGGCGTGCGCGAGGAGCGAGGGGGCGGATGTCGTGGTCATGTCACACCTTCAGATCTGCGGGGGTGAGGGGGCGGGCGTCGAGCGGATCGGCGGTCGAGGCTGGTCCTCCCGAGAGGAGGAGCACGGAGGTGGGGTCGAACGGATCCCCGGGCGCGAGTGCGCTCAGGAGGGCGGCGTCGTCGAGCCCGGCTTCGCGGAGGGCGGCGATCTCGCGCGGGTTCAGGTCGACCGGCATCGGCCCGTTGCCCAGATCGGTGCCGTAGAGCACGGTCCCGCCTGCGGCGTGGAAGCGACGCACGTTGTCGATCGCGATCGCGCGCTCGGGGTCTTGGTGGATCGCGAGCGTCGAGATCCACGAGGCCGAGGCCGCCTGGCGCACGATCTCCGCGTCGTCGAGGCGCTCCGTGAACGGGGCATGGGCCAGGTGGGAGGCTCCGAGACGCACGACGCGCTGCGCTTCGCCCGCCCCTTCGGCATGCACGACGACCGCGAGGCCGTGCTCGTCGGCCGCCCGCACGATCGCGCGGAAGAGGTCGTCGGAGAGCACCGGTCCTGCGGTGCTGTTGCTGGTGACCTTGAGACGGGTGGCTCCGGCCGCCGCCATCCCGGCGACCGCAGCGGCAGCGGAATCCGCGTCGGTGATCTCGCGGACGGAGCCCTCCGGGGCCCAGTCGCGGTCGGAGGGGTAACCGCCCGGAGCGGTCAGGAAAGCGCCGGCATAGTCGATCGCGACCGCCTGCACGGCGAGCCGGCTCAGCACCTGGGGGTTGCCGCCGAGGTCGATCACGCGGCCGAGGCGCGACCCTGCCAGCAGGCCGTGCGCGACGAGCTGCAGGTGCACGTGGTGGTCGGTGAATCCGCCGGTGATGGCGCCGGGGATGCGGGGGAGGTCGGGGGTGGGGCGCTCATCGCGCAGCCGCACGCGCCCGTCGGCGAGCTCGACGACGCCCTCGCGCCATGCGGTCCCGTCGAAGAACGTCGCGGCCTTCATCAGCTGCCGATCTCGGTGCGCACGGTGTAGAGCTCGGGGAAGAACGTCAGGTCCAGCGCGCGCTGCAGGAATCCGACCCCGCTGGAGCCACCGGTGCCGACCTTCATTCCGATGGTCCGGGCGACGGTCTTGAGGTGCCGGAAGCGCCAGAACTGGAAGTTGTCCTCGAGGTCGACCAGGTCTTCGCACGCCTCGTACAGGTCCCAGTACCGGCTCGGGTCCTGGTAGATCTCGCGGATCGCCGGCACCAGCTCCGGGGTCTCCCGGTACGGCTCGCGCACGTCGCGCTGGAGGATCGAGCTCGGGATCGGCAGCCCACGGCGGGCGGCGAAACGCAGGAATTCGTCGTACAGGGTCGGCTTCTCCCACTCGGCGGTGAGCAGAGCGAGATTGGCGGGGTGGTCGGCGAAGACGCTCAGCATCTTCGCATTCTTGTTGCCGAGGGCGAACTCCACCGCCCGGTACTGCACGGACTGGAAGCCCGACGAGTTGCCCAGTGCCCCGCGGAACTGTGCGTACTCGGTGGGGGTGAGCGTGGCGAGCACCGACCACTGCTGTGTCATCACGTCTTGGATGCGCTTGACCCTGGCGATGCGCTTCAGGGCCTCGCGCAGGTCGTCGCGGGCGAGCAGCTCGCGAGCGGAGGACAGCTCATGCAGCAGCTGCTTGAGCCACAGCTCGGTGGTCTGGTGCTGGATGATGAACAGCATCTCGTCGTGGTGCTGCGGTGCGCTCACCGGGTGCTGCGCGGTGAGCAGCTGGTCGAGCGCCAGGTACGAGCCGTAGGTCATCCGCCCCGAGAGGTCGGTGACGATACCGGATTCGAGGGCGCGTTCGTTCTCGGTGTGCATGCGCCGAACATATCACTATCGTGGCGAGCGTCACAGGAGTGTTATGTCACGCTGGCGGCTCTTTCAGAGCGCGGGGGTGCGCGTCGGCGGCGTGCGACGCGTGCCGGGGCCGCCTGCCGCTTCGAATGCCGAGGCGAAACGCAGCAGTCGCGTGTCGTCGTACGCCCGTCCCGCGAATGTCAGCCCGATCGGCATGTCGATGTCGCTCATCAGTCCCATCGGCACGGTGACGGTCGGGATGCCGAGGTGACGTATCGCGAGGTTGCCGTTCGCGATCCACACGCCGTTGCGCCAGCCGAGGTCGGCGGATTCCGGGTTCACGTCCATGTCGGCCGGCCCCACATCGGCCACCGCGGGGAAGACCACGGCGTCGAGCCGGAGCACGTCCATCCACACCTCGAGGTCACGGCGGCGCGTCTCCTCCAGGCCGCGCAGCCCGTCTTCGAGCTCGGGCATGTCCCTGAACGAGACGTCGGGATGGCGGCGCACCCAGTCCGGATACTCGGCGATATCGTCGTCGAACCCCGTGTAACGGTCGGGAAGCGCGCCCACCGGATGCGGGAAGATCCTGGCGCCGTCGACGTCGGCGAGCGAGCGCAGGCCCGGGTCGCCGTTCGCCTGCAGGAAGTCCTCCCACGCCCACGCCGAGAGGTCGACGATCTCGCGGTGCAGGTACTCGGGTGGCACCAGGCCGCGAGTCGCGATGGTGTGCGCCCCCGGACGGTCGCCCTCGTAGTTCGACACCACGGGGAAGTCGACCTCGATCACGGTCGCTCCGGCAGCGGTGAGGACGCGGCGGGCGGCCTCCCAGCGCGCGATGATGCTCGCCCGTGTGTCGATGCGCTGACCGGTGGGGCCGCCGATGCCCGGGCTGTCGGTGCTGCCGGCATCCGGGTCCGCATTGATGTACATGCGGGGGATACCGATGCGTGCACCGACGAGCGTGCGCGCCGTGTCCGCGGCGAGGGCGCGATACGACTCCGGGCGGACGGCGGATGCGGCGGGCAGCTCGACCCACGGCTGCGCCCGCCAGAAGTCGCCGCGGGTCTCGGCGTCGTCGGCGACGATCACGTCGAGCACCTCGAGCAGATCGGCCATCGAGCGGGTGTGCGGCACAACGACGTCCATGGTCGGCACGAGAGGCCAGTTCCCGCGGGTCGAGATCACGCCGCGTGAGGGGGTGTAGGCGCACAGCGCGTTGTTGGTCGCGGGGCCCCGGCCGCTCGACCAGGTCTCCTCGCCGAGGCCGAAAGCGGCGAAACTCGCCGCCGTCGCCGTGCCGGAGCCGTTCGACGAGCCGGAGGCGAAGGGCGCTGTGAGGAAGGCCGCGTTGTACGGACTCTCCGCGCGACCGTAGGCGCCACGCTGCATGCCGCCGTTCGCCATCGGAGGCATGTTCGTGAGCCCGAGGCAGATGGCTCCGCCCGCACGCAGCCGCTCGATCGTGAAGGCATCGCGCTGGGCCACGAGCTCCGCGAAAGCGGGACTTCCCGCGGCGGCGGTGAGGCCGCGCACGAGGTAGCTGTCCTTCGCTGTGTAGGGGATGCCGTCGAGGGGCCCGAGGGCCTCGCCGCGGGCGCGACGAGCATCCGATGCCGCCGCCTCGGCACGGGCCTCCGGGTTGGCGACGACGACGGCGTTCAGCGCCGTAGCCGTGCCGGGGGCGTCGAAGGCGGCGATGCGCGCGAGGTAGGCGTCGATGAGTTCGACCGCGGTCGTCTCGCCGGTCTCGAGGGCGCGCCGCAGCTCGGCGATGGATGCCTCCACCACGTCGAACATCAGTGGCTTCCGTCGAGGGCGGGCTGCTGCTGAGTGATGCAGTGGATCCCTCCGCCGCGGTCGAACAGCGGGCGCGCATCCACCGTGACGACCCGGCGTCCGGGGTAGGCGTCGGCGAGGATCGCGCGCGCCGCGGCATCCGCCTTCTCGTCGCCGAAGCCGCACGCCACCACGCCGTCGTTCGTGACCAGGTGGTTGACGTAGCTCCAGTCGACGGGCCCCTCCTGGTCCGTCAGCGTGGAGGGTGCGGGCAGGTCGATCACCTCGAAGCGGCGTCCGGCGGCATCGGTCTGCTCCGAGAGCAGGGCGCGCAGCTCACGGGTGACGGCGTGGTCGGGGTGCTCGGGGTTCTGCTGATCGTGCAGCAGCAGCCGCCCGGGCGAGACGATGGTGGCGACGATGTCGACGTGGCCGTTCGTGCCGAAGTCGTCATAGTCGCGAGTGAGCCCACGGGGCAGCCACACGGCCTTGGTCGCGCCGATAGTGCGGGCCATCTCGGCCTCGATCCGCTGCTTGTCGGCGAAGGGGTTGCGCCGAGGGTCGAGCTGCACGGTCTCGGTGAGCAGCACGGTACCCTCGCCGTCGACGTGGATGCCGCCGCCCTCGTTCACGAGTGTGGAGCTCACGAGCTCCGCCCCGACGGCGCCGGCGACGATGCGCGCGTGCTGCGCGGCCTTGCGCCACTCGGCCCATTCCGGCGCACCCCAGCCGTTGAAGATCCAGTCGACCGCACCGAGCACTCCCGGCCGGTCGTCGTCGACCACGAACGTCGGCCCGGAATCGCGCATCCAGAACTCGTCGACCGGCGCTTCGACGATCTCGATGCTGCTGCTGAGCATGCGCCGGGCCCTGTCGACCTCGCTCGGGTCGACCAGCATCGACACGGGCTCGAATTCTGCGACCGCATGGGCGACGGCGGTCCAGGTGGCGTAGCCCTCTTCGCGCGCCGTGTCGGTGTCGCCGAGGGTCTCGCCCTCTGCAGGGAACGCCATCCAGGTGCGCTCGTGACGTGCGGTCTCGGTGGGCATGCGCCAGCTCATCGTGATCTCCTCGCTGCTGCCGGTTCTTCTATTGAACATGCGATCAACAGGTGTTACGGTAACCCCTGATGAAGACCACGTCAACAGGTGCGGGCGCTCGCCGGATGTCGCCGGAGGAGCGCGATCACTCGATCCTCGACGGCGCGATCGGCCTTGCGCGCGAGAGTGGTCTCGAGAGCCTCACCGTGCGGGCGGTCGCCGCTCGCGTCGGGGTGACTCCGGCGCTCGTGGCGCACTACCGGCCGGGGATGGACGCGTTCGTCGCCGATGTGTTCGGGCTGATCGTGGCGGCGGAGCGCGACGAGGTGATCGCCGCGTTCGATGGCGCCGACGGCCCCGCCGCGCTGCGGGCCGGTCTGCTGCGCCTGATCGAGACACTCCTCGACGCCGACCGCGACGACGTCACCCTGATCTGGGTGCAGGCGTGGGCGCTCGGTGCTCGCAACGAGGCGCTCGCCGCCCGCGTGCGGCAGGAGATGGACGCGTGGCAGAGCGCGCTGGAGCAGATCTTCGCCCGGGCCGCGGCGACCGGTGCGATCGCGGCCGGCCGCGCCGACATGGCCGCGTGGCTGCTGCTCGCGATGGTCGACGGAATGAACGCGCACTCCCTCGTGAAGTGGGCGCCCCGCGACCGCGCCGACCTGGCCAGGCGTGCACTGTCGGCCGTGCTCGACACCGCACCGCTCGACACCGCACCGCCCGACACCCGATCTGCCGACACCCGATCTGCCGACTCCCGATCTGATGACAAGTAAAGGAACGCCCATGGATGCTGTGCGCATGCACGCGGCCTCGCCCGAATCGACGGCGATCGTCGACGCCGTGCTCGACTACTCGCGTCGTCGCATGCTCGCCGCCGACGTGCCGCTCGACAAGCCCCAGTCCGAGGCCGAGCTGAACCGCCTCGTCGGGCCCACGATCACCGATGCGGGACTCGGGGCCGCGCGTGCCCTCAGCGTGTTCGAGCACGTCCTCGCCCCGGCGTGCCTGACCACGAGTCACCCGTTGTATCTGTCGTTCATCCCGACAGCGCCGACCATGGCGGCGATCGCGTTCGACCTCGTCGTGTCGGCATCCGGGCTCTACGGCGGCAGCTGGCTCGAGGGCGCGGGGGCCGTGCACGCCGAGAACGAGGTGCTGTCGTGGCTCGCGAGCGAGTTCGGGCTGCCCGAGACCGCGGGCGGAGTGTTCGTGCAGGGCGGCACGATCGGCAACCTCTCGGCACTGGTCGCCGCGCGCGAGGCGGCGAAGGCGCGGCTGATCGCGGCCGGCAAGGAGCTGCCGAGCCGATGGAAGATCCTGTGCAGCGTCGAGGCGCACTCCTCGAACAAGTCGGCCGCGAAGGTGATGGATGCCGACGTGCTGCTGGTTCCTGCGGGCGACGACGGCGTGCTGCGCGCGGAGGGCGTGCGCGAAGCCCTCCTCGCGCACGGTGACGAGATCTGTGCGGTCGTCGCGACCGGCGGCTCGACCAACTTCGGCATCGTCGACGACATCGAGGGGATCGCGGCGCTCAAGGACGAGTTCGATTTCTGGCTGCATATCGACGGTGCCTACGGTCTCACCGCGATGCTGGCGCCGGAAGCGCGGCACATCTTCGCCGGCGTCGAGCGCGCCGACTCGGTCATCGTCGATCCGCACAAATGGCTGTTCGCACCGTTCGACTGCTGCGCGCTGATCTACCGCGACCCCGACAGCGGGCGCCGGGCGCACACGCAGCATGCCGAATACCTCGACATCCTCACCGACGTCGACGAGTTCAGCCCCTCGGACTACTCCATCCAGTTGACGCGTCGCCCGCGCGGCCTGCCCATGTGGTTCTCGGTCGCGACCTATGGGGTCACGGCCTACCGTGAGGCGGTGAGTGCCGGACTCGCGCTGACGCGACGGATCGCCGCGGAGATCGCCCGACGTCCGGAGCTGCGTCTGGTGCGAGACCCGCAGCTGTCGATCGTGGTGTTCGAGCGCGACGGTTGGGAGCGTGCCGACTACGACCGATGGTCGGCGGCCCTGCTCGACTCGCAGCGGGCGTTCGTGGTCCCCAGCTCCCATGCCGGGCGTCCGAACACACGCTTCGCCATCCTGAATCCCCTCACCACGTTCGAAGACCTCGTCGGCATCCTCGACACGATGAAGTAGCCCGGCGGCCCCGGTGCGCGAGTCCGGCTGCGGATGCCGGTGCGCGACAGTGATCGAACCCGTGGCGGTTCAGCCGGCCATCCCGGCGATGAGTCGACGCAGGCCGTACTCGAAAGCGCGGTCGACGTCGCCGCCGAGTCGGAACGCTCCGGACAGCTCCATCTGCAGGAAGCCGGTCGCCCAGGCGGTGAACAGACGGGCGGCGTCGAGCGCGTCGTCGTCACCGACCAGGGAGGCGGCGGCGCGCATGAGGGGTGCCGCCGAACGTTCCAGCGCGTCATGCGGAGCCGCGATCGTGAACATGATCCGGAAGCCCTCCGGATGCGCGTGCGCGAAGTCGCGGTAGGCATGAGCGAGCGCACCGATGTCGTCGCCCGCGGCTTCGAGCCGCGCCGTGAGCGCATCGATCGACGCGGTGGCGACGGCGGCGTGCAGAGCATGCCGGTCCCGCACCCGCTTGTAGAGCGAGGGGGCGCGGACGCCCACCCTGTTCGCGACCGCCTGCATCGTGAGGCCCGAAGGTCCCGCGACCTCGAGGATCTCCCGGCCGGCCGCGACGATCTCGTCGGTGGACGTGCGTTCCGGTGTCGGCATCGGATCCTCCCTGGATGGCTATTGACAATAGCCATGATAGCTACGTAACGTAGCCATCGCAATCATCCCGAGAGGATCCGCCATGAAGCTCGCACCGCACCTGCACCGCCTCGGCAACGACATCGTCGCCTCGTACCTGATCGACCTGCCCGAGGGCATCACCCTGATCGACGCGGGGCTGCCAGGGCACTGGCACGATCTGCAGCGCGAACTCGCCGCGCTCGGTCGCCCGCTGTCCGACATCCGCGGACTCGTCCTCACCCACGGCGACGGCGATCACATCGGCTTCGCCGAGCGGCTGCGCACAGAGGCGGGAGTGCCGGTGTTCATCCATGCGGCCGACGGCCATCGTGTGCGCACCGGGGAGAAGCCGAAGACCGCGATGGGACCGGCGAAGATCGGGCCCACGCTCGGCTTCTTCGCCTACGGCCTGCGCAAGAACGCCCTGCGCACACATCACGTGTCGGTCGTCACGGAAGTCGGCGACGGCGACGTGCTGGATCTGCCCGGTGCTCCGGTCGTCATCGGGATGCCCGGCCACTCGCCGGGGAGCATCGCGGTGCACGTGCCGGCCGTCGACGCGGTGTTCGTCGGCGACGCGCTGACCACTCGGCACGTGCTCACGGGACGGACCGGGGCGCAGCGCGCGCCCTTCACGGACGAGCCCGACGAGGCGCTCGCCTCGCTCGACCGCCTGGCCGCGGTCTCGGCCTCCTGGGTGCTGCCGGGTCACGGCGCGCCCTGGCACGGCTCCCCGACCGACATCGCCGCCGCCGTGCGAGCCTCGGACTGAGGCCCACGCCCGCCGTCAGCGGTTGCCGAGCACGGTGGCGGTGTCGCTCACGGTGATCTGCGGGGGATACAGTCCCATGACGTGCAGCGCAGTCGCGTGGTTCTCCGCAGTCGAGCCGGCGCAGGCATCGGCGGCGATCGTGACGTGCGCACCCGCGTCGGCCGCGGCCAGAGCCGTCGAGATCACGCAGCAGTCCGTCGAGACCCCGGCGAGCACCAGGCGCCCTCCGCGACCGACCACCGCTTCGAGCTCGGGGCCCCACTTGCCGAACGTCGGCAGGTCGAGGCTCGGATGCGGGGAGAGGTCGATCGCTTCGGGCACCAGGGCGAACAGCGGGTCGCCCGGCGGCTGGTCGGCGAACGGCCAGGCCGCGAAGTAGTCGCCCCAGGACGTGGACCGATCGGCGGTCGGCACCCAGCGCGTCACGAGCACGCGGTCGCCGAACGCCTCCGCCAGGGCGCGGATGCTCGGCATCGCCTCGGCGAAGAAAGGTGAACCCCACGCAGACGCCGGCGAGGCGAAGATCGCCTGCGGATCGATCACCACGAGCCAGGTGTCCCCGGCCGCCGGAGTGCTCACACGGCCTCCTGGCGCCGGATCTTCGCGGCCCTGGCGACGTAGGTCCCGAGGAACGACAGCACCAGCGCGAAGAACACCCCGAGGTTCGCGTATGCCCACTCGCCGTCCCTGCCGCCGATGAGGAACAGCAGGTAGCCCTGCCAGTTGTTCCACGCGGCATCCTCGGCGAAGTTGTTCACGACCAGGCCCCAACCGATCACGCTCGTGACGACCAGGGTACCGATCGATGTCCAGTCCCACGCGCCGTAACGACCGTTCTGATCGAACAAGGCCTCCTCGTCATAGTCCTTCCGGCGGCGCAGGATGTCGGCGATCAGGATGCCGGCCCACGAGGCGAGCGGCACACCGAGCGTGATCAGGAAGCTCTGGAACGGCCCCAGGAAGTCGGTCGCGAAGAACACCACGAAGATCGTGCCGAGCGTCAGGATCACGCCGTCGATCGCGGCCGCCGACGGGCGCGGGATGCGGATGCCGAGGCTGAGCAGGGTGAGCCCGGAGGAGTAGATGCCCAGCACCGCGCCCGAGACGAGCGCGAGCACGGCCGTCAGCAGGAACGGCACGAGTACCCAGGGAGGAAGGATCGAGGCGAGCGCGCCGATCGGGTCGGCGGCGATCGCGTTCATGAGGTCTTCGTCGGAGCCGCCGAGCAGCAGGCCGAACACCACGAGGATCACGGGTGCCACGGAGCCGCCGATCGTGTTCCAGGCGACGATCGCCCCGTCGGACGCCGTGCGCTTCTGGTACCTCGACCAGTCGGCGGCGATGTTGATCCAGCCGAGCCCGAATCCGGTCATCACCATCACGAGCGCGCCGATCACCTGACCGATACCGCCGTCGGGGCGGGCCAGCACGGCGGAGAAGTCGATCGCCGGCGCCGCGAGGACGATGTAGACCACGGTGACCACGCCGGTGATCCACGTGAGCACCGACTGCAGCTTCATGATCGTGTGATAGCCGAGCACGGAGGCGGTCACGATCAGCGCTGCGACGATGACGGTCGCGACGATGCGCAGCCAGATGCTGTCGCCGTCACCTCCGAGTTGCGTGATGACGGTCGCGGTGGCGAGTACCGCCATGATCGCGAGGAATGTCTCCCAGCCGATCGAGGTCAGCCACGAGACGATACCCGGAACCTTCTGGCCCTGCACGCCGAACGCCGCGCGGGAGAGCACCATGGTGGGGGCCGAGCCGCGCTTGCCGGCGATCGCGATGAGCCCGCACAGCAGGAACGACACCACGATGCCGATGACCGAGACGATCGTCGCCTGCCAGAACGAGATGCCGAAGCCCAGCACGAACGAACCGTACGACATGCCGAACACCGAGACGTTCGCCGCGAACCACGGCCAGAACAGGTCACGAGGCTTCGCGGTGCGCTCGGATTCGGGGATGATCTCGATGCCCGCACGCTCGATGAGGGCCGGCTTGATGTCCGTCATGCTCACATCCTGGCACTGCGGGGGCGCGGCCGGGCGGACTTCGCGTGGGCCGGAACCGCCCGCGTGCTCAGCCGGCGAAGAACGACTGCGCGGTGCGGGCCAGATCGTGCAGGTCGGAGACCCCGGCGAGCTCTCGTGCGGAGTGCATCGAGAGGATGGGGATGCCCACGTCGACCGTGCGGATGCCGAGGCGGGTCGCCGTGATCGGGCCGATCGTCGAGCCGCACGGCACGCTGTTGTTCGACACGAACTCCTGCGTCGCGACGCCTGCGCGCTCGCACCAGCTCCGCCATGACGCCGTGCCGATCGCATCCGTCGCATAGCGCTGGTTGGCGTTGATCTTCAGGATCGGTCCCGAGCCGAGCACCGGCTGCACTACGGGGTCGTGCTTGGCGGCATAGTTCGGGTGCACCGAGTGTCCGACGTCGCTCGACAGGCACCACGACGAGGCATACGCCTGACGGCGCGCGGATCCATCGGCGCCCAGCCTCGAGTACACGCGCTCGAGCACGTCTTCGAGGAAGGGGCCGGCGGCCCCGGAACGGGACTCCGAGCCGAGCTCCTCGTGGTCGAACGCGGCGAGCACCGCGATCGGTGCGCCCGCGGGCGGTTCGTGCGTCGCGAGTGCGACCACGCCGGCGTGCACCGAGGCGAGGTCGTCGAGACGGCCGGAGGCGAAGAACGCGTCGTCCTTGCCGAACACCGCGCCGCGTGCGGAGTCGGCGATGACCACGTCGTATCCGCGGATCTCGGACGCTGCCACGTCGGCCGCTGCGGCGAGTTCGGCGAGGATGTCGGCCTCGGTCGGGTCGCCCAGCCCCCACACGGGCTGCGTCTCGGTCTGCTTGTCGAGGGCCAACCCATTGTTGACGCCGCGATCGAGGTGGATCGCGAGCTGCGGCAGGCGCAGCAGGGCGCCGGTGTCCGCCAGCACGACACGGCCGTCGGCCAGCGCCAGTCGCCCGGCGAGGCGCAGCTCGCGGTCGAGCCAGGAGTTCAACAGCGGTCCGCCGTACACCTCGACTGCAGCCTGCAGCCAGCCCCGCGAACCGGTGGTCGGCTGCGGCTTGAGCTTGAACCCGGGGGAGTCGGTGTGCGCGCCGAAGATCTGCACCGGCATGGTGGTCGCGGCGTCCGACGGCACGACCCAGGCGATCGCCGCGCCGTCGCGCACGACCACGAAGCGCCCACCGGGCTGAAGAGGCCATTCATCTTCCTCCTGCAGCCGCGTGAACCCCGATTCCTCCAGTCGTCGAGCGACCTCGGCCGCCGCGTGGTAGCTCGAGGGCGAGGCGGCGACGAAGTCGGCGAGGTCCTCGGCGTGGGCGAGGGCTGCGGGGGTGACGGGCATGTCGTGACCTTCCTGGAGAACGCGGTGCTTCGAGCGTAGTCGGGGACTTCGTCCGAAGGCGGGTCTACCACTTTCGGCTACACCCGGGTTAGCCTTCCAGCGGGGGAGATGCCGGTTCGGGCTCTTCCGTGAACCGGGGAGAACTTCACATGCGTGCACACCCACGTCTGTCCATTCGTCGCGCCATCGCGGGGGCGACTTCGGTACTGCTGCTGGCTGCTGGCCTCACCGTCGTCACCGAAGCGGTCGCTCCGACATCGGCATCGGCGGCGCAGACCCCGACCAGCTGTCAGGGAACGGTCGCCCTCGTCAACGGCGGGTTCGAGGCGCCGGTGATCCCGAACGCCTCGGTGTCGCTCCCCGACGAGAATCAGGTCCCCGGGTGGTTCACGAACGACAGCCTGAACCAGATCGAGCTGTGGAGCAGCGGATTCAACGGCGTCACCGCCGCCGCGGGGCGGCAGTTCGCCGAGCTCAACGCGAACAGCCCCAGCCGGCTCTATCAGGACGTGGCGACGACGCCGGGCCAGACGCTGTCGTGGTCGCTCAAGCACCGCGGGCGCACCGGGACCGACGTCATGCGCGTCGTGATCGGCACCCCGACCGGAGCCCTCGTGCAGAGCGGCCCCAACCTCTCCGACGGGAACACGGCCTGGGGCGCGCACACCGGCACGTACACCGTTCCCGCGGGTCAGACGGTGACGCGCTTCGGCTTCGAGGCGGTCAGCTCGGCTGGTGGCAGCGCTTCCGTCGGCAACTTCCTCGACGACATCACCTTCGGAACCGGCCCCTGTCTCATCACGAACAAGTCGGTGACCAATCTGACGCGTGGAGGCACGACCGCTGAGGTGGGCGACACGCTGCGCTACACGGTCACCACGAACAACGGCGGCGGGAACCCGGCGCTGCAGTCGGTGTCGTCCGACGTGCTCGCCGCAGGGATCGACTTCGTCCCGGGCTCGCTCAAGATCATCAGCGGAGCGGGCACGGGCGCCCTCACCGACGCCGCCGGCGATGACCGCGGCTCGTACACCTCGGGGAGCCGCACGGTGCAGGTGCGCCTCGGCGACGGGGGTACCGCCACCGCCGGAGGGTCCATCGGCGTGGGCGCGAGCACGAGCTACACCTTCGACGCCAAGGTCAATGTCTCGGCCGCGGCGACCACGATCGTCAATGAGGCACGGGTCGCCTTCCGCGACAACGTCGTCGGCCAGGACCGCACCTCGGTCAGCCAGGAGACCCAGACCCCTGTGAACGCCGCCGCCGACCTGGCGATCACCAAGAGCATCGACACGGATCCGCTGGTCGCCGGCCAGCCGGTGACGTTCACGATCGGTGTGACGAACAACGGCCCGCAGACCGCGACAGGGGTGACGGTCACCGACCCCATCCCTGCAGGCATCACGAACGTCACGGTCGACTCGGGTGACGTGACGTGCACCGTCACCGCGACGGTGAACTGCGCCGTACCGGACATGGCGGTCGGGCAGAGCACCGAGATCAAGATCACCGGAACGCTCTCCCCGTCGGGCGACCCCGGGGCCTCGTTGTCGAACACCGCCACGGTCTCGGGCACCCGCACCGATCCGAATCTCGCGAACAACACCGCGAGCGTCGTCAGCACGATGTCCGCCCAGACCGACGTGTCGATCGTCAAGACGTTCTCCCCGTCCACGCCGGTCGCCGGCGAGCAGGTGACCTACACCCTCTCGGTCTTCAACGCCGGGCCGTCCGAGGCGCGCAACGTCGTGGTCACCGACCCGCTGGACCCGGACACGACCTTCATCAGCGCCGATCCCGGCCAGGGCACGTGCGCGGCTCAGGGGTCGATGCTCACCTGCCAGGTGGGTACGCTCGCCCCCGGCGCGAGCTCCGTCGAAACCTTCGTCGTGGTGGAGATCAACCCCGGCGCCACCGCTGTGCTGCAGAACACCGCGACGGTGACGACCAGCACGACCGACACGAACCCGGCGAACAACGTCTCGTCGACCAGCTTCCAGCCCGATGTGATCGCCGACATGGCCGTCGTGAAGACGGCCTCCGCCGCGCAGGTCTCGGCCGGCGACACGATCGACTTCACTCTCGCTGTACGCAACCTCGGTGCGTCGGACGCCGTGAACGTGGCGCTCGTCGACACCGTGCCCGAAGGGTTCTCGGTGACGGGTGTCGACGCCCCGCCCGGCGCGACGTGCACATCCACCGCGAGTTCGATCATGTGCACCTGGGCGTCGTTCCTCGTCGGGGGACCGTCGAACGTGGTCGTGCACGCTCTGGTCGACGCCGATGCACCCGTCGGCACCGTGACGAACACCGCGTCCGTCGCGGCCCCCGCGGCCGACCGGGACACCACGAACAACTCCAGCTCGGTCGACGTCGAGGTCGTCCAGAGCGCTGACCTGAGCATCGTCAAGACGGCGCCGACGACGGGCGAGCCGGGGAGCTCTTTCACGTACACGCTCCGGGTTGCGAACGCGGGGCCCTCCGTCGCCCGCGGCGCCTCGGTCTCGGACACGCTCCCGGCGGGATTCCTCGACGTCGTCGTCAACGGACCGGGCTGCTCGATCGTCGGAGGGACGGTCGGGTGCGAGCTCGGCGACATCGCTCCCGGTGGATCGGTGGCGATCGAGGTCACGGGCACGTGGAGCACGACCGCGACGGGCGTGGTGTCGAACACCGCGACGACCACCTCCGGGACTCCGGATCCGAACACCGACAACAACACCTCGACGGTCGACGTCACGCTCGCGCCGAACGCCGACGTGAGCGTCGTCAAGACGACCTCGACCCCGACGGTTCCGCTCGGCGGGACCGCGACGTTCGAGGTCACGGTCACCAACGAAGGTCCGTCGGCGGCCGCCGGCGTGGTGCTCGACGAGCTGCTCCCCGTCGGGTTCATGCTCACCGGAGCCACGCCGTCGACAGGCACGTGGTCGATGGAGGACGCGCGCTGGACGGTGGGCACCCTGCTGCCGGGCGACTCCGAGACGATCACCGTCACCGCGACCGTCAACACGGAAGGACAGCTGACCAACACCGCGACGGCGAGTTCGCGTACGCCGGATCCTGACACGTCGAACAACACCGGCACCGCGTCGGTGACCGTCACGCCCTCCGCCGACCTCGCGATCGTCAAGACGATCTCGGCGAACCCGGCTCCTCTCAACGGCGCCGTGACCTACACGCTCGTCGTGACCAACAGCGGGCCGAGCATCGCCTCCGCCGTCGCGGTCTCCGATGCCCTTCCCGCCGGCCTGCTGAATCCGTCGACCGCCACCCCCGGGTGCACGGTCACCGGATCGCAGCTCGCGTGCACGCAGCCGACCCTCGCGGTCGGCGCCACCTTCACCGCGACGGTGAGCGGCACGGTCGACCCGTCGATCGCGGGTGCGACGCTGTCGAACACGGCGACGGTGACCTCGAACACTCCTGACCCCGACCCGAGCGACAACACCTCGACGGTGACCGTTCCGGTCTCGGGAACGCCGCAGGTCGAACTCGTCAAGAGCGTCAGCGCTCCGACCGACACCGACGGCGACGGACGCATCGGTGCGGGTGACACGGTCGCCTATACCTTCACGGTCCGCAACACCGGCGACGTCACGCTCACCAGTGCCGCGATCACCGACCCGCTGCTCGGCGGTGCGGTGGCGTGCGCGGCCTTCGCCGCACCCTTGGCACCGGGCGGCACGGTGACCTGCGCGCCGGTCTCGTACACGCTCACGCAGGCGGACGTGGATGCCGGGACGGTGCGCAACACCGCCGCGGTGACGGCCCAGTCGGCCCAGGGCCCCGCGACCGACGATGCCGAGGCGAACGTCACGATCGCGGCGACCAACGGCATCAGTCTCGCCAAGAACCCGTCGACCGTGGTCGACGTGGACGGCGACTCCGCCGTCGGAGCCGGTGACACGATCGACTACACGTTCACCGTCACGAACAACGGCACGACGACGCTGCGCGACGCGGTGATCACCGACCCGATGCTCGGCGGAACCGTGACGTGCCCCGAGCTCGATGGAATCGCGCTCGCACCGGGGCAGTCGGTCTCCTGCACACCGATCACCTACACGCTCACCCAGGCCGACATCGACGGCGGGCTCGTGCACAACGAGGCCGCGGTCACGGCGAACGCACCGATCGGCACGGTGACCGACACCGCGCAGGCGGACGTGGACATCACCGGTACCGCGGCGATCGAACTGCTCAAGAACGTCGGGCGCGTGCTCGACGCCGACGGCGACGGCTTCATCGGTGCCGGTGACACGGTCGACTACACCTTCTCGGTGCGCAACCTCGGCACCACCACCCTCACGGGTGTGGTGATCACCGACCCGATGCTCGGTGCGGGAACCCTCTGCGCAGTCGGTGCTCTCGCGCCGGGCGGCACCTCGGACTGCGGCTCGTTCACGTACACGCTGACCCAGGCCGACATCGAGGCCGAGATCGTCCGCAACACCGCCACGACGACCGGCACCAGCCCGCTCGGTCCGGTCAGCGACGACGCATCGGCCGACGTCGTGATCACGGGCACGAGCGCGATCGAGCTGACCAAGACCCCGGGAGCGATCGCGCTCGGGGAAGACGGTCGGGCAGGAGCCGGTGACACGGTCGGCTACACGTTCACGATCCGCAACAGCGGCACGACGGTGCTGCGCGACATCGTCCTCGACGACCCACTGCTGGGTGGCAGGGTCGACTGCGCCGCTCTTGACGGTCTCGAGCTGAGTCCGGGTGACGAGGTCACCTGCGGGCCGGTCGATTATGTGCTCACGCAGCAGAACGTCGACGACGGGACCGTGCACAACGTGGCCACCGTCGAGGGGCAGTCGCGCAACGGCAGCGCCGACGCCCAGGACGAGGCCGACGTGCGCGTCGCGGGCACCGACGACATCACGCTGCTGAAGTCCGCGGCAGCCGTGGTCGATGCCAACGGCAACGGACGCACGGATGCCGGTGACACCATCGCGTACACGTTCACCGTGACGAACGCGGGCACGACGACCCTCACAGGCGTCACGGTCAGCGACCCGCGCCTCGGGGCGGCGGTCACGTGCGATGCGACCGAGCTCGCCCCGGGTGAGTCGACCGTCTGCGCGGCCGGCGCCCCTGCCGTGCTCACGCAGGCCGAGATCGATGCGGGCGAGATCGAGAACACGGCCACCGCCACGGGAACCGGCACCTCGGAGATCCCGCCGGTCGCGACCGACACCGTGGTGACCCCGCTCGTGGCACAGCCGGCCATCGCCCTGACGAAGACCGGCGGCGACTACGTCGATGCCGACCGCAACGGGAAGATGAACGCGGGCGACACCATCGCCTTCCGGTTCACCGTCACCAACACGGGAGCGGTGACGCTGACGAACGTGAAGATCGACGACCCGAAGCTGGGTGGCGTCGTCGACTGCGCGATCCCCGCCCTCGCTCCCGGCGCCACGGCGAGCTGCGGTCCGGTGACCTACGCCCTCACCACGGCGGACATCGCGGCGAGCACGGTCGTCAACGTGGCCACGGCGAGTGGCGTCGGCGGGGCCGTGACGGTCACGGCTGCCGCCACCGCGACGGTCGACCTGAACGGGCTCGCCGCCACGGGTGGCGTGATCACCGGAATCGGCTGGGCGCTCGCGTTGCTCGCGGTCGGTGCCCTGGTGCTGCTGATCGCCCGCGTGCGTCGCCGCGACGTCGAGGTCTGACGCCGCTCCATCCGCACGACGCGCCCCGCCCGATGATCGAGCGGGGCGCGTCGTCGTTTCCCCGCCGTTCATCCGATCGCGTTAGGCTCGTCCCGATAGCGCCTAGGGTTCCGGGGTTCGCGCCCGTCTGGTCCGAGCGGCGCCACGGCCCTCCTCCACAGGAGAGCCGTCATCTGACAGGACAAAAGCCCGGAGGACCCTGTTCGTCGCGCCGCGCGTCGGACGGAAGGGTCTCGTCGTGTCTCCACTCGCCTTCGTCCTGGTCTTCGGCGCCGCCATAGCCCACGCGGCGTGGAACATCATCGCGCACGGCATCAGCCGGGCCGGAGCGCCGTTCCTGTGGTGGGGATCGGTCGGCAGCACCGTCGTGTGGATCGGCGCGGTGCCGTTCACCGGCGGTCTCGGGGCCGACGACCTGGGGTCGTTCGCCCTCGGCGTCGCCGTCTCGTCGGTGCTGCACGTCGGTTACATGGCGGTGCTCCAGCGCGGGTACCGGGAGGGCAACCTCTCCACCGTCTACGCGACGGCGCGGGGCACGGGCCCCTTCCTCTCGGTGATCGTGGCCGTGCTGCTGCTGGGCGAGCGTCCTTCGGCGGTCGCCCTCGTGGGCGTCGCCGCCGTGATCGTCGGCGTCGTCGCCATCGGACTCGTCGACCGGGGGAGAGGGGCGGGTTCTCGGCGGCTCGATCCCGGCATCGTCTTCGGGCTCCTCACCGGTGTCGCGATAGCCGTCTACACGATCTGGGACGCGCACGCGGTACGCACCTGGGGCCTCTCGCCGGTCGCGTTCATGGTCGGAACCACGCTGCTGCAGGTGCCGTTCTACTCGATCGCGGTGCGTCGGCGCTGGGGTGCGGTATGGGCGCTCGGGCGCACGCAATGGCGCCGCATCCTGGCCTTCGGCATCCTGTCGCCGCTGTCGTACATCCTGGTGCTGACCGCGATCCAGATCGCACCGGTCGCGCTGGTGGCCCCCCTGCGCGAGGTCAGCGTGGTGCTGGTGAGCCTGTTCGGGGTGTTCGTGCTGCGGGAGTCGCGTCCCGCCTGGCGGATCGCGGCGTCGCTCGTCGTCGTCGCGGGGATCGTCCTGCTCGCGTGGTGATCAGCGGAAGCTGACGAGACCAGCGTGCGCGGCCGTCACGAGGATCTGCACGCGGTCGCGCAGGTGCCACTTGGACATCATGCGGCCGAGATGCGCCTTCACCGTACCCTCGGAGACGATCAGCGCCTTGGCGATCTCGGCGTTCGACATGCCCTGGGCGAGGCAGTGGAGCACCTCGACCTCGCGCTCGGTGAGCGGCTCGAGGGCGTCGGCGTCGGCCGCCACGGGCGTAGATTCGCGGACGTGCTTGATCAGCATCGAGGCGATCCGGGGAGAGAGGGAGCTGGCGCCGCTGTGCACTTCGCGGACGCCCGTGACGATGTCGTCGGCGCTGGAGTCCTTGAGCAGGTAGCCGGAGGCGCCGGCGCTGAGCATCGGAAGCACCGTGTCGCTGCCGTCGAGCGTCGTCACCGCGAGGACGCGGACGTGCGGCCAGCGCTCGGCGATCACGCCGGTGGCCTCGATGCCGTCCATCTCGGGCATCTGCACGTCCATCATCACCACATCGGGCTGCTCGCGTTCCACCGTGGCGATCGCCTCGAGGCCGTCCTCCGCCTGCGCGATCACGGTGATCTCCGGGTCACGCGACACGAAGTGCGACAGCGCCGAACGGACCAATGGATCATCGTCGACGATCACGACACGGATTTCCTGCATAGGGGGAAGCCTAACGGCGGGAGCGCTTCGATGACGTCATGTAGACCTTTGGCCAAAAACCTCTAGACGTGAGACAGATGTGCGCCGCGTTGTTCGCCGAGAAGATGAATACAGACATCGACGAACGACTACATAATGGAGGTGAACGTAATGACTTTCTGGCAGCAGGTTGGCAAGTTTTTTGGTCTCGTCCGCTAGCGTACCTGGCGAATAGGAGATAGTGAACCATGGCCTTCGACCAGTCCACCCGACGATCTGCGGATTCGTTCCGGTTGGGTCGGGGCGAGAAGCTCAGCGCGATCGAGCGGATCGTCGTCCTGGTCATCGTCTCCATCACCATCGCCACGGACGTCATAGGTTTTTTCACCACGCCGGGTGTGAACCCGGTCGCACTTTTGGTGAGCGTCGCATGTACCGCAGCGTTCGCCCTCTATCTCTGGAATCCACTCATCGCGACATGCGCCCTCGGCGTCGTGTTCGCGACATCATTCCTCGTGGGAACCGAGTCCCAGGTTCTGACCGCAGCCGCTGTCGCGGCCGGGCTGGTCATGAGGCTGGGATGGACCTCCCTGATCCTGTCGTACACCGGTGCGTTCCTCATCGCTGCAGCACTCGTCGCCAACGGCGATGCCGACACCGATGTGAACGTCGGTCTGTTCCTCATCTTCGCCACGGTGGCCGGAGCTGTCGGGTTCGCCCTGCGGCTCGCCTTCGCTCGGGGCAGTCGCCTCGAGCGCGAACTCGAGGAGCGCGCGGAACAAGAACGTCAAGCAGTGCTCGCCGAGCGACGATGGATCGCCGGTGAGCTGCACGACAGCATCGCGCACCACCTCACGGTGGTGGCGCTGCACGTGCAGATGCTCGAAGACCCCGAGACCAGCACCGATTCGCAGGAAGCGATCCGTGTCGCCGCGCGCAAGGCGATGACCGATCTTCGCTTCGTGATCGAATTGGCGGACGACGGTCCGCAGTCGTCCAGTGTGCAGACGGGCGACCTCGCAGCGGCGATCGACGAGGCGCAGAGCGAGTTCGAATCCGCGGGTCACTCCGTGGCCCGCGACGGAGACCCCCGCGACGAGCGCATCCCGCGTGCCGTCGAGATCGTCCTCGCGCGCATCGTGCGCGAGTCCGCCACGAACATCCTCAAATACGCAGGACCCGGTGAGGTGCAGATCGACCTCGCCGTGGACGACGACGTCGCCCACCTCACGCTGCGCAGCCCGCTCCCGACGACGCCGCGCCGCGAGCTCTCCTCCAGTCGCACCGGCCTGGGAAGGATGGCGGAGCGCGTCATGGGCGCGAGCGGCGAGTTCAGCGCCGGCGAAGTCGAGGGATTCTGGGTCGTGTCGGCCCGACTTCCGGTCGTCTGATGCTCTAGAGTGTGTGAGCACCCCTTCCACGATCCGCGAGAACCTAGACGAAAGTCTAGAGAAGTCTCGACGTTCGACCCTGTGGAACGCGTTGCAGCCTCCCGTAATCTGAAGGCTCCCCAGATAAAGCGTCCCCAGCGCTGCGATCGCGGGCGCGGTCTTTCTGGCTTCTGAAACACCTTGCGCGCTCGCGATCGCCTTCTGCGTTAACGGCCGATTCTCCGGCCTCCCGACCGGTGCTCATGCACGTCCTGCTAGGCGCCGACGGCACGCATGAAATGGCCGTCGGTGGAGATCCCCGACGCGGCGACCGTGAAGCGCACGACCTCGCTCAGGTAGCGGTCCTCCGAGGCCTCGAAGATCCGCCCCTCCGCATCGCGCGACGTGCGTGTGAGGCGCAGGATGGGCGTGCCACGGGGCACGCGCAGCAGTGCGGCATCCTGGTCGTCGGCGGCCACCGCATCGATGACGTGCTGCAGCGTGACGATCGGGTGTCCGACCGAGCCCAGGTACTCCGTGATCGAGACCTCGTCGAGGTTCACCTCGAACAATCGTCGTCCCGCGACCTCCGTGTAGTGGAGGCGCTCCAGCATGGTCGGCCGGCCGTCGAGCAGACGCAGCCTGACCACGCTCACGATGGTGTCGCTCGCGTCGACTCCGAGTGCTGCTCCCAGATCGCCGGCGCGCCGCAGGCTCAGCTCCTGCGTCTGCGCCCCCGGGGTGACGCCCAGCTCCCGAGCCCAGCGCGTGAACGGCACCGACACGTCGACGGCCTGATTGGCCTTGCGGGCGACCACGCGCGCCGGCCGCCCGCGGCTCGTCTCGATCAGACCTTCGCCGCGCAGAGCGGCCAGGGCGTTGCGGATCGGACCGCGAGATGTGCGCCACTTCTCGGCGAGGTCCGCCTCGGTCGGGACGTCGTCGCCCGGGCGCAGGGTGCCCGCCGCGATCTGCGCGCGAAGGTCGTCGGCGATCTGGGTGTACACAGCTTCGGCCACATAGGTACATTACTTCGCCATCTCGGTGGGCGCGATCACGTTCGAGGAGTGTTCATCCAGGCGAATGCTCGGTAAACGAGCCCTGAACTCTTCCGAGTTAGGTACATATCTCGGCGTGGCACCTGAGAGAGTCTTCCGTGGATCACCCCTCACACCCTGAAAGGTCCTCATGAAGCTTCGCGCTCTTCCCGCCCTCGCCGGCGTCGCGCTCCTCGCCCTCGGCCTCGCCGCCTGTTCCGGCTCGGCCGACGCAGCCGGCACACCCGGTGCCGACGAGTCGTCCTCCGCCAGCGGATTCGCGGTCGACGAGAACACGCTCGTCTTCGGCGTCGTGCCCGACTCGGTCGACACCGAGACGAACTACCAGCCGCTCATGGACTACATCGCCGAGATCACCGGCAAGACGGTCGAGTACCACGAGTCGACCGACTACGCCGCACTCATCGAGGCCGCGGTCGCCGGCAAGGTCGACGTCGCGTCGTTCTCCGGATTCACCTACGTCACCGCCACCAACAACGGTGCCAAGCTCACCCCGATCTCCTCGATCGTGACCGAGGAGGGCCAGGAGCCGGGTTACTTCTCGCAGGCGATCGTCCCGGTCGGCAGCGACATCACGAGCATCGACGACTTCAAGGGCAAGAAGGTCTGCTTCGTCGACCCGTCCTCCACCTCGGGCTACCTGTTCCCGTCCTACAACCTGCTGAAGGCCGGCATCGACCCCAAGACCGACATCACGCCGGTCTTCGCGGGTAAGCACGACGTCAGCGTCACCAAGGTCGGCGAGGGTGTGGAGTGCGAGGCGGGCTTCGCCGAGGACTCCGAGGTCGAGAAGTCGGACAAGGTGAAGGTCGTCGACGAGACGATGGTGCCCGGTGCGCCGCTGGTCTACTCCTCCACGCTCCCGGACGACGTCTCGAAGAAGCTCATCGACGGCCTCGCCGAGATCACGATCGACGACATCATCGCCGCGGGCATCGACGGTGCCGACACCGACGCCTTCCGCAGCGTGTTCTACGCCACGAAGCCGGTCGACGACGCGTACTACGACCTGATCCGCGACATCTGCAAGGAGACCGAAGCGGAGCAGTGCCAGGCCTGAGCCCGGCCTGACCGCTTCCCCTCACCCGGCGCCCTCCGTCCCTTCCGTCGCGCACGGACGGGACGGAGGGCACCACCGCACGACTCACGACACCACAGGAGCTACGACATGACCGCCTCGGCATCCGACGCCCTCATCCGCCTCGACGGCGTGACGAAGACCTTCGGGACGACCACCGCACTGAAGGATGCCTCGCTCGAGGTGTCCCGCGGCGAGATCGTCGTGCTCCTCGGCCTCTCCGGCTCGGGGAAGTCGACCCTGCTGCGCCACCTCGACGGTCTCGAGACCCCCACCGCGGGCTCGGTCGAGGTGCTGGGCTCACAGGTGCCGGCGCTGAAGGGCAGGGCGCTGCGCGACCTCCGCAGCCGCGTGGGCTTCATCTTCCAGCAGTTCGAGCTGGTGCCCTCGCTCACCGTGCTCGAGAACGTGCTCACCGGATCGCTGTCCGGCGTGCGCGGGCCGCGCCTCGGCCTCTGGGGATACTCGCGTGCCGCCAAGCTCACCGCACTCGAGCACCTCGATCGCGTCGGTCTGCTCGACCGCGCCTACCAGCGCAGCGACACCCTCTCGGGTGGGCAGCAGCAGCGCGTGGCCATCGCCAGGGCCCTGATGCAGAAGCCCGACATCCTGCTCGCCGACGAGCCGGTCGCCTCGCTCGACCCGGAGTCGAGCGAGCAGGTCATGGCGCTGATCCGGGAGATCGCCGCCGACGAGGGACTCACCGTCGTCTGCAGCCTGCACCAGGTCGACCTCGCGATCTCGTGGGCAGACCGCATCGTCGGTCTGCGTCACGGCGAAGTGGTGCTGGACACCCCGACCGACGATCTCACCAAGGCCGAGGTCATGGAGATCTATGGCCGCGTCGCCACCACGACCGCCGAGATCCGTGCCGTGGCCGAGGAGCTGGTCGAGGCGGCTGCGCAGGTGGCCGCATCATGACGGCCCTCGATTCCGCGACGGATGCCGCCACACGCGGCGGAGGCCCCGTGGCTCAGGGCGGCGGGCGCAGCGTCGCCGAGCGTGCCCCGAGGCGTCCGATCTCGCCGGAGCGGATCGCGGCATCCCTCACCCTGGTCGCCCTCGTGGTGCTCGGCATCCTCGCCGTCCGCGATGTCGACATCTCCCTCCCGGCGATGGTGCAGAGCTGGGGCAATGCCGAGAACTTCATGGCACGCGTCGGCGGTCTCACCTTCCCCGCCCCTGGCGACCTCGCCTGGCTGATCGCCCTCACCGTGGGACTCGTGCTCGTGGGCACGCTGCTCGCCGCCGTGCTGTCGGTGCCGATCGCCTACCTCGCCGCCGCCAACACCACGCCGGGCAACGGATGGCGCGCAGCCGCGCGGTTCATCGGCGTGCTCACCCGTGCGCTTCCCGACGTGGTGCTCGCGATGGCGTTCGTGCTGATGTTCTCGCTCGGCACCCTTCCCGGGATCCTCGCCATCGGCATCCACTCGATCGGCATGATCTCGAAGATGTTCGCCGATGCGATCGAGCAGATCGATGAAGGCCCCCGCCTCGCCATCCGTGCGGCGGGCGGCTCGAAGATGCAGGAGTTCACGTCGGGCATCCTGCCGCAGGTGCTGCCCAGCTGGGTGGCCACCGTGCTGCACCGCAACGACATCAACCTGCGCGGCAGCGTGGTTCTCGGCTACGTCGGCGTCGCCGGTCTGGGCCTGGAGATGTCGTATGCGTTCAAGTCGCTCAACTACGGCAAGGGCCTCGGCATCGCCCTCGTGATCTTCATCCTGTGCGTCGCGATGGAGATCGTCTCGAGCATGGTCCGCGGCGCGATGCTCGGCGAGCAGAAGCACACCCGATCGTGGATCGACAGGATCCTGCATCCGCGTCTCGGCGCGAACGCCGCATCGGCACCCGACGCCCGCCCCGCCTGGGCGGCCAGCCCGGAGACCGCGGTGCGGCGGCCCTGGACCGCGCAGCGCGTGCGCCACACGATCGCCGGCGTCGTCGCGGTGCTCGTGGTGATCGGCAGCGTCGTGGTCAGCCAGATCAACTGGATGGATCTCATCACGTTCTGGGCCAAGCTGCCAGAGGTGGCGGCGAAGTTCTGGCCGCCGTCGTTCGGCAACTACGACGCGAGCGCGATGTTCCAGGCGATGCGCGAGACCGTCGCGATCGCCCTCGCGGCCACCGTGCTCACCCTGCTCCCGTCGTTGCTGCTGGGTTCGCTCGCGGCACGCAACGTCGCCCCGAGCTCCGGTGCCCGTGGCACGGCACGTCTGCTGCTCGTCGGCATCCGCGGCATCCCGGAGCTGATCCTCGCGATCGTGCTCGTGGTCATCACCGGACTCGGCGCGCAGGCCGGCGTCATCGCTCTCGCCATCGGCGGCATCGGACTGCTCGGCAAGCTCATCGCCGACTCCTTCGAAGAAGTGGACCGCGGACCGGAACGCGCACTTCGCGCGGTGGGCGCGACGCGTCTGCAGACCTATACCTCGGCGACAGTGCCGCAGGGCATGCAGGCGCTCATCGGCCACAGCTTCTACATGCTCGACACGAACATCCGCGCGGCGACGATCCTCGGCATCGTCGGCGGCGGCGGCGTCGGCTATTACCTGCTCAACGCCAGCCAGGGCTCTCGCTACGAGACCGTGACGGCGATCGTGCTGATGATCCTCGCCACCGTGCTGGTGGTCGAAGGGCTCGCGATGTGGATGCGGAAGGTGTTCCGATGAATCGTCTTCTCGACACGGCCGACGTGGTCGTCGTCGGCTCCGGGATCGTCGGTCTCGGTGCGGCCTACGCGGCGGTCCGGCACGGTCTGCGCGTGATCGTGGTCGACCGCACCGAGGCACCGGTCGGCGCCACGATCCGCAACTTCGGGCACCTCTGCATCGGGGCTCAGGGCGGGGAGGCCCGGCGGTACGCCGACATCTCGCGCGACCTGTGGCTGCGCCTCTCCCAGGATGCGGGCTTCTGGCTGCGCGAGTCGGGCACGCTGGTCGCCGCCCGGCACGACGATGAGCTCGCCGTGCTGGAGGCCGCGTCCCGCGAGGGCGGGATCCGGATGCTGGATTCCGCGGAGCTCCTGCGTCTCGCCCCGCTCCGTGCCGAGGGACTCATCGGCGGCGCGCACATCGAGACCGACCTGCAGACGGATCCGCGCACCGCGGCGGATGCCATCGTGCGTCACCTGGCTCGTCTGGGCGTCGAGTTCCGCTTCCGTACCGCCGTCACCGCGGTCGGAGACGGACGTGTCGAGACCACCCGCGGTCCGATCGCCTGCGGGAGCGTCGTCGTCGCTGTGAACCACGACATCGATCAGCTGCTCCCCGAAGTCGCCGAACGGCACGGGGTGGTCCGCTGCGCCCTGGACATGATGCGGGCGGCCGTGTCGTTCCGGCATCCGCTGGCGGCGCCGCTGCTCACCGGCTGGTCGCTCGTCCGCTACGGTCGGTTCTCCGACGGACCCGAGGCCGCCGTGCTGCGGGAGCGCCTGCACACCGAGCGGCCCGACCTCGCCGCGATCGACCTCAACCAGATGTACACGCAGCTCCCCGACGGCACGCTCATCATCGGCGACTCGCACGCGACGGCCGTGGCCCCGGCGCCGTTCCAGCCCGAGGCCGCGTTCACCGCGTTCCTCGCCGAGGCGGAGGCGCTGTTCGACGCACCGGCTCCCCGCGTGATCGAGCGGTGGCAGGGCGTATACGCGAAGGGGCGGCAGGAGTTCCTGATCGACCGGACCGACGACGGTGTGCTGGTGCTCGCCGCCACGACCGGCATCGGGATGACCACAGGGCTGGGGCTCGCCGAAGAGAATCTCACCGCCGCCTTCGGGTGGGCGGCAGCAATGGAAGGAACATCATGACCACTCCTCTCGAACTCGTCGTCCTCGACATGGCGGGAACCACGGTGCTCGACGACGGCGTCGTGGAACAGGCGTTCCAGCGCGCCGCCGAGCGTACGGGCGTCGCGGACCGGATGCCGTGGGACGAGGCGCTCGACTACGTGCGTGTGACGATGGGGCAGTCGAAGATCGATGTCTTCACGCACCTCTCCGGCGGCGACGCCGAGTCGGCCGCACGGGCGACCGCCGCGTTCGAGGGCGCGTACGCCGAGATCGTCTCCGAGCAGGGAATCTCCGAGGTCCCTGGCGCCGCCGACGCGATCCAGGGGCTGAAGGATGCCGGGTTGACGGTCGTGCTCACCACCGGCTTCGCCCCGGTGACCCGCGACGCCCTGATCGACGGTCTGGGCTGGGGCGATCTCGTCGACCTCGTCCTGTCGCCGATCGATGCCGGACGCGGGCGTCCCGCCCCGGACCTGGTGCTCACCGCGCTGCTGCGCACGCAGACCGCCTCTGTCCAGGCCGTCGCTGTCGCCGGCGACACCGTCAGCGACGTCGAGTCGGGCCGCCGAGCCGGTGCCGGATTTGTCGCGGGCGTGCTGACCGGTGCACACGATCGTCCGGCGCTGAGCGCCGCAGGGGCGGATGCCGTGCTGAGCGATGTGACCGCCTTGCGCGGCGTGCTCGTCCAGCGCGAACTGCTCCCGCTCGTCGCCACCTCCTGAGAGGCCCGACATGGGAACGCTGCTGATCCGTCCTCCCGGACACCGGAGAGACGTCGCTCTGCGCCCGGCGGCGACCGCGATGGTCTGGATCGGCGAGGGCCATCCGCATGAGACGATCGCCGTGCCCGGGGTCGCGCTCGCCGACGGCGATGTGCTCGTGGCGGTCGAGATGTCGACGATCTGCGGTTCCGATGTGCACACCGTGCAGGGCCGTCGATCCGCGCCGACGCCCCTCGTGCTCGGACACGAGAGCGTCGGGCGGGTGATCGCGACCGGCGACGCCGGAGCGCTCACCGTCGACGGCACTCCGCTGCGGATCGGCGACCGGGTGGTCTGGTCGGTCACGGTGTCGTGCGGGTGCTGCGACCGCTGCCTGCAGGGCATGCCGCAGAAATGCCGCGACCTGGGGAAGTACGGACACGACCGCGTCGGCGCGCACGGCGATCTCACCGGAGCCTTCGCGAGTCATGTGCAGCTGCGGGAGGGGACGGCCATCGTGCGCGTGCCGGAGGCGCTCCCCGCCTCGGTGCTCGCCCCCGCGTCGTGCGCCACGGCGACCGCCTGGGCGGCGGTGGCGAGGGCCGCCAAGGACCGCGACCTGGACGGGGCCGCCGTGCGGATTCACGGGGCCGGACTTGTCGGGCTGTCGGCTGCGGCCATCGCAGCCGAGCAGGGCGCGACCGTCGAGGTGCTCGACCCCAATCCGGATCGACGTGCGCTCGCCGCACGCTTCGGCGCGACGGGTCTCGCCCGTGAACCCGACGTGGTGATCGAGGCCTCGGGGCATGCCGTGGCCGAGGCACTCGCGGGTGTCGCGGTCGGGGGCACGGTCGTGCTCGTCGGGAGCGTGTTCCCCGCCGACCCGGTGCCGTTCGATGCCGAGAGCATCGTGCGACGGCTGGTCACGGTCGCCGGTGTCCACAACTACACCGGTGCCGAGTTGGCCGATGCCGTGGCCTTCCTCGCCGGACGGGGGCGGGCCTACCCGTTCGCGGATGCGGTCGGCGCGGTGCGCGGGCTGTTCGAGATCGACGCGGCTCTGGCGGCAGCCGCTAGCCCGGGCGCGCCCCTGCGGATCGGGCTCATCCCGGGGCAGTGACGCCCGGATCGCCGACGCTACTCGTCGGCGTCCTGACCGCGCAGGGGCCCGAGCGGGCGGAGCCCCTCGGAATGGAAGGCGAGCAGGCGGACGGCGGCGGCGACGGTCGCGGCCAGGACCTCTTCCGGGTCGCCGACCAGAGCGAGCCTCCGATGACCCGTATCGTCAGCGGTGGCCCAGCCCAGGTAGACGGTCCCCGCGGGGTGACCCCCCTGCGGCTCGGGGCCTCCGACGCCCGTGGTCGACACGGCGATGTCGGCGTCGAAGAGGTGCCGTGCCCCCGCGGCGAGCTGTTCTGCGCACGAGGAGGAGCAGGGATCGGTCCCCGGCGTCAGCCCGAGCACTCGCTCCTTGACGTCCGTCCGGTAGGCGACGACGCCGCCGGCGAACCAGTCCGAGGCCGCGTCGCCGGAGCCGATGGTGTGCGCGAGCAGGCCGGCCGTGAGCGACTCCGCCACCCCGACCCGCAACGGTCGCTCGGCGGCGAGCTCACTCAGTCGCGCGATGTGGCTGCGTATGCCGGGGTCGCCGCTCGTGCCGTCCGCCTCGGTGTCGTTCGCGTCGTCCGTCTCGGTGTCCGGATCGGCTGTGGGGTCGTCGTGCAGGGTCACCGTGAGATGCTCTCCACTGTCTTGCCGGTCGTCGCCGCGGAGAGCGAACGGGCGATGTCCGCCTGACTGACGATCCCGACCAGCCGACGATCGGCGATCACCGGCAGGCGTCGCACCTGGTTCTCCTGCATCCGATCGAGGGCCACACGGATGTCGTCGTCGGCGTCGACCGTGACCGGCCTGCCCTTCGCGAGAGCGGACGCCGGCGTCGTCTCCGGGTCCATCCCGAGGGCGATCGCTCCGACGACGATGTCGCGGTCGGTGAGCATGCCCTTCAGCTTGCTGTCCTCGCCGCAGATCGGCAGGGCGCCGACATCCAGATCCGCCATCACGGACGCGGCGATGCGCAGCGAATCGTTCACCCCGATGCACCGCGGACTCGGCGTCATCAGGTCGCGGGTGGTGGTCATCGCTCTTCGCTCTCGTCATAGTCGGGGCGAGGAGGCTGGAGCGGCTGGTCGGAGTACTCGCCGCCCGCGCGGCCTCCGTACGGGCGACCGTGATCGGCGAACTCATCCCGCGCGAACACGAGAGTCCACGGACCGGCCGTGAAGTGCGCTCCCGTGCGCAGTGTCTCGGAGTCCTCATCGACATGGGTCGCGTCCACACCCAGGCTCGCGTTCGTCTCGCCCTCGCCGTGCATCGTCAACACATACTCGTCGCGGTCGTCGTGCGTGATCGTGGCATGCACGGGGTCGGTGTCGGCGAGGCGCAGCTCGTTGCCGTCGGCCGAGCCGATGCGCACCACGTCGTCTTCCAGGGCGAATTCGGTGCGTTCGTCGTCCCGCGTGATGCGCAGCCGCGGGTTTCCCGCGCCCCACTGGGCGTGGGTGGTCGTCGGCGTGTAGCCCTCGTCGGGACGGTCGTCGATGTGTCGGTCGTTCATGGCATTGCCCTTCTCGAGTTCGAGTGACCCCGAGGCTAGGCTCCGGTCGATGTCTCGCCGAGGGGGTTGACTTCGGTGTATCGAGTCGGCATCGGGCACACCCGCCCGTGAGGGCGGCATCCGGCGGAGGAGTGCGCGACAATGGATCGAAGCCGTCGTCTCGGCCAGGCAGCGACCAAGGAGCACCACCAATGGGAAAGTTCGTCTACGAAGGCGGCGTGAAGACCGAGATCGAGGACCGCGCCCTCACCCACCTGCAACTCGTCATCACCGCGAAGCTGCGGCGCGGCGAGCCGTTCCCGTTCAGCTGGCGCGAAGATGCGAGCGTGGGCGGCGGGCGCACGACCGTCTGGATCCAGCCCGGGAGCTCGCTCGTCTTCAAGTACTTCGGCAGCCGTCAGCCTTCGATCAACCGCGCGTGGATCGAGGCGCTGGCGTTCACGGCGAACGCTCCGAGCGGTCTGTACCTGGTTCCCGAACCGGCCGAGGCCGGCGACGAGCCCGGTGCCGGAGAGGTTCCGGTCACGCCCCCGCTCTGACCTCCGGGGCTCTCCTCGAGCCCACGCACCTCATCGAGACCCACCGGCGCGGAGCATCCGTCGGTGGGTCTCGGCGTTGCGCCCCGGACATCGACGGCACCCTGGCGAACGGCGAGATCTGTCAACCCCCTGACGAAGGACGGGACGATCGGGGAGGGTTGCTCCGACGACGACACGTCCGACGAGACGAGGAGGATCGGCCATGACCGACGACACCACCGACCCACGGCACGCGCACCGCGAGGAGGGTTTCCCCGCACAGCACCAGGACCAGCCGGGACTGACCGAGGAGACCAGGCCCGAACCGGACCACGGCGAGCGGACCTACGTCGGCCACGGCCGCCTGGACGGACGCCGCGCCCTCATCACCGGCGGAGACTCGGGCATCGGGCGGGCCGTGGCGATCGCCTTCGCACGCGAGGGCGCGGACATCGCGATCGCGCACATGCCCGAGGAGCAGGACGACGCGGAGGACACCCTCGCCCTGGTCCGCGAGGCGGGACGCACCGGAGTGGGTTTCGCCGGTGACCTGCGGGACGAGGCGTTCGCGACCGAGATCGTGGCGGGGACGCGGAGTGCGCTCGGCGGACTCGACGTGCTCGTGCTCAACGCCGGCTACCAGCACGACATCGACGGCTTCGAGAACCTGGAGACGGAGCGGATGCGCCGGGTGTTCGACACCAACCTCGCGGGAATGCTGTTCTCGGCACGGGCGGCCTACCCCCGGCTCGAGCCTGGAGCGAGCATCATCGTGACCGCGTCCGTGCAGGCGTACAACCCTTCGCCGGGACTGATCGACTACGCCATGACGAAGGCGGCGCAGGTGGCGTTCGTGAAGGCGCTCGCGGAGGAGGCAGGGCCCAGGGGCATCCGGGTCAACGCCGTCGCGCCCGGGCCGATCTGGACGCCGCTGATCCCGGCGACCGGGTGGGACGCCGAGCGGCTGGCGACCTTCGGAGACGACACCCCGTTGGGCCGGGCGGGACAGCCGGCAGAACTGGCCGGGGCGTACGTGTACCTGGCATCGTCCGAGTCGTCGTACACCTCCGGATCGGTCATCGCGGTCACGGGCGGCAAGGCTCTCTGATCTGCGTCGAGGCGGCGGTCCGGCCGGGGGCCGCCGCCTAAGCTTGTCTGGTGCAGAAGCCCGCCGCGTCCAGTCCCCTCGTGGGGGTCGCGCTCGTCATCGGCTCCTGCCTCTCGCTCCCTTTCGGGGCCGCGGTCGCGGCCCAGCTCTTCCCCGTGCTCGGGCCGTGGGGCGTGACCTCGCTGCGCGTCGCGATCGCCGCGATCCTGCTCGTCGTCATCGTGCGCCCGCGACCGCGGAAGTGGACCCGCCCGCAGTGGCTCGCCGCGGTGCTCTTCGGTGTCTCGCTCGCCGCGATGAACGGCTTCTTCTACGCCGCGATCGATCGCATCCCGCTGGGCCCCGCCGTCGCGATCGAGTTCCTCGGTCCGCTCGTGCTCGCCGCCGTGCTCACCCGCAAGCTCGCGGACTTCGCCTGGGTCGGGGTCGCCCTGCTCGGCATGGTCGTCCTGGGCATCGACGGCATGATCGGCGCCGAGCCGCTCGATCCGCGCGGGGTCGTGTTCATCCTCATCGCCGCCGGCTTCTGGGTGATGTACATCCGGATGAGCGCCCGTGTCGGCGCGCTGATCCCCGGGAGCAGCGGACTGGCGATGGGCCTCGTGGTCGCGGCCGTGCTCCTCATCCCGGTCGGTATCCCCGCCGCATCGACGGTCGCGATGGACCCGCAGCTCCTGCTGCTCGCGGCGATCACCGCGGTGCTGTCGTCGGTGATCCCCTACAGCTTCGAACTCGCGGCGTTGCGCCGTCTGCCGCAGCGGGTGTTCGGGGTGCTGCTGAGCCTCGAACCCGCGTTCGCGACCCTCGCCGGGTGGCTCATCCTCGGGCAGGACGCGACACCGCTGCGGATGCTCGCCGTCGGGCTCGTGATCGCCGCGAGCGTCGGCACCACGCTCGGCGTACGGAGGGACCGTCGCGACGGCGGCCCCTCCGGCCCCTTCACCGCGCCGATACCGCTGCCCGACTGACCGCGGGCGTCGGCAGCGGGAACCGCCGCCGCAGGATGACACGCTGCACGAGCGTCCACACCACGGTGACCGTGAGATACAGCGCGGCAGCGAGCGGGACGAACGCGGCGAAGACGGCGGTGAGGTAGTGCATCGCCGAGACGACGCGCAGCATGGCGGGGGAGTTCAGCGGAGAGCCGTCGCCCGCCACCGGTGCCGGACGGAAGACGCGACGGGTGATCTCGGCGACGACGATCATCACCGCCAGCAGCGCGCCGAAGACGAGGAACGTGGCAGTGGTCGCCGTGCCGCCGAAGAGCGCCGACACCAGGCTCGTCCCGAGCGGCGCACCGAACAGGTCGTGTGCGAGCAGTTCGTTCGGGTGCCCCGCGATCTCCGGTCGGAGGAACAGCGTGTAGAGGATGCCGACGACCGGAGCCTGCGCCAGCACGGGAAGCATCCCGGCGAACGGCGACGTGTTCTCGGCCTTGTACAGCGCCAGCGTCTCCTTCTGCAGGCGCTCGGGGTTCTTCTTGTGGCGGCGCTGCAGCTCACGCAGCTTCGGGGCGAGGCGCGCCCTGGTCTGCTCGGCCTTGGCCTGGGAGATGCCGACGGGAATGAGCAGCGCCCGCACCAGCAGAGTGACGAGGACCACCGCGAGGGCGGCCGCAGAGGCACCGGCGAGGGGGGTGAGGAGGTCGGAGAGCCCGGTCAGGGCGCCGTAGGCGGCGTCGAGGAGGGCGGCGAGAGGGGGGAAGGCGAAGATGTCCATGCGGGTGTCCGTTCGTGGCGTCGGGAAGGGTCGGCGAAAGCCGCGTGGTCCCGTCGTGTGAACGGACTACGCGGCGGTCGCGACTCCCGGCGCCCGAGGGCGCGGATGCCCCGCGGCATCGGGATCGCTCTGCGTGAGGAGGGTGCCGACGTCGATGGCCCGCAGCGGATGCGGGGCGTCGGCTGTGGCCCCGGGGCGCACGCTCAGCACGATGGCGAGCGTGAGGGCGGTCACGGCGAGCAGCGCGATCGCGAGGCCGAGAGCCGCCGCGTCGGGCATCGAGACGAGACCGAGCGCGGTCGCGACGAAGCTCAGCATCTGCCCGAACCACTCGCTCATGTGCGCGCTCCTCCCTGCGACGAGGGTATCACCGGGGTCTGCGCTTCGCCCCGGCTTCGAATCGCGCGAAGCGTCGCATCGGCGGCTCGAATGCAACCGTTCGCGCGATCCGAACGGGGACGATACCTGCACCGCGGGCGTAACGTCGAAGCATGAGTGACCTGCGCGCCCTGCTCGGCATCGATCATCCGATCATCCTCGGCCCCTTCGGCGGGCTCTCCTCGACGGCGCTCACCGCGGCCGTGAGCGATGCGGGCGGACTGGGATCGTTCGGCTTGTACGGCTACGACCGCGATCGCATCCGCGCGACCGGGGCCGAGCTGCGTTCCCTGACCGATCGACCGTTCGCGGTGAACATCTGGCTGCCCAGAGGCGATGAGGTCGAACCGAACCCGCAGCACACGGTGTTCGCGCAGGCACTTGAGCCCTTCTACGAAGCCGTGGGGGTCGAGGTTCCCGGAAGACCCGAGCGCTATACGCCCTCCCTCGATGAGCAGCTCGACGCCATCTGGGAGATCGACCCCGCGGTGCTGAGCGTGGTGTTCGGGGTGCCCTCCGACGTGCTGGTGGAGGAGGCCCGACGTCGCGGCGTCCGGATCGTCGGCACGGCGACAACGGTGGCGGAGGCGGTCGCGCTCGCCGCAGCAGGAGTGGATGCCGTGGTCGCCACCGGCGCGGAGGCCGCCGGTCATCGGGTGTCGTTCCTGCGCCCTGCCGAGGAGTCGCTCGTCGGGACGTTCGCCCTGATCCCGCAGGTCGTCGATGCGGTCGACGTGCCCGTGATCGCGGCGGGAGGCATCGCCGACCGGCGCGGCGCGGCCGCGGCGTTCGCTCTGGGCGCCGCCGGTGTGCAGGTCGGTACGGCCTTCCTCGCGACGGCGGAGTCGGCGGCGAACCAGGCGCACCGTGACGCGATCCGCTCGACCGCCGCCGACGAGACCGTGCTCACGCGCGCGATGAGCGGACGCCTCGCCCGGGGTGCGCGCAACCGCGTGGTGCGGGCGATCGAGGCGAGCGGCACGATCGCGCCGTTCCCGATGCAGAACTGGCTCACCGGACGTTTTCGCACAGCGGCCGGCGAGCAGAACCTGGGCGCGTTGCAGTCGCTGTGGATGGGGCAGGCCGCGCCGCTGGTGCGCCATGAAACCGCCGCGGACGTGTTCGCCGAACTGCTCGCGGGGGTTCCGGGGGCTCCTTGATGCTCGCTGACGCTCGCTCTGCGGCGTTCCGGTCGCAGTTCCTGCCGCGCTGACGGCCTCGGAGCGACAGGGAGTGCGACCGGAACCCTCGCGAGCCAGACGCTGCTCCACGAGCCAGACGCTGCTCTAGAGGATGACGGTGGACTTTCCGTGCACGATCACGCGGTCCTCGGCGTGCCACTGCACGGCGCGGGCGAGCACCAGGCGCTCGACGTCGGCACCGCGGCTCTGCAGCTCGGCCGCCGACTCGGAGTGGGTCACGCGCGTGACATCCTGCTCGATGATCGGTCCCTCGTCGAGGTCGGCGGTCGCGTAGTGCGCGGTCGCGCCGATGAGCTTGACGCCGCGATCCTTGGCGCGCGCATACGGGTTCGCCCCGATGAACGCGGGCAGGAACGAGTGATGGATGTTGATCACCGGGGCTTCGAGACGGGTGATGAAGTCGTCGGTGAGGATCTGCATGTAGCGGGCGAGCACGACCAGGTCGACGTTGCCACGCAGCAGTTCGAGCTGTCGCTCCTCCATCGCGGACTTGTCGCCGGAGGGGATGTGCACGAACGGCACCCCGAACGAGCGGACGGCCTCCGCCAGGTCGGGGTGGTTGGAGACGACCATCGTGATGTCGATGTCGAGCTGTCCCCGCTGGGTGCGCCAGAGCAGCTCCATCAGGCAGTGATCGTACTTCGAGACGAAGATCGCGACGCGCTTGCGACGGGCCACGTCATGCAGCGACCACTCCATGCGGAAGCGCTCGGCGACGACCGCGATGTCGGCCTCCAGTGCGGGACGCGCGGCCGCCAGCCCGTCGAGGTGGATGACCGTGCGCTGGAAGAAGCGGCCCCCCTCGGAGTCGGTCGAGTGCTGATCGAGCGAGATGATGTTCGCCCCGTGCTGCGCGAGCACGCCGGCCACGGCGGCGACGATGCCGGGCTGGTCGTCGCAGGCGATGAGCAGGCGGGCGGTATCGGGCTGAGACATGGGGGCTCCTCGAGGGTGTGCATCGATTCTGCCGTGGATGCGCCGAGCGGGCGAATCGCGAAAGATCACCCGCAGCGCGTCACCCGCGAGGCGGCGGGCTCACCTACCCTGAGAGCATGGAAGCGAGCGACCTCGGTCTGGTGCTGATCCCCCTGCTGGCGGTCGCCGCGCCGTTGCTCGCGCGTGGTGTGCGACCCGTGGTGCGGGTGCCCATCGTCGTGTTCGAGCTCGTGCTCGGCATCCTCGTCGGCCCGGCCGTGCTCGGCTGGGTCGAGCCGGGACCGCTGCTCGAGAAGCTCAGCGACTTCGGCCTGGCGCTGCTGTTCTTCGTCGCCGGAACCGAGATCGACTTCAAGATGGTCGCGGGCAAGCCGCTGGCGCGCGCATCGCTCGGGTGGCTGCTCAGCGTCCTGCTGGGCATCGGGCTGGGGTTCTTCTTCGCGCCGGGGGAGGGCATGGTGGTGATCGGCATCGCGCTGAGCTCGACCGCGTTGGGCACGCTGATGCCCATCCTGCGCGATGCCCGCGAGCTCGACACCCCCTTCGGCCGTGCGATCAGCGCGATCGGCGCGGTCGGCGAGTTCCTGCCGCTCATCGCGATCTCGATCTTCCTGAGCACGCGGACGACGCCGATCGCCACCGTGATCCTCTTGACCTTCGTCGTGCTCGCCGGTCTCGCCGTGCTTCTCGCCAATCGTGTGCCGCATGGACGGCTGCACCGTATCGTGCGCGCCACGCTGCACACCTCCGACCAGTTCGGCGTACGCTTCGTGATCCTCCTCATCGCCGCGCTCGTCGGCCTCAGCGTCATGCTCGACCTCGACATGCTGCTCGGCGCCTTCGTGGCAGGTGCGATCTGGCGCATCATCATGGCGCGCGCCCCGAAGAAGGACGCGGAAGAGGTCGAGAGCAAGATCGAGGCGATCGCCTTCGGTTTCCTCGTGCCGATCTTCTTCCTCTACACCGGCGTCACCTTCGACCTGCAGGCGCTGCTCACCTCGTCGTCCGCGCTCGCACTGGTGCCGATCTTCCTGGTCGCCCTGCTGGTGATCCGTGGATCGGCGGCGCAGCTCTCTGTTCCGCACGGTGCGAGCGTGCGCGATCGGGCGGCCCTCGGGCTCCTCGCCGCGACCGGCCTGCCGATCATCGTCGCGGTGACGGCCATCGGTGTCGACCAGAAGATGCTCGACACCGGCACGGCCGCGGCGCTGGTCGGGGCCGGCATGCTGTCGGTGCTGCTGTATCCGCTCATCGGCATGACGCTCCGCGGCGATCGCGCCGAGGTCGTCGGGCCGACGCACGCCGCCGAATCCACGCAGGGAGAACTGTGACCACCGCATCCGCCCTCCTGACCCAGGCCGCGAGAGACCTGAAGGACGCTCCGAAGGAGGGCCTCGGCGAGCAGCGCGACTCCCGGTGGCGCGGGCGTCGCATCGTGCGGGTCGGCGCGGCCTGGCACCTGGGCGTGCTGCTGCTGACCGATACGCACGCGCTGGCCACGAATGAAGTGTTGCGCGCCGCCGACCCTGGTCGCCGCGGCTACACGGCCGAGTCGGCGAGGGAGCGCGCCGAGCGCCGTGCCGAGGCCCTGCGCGGCGGCTTCGACGAGGGCGACGTGGTGCACGTGGGGTGGAGCGTGATCGACGTCGATGCGGTGGATGCCGGCGGTTCCTCGGGTCCGCTCGCCCTCATCGATGCGGTCCCCTCCGTGCGGTGGAGCACCGCCGGTGGATTCATGCCGCTGGAGGCATACCTGCGCGAGCGCGTGGCGCTGCTGCGCGACTCCGCGTCGAGCTGACGCCGGCGAAGCGACTCCGGCGGACCGACTCAGGCGAAGGTCTCGGCGAAGCGGCGCAGGAGTGCAGCGCCCTCGGTGACGGATGCGGCGAGCACCTGCTGCTGCACCGCGTCGAACTCGTCGGGGTCGAAGTAGCCGGTGGTGCGGTAGAAGGTCATCCGGTCGGCGAAGTCGCGAGGGGTGGGCTCGGGGTGGAACTGCGCCGCATACAGGTGCGTGCCCACGCGGTAGGCCTGCACAGGGCAGACCTCGTTCGTCGCCAGCAGCACCGCACCGGGAGGCACGTTCGCTGCGCTCTCCTTATGCGCGGTGAACACGGTGAGGGCGGAGCCGCTGGGACCGAAAACCGGGTCGAGCGCGCCCTCGGGGGTCGTCTCGATCACGGTGGCGCTCGCGGGCTCGGGGGTGTCGGTCACGACGTCTCCACCGAGCATGCGGGTGACGACTCCGATGCTGAAACAGGTGAAGAACACCGCGATCTCTGCCGCCATCGCCGCATCGGCGAGAGTCCGCAGATCGGCTTCGACGCGCATCTGCTCCGGAGTCTTCACGGCGTCGGAGACGTTGAAGGGCGAGCCGCCGACCACGACGCCGCGGTAGCCGCGCAGGCGCTCGATGTGCAACGGCGTCTGCAGCAGGTCGAGCCGGTCGACCACGTCCACGCCCAGCGCCCGCCGGAACGAAGCGTGCTCGGCATCCGCCGCCCCGATCTCGGGACGCACGCAGATGTAGAGAAGCGAGGCCATCAGGAGATTCTAACGAGCGTGCGGCGGTCGGCCGTCGCGGTCGTCAGCGCGAGGAGTTCGCCGTGCGGCCGCGGACGATGCCCACGAACGTCTCGACATCGGGTGTGGTGCGCTCGCGGGGCCAGGCCAGGGCCACGGTCGAGGTCGGTCCGTCCGTGAGGATGCGGTGGTCGGCGTCCTTGCGGTGGTGCTTGCGGGCGAGCGACATCGGGACGATCACGATGCCGACTCCGGATGCCGCGGTCGCGATCGCGTCATCGGTGGGGAGCGCCGCGAACGTCGCCGGGAGTGCGCCCGGGAGATCGAGGGGACCGAGCACATCGTCGGTCAGCGCGATCACGATCTCGCCCTCCAGGTCTGCCGCCGTGAGGTCATCGGCCGCCATCAGATGCGAGTCCGCCGCGGCGACCACGACGGGGAGCTCGTCGTAGAGCGGGATGATGTGCAACGACTCGTCCAGGAGGGGCAGGCGCACCAGGGCGGCATCGAGATCGTCCAGCGCTGCCCGCGAGGACGCCGCCTCGATCTCCACGAGTTCGAGCGGAACGTGCGGCATCCGCTGCTTCCACGCATCGACCCACTTGCCGGGCGTCGCGCCGGGCACCGCGCCCAGACGGAAGGTGCGCGGTGCCTCGGGTTCGGGCTGCGGAGAGTCGAAGACCACCTTGGTGGTCTTCTTCTTCGGCTTCTGCGGGGGGAAGCGCTCGGCAGGAGCGGCCTTGTTCCGGCGAACCGGTGTGCCGCGGCTTGCGCCCTTCGCGGGCCGTCTTCCCTGATTCGCCATGGGGACCAGGCTACTCGGCGAGCGGCCCCGGCACCTCCGGTGACGCAGCGGGGGTCGCGGCCGCGAGCTTGCGCTGCGCCCGGCGGATGAGTCCCGTGGCGCCGCCGACGAGCAGCAGCACGCCCGCGGTCAGCAGGAGGATCGTGATGATCGTGGGTGGAGTCAGAGCCAGGAGCGCGTCCGCGACCGCTTCGCGTCGGGTTTCGTCGGCGAGCGCCCAGAGGGCACCTCCCGCGATGGCGGCGAACAGGAGCCCCCAGATGATGGCGGCCCAACGGGTGCGGGGCGGGGTGGTCGTCTCGGTGATCGTCGGCGTGCTCATCACTGGTCTTCCTTCGCGGGCTCGATGACGATGACGGCGATCTCGCCGCTGGTCTGATGGATGGTGACCGGCTGGACCGTGGTCGTCGAGGCGTTCTCCGCGGCGATCTTCTCCGACACGGACGAGCGTCCGTCGCGTTCCTCGACGGGCCAGACGCCGCTGTCGACGATCCCGCCTCTCTCCTCATCCTGCCGCGTCCAGGAGACGGTGGCCGTATCGACGGTGGCCCGCAGATCGAGCTCCACTCCCGGCTGCACGTAGATGAAGGTGTTCCCGGAACCCTTGTCCACGACGATCGACCGGGGGCCGTCGTCGTGCGGGTTCAGCGTGACGTACACATCTCCGAAGGGCTGGCGCACATGAGCGGGCGCGTTGTTGCCGATCGAGGCATAGCCGAGTGTGACGCCGGGGAAGGCCGAGAATGCACCGGCCACCAGTCCGCCCACCAGCGTGAGCACTGTCGCGAAGGCCAGGAAGCCGCTCCGCCGACGGAACGCCCCGGCGACGATCATCCCGAGGGCGAGGATGAGGGCGGCGGCGAGCAGGCCCAGTGCCCCGCAGAGGGCTTCCCCACCGGCGACGAGACCGACGGCGGCACCCGTGATGATGGCGAGGCCGATCATGGTCGCGGCGAAGGCGAAGCCCGCTCGCGGGTTCGATGCGCGGCGGATGCGGCGGCGCTCGGCCGCCTCCGCGGCGAACACGGCGGCCTCAGCCTGACGCTCGCGGCGCAGCTGGTCACGGGCGGCCCGTTCGACATCCTGCTGCTGGCGGCGCCATGCCTGATCCTGCTCCTTCCAGGCGGCGTGCTGAGCGCGCCAGGCCTCGAGGGCGAGAGGGTCCTGGGATCCGGGCGGCAGCGGGGCCGGCGGCGCCGGCGGGGTCAGCCCGAGCCCGGCATCCGGCGCGGCGGGCTCCGTCACGGTGTCGGCAGCGGGGAGCGCCTGCGTGGAGAGAGTGGCGTCCGCCCCCTCGGCGGTACCCGAACCGTCGAGGGGAGCGGACGCGGCCGGGGCCGTCTGATCTGCGGAAGCCATCGGCAGATCGGACGCGGAAGCTCCCGGCGTGCGGCTGGCCGCGCGCACGATCAGGAAGAGCAGGCCGGCGACGAGCACCAGCCCGAGGATCCAGCTGATGAGGGACAGAGCGGACCAGCCGTCGTATCCGAGCCCGAACAGGCGGCCGGCGAGGGGCGCGGTCGGGAACAGGCCGATGACGCCCATCGCCAGGATGCCCCACTGCACGGGCTGGTAATCGCGGCGCAGGAGGTCGCGCACGTGCACACGTCCGTCGATGTCGGGCAGCAGTGCCCAGGCGGCGGCGTAGAGGAAGATCACCGGCAGTCCGAACAGGGCCGCGACCACGAGCACACCCCGCACGATCAGCGGGTCGATGCGGAGGCGGGCGGCGATGCCGGCGGCGACACCGCCGAGCCAGCCCTCGGAACGGGCGACGCCGAGACCGGCGACCCAGAGCAGGAAGCGATCGGCACCGCGCGGGATGTCGGTGCCCGGAGCGCCGACGGCCGGAGCGGCGGGGTCGGCGGGGGGTGGGGGCGCAGTCGGAATCGTCATGCTTCGATCCTGGCGGCGACAGCGGGATTGCTGCCATGGGGGGAACCCCTGAACGGACCCTGATTCCGGGCAGGGGAGCCCCCGGAGCACACGTGCGGGTGATTGGATTGCCACATGTCCTCTTCGGCGCACGTTCCCGCGCGACCCCCGCGTGCCGCGGCACCGCCGCGCCCGCCGTTGAGCCGCGATCGCGACTGCCTGGTCGCCGGCGTCAGCACCGGGCTCGCGCGTCATCTCGGCGTGCGGGTGTGGACCGTGCGGACACTGTTCATCGCCCTCACCCTGTGCGGCGGCGCAGGAGTGCTCCTCTACGCCTGGTGCTGGATGTTCACGCCGTGGGAGCAGGGGGAGGGTGCGCCGACGAGGCGGATGCCGGTGGCCTGGCTGCTGCTCGCTCCCGCGGCCGTGGGAATGCTCGTCGTGCTGGTCTGGCGCGGGGGCAGCGACTGGTTGAGCGGATCGATCCCGCCGGACCTCGCCGCGTTGGTCGTGGGCGGTACGGCGGCGTTCGCGACGGGTGCCGGGCTCTGGGCCACGCTGATCGACCGCACGGACACGGCTCGAGGACCCCGGCACACCCTGAGCATCCGGATCCTCTCGATCCTGCTGCTGGCTCTGCTGTTCATGATCCTGCTGTCCTGGTCCGTCGCCAGATCCGGCGTGGCACTCGTGCTCCTTCCTCTGGGCGGACTCGCGGCCGTGGTGTCGTCGACGTTGATCCCCCGATGGCGCGAGCTCTCGGGTGAACGCGTGCGCCGCATCCGCGAGGAGCAGCGCAGCCAGATGGCCGCGCACCTGCACGACTCGGTGCTGCAGACGCTGGCGCTGATCCAGAACAGGGCGGGGGCCTCCAGCGAGGCCGCGCGCCTCGCCAGGGCGCAGGAGCGCGAGCTGCGTGCGTGGCTGTACGACGGGGACGCCCCGGCCGACAGCGACCTTCCGACAGACCTGCGCGACTATGCGGGAGCGCTCGAGCTCGACTATCCGGTGCGCATCGACGTGGTCTCGGCCGGACTGTCGACCGAACGTGCGAGCGGGGAGCTCGCGGCGGCCGCCAGGGAGGCGATCCTGAACGCAGCCCGTCATGCGGGTGGCGAGATCTCGGTGTACATCGAGGGGAGCGCTTCGGGCGTCGACGTGTTCATCCGTGACCGAGGTGCAGGGTTCCGCCTCGACGACGTGCCCAGCGATCGGCTGGGCGTGCGGGAGTCGATCATCGGGCGCATGCGGCGTGCGGGTGGCAGCGGAGCGGTCCGCAGCGACGAGAACGGCACCGAGGTGCACCTGCGGATCATGACGGGCCCGCTCCAGGATCGTCCGGCCGCGCGGCCGGCACCCGCTCGGGAGGAACAACGTGGCTGACAGCATCCGGGTCGTGATCGTCGACGACCACTCGATCTTCCGCTCCGGCCTGCGTGCCGATCTCGACGCGGGCGTCGACGTGGTCGGCGAAGCGGCCGACGTGCCCTCCGCCATCACCGTGATCGGCGCGACACAGCCGGATGTCGTGCTTCTCGACGTGCATCTCCCGGGCGGAAGCGGCGACGATGCGGCCGGCGGTGAAGCCGTGATCCGCGATTCGGCACCCACCAGCGCACGGTTCCTCGCGCTGAGCGTCTCGGATGCGGCGGCCGACGTGGTGCGGGTGATCCGTGCGGGGGCCAGGGGCTACATCACCAAGGGCTCGTCCGGCATCGAGGTCAGCAGCGCGGTGCGGGCGGTGGCCGAGGGAGACGCCGTGTTCTCGCCGCGACTCGCCGGCTTCGTGCTGGACGCGTTCGGGGCGGTCTCCGGAGAGACCGCCACCGCGACCGACGAGCTCGACCGGCTCTCGGCGCGCGAGCAGGAGGTCATGCGCCTCATCGCCCGCGGGTACGCCTACAAGGAGGTGGCGTCGGAGCTGTTCATCTCGATCAAGACGGTCGAGACGCACGTGTCATCGGTGCTGCGGAAGCTGCAGCTGTCGTCGCGGCACGAACTCACCGCATGGGCGTCGGAGCGGCGCCTGCTGTAGTCGTGGCGCAGAACCGGCTTGTGCGTCGCTCCGATTCGCGAGACTCTGGCCTTGAACGAACCGGGCGCCGAGCCATCGGCAGCACAGCGGGACGGAGCGAAAATGAGTGCAGGAAGAGCATTCGGAGCGATCGGGGCCGTCTCGTTGCTGGCTTTCGCCTTCGCATTCGCCTCGCCGCCACGGCAGGCTTCGGCCGCCGAGATCGGGGACGTGTTCACTTCGATCACGATCTCGCCGGTGCTGGGAACGCCGTGGCAGCAGACGAGTGATCCCACGTCGATTCCCGATGGATCGCTCGTCGATGTGTCGTTCGCCTTCACCCTCCCCGACGAGGCCACAGCCGGCGACACCGCCACCATGACGTTCCGGAGCTCTGGAGGCGTCACGACGTCGGTCGCCGACCTGGCGCCCTTCCCCATCCTTTCCGCGGACGGTGAGACGATCGCCATCGGCACCGGGGCAGGCGACACCGTGACGGTGACGTTCGCCGCGTACGTGGACACGCATACCGCCGTCAGCGGTTCCGGGACGTTTCAAGCCAGGGTGAGCGCCTCGGCCGCCGCAGCGACGCCGTCGGCCTTCGGCATCCCCATCGCGGTGTCCAGTGGCGAGTTCCCTGCAACGGTGAGGATCTATCGCATCACCGACGTCAGTACCGAGGCCGTAGGCGTACATGGAACGGTGCTCGACGACACATCCCTCGAGTGGAGGTACTTCAGCGCTATTCCGCTGTACAACCTCGATCTCGCCCTGATGGATGGTGCCAGCGTCGTGGATTGCGCGGCGCTGCAGCTCGAATACCGCGACGCCGCGTGGACGCCGGGAGATCCGTATCCGAGCGACGCGCAGTTCGGTGCCCCAGTCGGTATCCCGACCGCGAGTTGCACGCCCGTGTCGGGGGGACTCGATTCGGCCACGCAGGTCGTCAGCGTCGTGCCGGAAGCACAGGTGCCGGCCGGAACGCTCCGCGAGTTCCGGCTCATCGCCGGCATCACTTCGGATGAACAGCCCGAGTTCCAGGCGGTGCTTGCGACGAGCGATGCGGGGTCCACGCAGACCGTCTCGTTCGTCGGGTTCGCGGAACGTCAGACCGCACGCGGCGTCGGGCAGGGAACACTCATCCCGCTCCCGCCGGAGCCTGACCCGGACACGTCGGATGGCGGTACATCGCAAGCCGACACGCTGGCGGACAGTGGACTGTCGCCGAGCGCGCTACCGGGACTCGGCGTGGTACTGGTCACGCTCGGTGTTCTGGCGATCACCGGCTCACGCCGGTTCCGGCATCTGGAAAGGCAGCAGTAATGCTGCCGAGGGCTCGGGCGGTCAGGCCGCGAGCCACAGGCCCTTCTGGTCCGTCGCGATGGTGAGTCCCGCGGCGACCGTCTCGTCGTCGCCGATCCTGGCGCCGCGGACGATGCGCGCTCCGGCGCCGATGTCGGTGCGGACACCCACGTAGGCGTGATCGCCGATCGCCGCACCGTGGCCGACGTGCGCGTGCGCGTCGACGAACGCGCCTTCGCCGATCACGGCATCCTCGTCGATCCAGGCGCCGCGGGCGATGGTGGCCCCGGCGCCGACGCGCGCCCCCGGTTCGATATACGCACCGGCTTCGATGTGCGCTTTCGGGTGCACCTTCGCGCCGTGCGCGACGAGACCCCGGCCGTTCGCGTGCTTGCGATACCGCAGCGTCGCGCCCTGGTCGTTCTCGATGTCGACGTAGTTCTTGCCCACGATTCCTCCCGTGCTCCGGAGTTCTCCGGATATATCAACAACCACGGCAGCGGCGGATTCATTCCCGCGGATGGATGTGGTCAGCGCTGGCAGGAGGGGCACCAGAAGGTGACGCGCTCGCGGGTCGGATCGGCGCCCTGCTCGCCGCGTCGGATGAGGGTTCCGCAGCGTCGGCACGGGCGTCCGGCGCGACCGTACACCCAGGTGCCCTGACCCGGGCGATCGATGCCGGTGAAGGTGCGGTGGCGGCGGTCGCGATTGGCGCGGATGGTGCGGACGCCGAGATCGATGAGGGTGGACACATCGACGTCCGGCGTCGGCGTGGTCGGCAGGATTCCGCGCAGGAACAGGAGTTCCGCGGCGTACTCATTGCCGAACCCCGCGACGTTGCGCTGATCGAGGAGCGCGACATGGATGCTGCGCGTATCGGCCCCGAGACGCCTGACCGCTTCGGCCGCGTCCCAGCTGTCGGCGAGGGGATCCGGCCCCAGGTACCCCACGAGCTGGTCCTCGTCGCGCGTGGCGACGACCTCGATCTCGGCGATGTCGACGCCCACGGCTTCACTCCGCGGTGTGCCGACGACGCCGCGCACCTTGAACGCCGGGTGCCGCCACTTCTCTCCCGGGCGGTACGTGAACCAGGCGCCGTCCATGCGCAGATGCGAATGCAGTGTGCTGTCGCCGATGCGCATGAGCAGATGCTTGCCGCGGGGAACCACGCCGTGCACGGGCTGCCCGGTCAGATCGAGCGTGGCGAACCGGGGGACGCGGAGGTCGAAGCGGGTGACCTCCGCACCGGCCAGCGCTTCGTCGAGGCGTCGGGCCGTGCGGAAGACCGTGTCGCCCTCGGGCATCAGGAAGCCCCGAGGGGCGCCGGCGGGGGCGGCGTCGGGGTCGTCGTCGTGGGCAGCGCAGCGGTTCCGGCGCGGGTGAGCATGTCCCGCGCGAGCATGGTGCTGCCGGCGACGGCGGCGGGCATGATCGCGACGGCGCCGCCGGGGATGAGGAAGCAGAGCTGGGTCGCGACACCGAAGCCGAGCACCCGTGCGCGGCTGCCGGAGAACAGCACGGCTCGGTCGGCGGGGTTGAGGTCGCGGGCGTCGAAGGCGCGGCCCGTCAGTTCGCGTGCGAGCAGTCGACCGGTGAGCACGACACCGGCGATGGGGCCGAGGAATCCACCGACGGCCGGGATGAGGCCGATCAGCAGTACGAGGATCGCGATCAGGATGCCGAGCAGGACCAGTCGGAGCCCTTCGCCGAGGGCGCTCCAGAAGCTGCCGCCGTCGGCAGGGGGAGCGTCACCGAGATCGACCTCGACCGCGTGCCAGATGCGCTGATAGAACGGGTCGCCGATCGTCAGGGTCAGAGCGCTGAACACGACGCTGGCCAGGGCGAGCGCCGCCGCGACGATCACGAAGCTCACTGCGGACCGCAGCAGTCCGCGCCACGGTTCGAGCCACCCCTCGGCGAACGGCGTCAGCCAGGTGGAGACCGACGGCAGCGAGATGATCAGCGGCACGAGTGCGGCGGCGAGCAGGATCAGGGCGATGATCGCGGGGATCAGGCCGAGCACCATGAGGCCGGGCCGCGTGCGCCACAGGCCGAATCCCCGCAGCAGCGTGCGGATGCCGGCGGCGAACTCTCGGATCATGGCTTCCAGCGTAGGGGCATCGCTCAGACGACCTTGCGGAGGGTGTATCCGCGCGGCGTCGCCACGAAGCCGGCCTCCTGCAGGGCGAGCGCGAGTGCGGTGCCGTAGACCCCCTCGCCGTTGATCTTCTCGACGGTGAGGGTATCGAGGCGTCGGCTGCGCGCGGTGGCGGCGAGGTCGGCGGTGGCGGCACGCAGCACGTCGACGTCATCGCTGAACGACAGCACCGTGCGGCCACCGCGTTCCAGGGAGAGCACCAGGGTGCCGTCGACCAGGACGACCAGACCTCCCGCCTTGCGCCCGGGGCGGTGCGACACCCCGTCGAGCTTGGGCCAGCCGAGCGCCGCACCGTAGGGGTTCGCGGGGTCGGTCGCGGCGAGGGTGACGGCCGTGCGGGGTGGTGGATCGGCGAGGCCCGCGTAGGTGCGCAGTCGGTCGACGGTGCCTGAGGCGGCGAATTGCGCGGCGCCGAGCTTCTCGATCACGTAGCCGCGGCGACAGTGCCCTGCCTCTTCGAAACCGGCGAGCACTCGATAGGCCTGCGCGAAGCCGCCGGGCACGCCTTCGGCCTGCACGGCGCCGCGGGTCACGACGCCGTAGCGGTCGAGCAGGAGGCCGGCGGTGACGGTCGCCCGACGGGAGGGATCGGTCTCGAGTGCGGGCAGCAGCGACCAGCGTCCGCCGATCGACGCGGGTCGCGGTGCGGCGGATCCGGTGAAGGACACGCCGCGGTAGGTGCGGGCGCGGGGGGCGCGGCGCTTCACCTTGTGTGCCTGCGAGCCGCCGGCGAGAAGAGAGCGGATCGGGGCGAAGGTGTCGTTGGTGACGTAGCCCGACCACGTCAGCGACCACAGCGCCTCGAGCACGGACTGCTCGTTCTCGGCCGCGGCCATGTCTTTCAGCTGCCCGGCGAAGTAGGCGCCGCCGACGTCGAGGGCGATGAGGATGCGGGATTCCAGGGAGTCGGAGGCGATCTCGGCGTCGCGTTCCGGGAGGGTGAAGGGCGCGATGTCGGCGGGATGCAGCGACACCCAGCCGTCGCGCCCCGGAAGCGTGCCGTGCCCCGACCAGATGACCTCGCCGGCGGCCGTCAGCTCATCCAGCATCCCGGGGGAGTAGTCGCGCACGCGGGAGGGGAGGACCAACGATTCCCAGGCGCTCGCGGGAATCGGAACACCGGCGAACTGCTCGATCACGCTGAGCACGCCGTCGACGCCGTCGAGGGGGCGACCGATGTGCTGCCAGTCGGGCAGGAATCGGGCGTACGCCTCGGGGGAGACCGGTTCGACCGATCCACGGATCGCGGCGAGCGAGCGCATCCGCAGGCGGCGCAGCACCTCGGTGTCGCACCATTCGATCGCATCGCCGCTGCCCGCCGCCTCCGGCAGGAAGTAGCCGCTCGTGATCCGCCCCGCGGTCTCGAGGCGCTGCAGGGTGTGCCGGGCCACCGCGGCGCCGAGTCCGAACCGGGCGGCGATGGCATCCGTCGTGAACGGGCCGTGCGTGCGGGCATGGCGGGCGACGAGGTCGCCGAGCGGGTCGGCGACGGGTTCGAGGAAGGCGACAGGGACACCGGTCGGGAGCGCAGCGCCCAGGGCATCGCGCAGGCGTCCTGCATCTTCGATCGCCGCGACCCGGCTCGTGCCGGCGATGGTCACGGGGATCGCCCGGCGCGCGGTGATCAGCTCGTCGAGCAGGGCGGCTGCCGAGGTGTCGACGATCGAGTCGGGGTCGAGGCGGGCCGTCGCCTCGTCGGCGTCGAGGGGGCCGAGCATCCGCAGCAGGTCGGCGACGCCCTCGAGTCCGCGCGCTCGGCGATCGGGGTCGAGACGCTGCGCCTCGCGCTCGAACTGGGCGATCACGTCGGGGTCGAGCAGTTCGCGCAGCTCGACCGTGCCCAGCAGCTCGCCGAGCAGTGCGGGGTCGACCGAGAGAGCGGCCGCTCTGCGCTCGGCGAGAGGGGAGTCGCCCTCGTACATGAAGGCGCCCACGTAGCCGAACAGCAGGTCACGGGCATACGGCGAGGGCTGGCCGGGCTCGGTCTCGACGAGGCGGATGCGGCGGTCGGCGATCGACGTCGCGAGGGTGCGCAACGAGGGGAGGTCGTAGACGTCCTGCAGCACTTCGCGCAGGGTCTCGAGGATCACCGGGAAGGTCGGATGGCGCCTGGCCACCTCGAGCAGCTGAGCCGACCGCTGTCGCTGCTGCCACAGCGGGGTGCGCTTGTTGGGATTCATGCGGGGCATGAGCAGTGCCCGCGCCGCGCACTCGCGGAAGCGGGACGCGAACAGGGCGGAGCCGCCCACCTCTTCGGTGACCAGGTGTTCCAGCTCGTCGGGCTCGAACAAGAACAGCTCTGCGCCGGGCGGCTCGGCCTCGGCATCGGGGATGCGCACGATGATGCCGTCGTCGCTCGCGACCGCCGACCCCTCGACGCCGAGGCGCTCACGCACCCGGGCGTTGATCGCCAGCGCCCAGGGTGCGTGCACCTTCATGCCGTAGGGGGAATGCAGGATGACACGCCAGTCGCCGACCTCGTCGCGACCGCGTTCGACGGTGAGCGTGCGGTCGGTCGGGAGCGTGCCCGTCGCTTCGCGCTGCTCGGTCAGGTGCGCCATCAGGTTCGCTCGCGCCTGCTCGTCGAGTCCGGCGTCGATCAGTCTCTGCGCCGCCTTCTCGGGCGTGGCCGCCGACACCTCGCGGGAGAACGCGCCCAGAGCCTCGCCGAGCTCGAACGGGCGGCCGATCCCGTCGCCGTGCCAGAACGGCACCTTGCCCGGCTGCCCGTAGGCCGGGATCACGTTGACGCGGTCGTGGGTGATCTCCGCGATCCGCCAGCTCGTCGTACCGAGCGTGAACACGTCGCCCACCCGCGACTCGTAGACCATCTCCTCGTCGAGCTCGCCGACCCGCGCGCCCGTCGATTCGCCGGCCACGAAGACGCCGAACAGGCCGCGGTCCGGGATCGTGCCGCCACTGGTCACCGCGATCCGTTGTGCTCCCGGTCGCCCGGTCAGCGTGCCGGCATCGCGATCCCACACCAGTCGGGGGCGCAGCTCGGCGAACTCGTCGGACGGGAATCGACCGGCCAGCAGATCGAGCGTCGCCTCGTAGGCCGAACGCGGAAGAGCCTGGAAGGGCGCCGACCGGCGAACCGTCTCGAACCACTCCTCGACCCCGATGGCTCCGAGGGCGCTCGCGGCGACGGTCTGCTGCGCGAGGATGTCGAGCGGGTTGCGCGGCACCTGGATCGCCTCGATCTTGCCCGCGAGCATCCGCTCGGTCACGATCGCGGTGTGCAGCACGTCGCCGCGGTGCTTCGGGAAGAGCGCGGCGCGACTGATCTCGCCCACCTGGTGACCGGCGCGGCCCACCCGCTGCAGACCGGAGGCCGCCGAGGGTGGTGCCTCGACCTGGATCACGAGGTCGACCGCTCCCATGTCGATGCCGAGCTCGAGGCTGCTCGTCGCGACGACGCAGCGCAGCACGCCGGACTTGAGCTCTTCCTCGACCTGCGCGCGCTGCTCCTTCGAGACCGAACCGTGGTGCGCCTTCGCGAGCACGGGATCGGCACCTGCGGTCGCTCCGGCCTGCGCCATCATGGCGGCGGGTACGGTCGCCGCCGGAAGTTCGACGCCGATCCGCTCGGAGTAGATCTCGTTCAGACGCCCGGTGAGGCGCTCGGCGAGCCGACGGGAGTTGGCGAACACGATCGTCGAGTTGTTCTGCAGGATGCGGTCGACGATCGCCTCCTCGACGTGCGGCCAGACCGAGCCGGTGACCTCGGAGTACTCGGCATCGGCGGCATCCCCCGGCACACCGGGAGGGGGCGGCGGGTTGGTCATGTCATCCATCGGCACGACCACGCCGAGCTCGAAGGTCTTGGATGCGGGGGGCGCGACGATCTCGACCGGAGCCGAGCCGCCGAGGAACCGGGCGACCTCGTCGATCGGGCGGACGGTGGCCGAGAGTCCGATGCGCTGCGCGGGAGTCTCGATGCCGTTCGCGCGGCGCAGCGCGTCGAGGCGCTCCAGGCTCACGGCGAGGTGCGCGCCGCGCTTGGTGGCGGCGACCGCGTGCACCTCGTCGATGATCACGGTGTGCACGCCGCGCAGCGTCTCACCTGCGCGGCTCGTCAGCATGAGGTACAGAGACTCGGGGGTCGTGATGAGGATGTCGGGCGGGTCGGACACGAGCTTGCGTCGGTCGCTCGAGGTCGTGTCGCCCGAGCGCACGCCGACCGTCACCGCCGGCGCCGGGGCTCCGAGCCGTCTGGCCGACTGTCCGATGCCGATCAGGGGCGAGCGGAGGTTGCGCTCGACGTCGACGCCGAGCGCTTTCAACGGAGAGATGTAGAGGATGCGCGTGCGTGGCTCGCCCTTCGCCGGAGGGGCGGTCTCCGCCATGCGCTCCCGGAAGACGCTGTCGATCGCCCACAGGAACGCCGACAGTGTCTTGCCCGACCCGGTCGGTGCCACCACGAGCGCATGCTTGCCCGCGGAGATCGCATTCCAGGCGCCTGCCTGCGCCGGCGTGGGCGCGGGAAAAGCACCCCGGAACCAGTCCTGCGTCGCGGGGGTGAATCGGTCGAGCACGTCGCTCATCCCTCCATCTTCGTCGAGGCCGGGGACATCGGGGTCGTGAACGATGTCGGCGGAAGGTGGGAGGTTCGCATGCGCACACCTCCCGCGACCGCGAAGGGACGGCTTTCGGCAGAGGTCGTTCCCCCGCATCGCGGCGACGACGGGGCGTCGTACCTCGGTACGACGCCCCTCGACAGTGGGCACTTCGGGCCGACGCGACGGGGTGGCCTCCGCTCATACCGTCTCCCTATGCCCACCGAAAACACCGCCTCTCGCCCTGCCGGAACCACTCTCCGCATCGTCGCCTCGATCGTCGGAAGCCTGCTCGTCGCCGTCGCGCTGACCATCATCTGGGTCGCCCGTCTGAGCATCGACCGCGTCCTGTATGTGAGCGGACTCGGAGCCGACGGCGAGCCGACCGCGGGATGGTTCGAGCTCGCACTGCTGCTCCTCGTCACCGGTGGCTTCGCTGTGGCCTGGGCCTCGCGCGGGCTGCGTTCGACGGTGCCGTGGTTGAGCATCTGGTCGCCGTCGTTCTCGGTGGCGATGGCATCATCGCTGTTCCTGGTGGCCTCGCAGGTCACGTGCACGACCGGGTGCCCGCTGCCGGTCGGGCCCGCGTTCACCTGGCAGGATCTGGTGCACACCACGGTCGCCGTGCTCGCCTTCGCCCTGGCCGCGTTCGCGATGCTGCAGGTCTCCTTCGTCGAAGGTCGGCGCACGCTCCGGGTGCTGTCGCTCGGCGCAGGCGTCTCGACGGCCGTGATCGCCGCGGCGGGAGGCATCCTCTCCCTGCTGCAGTTCCGCACGGACATCGGCAGCATCTTCGAGCTCGTCGCGACCACCATCGGCATGGGGTGGCTCGCGATCCTCGGAATGGACACGGCGGTCGCGCAGCGGCGTCGACGGGTGCGGCGCGAGACGTGGAAACCGGTGGCGCCGACCCTCGATTCGCATCAGAGCACCGCGCGTCGCACTGCGACGGGTGCGCTCGTCGCCGTCTCCCGCTGAGGAACCCGACGTGCGGTGCGTAGAGTCGTCATATGCGAGAGTCAGCATCCGTCGGCGAGAGCGGGGCCCGGTCGGTGGACCTGCCGCGGCCGCCGGGGATCGTCCGGCGGTTCTGGGGAAACCACCCCTGGCTCTTCGACGGTCTGCTCGCCTTCGCGTACCTCATCGTGAGTGTGTTCTGGGCGGTCGTCGCTCCCCTCTCCTCGGGCGACTGGTCCCCGCTCGCTCCGATCGTCGTCCCGATAGTGCTGGGCGTGCTCGCGGCGATCGGACTCCTCTTCCGCAGGTATCGACCGTGGCTCACGTTCGGGGTCTTCGCGGTCGTCGCGGTCGTGGCGCTCATCGCCGACACGCCTGCCGAGCCGATCGGCGTCGGCTTCGCCCTCTACGCGCTCTTCGTTTACCGCTCGAATCGCAGCGGATGGGTCGCCTTCGGGGTGACGGTGCTGGCCGGGGTCGTGGTGCTCCCCGCTCTCGACTGGCTGCGCCGCGGTGCCCCCGATGGCGGCTTCACGTATGTGCCGGGCAGCCTGCTGTTCCTCGTCGTGATGCTGATCGCCGCGCTCCTCGGAGTCACGGTGGGTGACCGGCGGCGCTACATCGGGGCGATCCTCGACCGCGCCAACCAGCTCGCACGCGAACGCGACCAGCAGGCGCGGATCGCGACGCTGGCCGAGCGCGCGAGGATCACCCGCGAGATCCACGACGTCGTCGCGCACAGCGTGTCGGTCATGGTGTCGCTCGCCGACGGCGCCGGCGCGCTCGCGGAGAAGGATCCGCAGCGTTCGCGCAGCGCCATCCAGGAGATCGGCGAGGTCGGACGGCAATCGCTCGTCGAGATGCGCCAGCTGCTGGGCGCGCTCGGCGACGACGCGGACGACGGCGAGGAGCAGAGCCCGCTGCGCCCCAACCCCGGACTGGCGGAACTCACGGCCCTGGTCGAGACCTTCCGCTCCGCGGGTCTGCCGGTGACGGTGCACATGCAAGGGGCGGCGCCCGGGGCACCGGCGCTGCAGAACACGATCCACCGCATCGTGCAGGAGGCGCTCACGAATGCGCTGCGCTATGCCAAGGACCCGCGTGAGGTGCTCGTGAGTCTCGATTTCCGTGGAGAGGTCCTCGTGATCGAGGTCACCGATGACGGCCGGCAGGGCCCGCCGGCGGTCTCGGTCGGATCGGGCCGCGGCCTCGTGGGCGTGCGGGAACGCGCGCGGCTGGCCGGCGGGACGGTCGACGCCGGTCCGCTCCCCGAGGGCGGATGGCGCGTGCGGGTGGAACTTCCCGAACAGGAGGAACAGGGATGACCGAGGAGAAGATCCGGCTGCTCATCGTGGACGACCACGAGTTGATCCGTCGCGGCATGCGGATGGTGCTCGATGCCGAAGATGACATGCAGGTGGTCGGGGAGGCCGTCTCAGGAGCGGAGGCCGTGCACCTCGCGGCCGATCTGCGACCCGATGTGATCCTGATGGACATCCGGATGCCGGAGATGGACGGGATCGAGGCGACCAGGCGCATCGTGCGGAGCACGCCGTCGAGCCGGGTGCTGGTGCTCACGACCTTCGACCTCGACGAGTACGCGTTCGGCAGCCTCCGCGCAGGAGCGAGCGGGTTCCTGCTGAAGAACACCCCGCCCGCGCAGCTGACCGCCGCGATCCGCGCGATCGCCGCCGGTGACGCCCTCGTCTCGCCGCGCGTCACACGGTCGATGCTCGACCTGTTCGCCACCCGTCTTCCCCGACAGGCCGAGGCGGTCGATTCACGGCTGGACGTGTTGACCGAACGCGAGCGGGATGTCTTCCTCGCGATCGCCAAGGGATACAACAACACCGAGATCGGCGAGAGCCTGTTCGTGTCGGAGTCGACGGTGAAGACCCACGTCGGCCGCATCCTGCTCAAGCTCGATCTGCGCGACCGCGTGCAAGCCGTCATCCTCGCCTACGAGGTCGGCCTCGTCTGACGGTTCCGGTGCGACGACGGCGCGCGCCGAGGAAACGGAGTCCCGGCGCGCGTCGTCGTCTTCCGCGCGTTGTCGTCCTCCCGCACGTCACTGCTCCAGCGAGACCTCCTGGAGCGCGCCGTCGGCGTCGATCTGGAGTGTCAGATCGAGGTCGAGCCGCCGCAGGAACGCATCGTCGTGACTCACGATGAGCACGGCCCCGCGGTAGGCGCGGAGGGCGTCGACGAGTTGGTCGACCGTGTCGAGGTCGAGGTTGTTCGTCGGCTCGTCCAGCACCACGAGGTGGGGTGCCGGGTCGGCGAGCAGCAGCTTCGCCAGCGCGACGCGGAAGCGCTCGCCACCGGAGAGGGCGGCGACCGGTCGCTCCGCGGTGGCCCCGCGGATGAGGAACCGCGCGAGGCGGTTGCGCAGTTCCTTCTCCGGCACGTGCGGCGCTGCGGCGGCGATGTTCTCGAACACCGACCGCTCCTCGTCGAGGCCGTCGACCCGCTGCGGCAGGTAGCCGATCAGGTCGGTATGGGCCTCGGCATGCAGGGCTGGCCGTACGGAACTCAGGACCTCCGTCTCGGATCCGCTTCCTTCCCGCCCCTGCGGCCCGACGGGAGTCATTGCTCCTGAGCTGTGAACGCCGGTGGCGACCAACCGCTCCAGCAGCGTGGTCTTCCCCGCGCCGTTACGTCCGATCAGCGCGACCCGCTCCGGCCCCTGGATCACCCACGCGCGTTCGTGATCGCCGACCGTCGCGATGCGGCGGCTGCGCGACACCTGCGGGTCGGGCAGCTCGATCTTCATCGACGAATCGGAGCGTACCCGTCGCCCGGCCTCGTCGAGAACCGAGCGCGCGGCATCCTCCTTCGCTCCGACCTCGGTGCGGAGCCTGCCGGCCGATACCTCGGCGGCCATCTTCCGGCCGTGCGCGACGATCTTCGGGACCCGCTTCTCGATCTCCGCCTTCTTCGCGGTGCGCGCGCGGTGGGCGAGCTTCACCTCGGCTTCGATCCGCTGCCGTTTCTCCTTGCGGAGCACCTGGGCGGCGGTGACCTCGGCCTGCTTCGCGGCATCCTGCTCGGCGTCCAGCCACGCACGCCATTCCGAATACGGACCGCCGAACACGCTCAAGGTCTGGGCGTAGAGCTCGGCGGTATCGTCCATCAGCTCGAGCAGCGACAGGTCGTGGCTGACGACGATGAGCGTGCCTTTCCAGGCGCGCACCATCGCCGCGAGCTTCGCCCTGGCGTCACGGTCGAGGTTGTTGGTCGGCTCGTCGAGGAGCGTGATCGGTGCGCGGCGCAGACGGATGCCGGCGATCGCGACGAGCACGGCCTCCCCGCCCGACAGCTCGCCGACCCTGCGGTCGAGGAAGTCCGAGGCGAGTCCGGCCTCCGCCAGGGACGCCTCGGCGCGCGCCTCGATGTCCCAGTCGTCGCCGACGGCGTCGAAGTGGGCGGGATCCACGTCGCCGGCGCTGATCGCCCGCACGGCATCGAGCGCCTCCGACACTCCGAGAAGCTCGGCGACGCGGCGGTCGACATCGAGAGTCAGCTGCTGCGGAAGGTACGCGACCTCGCCGGATGCCGTGACCATGCCCGAGGTCGGTTCGAGCTCGCCGGCCATCAGCCGCAGCAACGTCGACTTGCCCGCGCCGTTGCGACCGACCAGGCCGGTGCGTCCCGAGCCGAATGCGCCAGAGACGCCGTCGAGCGCGACCGAGCCGTCGGGCCAGGTGAAGGTGAGCCGGTCGAGGATGACCGACGCGTGAAGAGTGGTGGGAGTTGACATGAGTGTCTCCTGTCGAGTGCGAGGGTGCACTGACACCGAGCCCCTGCCGGGCCGTGACACGCGTCACAGGATGCGAGAGGAGAGGGTCTGCCGTGGAGTCGGCGATCGTCGGGTCAGCGCGCGGAAAGAAGAGCGCGGAGGCGACGGATCAGATCAAAGGACTTCCAGACACGGCGGACAGGACTCCCCGACGATACCCGGGGTTGTCAGGATCGCGCAACCCCCGGGCGTGTCGGATCTCCGTCGCGTGGGGGATGCCGTCGAGCCGACGGGTCCGTACCGTGGAGTCATGGCAGATCAGGATCCGAGTCCGCAAGAGTCGCGTTCGCGCATGGGGCTGGGCGTCGGGCTCGCGCTCGGGGTGGCGATCGGAGCGTCGATGGGCGCCGCCCTGCAGAACTGGGCGCTCGGTATCGGGATCGGAGTGGCGATCGGTGTCGCGCTCTCCGTCGCCATCACGTCGGGCGGGGGTTCCCGCCCGGGAAGCCAGCCTGAGGGCGACCCTGACGACGCCCCTGACGGCGCCCCTGACGGCGACGACACCGACGACGGCCCTGACGGCGATCCCGGCGCTTCCGCGGAGAAGCCCGACGAGAAGCCCGAGCTCTGATCAGCCGGTGGTGATCCCCTCCAGCCACTTCGTGAGGAACCGGTGCACGTCGGTCAGCTCCTCCTCGGAGATGCTGTGCGTGAGGCCGGTGTACACCCGTCCGGACAGTTCGGAGTGCGCAGGCAGCCACTGCGCGGTGTGATCGATCAGCGTGGGAGGGATGACGTCGTCGTGCGTGCCCCGGCCCCAGAACACGTGCGGGCGCAGTTCTGCCAGCGACTCGTCGTTCGGCAGCTCGCCCGGTGCCGCGTAGCCGCTGAGGACCGCGACGGCTCCGAAGCGCTCCGGTGCCAGGCGCAGAGCCTGCAGCGACACCGCCGCGCCCTGAGAGAAGCCGAGCAGGGCGACCGAGGGGGCATCGGCCGCCGCGGTGTCGAGCCAGCGCAGGAAGGCCTCCGCGGCGGCGGTCACGGCCTCGGAGCTGCGCCCGTCGAGTCCCTCGATCGGGTACCAGGAACGCCCCGGCATCGGCCACGGCGGTGCGAGGGGCGCGGCCACGGATGCCACGGCGATGCCCTCGGGGAGGGAGGGGACGAGTCCGAACAGGTCGTGCTCGTCGGCACCGTAGCCGTGCAGCAGGACCAGCAGTGGCAGCCCCGCGCGGTCGGGGGACGACCATCGGGTCGCGGTGTCGTCGATCGTCAGGTTCTCGCTCACACCGTCATCCTGCCAGGGGCGACAGACGTGTGCGCGGTGTCGGTTCGCAGAAGCGGCTGGTAGAAAGGACACATGGCCGTCCGCACACCTGATCCCGATCCGGAGCCCGATGACGACGGTCTCGGTGACTTCCCGGATTCGAACCGGCCCGCGCCCGACGCGAATCCCGGCTGGCTGAGCGAGTTCGAGCTCGAAGAGGCTCGGCGCCGTCTGCCGATGCTCTACGTCGAGGCGATCCCGGTGCGCACCGACGGCTCCGGCCAGGTGATCGAGATCGGCATCCTGCTGCGCTCCACTCCGATGGGCGAGATGACCCGCACGATCGTGTCCGGTCGCGTCCGCTTCGGTGAGACGATCCGCGACGCCCTCTTCCGCCACGTCGAGAACGACCTGGGCCCGATGGCCTTCCCTCTGCTGCCGCCGCAGCCGCTGCCGTTCACGGTGGCCGAGTACTTCCCGATCCCCGGGGTGAGTGCGTTCCACGACGATCGGCAGCACGCCGTGTCGCTGGCGTTCGTGGTGCCGGTGACGGGAACGTGCGAGCCGCGTCAGGACGCTCTCGAGGTCACCTGGTTCTCGCCGGAGGCCGCCGGCTCCGACGCGGTCGCCGCCGAGATGGAGAACGGCCGGGGCACGCTCATCCGACAGGCTCTCGCGAGCCTCGGTCTGCTGCGCTGACGTCTTCTGCGCTGACGCTCGCGGAGGGTCAGGCCGTGGTGAGCCGGGCGAGTTCGGCGACGAAGGCGTCGACGTCGGCTTGCTCGGTGTCGAAGCCGCACATCCACCGCACCTCCTTGCGCGCCGCGTCCCAGTCGTAGAAGCGGAACGAGTCGCGGAGCTGGTCGGCGACTCCGTCGGGGAGCGTGGCGAACACGCCGTTGGACTGGGTCGGCTGGGTGAATCCGACGCCCCGGATGGAGCCGTCGGCGATGCCGGCCTCGATCTCGGAACGCAGACGGGCCGCCATGGCGTTGGCGTGCTGGGCGTTGCGCAACCAGAGGTCGCTCTCGAGCAGGGCGATCAGCTGCGCCGACACGAACCGCATCTTCGACGACAGCTGCATGTTGAACTTGCGCGAGTACTTCAGTCCGTGGGAGGCCTCGGGGTTCAGCACGACGATCGCCTCGCCGAGCATGGCACCGTTCTTCGTCCCGCCGAAGGTGAGCACGTCGACGCCCGCGTCACGGGTGAACGCGCGCAGCGGCAGGTCGAGGGCGGCAGCGGCGTTCGAGAGGCGTGCGCCGTCGAGGTGCAGCTTCATGCCGCGCTCATGCACGTGGTCGGCGATCGTGCGGATCTCGTCGGCCGTGTACAGCGTGCCGAGCTCGGTGGTCTGGGTGATCGAGACGACCAGCGGCTGCGCGCGGTGCTCGTCGCCCCAGCCCCAGGCCTCGCGGTCGATCAGCTCGGGGGTGAGCTTGCCGTCGTCGGTGGCGACCGTGAGCAGCTTGAAGCCGCCGATCTTCTCAGGTGCCGCAGCCTCGTCGACGTTGATGTGCGCGGTGGAGGCGGCGATCACCGCGCCCCAACGCGGCAGCATCGACTGCAGGCCGGTCACGTTCGCGCCGGTGCCGTTGAACACCGGGAACGCCTCCACGCCCTCGCCGAAGTGCTCCTGGAAGACCTCCTGCAGGCGCGCGGTGTACGCGTCCTCGCCGTAGGCGCTCTGGTGGCCGCCGTTCGCCGCGACGATCGCCGCGAGGATCTCGGGGTGGATACCGGAGTAGTTGTCACTGGCGAAGCCCCGGATCGCGGGGTCATGCTGGATGCTCACCTCCCCAGCCTAATTGTCCGGCCGGTGCTCGCGGTGCGACGACGATGTTCTGTCCGGAGAGGGGCTTCCGGATGTCGGAGGCCGGTCCTACCCTCTTAGGCATGCAGCGCACCGCAGCGAAGAGGGCCTTCGCCAACGTCCTCGTCAACACGCTCATCGCGAACGTGACGACGAGCTTCCTGTGGTTCGCGCTCACGTTCTGGGTCTACATCGAGACGCAGTCGGTGCTGGCCACGGGCATCATCGGCGGTGCCTACATGCTGTTCGTCGCGTTCTTCGCGATGGCGTTCGGCACGATCGTCGACCGAAACCGCAAGCACACCGTCATGGTGATCTCGAGCGTCATCTCGGCTGTCGCTTTCCTGGTGGCCGGGGTGCTCTACCTCTGGCAGCCCGAGGCGGCCCTGCTCGACCTGGGCGGACCGTGGTTCTGGCTGTTCTCTGGCATTATCCTGTTCGGCGGAGTCATCGAGCAGCTGCGCAACATCGCGCTGTCCACGACGGTCACCCTGCTCATCCCCGAAGAGAGACGTGCGAACGCCAACGGCCTGGTCGGCACGGTGCAGGGCATCGCCTTCCTCGTCACGAGCGTGTTCTCGGGACTCTCGATCGGCTTCCTCGGCATGGGGTGGACGCTCGCGATCGCCATCGCCGCCATGGCGCTCACCTTCGTGCATCTGCTGTTCGTACGCATCCCCGAGGGCGATCCGGAGCCCGACCCGAACGCGTCGAGCGCGCTCGACTTCCGGGGAAGCGTGCGGGCCATCCGGCTGGCTCCCGGCCTCTTCGCACTGATCATCTTCTCCACGTTCAACAACCTCATCGGCGGCGTCTACATGGCGCTCATGGATCCTTACGGGCTGACGCTCTTCGACGCCCAGACCTGGGGATTCGCCCTGGCGTTCGCGTCGACCGGATTCCTGGTCGGCGGGGGACTCGTGGCCAAGTTCGGTCTCGGTCCGAAGCCGATGCGCACGATGCTGCTCGTGGTCATCGCGATGGGGCTGCTGGGCTCCGTGTTCATGCTGCGGGAGTGGTGGCCGCTGTATGTGGTCGGCATGTGGGTGTACATGGCGCTGGTGCCTCCGGTGGAGGCGGCCGAGCAGACCGTGATCCAGAAGGTCGTGCCGTTCGAGCGGCAGGGGCGTGTGTTCGGAGTGGCCGCCGCGATGGAGGCGGCAGCGGCCCCGATCACCGCATTCCTGATCGCACCGATCGCCGAGTTCCTGATCATCCCGTACATGGACACCGCACAGGGGCAGCGGCAGTGGGGGTGGCTGCTCGGCGAGGGAGAGGCTCGAGGCATCGCGCTCATCTGCCTTTTCGCCGGACTGATCATGGTCGTCGCCGCCACACTGGCCTTCTTCACCCGCTCGTACCGCAAGCTCACAGAGCTGTACGCAGAGGCTCCGGAGCAGGAGGTCGCGGGGGCGGAGGAGGAGATCTCGGACCGGACACCGGACGATGACGAGACCGAGCCCGTCGTGACCCGGCGTGCGGACGCGCCGCCCGTCGTGCCGGGGATGCCCCCCGAATCCGGGGGACCGCGTCGGTGATCCCGGGCGGAATCAGGCCACGTCGAACACCCGGTCATTGAGCTCGGCGGCGTCCGCATCCCACAGCGCGACGATCCGTGCAGCGAGCACCTCGGCGTCGAGCGCCTGGGCGCGGAACACGACGGATGCGGCCCGCAGTGGCTCCCCGGCCTCGCGCGACGCCTTGGCATACCCCTGAGCGACCGCTCGGGCCCAGGCTTCGCTCGCGGCCTTGACGGCGGCGTAGTTCGCCCCGCCGGCGAGGGGACGTGCGACGGCGGTCGAGGAGACGACCGCGAAGCGTCCGGCCGCGGAGGCGCGCAGGGCAGTGTCGAACGCCCGGCTCGTGGCGCGCACCGCTTCGAGTGCCGGCAGCAGGGCGGCGAAGTCAGCGTCGGATTGCCCGGCCAGCCCTCCACCACCGCGCCAGCCGCCGACCAGCGGGACCACCGCATCCACGGGGCCGATCCGCGAGGCCACGGCGGTCATCGCGTCGAGGGAGGTCGCATCGGCGACCTCGACCTGAGCCCCGGCATCTGCGAGTTCCCGCAGGCGCTCCGCGGAGCGGCCGGTGGCGATGACACGGGCATGCGCGGCGACCAGTGCGCGTGTGGCGGCGAGGCCGGCGGCGCTGGTCGCTCCGGCGAGGACGACGGTGCGTCCGGCGGCGTTCGAATCGGTGCGTTCAGCCATGTGTCCACTCTTCCGCGTCGTCGGGGCTTCTGCGGCCGGAACCCGCGGAGAGATCCGCAGAACAGGTTCCGGCCGCAGCGCGGTGCGCCCCAGCGTCACACTCGGAACGCGCGCGGTGCGCGCGTGGTCTTCGTCCTCAGTCGTCGGTACCGCGGATGCCGACAGTCGACTCGATGACCGGCTTCATCTTCTTGTCGAGGGTCTCGAAGAACATCGACAGCGGGAACTCGTCGTCCATCACGGCGTCCGTGTAGCCCTTCGGCGCACCGGCGAGGATCTCGTCCGTGAGCCCGCGAGCCCACTGCGATGCCGGGTGCGGGGTGAGCGTGCCGCGCACCAGTTCGTATGCGGCGAGCCAGTGCGAAACCTTCGGGCGGTCGATCGAGTGCCAGTACAGGTCGTCGATCGCATCGCCCAGAGCCACCACGGCATCGGGCACGTTGTCCCAGTCGAACGCCAGAGCGGTGTCGGTCCAGTGCAGCACGCCGCGCTGGTGCAGCCATGCGAACAGCAGCTGCCCGCCGACCGCGTCGTAGTTGCGGGTGCGGGTGCCCGTGATCGAGAAGCGGAAGATGCGGTCGAAGATCACCGCGTACTGCACGAGGTGCGCGTAGTCGTGCATCTCCTGCTCGGTCGCGGTGAGCTCCTCGCCGGCGTCGATGCGTGCCGCGAGGGCGCGCTCGATCTTCACGGACTCGCGGAACGCCGTCATGTCGCAGCGCATCTCCTCGAGCGAATAGAGGAAGAACGGCATCCGCTGCTTGATCATGAACGGGTCGAACGGCAGGTCTCCGCGCATGTGGGTGCGGTCGTGGATGATGTCCCACATCACGAACGTCTTCTCTGCCACCTGCTGATCGTCCAGCATCGCGGCCGCGCGCTCCGGCAGGTCGAGGTTGGTGATCTCGGCAGCGGCACGGGTGACGCGACGGTAGCGGGCCGCCTCGCGGTCCTGGAAGATCGCGCCCCATGTGAAGGACGGGATCTCGCGCATCGCGACGGTCTCGGGGAACAGCACGGCCGAATTGGTGTCGTATCCGGGCGTGAAGTCGACCAGACGCAGCGAGACGAACAGCTTGTTGCCGTAGTCGCCCGCTTCGAGCGCCGCGATGAACTCCGGCCAGATCGTCTCGACGATCAGCGCTTCGACCAGGCGGTCGCTGGATCCGTTCTGCGTGTACATCGGGAACACGACGAGGTGACGGATGCCGTCGACGCGGTGCTGCTGCGGCTGGAAGGCCATGAGCGAGTCGAGGAAGTCCGGCACGCCGAAGTCCGAGGCGGACCAGCGGTCGAAGTCGACCACGGAGGCGGCGAGATACTCGGCGTCGTGCGGGAAGGCCGGGGCGAGCGCGCGGATCGCGGCGGTGATGGCGCCGACCAGCTCGCGGGCGGCGGCATGATGAGCGGCGTCCGGGATCGAGCCGTCCTTGATCTGCATCTCGCGGATCGCGATCGCCGCGTCCTTGAGCTGTGCCCAAGCGGTCGACTGCTCCGCGATCGATGCGTCCTCGACGACCTCGGGTTCGCCGACGATGGCCTGAACAGCGGAACTGTTGGCGGAAAGAAGGGACATCGGGACCTCCGATCGGAGTTTTTGACGGAAAGATTCCTGCACAAACGGAATCCTGACGATAATCTTACAGCCATGGATGACTCTGTCGACCGCGCGATCCTGACCGCGATCTCCCGTGACGGCCGTGCCACGCTCTCCCAGCTCTCGGATGCGGTGGGGCTGTCGGTCTCGGCGGTGCAGTCGCGCCTGCGTCGGTTGGAGACGCGGGGAGTCATCTCCGGATACCAGGCGATCCTCGACCCCGAGCAGGTGGGCACGCCGCTCTCGGCGTTCATCGAGATCACCCCGCTCGACCCGGCGCAGCCCGACAACGCGCCCGAGCTGCTGGAGCACCTGGACGCGATCGAGGCATGTCACTCCATCGCCGGCGATGCCAGTTACATGCTCTTCGTGCGGGTTCCGTCACCGCGTGCGCTCGAAGAACTGGTGCGCGACGTGCGGCTCGCGGCGAACGTCAGCACCCGCACGACCGTGGTCCTGCAGACGTACTACGAGCACCGGCCGATCATCCCGGTGGGCTCCACCGAGTAGTCGGACGAGCGGGCGTCAGAGCATCGCGCCGACCATCGCCTCGCCCAGCGGTGTGCGCAGATGCAGCATCCTGGCGCCGTCGCGTTCGCTGGCGATGAGACCGCCGCCCCGCAGCACCGAGAGGTGGTGCGATGCCGTCGATATCGCGATGTCGGCATCGCGTGCCACCTGCGAGGTCGTGCGGGCCGTGCCGGCGCCGAGCAGGATGGCCGCTCGGGCCGGCCCCAACAGGGCGCCGAGGGCGTCGGCGATCTCGGTGGCGTCGCGGGCCCATCCGGCCGTGACTCCCCGGGCGGGATAGAACAGGGTGGGCTGTGCCGGCGGCTCGGTGAGCACCATGCATCCCCATGACGACATGACGGACGGGACCAGGACCATGCCGCTTCCCCGGCAGTCGACCTGTTCGCTGTGGCGGCGCAGCGAGACGCGGACGGCACCGGACCCCCAGGTCACCTGTCGGTGCAGATCGCCGGCCATGCCGGCGATGCCCGCGCTCGCCATCGTGCGTGTGCGGACGGCGATGTCGGCGCGCAGCAGCCGGTCGAGCTGCGGCCACACCGGGGCGAGTGCGGCGTCCCACACGGCGCCCCACGCGTCGGCGATCAGGCTGCGGGCGCGGGCGGGGTGATCCCGCATCTCGCGGAGAGCCTCTCGCCGGGTTCCGCTCGACCGCGCCACCATCTTCCCGAAGTCGACGCGCATCGGGCCGAGGGATGCGGCACGCAGTTCGTCGAGCTCGATCTCGGGCGTGAGGTCCCAGCGGGGCGTGGTCGTCAGGAAGTCGGGCAGGTAGCCGTCGTCGCCGATCACAGTGGCGAGCAGCGCGACGTCGTCGCGGGGGAGGCGGTCGCGCACGGAACGCAGCCACCCCCATTGCAGGGGGTGGGCGGTCGGTCGCCGTAGTACCCGTACCGCGTGCGCGAGCTCGTGTCCGGGCGAGATGCCGAACCGCACCGCCTCGACGTCACCCGGGCTCAGGTGGAACTCGACGCGGTGATCGGGGTGCTCGACGCCCTCGATCGGGCCGGAGTTTCGATCCACGTCGAAACTCTAGGGACTCTTCGCGAGTCTGTCGAGACTGGTGCCATGAACAGCACATCACCATCGAACGGGGTCGTCTCCGGGGCGGACATCCGCATCGGTACGGGCGGCAGCCGCAGGTTCGTGGGAGCCGAGCACGGAGCCGAAGTGTCGTACTTCTTCGTCGAGAACCAGCCGGGGGAAGGGCCGGGGCTGCACTGGCATCCCTATCCTGAGACCTGGGTCGTGATCGAGGGCATTGCCTCGATCACGGTGGGCGAGGAGACTTTCGTGGCCGGGGCGGGAGACACGGCCACCGGGCCCGCCTTCATCGCCCACCGCTTCACCAACGTGGGGGACGGGGTGCTCCGCATCATCGGCATCCACGCCTCCGCCACCATCATCCAGACGTTCCTCGATGAGGACTGACCGCAGGAGCACCGATGTCCTTCCAGGCATACCTCGACAACATCGAGACCAAGACCGGCCTCACCCCGCGGCAGTTCATCGCCCTCGCGACCGAGAAGGGGTTCGACCGCACCACCAAGGCGACGCCGATCGTCGCGTGGCTCAAAGAGGACTACCAACTCGGTCAGGGGCACGCCATGGCGCTCGTGCACGTGATCACCAAGGGCCCGCAGATCAGCGACAAGCACGTGGGCACGGGCGGTGCCCACGCAGACGCGTCCGACACCCTGTGGCTCGACGGCAAGGACAGCAACCCGAACTCCTGATGGGCCCTCACGCTGAGGTCGGGCATCGCCCCGGCCAGTAGGATTCCCTGCGTGGCAGCATCCTCCCAGCGCAAGAAGAAGACCCCGACCGCGAAGCGCACCCCGGTCCGCACGAGCGGCAACCCGGCGAAGCGTCCGGCGATCGAAGCGGGCCCCGTGACGGCCTCCGACTGGGTCGGGGCCGCGCGTCTTCGCACCCTTCCTCTCGCGATCGCGCCGGTCGTGATCGGCACGGGAGCCGCGCGCAGCACCGGGCCCGAGTTCCACTGGGTCATCGCGCTCGCCTGTCTCGCCGTCGCGGTGCTGCTGCAGATCGGCGTGAACTTCACGAACGACTACAGCGACGGCGTGCGCGGCACCGATGCCCACCGGGTCGGGCCCGCGCGCCTGACCGCATCCGGGCGGGTCGCGCCGCGCACCGTCCTCATCATCGGGCTGGTGTTCTTCGCGCTCGCCGCGCTCGTCGGGCTGGCGATCGTCGTGCGTACCGGACAGTGGTGGATGCTCGCGGTGGGCGCCGCCTGCATCGTGGCCGCCTGGTTCTACACCGGCGGCAAGCGGCCCTACGGCTACTACGGCCTCGGCGAGGTCTTCGTGTTCGTGTTCTTCGGGCTCGTCGCCACCCTCGGCACGACCTGGGTACAGATCTTCGCGCTGCCGCAGCAGGCGTGGCTCGGTGCGATCGCGACCGGCCTTTTCGCCTGCGCCGTGCTCCTCGCGAACAACCTGCGGGACATCGATCAGGACCGCGAAGTGGGAAAGCGCACGCTGACGGTGCTGATCGGACGCCGCGCCACCCAGGTGCTGTTCACCCTCTTCGTGATCGCGCCGTTCGGGATCGCGGCCTTCCTGGCGTTGGCGTTCCCGATCGCATGGATCTCGCTGCTGGCGCTGCTCGCAGGGCTCCCGGCGATCGCGATCGTGTGGTCCTACCGGCAGCCCAAGGAACTCGTGACCGCTTTGGCGCTCACGTCGCTGACGTCGCTGCTCTACGCGGGCGCCCTCTTCTGGGCGTTCGTCGGCTGAGCGCAGCCGGGGCGCTCAGGCCCTGGCGTCGCCGTCGATCGGGTCGTTCGACTCGTCGATGACCTGGTCCTCGGCGTCCGCATCGGCCTGTCCGGCGGACGAGCGGCTCTCGCGGCGTTCCTGCAACCGGGCGGAGGCGTCGGTCAGGGGCGTGCGCAGGAACAGCATCGAGATGCTCATGCCGATCAGCGCGGCGAAGATCGCGGCGAGCCACCAGAACTCTCGGAAGATCGGGAAGAACACCCAGAGGATGGCGAGCGGGACGAGGAACGCCAGCAGCCGCAGCACGGTGTAGACGAGGAAAGGCGCGGGCTTCTTCACCCCTCCAGTCTACGTTCGCTGCGTACGGCCTCCGTCGCGGGTGCCGTCGGCGGTCCCGTCGTCGGTGCTGCGGGGGATGCCGAGTCGGGGGAAGGGGATGCCGCGCACCACGCGCCGCCACGGGTGCTCGCCGAGCGACCACAGCAGTCCCGCCTCGAGGTCGAGGGCGAGGTCTTCGCATCCGACCGGCAGCGGCACCGGAGTCGGAGCGAGCGCCTCGCGCCGGCCGCTCCAGAGCGTACCGGGGTGCATACGGTCGGATTGCGACACGAAGTGCCGATCGCCCCAGCGGACGGCCCCCTGCATCCGCGGGATGCCCGGGGTGAAGCGATCGACCTCGGCGAAGTCGTCATCGGCGCTCGCGGGGACGATGAACTCGCCGATCCGGCCGCTGTCATCCGTGCGGTGCTCACCGATGAGCACTCGCGGCAACGACGCGCCAGCGTCGTCGAACACGCGGCCGAGGTACGAGCAGCGCAGCGCGATCGGATGCGCGCGGGTGCGTACCGCGATGAGCGCCGTCGTGCGTCCACTGCGACCGCGTGCCCCGGCCAGTCGCTGAGCGAGTGCGCCGTGCACCTGATGGATGTCGGACATGTCGAATTCCCAGACACCGCGTCCTGTGGCCGCGGCGAACAGGCGATCGCCGAACCAGGCGAGCCCACCGGCGTGGATCCGCGCCGGTTGCAGCTCGCCCTCGTCATCGGTGACCGCGAGCAGGATGTCGATGTGGCGCGAGCGCTCCAGATCGACGAGCGTGACGCGGGAGGCGAGGTGCTCCCCGGAGAGCTCCTGACGGAACCAGCTCACGGCCAGGGTGCGTCGCCCGCGCCACTCGCCGACGTCGACGCCCTGCGGGTACCAGCGCCTGGTCCACGTCCTCGCGCTGAGCCATCGCAGATCGACGGTGTCGCGACGACGCTGTCGCACGGGACGCCAGGTCGATCCGAAGGGCCAGAGCATGCTCCCATCGTCGTCGATGCGTCGCGCGGGTGCGAACCGAACCTCGAAGAGCGCGGCATCGCGGCGCGTAGATTCCATCATGCTGGCATGTATTATGTTACCGGAGGTCGATTTCGTCTCTGGGAACGAATGCGACGACGAAGAACGTCTCGGGGGAGTCTGATGGGGGTCAGACGACCCCGTGGCCCGCGGGGTCGTATCTGCGATCCTGCATCCCGAACGTGTCACGTTCGGCAGTGCGATGCACTGGGAGGTGTGGTTCCGTTCGGGTGCGGGACCACACCTCAGTGCTCGTCTCCGTGGACACCCATCGTTCACCTCCGCGTCGCCATCCGGCAACGACCGCCTGGCACCATTCCCGGACACCGTCCGTCTCCGGGAGTCCTGTGCGCACACCCTTCGTCACCGTCATCCTGCCCGCGAAAGACGCCGGCGAGTACATCGGGACGACGCTCGAAACGCTCACCCGCCAGTTCGACGATGCCGGAGCGGTCAAGCTCGTGGCCATCGACGACGGGTCCCGCGACGACACCGGCGAGCTCATGCAGAAGTACGCGCAGTGCTTCGATCACGCCGAGGTGCTCCGGAATCCGACGGCGCGCGGGCTCGCGACGGCCCGCAACCAAGGCCTCGCGCATGTCGAGGGCGACGCCTTCTGCTTCCTGGACGGCGACGACTGGATGCAGCCGCGACGGCTCGAGGTACTGCTGTCGCGTATGCGGGAGCTCGGCTGCGACTTCGTGCGCACCGACCACGTCACGGTGACCGACGGACAGCGGGCGCTCGTCCGCGCACCGCACCCGTGGCGGGAGCGGGTGACACCGCCGCGAGAGGCGATCCTGCCCGAGAACGAGTCGACGATGGTCGACTATCCCTACGCCTGGGCAGGGCTCTTCCACCGCCGGATCATCGACAGCGGTCTCGCGGCGTTCCCCGAGGGCCTGTTCACAGCGGAGGACCGTCCTTGGATCTGGCGACTGCACCTGCAGGCCCGATCGTTCGCTGTGGTCGATGCGCCTGCCCTGCTCTACCGCCGGGGCGTCGCCACCTCGCTGACGCAGGTGCACGATCGGCGGCAACTCGACTTCGCCAGGGCCATGAATGAGGTCGTCTCAGTGGTCGAGCAGGACGCGGAGGCGGAGCGCTTCCTGCCCAAGGTCGTCTGGACCGCACTCGCCCTCAGCTCCCACCACCTCGTGCGCGCACGGCGGATGAGCCCACAGCTGCGCACGGAGATGCGATCCGGGATCCGCGACATGCTCCGCCGGCTCCCCACTGATGAGGTGACTGCGGTGCTGGGGCGCCTCGGCGGGCCGCGCCGCCGCGTGCTCGCGCGCATCCTCCGACAGGCAGGGCGTGCGGCATGACGCAGATCTTCGCGCTCCACAGCGCCTATGGCCTGGCGACGGCCGTCGCCGGGATCGATTCCGGACTCCTCGACGCGTCCGTCGGCGAGCGCCTCCTGGTTCCCTTCACCTCGTCACGAGTGCCCGAGACGGTGGTCGGGATCGCGCACGACCCGGCGCTCGGATCTCTGCGTGCGCGGTTCGACCGTATCGAGCCGTGGGAAGACCTGCTCGGGCCCATGCATCCGAGTTCGTGGGAGCCGGCCGATTCCGACCTGCCGATGCTGGAGCGGCTGTTCGCACGCGCGTGGGATCTGAATCCTCACGATCTCGAACTGTTCGTGCAGAGTCCGCAGGTCGCGCCGGCCCGCACACTGATGGCGTTGTTCCCGCAGGCGCGCATCACGATCATCGGCGATGGTCTGATGACGTACTCGCCGATGCGGGTGCGGATCCCCTACTCCGTCGCCGCACGCATCGAACAGGTCGTCTACGCCGATGTCGTACCGGGGGTCCGACCGCTCGTCGGGTCACCCGGTGCACAGGTCGTGCCGGTGCCGCCGCGGGTGTTCGCCGCCGCCCTGGGCGAGACGGATGCCGGTTCGCCCGAGCCTCGGGACGAGGCCGGTCCGACGGTGCTCGTGCTCGGACAGTACCTGTCGGCGCTCGGACTGATGACGGCGGCCGCCGAGATCGATCTGCAGACGCGCCTGGTCGACCGCGCGGCGCAGTGGGGACCGCAGTGCATCGTGTTCAAACCACATCCGGCCGCTCCGCCGCTGGTGACCGCCGCCGTCGAAGGGGCAGCGGCCCGTCGCGGCATCGACTTCGAGGAGTATCGCGGCCCTCTCCCGGCGGAGCTGCTCGCCGAGCGACTGGACGCAGTGGCGGTGGTCGCCGGGTTCTCCACCGCGCTGCCGACCGTGCATGCGCTCTTCGGCCGGGCGATCGGTTCGGCGGGAAACGACACCGTGCTGGCCGCCCTGACGCCTTTCGAGAACAGCAACCGGATTCCGGTCACCCTGGTCGACGCCCTCACGCGTGAGGACTCGCCCTATGCCGATCCTGCCCGACTGCAGCTGCTCATCGACGCGGTCGGCTATGCGATGCAGCCGGAGATCGCCGGCCACCTGCGGGGTCGGGCCGAGGAACTGCTGCGTGGCCTCGACGCCGACGAGCGTGCTCGGTACTTCACGCCCCGACGGCTCGCCGAGCTGCGGCTGCCCGGTGCGCCGGCGGAGAACGCCCTGCGTCGTGCGCTGCGTCCTGCCGGGGGAGTGGGCAGGATCGAGGAGTGGCGCCTTCACGCCCTCGGGGCCAGGAGGCGGGCAGGGCGTGCGTGGCGGGCGCTACGCGGACGATGACGATGGCGACGACGAGGATGTGGACGATGGACGAGCGGAAGCCCCTCACGGTGGCGATCATCCCGGCGCGCGGGGGATCGAAACAGGTGCCGCGCAAGAACCTGCAGCGCGTCGGCGGTGTGCCCCTGGTCGAGCGTGCGGTCCGCGCCGCGGCCGCCGCACCCGGCATCGATCTGGTCGTCGTCTCGACAGACGATGACGAGATCGCTGCGGTGGCGACGTCGGCCGGCGCGCGGGTGGTCCGTCGCCCCGCGGCGCTCTCCGGTGACACCGCGACCTCGGAGAGCGCGATCCTGCATGCATTGGACGACCTCGAGGCGAACGGAGACGCCGTCGGCATCGTGGCGTTCCTGCAGGCGACCTCGCCGTTCATCCCGAGCGATGCGCTCGCTGACGCCGTGGAGGAGATCCGTGCCGACCGCGCCGACAGCGTCTTCTCGGCTCACGAGACCTACGGGTTCCTGTGGCGGGAAGGGGAGGGGAGCGAGGCGGTGGCGATCAACCACGAAGCCGCGCACCGCCCGCGCCGACAGGACCGGGAGCCGCACCACCTCGAGACCGGCGCGTTCTATGTGTTCCGGGCCGCGGGCTTCCGCGAGAACAAGCATCGCTTCTTCGGCAGGATCCGCATCGCGGCGGTGCCGGAGTGGACGGCGATCGAGATCGACGATGCGGATCAACTCCGCGTCGCCCGTGCGCTCGCCCGCCTGCACGAGGCCCCCACGCCCATCGCGGTCCGCGCGGTCGTCACCGACTTCGACGGCGTGCACACCGACGACACCGCGATCATCGACGCCGACGGCGGTGAACGGGTGCGGGTCAGCCGGGAGGACGGCATGGGCGTCGCCCTGCTGCGCCGAGCCGGCGTGCCGCTGCTGATCCTGTCGACCGAGGTGAATCCGGTGGTCCGCGCTCGCGCCGACAAGCTCAGGGTCCCCGTGCTGCACGGCATCGACGACAAGGAGACGGCGCTGCGCAACTGGGCGCGCGACAACGAGGTGCCTCTCGGCGACATCGCCTACCTCGGCAACGACGTCAACGACCTGCCGGCGATGCGGATCGTGGGGTGGCCGGTCGCGGTCGCGAACGCGCATCCGCTGGTGATCGAAGAGGCCCGTGTCGTGCTGCGTCGCAGAGGTGGAGAGGGTGCGGTGCGGGAGCTGATCGAGCGGGTGTTGTCGAGCTGACCGATGCCGGTAACCCGGCGGTCGCCCGGTGTTCATCCTCGGCCCGTATCCAGGAAGGAGGGGTAGCACCAACGCTCGAACACCGGAGGAATCATGACTGTCAGCATCGGCTCACGAGTGATCGGCGGAGGGCGTCCTGCCTACGTCATCGCAGAGATCGGCCTGAACCACAACGGCGACGTCGACATCGCGAAGAAGCTCATCGACGTCGCGGCCCGAGCCGGTGCCGATGCCGTGAAGTTCCAGAAGCGCACTCCGGAGATCTCGACGCCGGAGCACATGCGCGACGTTCCGCGCGAGACGCCCTGGGGTGTGATGAGCTACCTCGACTACCGCCGTCGTGTCGAGTTCGGGCGCGACGAGTACGTCGAGATCGGCGACCACGCCACGATGCTCGGCCTGGACTGGTTCGCCTCGCCGTGGGACGTTCCCAGCGTCGCGTTCCTCGAAGAGTTGAACGTGGTGGCCCACAAGGTCGCCTCGGCCAGCCTCACCGACACCGAACTGCTGATCGCGCTGCGAGAGACCGGCAAGCCCGTGATCCTCTCCACCGGCATGTCGACCATCGAGCAGATCGACCGGGCGCTCGACACGCTCGGCACCGATCGGGTGGTCCTCATGCACGCGACGTCGACCTACCCGCTGGAGCCGGAAGAGGCGAACCTGCGGGTGATCGCGACGCTGCGCGACCGCTATCCCGGAGTGCCCGTCGGCTACTCGGGTCATGAGCGCGGACTGCAGATCTCTCTCGCCGCCGTGGCCATCGGAGCCGTCGCCGTCGAGCGCCACATCACCCTGGACCGCACGATGTGGGGATCCGACCATGCGGCCTCGCTCGAGCCGACGGGCCTCGAGCACCTCGTACGCGACATCCGTGTGATCGAGCGTGCGACCGGCGACGGCGTCAAGCGGGTGTTCGACAGCGAGCGTGCGCCGATGGCGAAGCTGCGCCGCGTTCCGGCATGACGGCGGCCACCGGCATCCGCGTCGTCGCCATCGCGGATGCCGACTCGTTCGTGAAGTGGGCCGCCTCCCTTCTCGGTTCCGTGCCGGGTGTGCGCCCGCACCTGCTGCTCGTGCGCACACCGCTCACGGCCAGCGCGGAGCAGCAGCGCACGGCTCTCGCCGGCACGACGCTCAGACCGGATGACGTCACCCGCATCGGGTTCGCGCAGACGGAGGCCTGGCTGGCCGGACAGCGCCCCGACGTGGTCCTGCTCGCGGGGCGCGGACCGTTCGTGCGGCTGATGGGACGCGTGATCGACGCGTTGGAGCATCGACCGGTCACGGTCTCGGGACTGCCCGGCATGGCGATCCCCGCCCAGCGCGGGGCGCTGGATTATCGCCGCCACACCGATCTGCTGGTCGTGCATTCCCACAGGGAGGTGCGGGCCTTCGAAGAACTCGGCCGCCGCATCGGGGTGCAGACGCCGGTGGCGCTCGCCACCCTCCCGTTCGCCCGGCGGCGGCAGCGCATGCTGCGTCCGGAGCGCGTCGGCATCGATGCGGTGGCGGGTCGGCGAGCCGGTCTCGCCGCGCGGGGCGGTGGCGTCGCGGTCGCCGAGCGCCCTCCGCGGCCTGCCCCGGTCAAGCCACCGGCGACCGACGTCGTCTTCGCCGCGCAGGCCCTCGTTCCGCTCGCGAAAGACCAGCGGGCCGAGATCGCGGCCATGCTCGTGCGGGCGGCCGAGGCCGAGCCGGGTCGCCGTGTGGTGGTGAAGCTGCGTTCGCGGCCGGGGGAGTCGGAGACCCACCTCGAGCGCGAACCGTATGCGGGGCTGCTGCCGTCGCGCCTGCCGCCGAACCTCGTCTTCTCCTACGACTCGATGAGCACCGCGCTCGAGACGGCCGCGGGCCTCGTCACGGTGAGCTCCACCGCCGCGATCGAGGCCACCGCTCTCGGTGTGCCCGTGATCGCCCTCGACGCGTTCGGGGTGAGCAAGGACCTGCTGAACACGGTGTTCGTGGGAAGCGGGCTGCTCGGCGGTCGCAGCGAGGTCGTGGCGGGGCGCTTCCGGCATCCGCACCCCGACTGGCTGCGCGACAACTACTTCCACCCCGATGGCGAGTCGACGTGGTGGGAACGGGTCGAGCAGCTCGTGGCGCTGCGGCGTTCCGGGGCACTGCCGGCGCGGCGGGTGCCGTCGGCCCGCGGCGGATCACTGCACGAGGCCTGGCATCGGGCGAGTGTGCTCGGCGCAGAGGATCGCACGGTGCAGGGTGCGGTGGCGCTGGCCATGGGCGCGCCGGCGACCCGAGCGCTGGCCGCGGTGCGCGGACGCCGACTGCCCGCCGACGGGGGAACCTGGGCGGACGCGTCGACCGACTACACGTTGGAGCCGAACCCGTTCGACGACTCCCTGCGCCGTTGAGCGCGCTCCTCGGCGCTGCCGAAACCCAGACGCTTCGTTCCACCGTCGGGGTGTCGCGCCACGACGCGCGGATGATGCGCCACTGCGTCTGGGTTTCGGCATGCCCGCAGCGGCGCACCATCGGGCGCGGTCAGTTGCTGCGACGGATCGCGCGGACTCCGACGATCAGTCCGACGACCGCGACGGCGAGCGCCGAGACCCAGCCCCACAACACGGTGACATCGCCGAGGTCTCCCGCGAACAGGGCACGCTCGGCCTGGACGACCCAGTTGACCGGGTTGACCGAGGCGACGACCCGCATCCAGTCGGGCGCCGCGTCCAGGGGCAGCAGCATGCCGGAGAGGATCAGCAGCGGGAAGATCAGCGACTGCTGCACACCCCAGAACAGCCACTCCCGATCCTTCGTCGCAAGAGCCAGCGAGTACGACAGCGAGCCGAGACCCACCCCGAACACGGCCAGCAGTGCCAGGCCGATGAGCAGACCGGGGATGTCGGCCGCGAATCCGAACGGCCAGGCGATCAGCACGATCACCAGAGCCTGCACGACGATCGGTGCGATCTCCTTGAGGGCGCGTCCGACCAGCAGTGAGGACCGGGCGAGCGGGGCGACCAGAGTGCGCTCGTGCGAGCCGGTCATCATCTCGTACTGCAGGTTCGACCCGGTCGACCCGGTGCCGAACAGCACGATCATCACCAGCACGCCCGGCACGAACCACGCCAGCGTCTCACCGGCCGGCTGTCCGGAGTCGCCGATCAGCAGGGGCGCGAACAGCCCGAGGAAGATGAGCGGCTGCAGCAGGCTGAAGATCAGCGTGAACGGGTCGCGGAGCACGGGCTTGAGTTCGCGCGTCAGCACGTTCCGGGTGTCGCGCGCGAGGTTCGGGCGCACGAGGGTGTCGTTGACGGTCATGAGAGGACTCCTGTCGTGCGGTTCTCGGAGGCGGGGCTGTTCTCGGGGGCGCCGGGAGCGGATGCTTCGCCCGTGGCATCCGCTCCTTCTCCGGCATCGCGGAGGGTGCGGCCGGTGAGGGCGAGGAAGACGTCATCGAGCGTCGGCGGTACTCCTGTGGCCCGACGGACCAGGATCCCGGCGGCGTCGAGTTCGCGCACGATCACCGGGAGCAGCCGGTCGCCGTCCTGCACGGCGAGGGAGATCGATTGCCCGTCCGCGGTCACCGGCGCCGGGCTGAGACGGGCGACCACGGCGCGGGCGCTCGCCGCCTCGGCGGCATCCGCGAATCCGAAAGTGAGCACGTCGCCGGCAAGGGTCGCCTTGAGGGAGGCGGCGTCGTCGTCGGCGATGATCCGCCCCTTGTCCATCACCATCACCCGCTCGGCGTAGCGGTCGGCCTCTTCCAGATAGTGCGTGGTGAGGAAGACGGTCGTGCCGTGCTGCGTGCGCAGGTCGAGGATGTGCTCCCAGAGGTTGGCCCTGCTCTGCGGGTCGAGTCCGGTGGAGGGCTCGTCGAGGAAGATGAGGGGAGGTGCGTGCATGAGTCCGAGCGCGATGTCGAGTCGGCGCTTCTGTCCGCCGCTGAGCTGCTGCACACTGCGGGTCGCGAAGGACGAGAGATCGAGGGAGTCGATGAGCTCGTCCGCTCGCCGGGCGCTGTCCCGACGCGACATGCCGTAGAAGGCGCCCTGGCTGAGCAGCTCGTCGCGCACGCGCTGCGAGAAGCTGCCGCTCGTGAGCTGACCGACATACCCGATGCGTGCGCGTACCCCGGCCGCGTCGGAGCGGATGTCGTGGCCGACGACCCGCGCATGGCCGGAGGTGGGCGGGATGAGGGTGGTCAGCATCCGCAGAGTCGTCGATTTGCCGGCGCCGTTGGGACCGAGGAAGGCGACGAGCTCGCCGCGCACGGCGGTGAAGGAGACGTCGGTCACGGCGTGGACCGGCGTCTTCTTGACGGTGAAGACCTTGGTCAGGCCTTCGGTCTCGATGAGGGATTCGTTCATGGGAGCGAGCGTAAGAACCAATGCGGACAGATCCTGTCCGCGTATTCTGACAATCTGAGACGCATGACCGACACCACCTCCCGTGCTCTCGCTCTGCTCAACCTGCTGCAGACGCACCGGCACTGGCCGGGGACGGAACTCGCCACCCGGCTGGGGGTGACCGAGCGCACCGTGCGCCGCGACGTCGATCGGCTGCGCGAACTCGGCTATCGGGTCGAGTCGACGCCCGGTGCGGCCGGCGGATACCGGTTGGAGGCGGGGAGCGCCGTGCCTCCGCTGCTGCTCAACGACGACGAGGCGGTGACCATGGCGATCGGACTCCGCGTCGCCGCCACGCAGCAGCTGGTCGGCGGACCCGACGTGACGCTCACGGCTCTTGCGAAGCTGGAGCAGGTGCTTCCATCGGCGCTGCGGCAACGGGTGAACGCGCTCGCCGCATCGGTGCAGGCGCCGCGCATCGGAGAAGGGCCGGTGGTCTCACCCGAGGTGCTCGGGGAGATCGCGCTCGCCACCCGCGACACCGAGCGGCTGCGGCTGCGCTACGTCGACGGGGAAGGGCGCGAGAGCGTGCGCCGCGTCGAGCCGCATGCCCTCGCGCCCGCCGGGCGCAAGTGGTTCCTGTTGTGCTGGGACCTCGATCGCGACGACTGGCGCACGTTCCGCGTCGACCGCATCGCCGCGGTCGAGCACACTCGCGTGCTGTTCACACGGCGCGAGATCACCGAGGACGAGATCGAGGAGCGCGTGCTCGTCGCCTCGTCGTGGTCGCCGCAGAAGGTCGAGGCGGCCGCCGTGATGGAGCTGCCGCTCGCCGAGATGCAGGAACAGTTCGGCCCGTGGTGGCAGGGCGCGACCGCTGTGGGCGAAGACCGCACGCGCTGGCCCGTCGGCGGCTCGGACTGGCGCGAAGCCATGTACGGACTGCTCTGGATCCCCGAGGGCGTCGAGTACACGGTGGCCCTGTCTGAGCCGCATCGCAGCGAGCTGCGGGAGGCCGTCGGACGCCTGCTGCGCGCCCTCGACGCCCCGGAGCCCGATGACGCCGGGTGACGAAGAGGCGTCATCCGCAGACTCATAGGGTTATCCCAGGCAACCATCCTGGCGGGGAAGATCACGGCCGGGTAACGTCAGTCCCATCGCGGCGATCCGGGCGGTCCCGGGCCTCAGTTCATACCTGAAGGCGTTGCGGGTTCGACTCCCGCCGTCGCGTCCATTTGAAGCCATCTCACCCGTTCCGGTCGCAGTTGCTGCCGCCTCGACGCACGCAGAACGGCAGGAACTGCGACCGGAACACGACGGGGTTCCCGGGGAGGATCCGCCTCACAGCCCCAACTGGTCCAGTCTCTCCTCGAAGCGCACCTGCACGTCCTCCGGCTCATCCCCCTCGGACTCGGCCCAGATCGCGTCCAACTCCTTCTGCACCGACTCGGGCAGGGCGGCGAACTTCTCGTCCCAGGCCGCGACCGGCGTCCAGTAGCCGACGACTTTGAACCGGGTCGCGGGCAGGCCGAGCTCCTTGCGCAGGTACTTGCGCACGTCGCGCAGCGCCACGGTCTCGCCGGCCACCCACACGTAGCCCTCGTCGAGCGGGAGCCGGTCGTCGACGATGCCGCGCACGAGCGGACCGAGCGCACTGGGACCGTGGCCGTTGCCGCCGACCACCCAGGTGACCTCGACGTCGGCGCCCACCTCGAGAGCGACGCGGTCCGCCTCGCTCGGCACTTCGAGCACGACCCTCGTGCGCACGCCCTCCGGGGCCTCGGCGATGATGCGCGCCACGGCCGGAAGTCCGGTGAGATCGGCGACGAGCACCTGCCAGGTGATGCCCTCCGGCGGCGAGTACAGGCCCGTCGGGGAGTTGAAGCCGAGTACGTGCCCCGGCTCCGCCCGCGCGGCCCAGGGGCCCGCGACACCTGCCTCGTGGATCACGAAGTCGATGTCGAGTTCGCCGGCATCCGGGCGCACGCCGCTGATCGTATAGGTGCGCATCGGGGCCTCGGGTGCACCCTCGGGCGTCTCCCACCAGTCGCCCGCCGGTACGGGCAATGAGACATCCTTGGGGTCTTCGCCGTGCGGGAAGAACACCCGCACGTACTCGTCGCCGATGCCGGTGCTGAGGAAGTCGGCGACCCCCTCGCCGCCGAGCGTGACGCGGACCAGGGTCGGGGTGAGGGTGGTCGTGCTGCTGACGATGCCGCGGTGGATGCTCACGGAGTCTCCGTCTCTGTAGGGCGAATCTCTTGGGTGGGGGATGGGTCGGTGGGGGATGGCTCGGTGCGGGTGGATGTGCTGCGGGTCTGGGCGAGCCAGGAGTCGCGGTAGAGCCCCTCGGTCGCGAGGAGCTCTTCATGCGTGCCGCGCTGCGTCATCCGTCCGTCGGCGAAGACGACGATCTGCTCGGCGGTCACTGCCTGCTGCAGTCGGTGGGCGATGAGCACCGCCGTGCGTCCCTCCCGCAGTGCCGCGATCGCGTCTTCGACGGCTTCGCGGTGGTGGAGCCCCACGTCTGCGGTGGCCTCGTCGAGGATCACCACATCCGGGTCGGCGAGGAAGGCGCGGGCGACCGCAAGCTGCTGGATGCGCCCCTCGTCGAGCGGTACGACGGAATCGGCGGACGAGCTCTCGCCCTCTGCGGACTCCTCACGACGCATCGCCTCGACCGCCCACTGCGCCCCGACCGCCCGCAGCGCCGCCGCCATCTCGTCGCCGCTCGCTTCGGGGGCGACGAGGCGCAGGTTGTCGGCGATGCTGCCCCGGAAGTGGTGCAGCTCCTGCGACAGGTAGTACGGGGCGTCTGTGCGGGACGCCAGGTGCACGCTTCCCGACGTCGGCGGGTGATGTCCGGCGATGACGCGCGCCAGCGTGCTCTTGCCCGACCCCGAGGTGCCCACCAGCGCCGCCGTGGTGCCGGGGTCGACCCGCAGGGTCACGCCGCTGATCCCCCGGCCGGTGGTGGGGTAGTGGAACGTCACGTCCCGCACCTCGATGCCCGCGGATGCCGGTGGTGCAGCTTCCGTCTCCGGGCTCTGGGCGGCCGGCGCGGGCGCGAGATCGATGACCCCGACGAGTCGCGCGAGACCGATGGCTGCCCGCTGGATGTCGTCGAGTCCGAAGATCAGCTGTCCGACCGGGCCGAACAGGCGATGGAACAGCAGCGCAGCAGTGGTGACCGCGCCTACCGTGACAGCGCCGGCGGACTGCAGCAGGAATCCGGCGCCGAGGATCGCGGCCAGCCCGACGAGCTCACCGCCGTTGATCCAGCGGAACAGGCGATTCGTCACCCGCACGCCCTCGATCTGCATGTGGATCGACGCCACCGCGCGCTCGCGCACCCGCTCGAGAGCGGGCTCCTGCTCGTTGAACGCGGTGAGGGTCTCGATGCCCTCCACGGCGTCGAGCACGGCCTGGCTGCGCGCGGCCTCGCGCACCCGTACCTCGCGGAACACCACGCGGGACTTCCGCAGAAAAGCGCGCGTACCGAGGATGTAGAACGGCGCGGAGGCGAGGCCCGCAAGCGCCAGCCAGGGATCCAGAGCGGTCAGCGCGACCACCGAGACGCCGATCGCGAACCCCGCGGACAGCAGGGTCGGAGCGACGTTCCCTCCGGCTTCGGCAACGGCATCGACGTCGCCGGTCACGCGGGAGAGCAGATCGGCGCTCTCTCCGTCGTCGACCGCGCTGACGGGCAGCCGCATCGCCGAGGCGAACACGTCTTCACGCAGGCTCGCGAGCATGTCCTGCACCAAGCCGGTGAGCACGCGCACGGCCCACAGCATCACCACAGCGGCACCGATGGCGCCCAGACCCGCACCGGCGACCCACCCGGCGATGGTCGCGAAGCCCGCGTCGGACGACACGGCATCGACGATGCGCCCCAGGCACGCGGGCATCACGATCCCGAGAGCGGATGCCGCGAGGAACAGCGCGGCGACAGCGGCGGTACGACCGGGATGCTGTCGCAGCAACCCACCCACGACGGCCCGCACACGGGAGCCGGAGGCGATCGGGAGCAGCGCGGCGGTCGAGGTCGAGTCACTCATGGCGTGTATCCGATCCTTCGGAGGGAAGCTCGACGACCCGGTCGCAGGCTCCGAGCAGCACCGGCGAGGTGGTGATCACGATCACGGTCTCGGTGTGCTCTGCAAGGGCGCGGGCGATGTGCGCCTCTGTGATGGCGTCGACGGCCGAGGTGGGCTCGTCGAGCACGAGCACGTCGGCCTCCGCGTGCAGGGCTCGGGCGATGCCGATGCGCTGGCGCTGTCCGCCCGAGAGGCGTCGCCCGGCCTCTCCTACCTCTGACTCCCACCCTCCGACCTGCACCACGGTGTCGTGCAGCGCCGCCATCTCGATGAAGGGCGCGTGCGGCTGGTCCTCCACGCCGTGACCGCGCACGGCCTCGCGCAGGGAGCCGCTCACGATCGTCTGCCCGTGGGGCGGGGCTACCACGCGCCGGCGATACTCGACCGGGTCGAGGTCGGTCAGGTCGTGCAATTCGCCGTCGATCGCGAGCGCGACCCGGCCGCGGTCGGGTCGGGTGCGCAGACCGAGCAGACGCGAGAGGGCGCGGGCCGTGTCGCTGTCGGCGGGACGGATGCCGAGCAGTTCGCGCTCGCGCACCTCGACGGGCGCGGAGGCGGATCCCGCGCGGAAGGTCAGGACGACGTCCTCCGCCGGTCGTGCCGGGGCGGCCGCCGCGACGGGCGCATCGAGCAGGTCGTCGGCGTCGATCACCTCGGCGAGTCGCTTGGCCGAGGCGAGCTTGTGGATCCAGTTCGAGGGGAAGGAGCCCGCATACGCGAGGTAGCCGCTGATGAACTGGGCGAGCCCGAGCACCGTGACCAGCTCGCCGATGCTGATGCGGCCCTCGGAGGCGAACCAGGCCGACATACCCGCCAGCGCGGTGGTCGCGATCGCGGCCAGCGTTGCGCTCACCGCCTCGTATGACGCGAGGGATCGGCCGGCCGCCGTGGCGGCGCGTCGAGAGGTGTCGCTCGCGGCGATGTAGCGGCGCACGGCCTCCTCGCGGGCGCCGATGCCCACGAGCACCCGGAATCCGCTCATGAAGTCGGCGGCGACCGCCCCGGCCTCGGTGGCCGCCTGCTGCTCGACGAGGCCACGGCGTTCCAGCGGGCGCGACACGACCTGCATCACGAACATCATCGCGATGGTCGAGCCGAATACGACGAGCGTCGCGACGGGCGAGATCACCAGCATCGCGAGACCGGCTCCGAGGATCGCGGCGATCGTGGAGCACTGCTGCGCGACCGACCAGGCGACGCCGGCGACCCGATAGGTGTCCGACGTGACGAAGGTGAGGGCCTCACCGGGGGTCACCGTGCGGCGGGAGAGCCGCGGTCGCAGCATCCGGGAGAGCGTGAGGTGGCGCAGCGCCTGCTCGCCGTAGCCGTAGATCGACACCATGAGGCGGGACGCCGACTGGTAGCTCAGGGTCAGGACGAGGAACGTGCCGACCAGCACGCCGAGCCAGAGCGCGAGAGCTGCGGGGTCGGCGGGGAGCACGGCGCGGTCGATCGTCGCGCCGATGATCACGGGGATCGTCGCCTCGGCGAGCGCATGCACGATGAGCAGCGCGGTCGCTCCGGCGAGGGCGATGCCACGCCCCTCCGACTTCAGCGCGATCCCGAAGAGCCTCCGCGGCGTGGGCGTCACGGTGTCCGCCGACCGAGCGGGAGCACCAGCGGCGTCCCGGAGACGGGGTCGGTGATCACACGACACCGAAGGTCGTACACGGCGTGTACGAGCTCGGCCGTGATGATCGCGCGCGGATCGCCCTGCGCCACGATGGCCCCGTCGCGCATCGCCACGAGGTGCGTCGCGTAACGGGCCGCATGGTTGAGGTCGTGCAACACGGCGACGAGCGTGGTGCCGCTGCGGTGCAGGTCGGCGAACAGCTCCATCAGGTCGATCTGGTGCGCGATGTCGAGGAAGGTCGTCGGCTCGTCGAGCAGCAGATGCGTGGTCTGCTGGGCGAGGGCCATGGCCACCCAGACGCGCTGCCGCTGCCCACCGGAGAGCTCGTCGACCAGGCGCCGCGACAGATCGGTGACCCCGGTCGCGGCCATGGCCTCGGACACGGCGCGTTCGTCGGCGCTGCTCCACGTGCGCAGGGCGCTCTGGTGCGGGAACCGCCCGCGACCGACGAGATCGGCGACCGTGATGCCGTCGGGGGCGAGGGACGACTGCGGGAGCAGACCCAGCTTGCGGGCGACCTCCTTCGGCTTGAGCGAACGCAGTTCGTCGCCGTCGAGCAGCACGGCGCCGGTGGTCGGGCGCAGCAGCCGGGCGAATCCGCGCAGCAGGGTCGACTTGCCGCACGCGTTGGGTCCGATGATGATCGTGAACGAGTTGTCGGGAACCTCGAGAGTGAGGTCGGAGATGATCGGGGTGTCCCCGTAGCCCAGCGTGATGTCGCGGGCCCGCAGCGAAGCGGTCATGGGTGTTCCTTTCAGGTGCGGCGCGCGTACTGGGCAGCGAGCAGCCAGGCGAGATAGAGGCCGCCGACCGACACCGTCACGACGCCGACCGGCACAGCGACGAGCTGGGCCACGGCGTCCGACACCACGACGAGGGCGGCGCCGGTCAGCATCACGGGCACCGTGCCCATCGGGGTGTTCGAGCGGGTGAGGCGCTGCGAGATCTGCGGGGCCGCGAGGGCGATGAAGGAGATGGGGCCGGCCGCGGCGGTCACCAGCGCGACCAGGGCGACGCCGAACACCATCGCTGCGAGACGGGTGCGACCGGGACTGATGCCGAGGGCGGTCGCCGCGTCGTCGCCCATCTCGAGCACGGGAAGCGTGCGGGCGAGGGGGAGGGAGAGCAGGGTCACGATCGCGAACACGATCGCCGCCGGGATCAGCTGGTCGAAGCCGAGCGAGGCGATCGAGCCCGCACCCCAGGTCGCCGCCATCATGGCCTTCTCGACGCTGACCGAGATCAGGATCCACGAGGTGAGGGATCCGAGTCCCGCCGAGACGCCGATGCCGACGATGATGAGCCGGAACGACGACATCGTGTTCTTGCTGGCGAGCACGTAGACGAGCAGCGCGGTGAACAGGCCTCCGACGAGCGCACCCGCCGCCTTGAACATGTAGGTGTTCAGCTCGAAGACGATCATGACCAGCGTCACACCGAACTGTGCGCCGATGCCGAAGCCGATGATGTCGGGGGAGCCGAGCGGATTGCGGGTGAGGGACTGGAAGATGCCGCCGGCGAGCGCGAGGGCTGCTCCGCACAGCACCGCGAACAGCACGCGCGGCAGGCGCCATTCGAACACCACCTGGCGGATGTCGGGGTCGGATGCGGGGTCGAAGATCGCTCGGATGACGGCCGCGAAGTCGACCTCGTAGGCGCCGAGAGTCATGGAGAACAGGCCCGCGCCGATGATCACGACGACCAGCAGGAGGCTGACGACGACGGATCGCACCGGGATGAGCGCGGCGATCCGCGCGGTCTCGATCCGGAACAGGCGGCGTCCGTGATCGACCGGCACGAACGCGGCAGGCGCGGCGTCTGCGCGGGGTGCAGCGACGGGCTTCTGGTCGATGCTCACAGGCCGCTCACCCGCTTGCGACGCACGAGCATGATCAGGATCGGGGCTCCGAGGAGGGCCGTGACGATGCCGACGCGCATCTCCCCGTTCGGGAGCACGATGCGGCCGAGGATGTCGGCGAACAGCAGGAAGGCGGGGCCGATGATCATCGAGTACCCGAGCACCCAGCGCTGGTCGGGGCCGGTGAACCAGCGGACGACGTGCGGGATCATGAGCCCGACGAAGGCGATGGGTCCGGCGGCGGCGACGCTGGTTCCGGCCAGCAGGGTGACGGCGATGATGACGAGGATGCGAGTCACGCGCACACGTGCACCGAGGGCCTGCGCCAGGTCGTCGCCGAGGGCCAGGGCGTTCAGGGAGCGCGCGCACAGGAGTCCGATCAGGAGACCGGCGACGATCAGAGGCACGGCCCAGGTGAGCTGGTCGAGGGTGCGTCCACCGATCGAGCCGACGCCCCAGAACCGCATCACCTGCAGGGTGCTGTGGTCGCGCAGCACGATCGCGGTGGTGAAGCCGGTGAAGGCCGCGCCGAGGGCGACGCCGGCGAGGGTGAGCTTCATGGGGGTCGCCCCCGAGGCTCCGAACGAGCCCAGTATGTAGACGAGCATGGTGAGGACGAAGGCTCCGCCGAGGGCGAAGGGCACGTAGGCGCCGGGGGCGGTGAGGCCGAGCACACCGACGGCGAACGTGACGGCGAAGGATGCACCGGCGTTCACACCGAGGATGCCGGGGTCGGCCAGCGGGTTGCGGGTGAAGGCCTGGATCAGGCCGCCGCACACCGCGAGAGCGGCACCCACGACGATGCCGAGCAGGGTGCGCGGCACACGCAGCTCCATGACCATGAGGTGCAGCGGGTTCTCGTCGTCGTAGGAGAAGAGGGACTGCAGCACGGTGACGGGGTCGATCGCGCGGGCACCGACGGCGAGCGAGGCGATGGCGGCGATGGCCAGCACCACGACCGAGATGACCAGTCCCGCCACGAGCGTCCCGTTACGGTGCGGGGAGTCGACTGCACGACTCCCCGCACCCGTGTTCGAGACGTCCGTGCCGTCATCCGTCGCCAGGGACATCTCTCGGATCACTTGCCGGTGATGGTGGGCTCGCCCTGGAGTGCCCCGGCGAGGTCGTCGACGTACGTCGGCAGGATGTACTTCAGCGAGAGCACGGTGGGCGCGCTGATGGCCGAGGCCTCGGCGTCGTCGGCGTAGATCACGTACGAGCCGTTGGCGATCGGGTTCCAGCGCGACACGACCTTGTTCTCGACCGTGTACGTGCCCTCGTCGGCGCTGCCGCCCCAGGCCGCGAACAGATCGGCCTCCACGTCGTAGAGGTTCTCGAGGCTGACGCCGGTGTACCAGTTGTCGCCCTCCGCGGTCTGGAGGAAGGTGTCCATCGCCGGGGTCGAGGTGAATCCGAGGGCCTCGGTGATGCGCACGCGGGGGTCGTACTCGAGGTAGACGCCGAGGTCGGTGCCGCCCTCGTTCAGGGTCAGACCCCAGACGAAGGTCTTGTCCTCGAACTCGGGGTGCTCGCCGGCCAGGGTGGTGATCTGCTTCTCGGTCTCGGCGATCAGCTCATCGGCCTTGTCCTCCTCGGACAGTGCCTTGCCGACCGTGCGGGTCATGTCCTCCCAGGTTCCCGGGTTCCAGGGGCCTTCGATGTAGGGGACGGTCGGGGCGATCTCGGTCAGGCGCTCGTACTCGATGTCGGAGACGCCGGAGTAGAGGCTCAGGATCAGGTCGGGCTTGAGCTCCTTGATGGCCTCGTAGTTGGGGCCGTCCTCGAGGAAGGGGATGATCTCGGGGGTCTCGCCGTACTCCTCGGTGACATAGTCCTCGAACCAGGGCTGGTAGCCGCTGTCGCCTGCACCCCAGACCTCCTCCATGCCGACGGGGTTGGTGCCGAGGGCGGCGACGATGTCGGCCGTCATCCAGCCGAGGGTGACGATGCGCTGCGGCTTCTCGGGGATCACGGTCTTGCCGTGGCCGTGCTCGATGACCACGCCGTCCGTTGCGGTGGAGGCGGAACTCGATTCTTCGGGGGTGGACGAGCACCCGGCGAGGGTGAGGGCGGCGGCGACGGCCGCGGCGACGAGGGCCGAGCCTCGGCGGATCTTCGGGCGCGCAGAAGCGAGCGACATGGTTCTCCTTCGGGAAGGGGGGAGGGTGTTGCCGCGTCGACGCGGCGAGAAGTTAGGTAAGCATGCCCTAACAGAACGATGCTAGAACGCGGATCCTGCGCTCAGTGTCGCGGGAGCGACGACTTGTATCGCGGAACCGACAACGACGGTCGGATTCGCCGTCAGGGGATCAGGATCGCCCCGAGGTCACCGCCAGTACAGCTGGTGCGCCGCGTCGGCCTGCACGCGCGCCACGTGCTGCCGGGGAGTGAGTCCGAAGCGCTCCTTGAACGCGGCGGAGAAGGCGCTCGTCGTGGCGTAGCCGCAGCGGTGCGCGGCCGCACCGATCGGAGTGCCGTCGACGATCAGGCGCGCCCCGAGGGTCATCCGCACGCCGGTGCGCCACCGCCCGAAGCTCATGCCGACGTCGTTCTGGAAGATGCGCAGGACCGTACGCTCGTGGAGCCCGTGCGCGAGGAACAGCTCGATCGCACTGCGGGGGTCGCCGGGGTCGGCGAGAACGGCCTGCACGAGCGGGGCGACCCGCTCATCCGCCGGCATCGGCACCTCGCCCCATTCGCTCGCGGCCTCGGGAAGCGGCTGCTGCAGCATCTCGATGAGCACCGACTGGATGCGCACGCGCAGGTCGGTGGGCATGTCGTTGATGCCGAGGTGGAGCAGCATCTCCTGCACCGCGCGCGGCACCAGCACCCGTGTGATGTCGTCGATCGGGGCGATCAGCGATGAGTCGGGGATGTACGTGTAGCAGCCGGTCGAGTCGGGTTCGTGATGGGCCGTGTGCGGGGTGCGTGCGGGGATCCACACGCCCTGACCGGGAGCGAGGCGCCACCTCGTGTCCTGCAGGTGCACCCACACCGTGCCGCGATAGCACCAGGCCAGCATCGGGTCGGCGTGGCTGTGCGGAGGGGAGAGCGGGCGGGTGCCGGTGTCCTCGGCGGTGACGACGCCGGTGCCCATCAGATACGGCTCGTTCACGGTCGACGGATACGACGGGCTCGCTGCCCAGTCGTCCTGCCGGTATGAGTTCATTCGTGCTCCGCATGAGGCGGCGCCGACTGCTCGGGAAAACAGGTCCTGCCGCCCTCGCCATGCTATCCGGGTGAGGCGCGATGGCCCCGCGAGGCCCGATGATGGACACATGCCTTCCGCCCATCGCCCCGGTCTGCGGGTCTCGTCGGGTCTCACGATCCCCGAGGCTGAGTTGTCGTGGCGCTTCTCGCGGTCATCCGGGCCGGGGGGACAGGGCGTCAACACCGCGGATTCCCGCGCTGAACTGGTCTGGGATGCGGCGAACTCCGCGGTGCTCTCACCGCATCAGCGCGAGAGGCTGCTCGACCGACTGAGCGCTCGCCTGGTCGATGGAGTGCTGACGATCGCCGCGTCCGAGCACCGTGCCCAGTTGCGCAACAGGGATGCGGCGCGGGAGCGGCTCGTCGCCCTCGTCGCAGAGGCTCTGCGCCCGCCGGCACCACCGCGACGGCCGACGAAGCCGAGTCGGGGGTCGAAGGAGCGCCGACTGAAGGCCAAGCAACGGCGCACCGACGTCAAGAGTCTTCGCCGGCGCCCTCGCGACGACTGACCCGGCGCCGGAGAATCACCTGGCGAGACGCTCTTCGACAGGGTCCCAGCCACTCGCGAGCACCCGGAATCCCGCGTCCACCGTCTCGAGTGGATCTTCGCTGTCGTTGATCAGCAGTTGCATCTGCAGGACGAATCGGGCGTAGACGCGGATCTCGGCGACCGGCTCGGCGAGCCCGAGCTCGTCGGCGATGGCCGCGGCGAGGGCATCCTCGTGTCGGAGCCACATCTTCGCGGCATAATCGCGCAGGGCGGGTGTCTCGTTGAGGAAGCGCATGAACACGCGGGTGACGTCATCACCGTGCTCGTCGAAGTTCGCCCTGATCTCGGCGGCGAAGAAGTCGTGGATCGCGCGGTTGATCGTGCGTCCTGCGGGCCGGTCGCGCACGGCCGAGACCAGACGGTCGCGTTGTTCGTCGTCCTCGTCGAAGACGAGAGCCTCCTTCTGCGGGAAGTGCGCGAACACGGTCGTAGGGGAGACGTCCGCCGCATCGGCGACCTCGCGGATGCTGACGTTGTCGAAGCCGCGCTCGAGGAACATCATCGTCGCGACGTCGGAGATCGCCTTGCGGGTCGCGGCCTTCTTGCGCTCGCGGCGTCCGAGGGGCTCTGAGTTCGTCATGACCGCAGTCTATCGTGGACCGACTACAAACCTGGCTTGACACCAAAACTGGTATCGATACACTTTCGGTATGACTTCACCCAACGTCCTCACGCGACGGGATCAGAACCGCGCGTGGATCATGCTCATCGTGCTCACGATGCTCACCGTCATCGGTATGACGGTCGTCCTTCCCGTCCTGCCCTTCGTCGTGCTGCAATACGTCTCGCACGAGAGCGACCTCGCCATCTGGGTGGGCGTGCTCGAGGCCGTCAACGGCCTCTGCGCCTTCCTGGTCGCCCCCTTCCTCGGCCGGCTCTCCGACCGCTTCGGTCGTCGACCCGTCATCATCGTCGCCGCGTTCGGCGCCGCATTCTCGATGGCGCTGTTCGGCATCGGCGGTGCGATCTGGGTCCTCGCGCTCGCGCGCATGATCCAAGGCCTGACCGCGGGAGATCTCCCCGCCCTCTTCGCCTACCTCGCCGACATCACCCCGCCGGAACAGCGGGCGAAACGCTTCGGTCTCCTCGGCGCTCTCACGGGAATCGGCACCATGGTCGGCCCGGGGATCGGCGGTCTGCTCGCCGCGGTGAGCATTCAGCTCCCCGTCTTCCTCACCTCCGCCGTCGCCCTCACGATCGCGATCCTCAGCATCTTCCTGCTTCCGGAGAGCCTCAAGCCCGGCAATCGCATCAGCGCCATCCGGCTGCGTGACGTGCAGCCGTTCGCGGTCTTCAAAGAGGCGTTCGGGCGCAAGGAGCTGCGCGGACTGATGATCGGCTTCGGTCTGCTCGCCCTGCCGTTCGGCTTCTTCGTGAACAACTTCAGCGTCCTCGCGCTGGACTCCATCCAGTGGGGGCCGACGCAGATCGGACTCCTGACCGCGGCCGTCGGCATCATCGACATCCTCATCCAGGGTGTGCTGCTCGGCATCCTGCTCCCGCGCATCGGTGAGCGCGGCGTGATCATCAGCGGCATCGTCGCGCAGATGGTCGGTCTCGCGGCGCTCGCCATCGTCGCGTCGATCTTCGCCCAGCCGTGGGTGTTCATCGTCGGTGCGCTCATGCTCGCTGCCGGCCAGGGAGCATCCCAGGCGGCGATGGACGGTGCCATGTCGAACGCGGTGGGCGACGACGAGCAGGGCTGGCTCGGCGGAGCGACGCAGTCACTGAACGCGGCCATGGGCACGGCCGCCCCGCTCATCGCGGGGGCGCTCTACGCGCTGGTCAGCCACGCCGCCCCGTACTGGCTCGGTGTCGCACTGATGATCGTCGCCGTGATCGTGGTCAGCCGTGCACACATCGCGAACACCGCGAAGCGCCCGGTCACCGATGGTGTGGGAGCGACTCCGGTCGAAGCCGTCGAGACCGTCGGCTGAGCATCAGGTTGCGGGAGCTGCCGGACGCGGCAGCTCCCGCAACCGCGTGATCGAGGCGAGCAACTCCTCCGGCGTCGTGCCGAGATTCCCGAGTGCCAGTGCCGCCGACGCGCTGAATCCCGCCGAGTCGATCGGGAGGCGTGCCACGTTCGGCACCAGCCCCTTCTCGTTCGTCACCCAGTTCCCGGCGGCGGCGTGCCAGGCGTGCGCGGTCAGCATGGCCGTCGTGGTTCCGCAGAGGGAGACGTATGCGACGTCTCCCGCCTTCGCGCCCTTCACGGCCGCGTTCAGCAGGAAGTCGACCTGCCCGAGGCTCGTGAGGAACGCCTCGCGCAGCGCCGCGGGATAGGGGGTGACGCTCCGTGCCAGACCGACCAGGAGTCCCTCCGGATCGCGAAGCGGCACGCTGGTGGCCACCTCGCCCGCATAGGCGACATCGAGGAAGCCGAGGGGGTGACCCGGTTGGGTGTGGAAGGCGAACTCGCCGCGGACGGCGCGAGCGCATTGCTCTCCGACGCGGGTGACGTCGCGGAAGATGAGGTCGACCGGCACGCCGTCGACGATCAGCCAGGCGCCGCCGTCGACCCAGGGTCCCCATCCGCCGCGCTCGGCGACCTCGACGGGTTCGCCCGTCCACCCGCTCGCCACGCGCGCGATACCGGCGCGGTCGACATCCGAGTCCACGTAGAGCCCCAGATCGTTGTCGGAGTCGGGTCGGTGCGTCCCGCGGGCGCGACTGCCGCCCAATGCGACGGCACGCACGCCGGGAACCCGGCTCAGTTCGTCGGCCATCGAGCGGAGGCGGTCTTCATCGAGCACGACACCGATCGTACTCACTTGGTCTCACGCCGTCGGAGAACAGACGCCATCCGGAGATCGACCCACCCGACGCGTTCTCGGACGGCGTGGGCTCCGTCAGTCCTTCCCGCCCCGCACGAGTTCGAGCCCGGCACCCGCGAACTGGCGCAGCGTCGCATCCGGCAGGAACGCCCGCGTGAGTGCTCCACCGATGCGGGTGAGGTCGCTCTCGTCGCGGAAGAGGAGATACATGGTCTCGTACCGGGGGTGGAACTTCTGCTTGAACCGATGCAGCGACCCGAAGCCGTACACCGGTTCCAGCGCATCGGCCAGCCGGTCGCTGAGAGCGGCGATCATCCCGGCGTCCGGCGGGTAGTCGTGGGCGAGGGGCGCGCCGGAGAGCGACATGATCTGCGCGCCCTCCTCGGCGAACTGCTTGGCCGAGGAGCCGATCAGATACTCCATGACGGGCCCGAAACCGCCTTCGCGGCGACGCATGAGGTCGAGGGTCCAGCCCCGCACCGCACCGTCGTCGCCGTACACCGGCAGCCAGGAGAGGAAACCGTCGACATCGCCGTTGGGAGCGAGCGCCAGGGCGAGCCTCACCTCCGGATCCTCGGCCTCGTCGAGGGTGCCGAGGGTGAAGCGCATCTCGGGCAGGTCCTTGTCTCCGACCCAGGCCTCCGAGATCGCTCTGAGCTGCTGCTGCACACCCCACGGCTCCGCTTTGAGGTGCGTCATGCGGAAGGTCATCTCCTCGCGACCGGCCTTGTTCAGTGAGGTGCGCACCGAGTTCCAGCGCTTGCCCGTGAACTCCAGCCCCGGCAGGTCGACGATCGTGTCGTCGGCCACGACGATGCTGCGCCAGGTCGAGGGGACGGCCGCCCGCGTGGCCTCATCCGCACTGAAGAAGCAGGGAACGAGGCCGGCGAGCTCCACGGCGTGGATGAAATCGTTCACGGCTTCTGCGCGTGTCTCCGCAGGGCCGATCGGGTCGGCCAGGGCCAGGGCGACGCCGTTGCGACGCTGGTACGCGACGATGCCGCCGGCCACCCGGGCATAGCTGTTGCCCTCCCAGGTGGTCATCCACGAGAGCGTCCCGCCGCCATGAGTGCGCAGCTCGCGCTTCATGTCATCGACGTTCGGAGCGGGCTGGATGCCCAGCTTGGCGCGGCGCTTGGCTCGGAACGCGCGTCGCACCCACACCAGGTACACGAGCATGATGAGCCACAGGAAGCCGTTGGCCATCGCGAGCTCGGTCTCACCGTCCCAGCGCAGATCGAGCTCCGCCTGGCTCGTGATGATGATGAGGGTGAGCACCAGCGCGGCGCCCGAGACGTTGAACAGGCCGAGCAGGATCGCGAGCACCCACGCGAAGCGCCGCCCGCGACGGAGCCCGTTCACGAGCACGAGGATCACGACGAGGTCGATCGCGAGGTCGATGAATCCTCCCGACGCGGGATCGGTCGGTCCGAAGGGTCCGTCCGTGGGCAGGAAGGTCGTGATGATCTCGACGGCGCCCAGGACGAGGATCGCCACCACGGCGATCAGCCGCTGCTCGCGGACCGTCGTGTGCCGCACCCGCAGCGATCGGTCGACGACGAGGATCAGCAGCACCGCGAGCAGGTGCTCGAGGTCGGCGACCTTGCCCCAGAAGAGCATCGCGATGAACACGAAGCCGAGCAGGATGAGCCAGCCGCGCACCCGCCACGGCGGACGGAACAGGCCGACCGCGGCGGCGATGCACGCCATGGTGCCGCCCGATGCTCCCACGTCGAGCGCCTGGGCCTGCTCCGCCGCCCACGCCCACGGGAACTGCGAGAGCACGTACAGCAGCAGGGCGGTGGCGAAGATCGCGAACAGCTGACCGAGCCAGTAGTAGGCGAGCGCCACGCGCGATCCGCGACGGAACTCCAGGTAACCCATACCCCAGAAGCCTGCGATCGTGAACAGGTACACCCAGGGCTGGTTCACGAAGAACGTGCCGGTCAGGGGCGTCCACCACTTGCCGTCGGCGAGGTTCGGGAGCCCGTAGGCGACTGTCTGGAAGAGTGCGGTGTCCTCGAACGGCGCCCAGAGGCCGCTCCAGACGACCCCCACCGCGATGATCAGCAGCACCATCGTCAGCGTCGCCGGAATGCGCCGGACGACGGCCATCACCGGATGGGGAGAGGGGGAGTGCTCCTCGGTCATGCGCTCAGCGTAGCGAGGGCTGCGTCCGCACGGGCGCGGGCACTCCTACTCCCCGCGAAGCACTCGACGAAGGTCGGCGATCTCGTCGTCGGTCAGACCGCCGCTTCGCAGATAGCCCGCGACGTCGCCGTGGTTGTCGTCGATCCAGTCCATCGCAGCCTCGATGGCGGATGCCGGAGCCTCGGTCGCGAGCGTCTTCAGGGCCGGCGTGAGGGGGACGCCGAGCGAGGTGATCAGTGCGGTGAGGGCTTCGGCGAAACCCCGCGCCAGATTCTTCTCCGTCTGCGTGTAGTCCTCGACGATCGCCTCGCGAGGTGCTTCGGCGACGAGCAGCAGGATCGCGGCGGCGAGCCCCGTGCGGTCCTTGCCCGCAGTGCAGTGGAACAGCACGCCGGGTCGTTCGGTGCGCGAGGCTTCGAGCACCGTCCGCGCGATGGTCGCGAACGGGGTGGCGCTGGCCGCCAGGATCGAGACGTACAGCTCCTCCAACGTCGGCACCTGCTTCAGCACCTCGGCGACCTGGGTCACCGAGAGTCCCGCTCCGTTGGCTGCAGGGAGCAGCTGCTTCACCATCTCGTCCATCGCGCCGCCCTGCATGGGCAGAGTCAGGAGCGTCACGCTGCCGTCGTCGGGCAGGCGATCCGCGGCGCGTGCGCGTTCGCCCTCGGTGCGCAGATCGATCACGGTGCCGATGCGGAGGTCGGCCAGCGCCTGCATCCCCTCGTCGGTCAGCGCGGCGAGCGCGTCCGATCGGAAGAGCAGACCGGAGGCGAGCGTGCCGCCGCCCGAGGTCGGGATCCCGGCGAGTTCGCGGGCGTTGTGGGTCGTCTGCAAGGCGGTCGTGATGTCGATGGTCATTCTGGCCCTCTCCTGGGTATGCGGCCAGAATATCGGTGCGGCGGGACCGCGCGGCTTCGACACGGAAGCCGCGCGATCCGCCTTTCCATGTCAGCCGTTCACGGCCTTCTCGATGGCCTGTTCGAGGTCATCCCACTCCTGCAACACGATCTTCTCGCCGTCGATGAAGAACGTCGGCGTGCTGTTCACCCCGAGCTTCTCGCCGTCGGCCTTGTCGGACTGCACGCGCTCCGCGGTGGCCGGGTCGGCGATCGCGGCATCGTACGCGCCCATGTCGAGCCCGAGATCCTGGGCGAACCCGCGGAACACCTCGGGGGTCTCCTCGGGCTGCTCGCCCCACTGCGCCTGCGTCTCGAACAGACGGCGGTACATGTCCTCGAAGCGGTCCTGCTGCCCGGCGGCCTCGGCGGCCAGCGCGGCCTGGGTGGAGTTGATGTGCCCGGGCAGGGGGAAGTAGCGGACGACATACGTGATCTCGCCGTCGTACTTCTCCCTGAGGTCTTCGACGACGGGGTAGAACGCCCCGCACGCCTCGCACTCGAAGTCGAGGAACTCGACCACGGTCACGGCGCCCTCGCCCCCGTCGTCGAGCACATGGGAATCGGTGCGGACGGTCTGCTGCGGCTCTCCGCCCTCCGCGGGCGCGGCGGGTTGCTGTTGGCTGATCGCGAAGACGATTCCGGCGATCAGCAGGACGATGGCGACGGCAATGGCGATCAGGGTCGCTTTGACAGAGTTCTTCATGGGGTCTCCAGACACACGGGTACGACGAGGGAAGGGTGCCGCTTTCGGGCGGCTCGATGCGCGCGTCGGCGGGTCAGGTGCGGGAGATGGAGAGCTGCGTGAGAGTCAGGGCGGGGACGAAAGCGCGCGGACCCGCGCGACTCGGCGACACCGTGCGCGGGGCGCGGGTGCCGAGCGGCCGGGTGCCCCCGGCGAGCCGGCGGAACAGCAGGACCAGCGCGACGCCGCCGAGCACCGCGAGCAGGCAGATCCCGACACCGGAGCTGAGCACGTCGATCGTGGGCGCTGCCGCCGGGTCACCTGCCGTCGGGGCGGCAGCCGTCGACTCCGAGACGCCGGAGGCGAGACACAGCGTCGCATGCACATCGGCCGAACCCCGCGAGGTCGACCAGGCGCCGACCACGAGTAGGAGCGCGAGGCCGACGGCGGTGATCACCCGGGCGATCAGCATCCGCTCGGCCCGCGCTCGCGGCATCGGATCCGGCGATGAGGGCAGCATTTCCCGCGCAGTCTAGCAACGGCGCCTCTGTCCTCCCCGGGGCCGGGGAAGCCGTGGCGCGCCTACACTGGAGGGGTGGCGAGACTACTGATCGTCGGCGGCTTCCTCGCCGCCGTGTTCTGGGTGTTCAGCATCGTCGACTGCGCAGTGCAGCCGGCGACGCGGCACCGCGGTGTGTCCAAGCCCGTCTGGATCCTGATCGTGGTGCTCCTTCCCGTGATCGGAGGCATCCTCTGGTTCGTGATCGGCCGTCGACGTGCGAACGATCCCGGGGTCCGTCCGGTCGTCGCGCCCGACGACGACCCGGCCTTCCTGCGCAGCATCAGCAAGACCGAGCAGGATGCGCGCATCCGCCGCCTCGAAGAGGAGCTCGCCCGTCTGGACGAGGAGACCGACGAGCCTCCCGCCACGGACCAGCGCCCGTGACCCCGTCGCCGGCCATGGATGCTGCGGCATCCCTGATCGCCGACCTCGTCGCCCAGGGCGTGCGCCACATCGTGGTGTCTCCGGGCTCACGCTCGCAGGCCCTCGCGCTCGCCGCGGTACGGGCCGCCGATGACGGACACGTCCGGGTGCACGTCCGGATCGACGAGCGGGTCGCCGGCTTCACGGCTCTCGGAATCGCCCGTGAGACGGGCGTGCCCGCCGCTGTGGTGTGCACCTCGGGAACGGCCGTCGCGAACCTGCTGCCCGCGGTGATGGAGGCCTTCCACTCCGGGGTGCCGCTGCTGCTGCTCACCGCCGACCGGCCGCCCGAGCTGCGCGGGGTCGGCGCCAACCAGGCGACGCTCCAGGACGGGCTCTTCCACCCGTGGGTGCGTGACCAGCTGGACGCTCCGGTGCCCGGGGATGGCGACTGGTCGGGACTCGCTGCGCAGGCCGTGGCCGCGGCGATGGGTGCTCGCGAGGTCGAGAGCGGCCTTCGCGGGATCTCCGGACCCGTGCATCTGAACCTTCCCTCCCGGGAACCGCTCTCGGGCGATCTGCCCTCGATCGCCATCACCCCGGGCGAGGCGCCGGAGGCTCTGAGAAGCACACCGTTCGAACTCGACCGCGGGCCGCGCACCGTCGTGGTCGCCGGGGCCGACGCCGGCCCCGATGCCGAGGAGATCGCGCACGCCGGCGGCTGGCCGCTGATCGCCGAGATCGTGAGCGGCGCGCGATTCGGACGCCAGATCGTGCACGGCTACCGTCGCCTGCTCGCGCGTGAGGATCTCGGCGGACGCGTCGAGCGGGTCGTCGTCCTCGGGCATCCGACACTCAGTCGTGAGGTCGCCGCACTCCTCTCGCGTCAGGATGTCGAGGTCGTGGCCGTCCACCGCGGCGGCGAGGAGCTGAACCTCAATCACCGTACGAGGGGGGTCGACGCCGTCGTCGTCGCTCCGGGCGTCGCGGATCGCAGCTGGCTCGGGGAGTGGATGCGAGCATCCGCGGCCGAGACCGTCGACCTGAGCGAGCGCGCCCCAGATCCGGAAGCGCTGGCGTCCTCCGATTTCGCGGCGCGCAGGCAAGCCGTGAGGGCCGAGCTCGACGCCGTCCGCCGTCCGCTCGATCGCGAGCTGCTCGTCGATGCCGTGTGGCGCGCCACCTGGCCGCACGACCGCCTGGTGTTCGGCTCCTCCCGGCTCGTCCGCGTCGCCGATCAGGTGCTCGGCGGCAAGAAGGTCCCCGTCCATGCCAACCGCGGTCTCGCCGGCATCGACGGCACGATCGCCACCGCGACCGGAGTCGCGATCGCGAGTCAGGCGGCCGGCGCCCCCGGCGTGACGCGGGTGCTGCTGGGCGACCTCGCCTTCCTGCACGACGTCGGCGCCCTGCTGCTGCCGCCTGACGAGACCGAGCCCCGGTTGCAGGTCGTCGTCGGCAACGACGGCGGGGGCACGATCTTCGACTCTCTCGAGGTCGCATCGTCAGCACGCCCCGGCGACCTCGATCGCGCCTTCTACACGCCGCACACGGTCCGCCTCGAGCACCTCGCTCTCGCGTACGGCTGGGAGTACCAGCGGGTCACCACCCGCACGGCACTGGATCAGGCCCTGACCTCGCCTCGTGGTGGACGTCAGATCATCGAGGTGCCACTGGCGCGTTGACTGGCAGGATGTGCGTATGAACGCGCACACCTGGACGCAGACGCTGCGAGTCGACGAGGGATTCCGTCTCGCCGACGTCGACCCCGAAGCCAAGCCCGGATACGACCACGGCAAGTCACGCGGGGTCTCCGACCTCGCAGCCGGGCTCACCGACCTCAATGTGCTGCAGGAACGGCTCTTCGCCGAGAGCCGGGCAGGGGTGGCGAAGGATGCGGTGCTGCTGGTGCTGCAGGCGATGGACTCGGCCGGCAAGGGCGGCATCGTGCGGCACGTCGTCGGCGGCGTCGACCCGCAGGGCGTCGCGCTCGCCGCGTTCAAGGCGCCGACGGCCGAGGAACGCGCGCACGACTTCCTCTGGCGCATCGAGAAGCGTCTGCCTGAACCGGGGTTCATCGGGGTGTTCGACCGCTCCCACTACGAGGATGTGCTGATCGGGCGTGTGCGCGAACTCGCCCCGCCGGACGAGATCGAGCGCCGCTACGACGCCATCAACGAGTTCGAGTCCCGGGTCGCGGCATCCGGCACCCGCATCGTCAAGGTCATGCTGCACATCTCACCGGAAGAGCAGAAGTCGCGGCTGATGGAGCGACTCGAGCGTCCGGACAAGCACTGGAAGTACAACCCCGGCGACGTGGACGAGCGGATGCTGTGGCCGCAGTACATGGAGGCGTACCAGGCCGTGTTCGATCGCACCTCGACCGAGGTGGCCCCGTGGCACGTGATCCCCGCGAACGCCAAGTGGTACGCCCGGCTGGCCGTGCAGGAACTGCTGCTCGCGGCCCTGGAAGACATCGACCCGCAGTGGCCACGTGCCGACTTCGATGTCGAGGCCGAGAAGAAGCGTCTCGCCGCCAGCTGAGCTCCCGGGGTGTGCTCAGGCGAGCGCGTCGACCAGAGGGCGGAACTTCACGCGCGTCTCGAGCAGTTCGCTCTCCGGGTCGGAGCCGGCGACGATTCCGGCGCCCGCGTAGGCCGTGACGCCGATCTCTCCCTGGCGCTCGGCGAACTGCGCGCAGCGCAGCGCGATCGCCCATTCGCCGTTGCCGGCGGCATCCACCCAGCCCACGGGGCCGGCATAGCGCCCGCGGTCGAAGGGTTCGAGCTCGCGGATCGCGTCGATCGCCGCCGGTGTCGGCGTGCCGGCGACGGCGGCGGTCGGATGCAGTGCCCGCACCAGGTCGAGCGCGCTCTCCCCATCGGCCAGCTCGCCCTCGACGTCGGTGGCCAGATGGAACAGATTCGGCAGCTTCAACAGGAAGGGCTGTTCGCTCGCCGCCAGCGCCCGGGTGTGGGATCGGAGCGAGGCGAGCACGCTCTGCACGGCGTACTGGTGTTCGTCGAGGTCTTTGACGCTCGACGCGAGGTGAGCGGATGCGGCGGTGTCGGCGTCGGCGTCCGCGCCACGGCCGATCGTTCCCGCCAGCACCCGTGCGGTGACGGTTCCGTCGTGCACGGTGACGAGCGTCTCCGGGCTCGCACCGATCAGCCCGTCGACGGCGAACGCCCACGTGTCGGGGTAGCCGGTCGAAAGGGCGCGCACGAGCCGACGCAGGTCGGAGCCTGCCGGGATGCTCCCGGTGAGGTCGCGGGCCAGCACGACCTTGCTCAGGTCTCCGTCGGCGATGCGGGCGAGGGCGCGGCGCACCGAATCCTGGTATCCCTGCGGGCTCTGCGCTCCGGGGCCGACGGTGCCGGCCCAGTGCGGGCCGTAAGGCTGGGTGACGAGCTCGTCACGGTCGTCCGGAGCGCCGGCGAGGCGGAGCGTGGTGCGCCAGAACCGGTCGCCGTGTCGCCCCACCACCTGCGTGGGCACCACGAGCACGCTGTCCGCGGCCGAGTCCTCGTCGAACGCGAATGCCCCGAAGGCCACGAGCCCCGTGCCCGGGAGGCCCATCGGGTCGGAGATCTCGGACTGCGCCGCCATGGTGCGCCAGGCAGCCGCGAGGGTCTCGACGCGTGACGTTCCCGCTTCGACCGCGGGACGGATCTCCGTGAGCGGTCGGCCGACGGCGACGATCCCGTCTCCGCGGCGCAGCCAGGCAAGAGGGCGGGCGGGGTCCGCGTAGGCCAGGAGGTCTTCGACCGGGTCGATCTCGCGGGTCTCCACGACCAGGTGGGTGGTGTGCACGTCTCCAGCCTATGCCGCTCAGGGCGCATGGATCCGCGTGGTCGTAGGGTGAGCGGATGAGCGACGCACGTCCCGCACCCGGCACCGAGATGGTCTTCCAATGGCGCAAATGGGATGGCTCGCCGCACTGGCGGCACGAGTGCGTCTATCTCGGCGCCGACGAGTGGGGCGACTGGATCGGGCAGCCCGTCGGATGGCACAGTGTGCGCCCCGGCGCCGAGTTCCACGCGGGCGGTCCGAACGTCACGCTGGTCCCGGCGAGCGGTGACCATGCGCTCACCGTCAATCGCCGTCACCGCAAGGGCATGCGCATCTACATCGATCTGGGGTGGGACATCCGCTGGTCCGATGATCCGCTGCTGGCGACCGGGATCGACATGGACCTCGACGTGGTGCGCGTGGAAGGGGAACGGGGAACGTGGGTCGACGACCGCGACGAATGGGCCGACCACAGTGCCCGTTACGGCTACCCGACCGATGTCATGGCGCATCTGGAAGCCCTCGCGCTCGACCTCGAGGAGCGGGTGCGGGCCCGGGTCGCGCCGTTCGACGATGCGACCGCCGATCCCTGGCTCGACCGCCTCGAAGCGCTGGGCCTCGCGCCTAGACTGAACTCGTGACCTCGAACGAGAAGAACCGCGCCGATCTCGGCAAGGACCCCGCCCGCGTCAGCGGCATGTTCGACCAGGTCGCCGCAGGGTACGACCGGACGAACACCGCGATGACCTTCGGCAACGACGTGCTGTGGCGTGCGGCGACCACCCGAGCGGTCGCTCCGAAGCCGGGGGAGCGGATCCTCGACCTGGGGGCGGGCACGGCCTCGTCGTCGGCGTCCCTTGCACGGAGCGGTGCCGAGGTGGTCGCGGCCGATTTCTCTCCCGGCATGCTCGCCGAGGGCGAGCGCCGGCACGGCGCCATGCGCAACCTGTCGTTCGTGCAGGCCGATGCCACGGATCTGCCGTTCCCGGATGCGACGTTCGACGCGGTCACGATGTCGTACGCGCTGCGCAACGTGAACGATCCGAAGAAGGCGCTGAGCGAGCTCTACCGCGTGACCAAGCCCGGAGGACGGCTCGTGATCAACGAGTTCTCGACCCCGCCGGGAAAGCTCTTCCGCAGCGCCTACCGCTTCTACAACGCCCAGGTGCTCCCGCGGGTGGCCCGCGTCGCCGGTACGAACGGCGACGCCTACGACTATCTGAACGAGTCGATCCGCGAGTGGCCGGACCAGAAGCGGCTCTCCGCCTGGATCCGCGAGGCGGGCTGGAGCGACGTCGCCTACCGCAATCTCTCGTTCGGCATCGTGGCCCTGCACAGAGCGCGCAAGCCGGAGTGAGTCTCTCGGGCGAAACCTCGACATCCGACGAAGGTAGGCTGAGAACGTGACTTCGAGCCCCATCGCCCCGGGTTCGCGACTGGCGAGCCGTCTCGGCTTCAGCGATCGCGTCTTCATCGGCCCTGCCGCCCGACGTGTCGCGCGCGCCATCGAAGACGGGCTGGAGCTGGTCGAGACCGGCCTGGCCGACGACGTCCGCGTCGCCGACCCGCTGGCCGACGCCGCCAGCCGTTACCTGTACGAGGCGGGCGGGAAGCGCATCCGTCCCGTGCTCACGCTCCTCGCCGCGCAGCTCGGCGACGGCAACACCACCGAGGTCATCGACGTCGCGAAGGCCCTCGAGATCACGCATCTCGGCTCGCTGTACCACGACGACGTGATGGACGGTGCCGACCGCCGCCGAGGGGTTCCCGCCGCTCATGCCGTGTGGGGCAACAACATCGCGATCCTCACGGGCGACATCCTGTTCTCCCGCGCCAGCCAGCTGATGTCGCGGCTGGGGGAGCGTGCCATCCGTCTCCAGGCCGACACGTTCGAGCGTCTGGTGCTCGGTCAGATGCACGAGACCCTGGGACCGCAGGACGGCGACGACCCGATCGAGTTCTACATCCAGGTGCTCGCCGACAAGACGGGCTCCCTGATCGCCGCGGCGACGCAGGGCGGGGTGATCTTCTCCAACGCTCCCTCGGAGTACGAGGAGCCGCTGCGCGTGTACGGCGAGAAGATCGGAGTCGCGTTCCAGCTGCTCGACGACGTGATCGACCTCTCCGCGAAGCCCGAGGAGACCGGCAAGGTGCCGGGCACCGACCTGCGCGCCGGCGTTCCGACGATGCCGTATCTGCTGCTCAAGGCGGAGGGGGACGAGGCGTCGATCGACCTCGCGGCGCGCATCGATGACGGCGTCGCCCTCATCGCCGACGGAGCGGACCCGGCCATCCTCGACGGCCCGTTGGACGAGTTGCGCGACCACGTCGTGACGCAGAAGACCCTCGAGCTCGCCCACGCGTGGACGCGCGACGCCGTCGACGCTCTCCGGCCTCTCCCGCGCGGAACCGTGCGCGAGGCGCTGACCCGATTCGCTGAGACCCTCGCCGAACGCTCCAGCTGACTCCGCGCTGCGGCCCTTCGGGCCGCGGGCACCGGCTGCGACGGCATACGAAAGGACCTCCCATGACCAAGCTCAGACTGGCCATCGTCGGTGCGGGCCCCGCCGGCATCTACGCGGCAGACATCCTGCTGAAGGCGGAGCGCAAGTTCGACGTCTCGATCGACCTCTTCGAACAACTCCCCGCGCCGTACGGACTGGTGCGCTACGGCGTCGCCCCTGACCACCCCCGCATCAAGGGCATCATCACCGCCCTTCGCGACGTGCTGGACCGCGGTGACATCCGCCTGTTCGGCAACGTCCGCTTCGGCGAGGACATCACCCTTGAAGACCTCAAGAAGCACTACAACGCGGTGATCTTCGCGACCGGTGCGATCCGTGACACCTCGCTCGACATCCCCGGCATCGATGCTGTCGCCTCGTACGGGGCGGCGGACTACGTCAGCTGGTTCGACGGCCACCCCGACGTGCCGCGTGAATGGCCGCTCGACGCCGCTTCCGTCGGCGTGCTCGGCAACGGCAACGTCGCGCTCGACGTGGCCCGCATGCTGGCCAAGCACGCGGAGGACCTGCTCGTCACCGAGGTGCCGGCCAACGTCTACGAGGGCCTCAAGGCCAGCGAGATCACGGATGTGCACGTGTTCGGTCGGCGGGGGCCGGCGCAGGTCAAGTTCACCCCGCTCGAACTGCGCGAGCTCGGCGAGCTGCGCGACGTCGACATGGTCGTCTACGACGAGGACTTCGACTACGACGATGCCGCCAAAGACGCCGTCGCCAGCAACAAGCAGGTCATGGTCATCGATCGCATCCTGCAGTCGTGGCGCAAACGGGATTCGGTCAACAACGCCGGAGGCACGGCATCGCGCCGTCTGCATCTGCACTTCTGGGCGAAGCCGGTCGAGGTCCGCAAGGACGAGAACGGTCGCGTCGCGGCTCTCGTGTACGAGCGCACCCGGCCCGACGGCCAGGGTGGCGCGGTCGGCACCGGCGAGTTGCGCGAGGTGCCCCTGCAGGCTCTCTACCGTGCCATCGGCTACTTCGGATCCCCACTTCCCGGCGTTCCGTTCGACAAGAAGCACGGGGTGATCCCGAACCGCGAGGGCCAGGTCCTCGCGAAGGACTCGAACGACCGCGTGCCCGGCATCTACGCGACCGGATGGATCAAGCGCGGCCCGGTCGGGCTGATCGGGCACACGAAGTCCGATGCGATGGAGACCGTGCGCCACATCATCAACGATCAGGGTTCCTGGTGGCACCCGGAGGACCCCTCGGAGGAGGCGATCGTCGAACTCCTGCAGGAGCGCGGTGTGCGCTGGACCGACCTCGATGGCTGGCACCGCCTCGACGAGCACGAGATCGCTCTCGGCGCCCCGGAGGAGCGCGCCCGCGTGAAGGTGGTCCCGCGCGACGAGATGGTCCGCGTCTCGCGCGGCGAATAGCGCGGTCGCGGTCGGCCTTCCCCCGAGCGGTCGCGCTCTCGGCTAGCCTGGCGACGACGGGGGAGGAACGCATGGCCGAGTGGATCCCTGATGTCCTGGGCGACGAGTTCGAGCAGCTGACACTCGATCTCGGCACGGACGATCAGGGCCCCGTGGTGGCGACTCTGGTGCGTGCGCTGCCGAAGAGGCCCGGTCTGTGGGCGCGGGCGAGCGGCAATCGTCCGCCTCTCGACGGAGTCGATGTGCTGTACGTGCACGGCTGGTCCGACTACTTCTTCCAGAAGCGGCTCGCTCGATTCTGGACGTCTCGGGGGGCCCGCTTCTTCGCCCTCGACCTGCGCAAGTACGGTCGCAGCCTCCGCGACGGGCAGACCCCGGGCTACATCGCCGACCTCGCCATCTACGACGAGGACATCGGGGCGGCGCTGGATGCGATGGGTCGAGGTGAGGGCGGCCTCGAATCCGATCGACGACTCGTTCTTCTCGGGCATTCCACGGGCGGCCTGACGTTGAGCCTGTGGGCTTCCCGGCATCCGGGCGCGGCCGACGCGGTGATCCTCAACAGCCCCTGGCTGGAATTCCAGTTCGCGCCGGCGAGGGCCGCGATCGCGCCGATGGTCGAGCTGCAGGCGCGTATCCGGCCGATGGAGGCCGCACCGCAGATCGACCTCGGCTTCTACACCCGCGCGCAGCAGGAGGTCGCCGATCCGGACGACCCGATGGAGGTCAACCCGGTGTGGCGTCCCGCGCAGACCATGGCGGTGTACGCGGGGTGGCTGCACGCCGTGCTCTCCGGGCACAAGACGGTGGCCGCGGGGCTGTCGATCACCGCACCGGTATGTGTATTGCTCTCGGCACGATTCGTGCCGCCGACGCGCTGGTCGAACGATCTCACCTCCGCCGACTCGGTGCTGGTGGTCGACGACATCGCGCGTGCGGCACTCCGCCTCGGTCCCAGCGTGACCGTGGAGCGCATCGACGGAGCGCTCCACGACGTCTTCCTCTCCCGACACGACGCGCGGGAGGACGCCTACCGGCGCTTGGACAGATGGGTCACGGGTTGGCGCGCGGCGCTGTGACGGGGCTCACAGGTAGTACATCGCCCTGACCAGGCGTTCGGCACCATCGCCGTCGGCATCGCGCACGGCGTCGCGGAAATCGTCGTAGACCTGCCCCATCCGCGCCCGATCGGACGCGGGAACCACCCAGTCGCGAAGGTTGCGGAACAGCACCATGCTCGCATCGTCGATCAGTGTGCGATGCTGCTCGTTGCCGCTGTGCGAGCCCAGGTACGAGAACACGGCCCAACGGGCGCCGGAGGTCGTCGCCAGGTCGTCCAACGACGCATTCATCGCGGCGACGAGCGTGATGACATGCTCGCGTTGAGCCGCCGTGAGCCTCGGCACCGCCAGTCGCGCCGCGATTCCGGCCTGATACCCCGCGAACTCGAGCGACTGCGCCATCGTCTCGGGCGTCACCGCCGTGACCTCGGTGTACCGGCTCGGGTACATCGTGACCATTCCCAGTCGCTCCAGGCGCTGGAGCGCCTCTCGAACAGGTGTGCGCGACACATGCAGCTCTTCGGCGACGTCGACATCGCGGATGCGCTCACCCTCTGCCAACGTGCCGTCGATGATCTGCCTTCCGATGTGGTGGAAGACCTCCTCGGCCAAGAGCTGCTTGCTCTCTCCGATGTTCGTCGATCCGATACTCGCCATGGACCTGCCCCCAGTTGTCCTTCTGATCCCGAGCGCCCCATGATTCGCCCGGGAGGGCAACTACATCATGAAGTCGCATCGGATGCCAACAGCCCCACCCGAGTCCGCGAACCGCGTGGGGGCGCGCAGCGTGACTCAGGTGGGCTCTTCTTACTCGCGGTCTCCTTGCTCGCGGTTCCGTGGCCGGCGGATGCAGGGCATCCGCCGGCCACCGAAGACGCGAGCGCATGGAACTGCCGCGGCCTCGTCCCCACGAGGGCAAGCTCGCAATCCCGAGATCGCGTAGCCCTACGACGGCAGTGCGTCATGCGGCGTTCGCGTCATCGGTCGCATTGAGTCGACCACTCCCAGTCTTGGGCACCGCAACCCATATATCGGTATGCAATCCAACAATGACGAGAGAGGGGGCCGAGTGCGCTGCACCCGACCCCCTCCCCGCGACGTGTCGCGGCGCTTACCGGTAGTTGATGAACAGCCCTGAAATGGTTGGTTGCCGATGTCGAGTGCGGTATCCGCTGGAAACCGTGGATCCCGGTCGTTGTGCACGATGGTGGTAGTTGGGCGTGACGGCACCTTGTGCGGACTGTTTGCGGACTAGAAGCAATGAAAGCTATCGGAAACTGAAGGTGTGGGTGCGCTACGTTCTGCTCATGAACGATGATCAGCCCGTCGCCGCGCCCGATGCAGCTTCCGAGACCGTTCCGCTGGTGGGGCGGCCGAACCTAGCTCGCTGGCTGGTCCCTGTGGCGATGGGCACGATTGGGATCGTGCTCGGCGTTGCAGGCACGCTCGTCGCTCAGGCGATTCTTAGTGGCAGCGCCTCAGGCGCCCCGGAGCAAAATCTCCGGCTCAGTGAGGCCTATTCTTCATGTGGTTCGCCGGCAGGCGCAACGATCGCTGACGAGAACCGCACCCTCACTATTGACGTTAAGGGGAAGGACGACTCATACGGCGCGTCGTACGAAGATCAGGCATGCATCCTGCGTGGCCTCGACGCTCCCTCGAGCTTGATCTCTCATCTTGAGCAGACAACGTCGATCGATGGACGCCAGACGGAATCCTGGGATGGCATCACGGCTGCATGGTCGTACCACCCCGATCGCGGAAGCGACATGGTCATCACACTTGATGTACCCGACCAGTAGATCGTCGCGGGTGTTAGGCGATTAGGTCTTCAACGCCGGCCATCGCGCGAGAGAGCCGGTCGAGGTGTGCAGGGCTCTTGTAAGAGCGGGTCATCGCTCGTGTGGAGTGCCCCACCAGCTCGACGATCAACTCTTCTGGGACGTCTGCTGCATAGAGAAGATCGACGGCGGCATGTCGGAGATCGTGCAATCTGACGTGGCGCTCTTCGCCGAGAAGTTCGCGCTGGACGGCCGGCCACAGGCGAGTCTCCATGTTCGGGTCAATCGGTCGCCCTTTACGAGTGAAGACGAGTCCCCACGGGTTCAGTTCCATGGTTGCCACGTGGTGTTCCATGAGTTCTCGCAGGGGGCTGATGAGCGGCACCGTCCGCCATCCGGCCTTCGATTTCGGACGTGTGAGGAAGAAGCCCCCGTAGATGTGGCGATAGTCGAAGTCGGGAGGCGCGATCGGACGGCCTGTCTCACCTCTGCGAAGCGTCTGCATCTGCCAACTGATGTCGAGGTGGGTGCTAACACGATCGACCTCGAGGCCGACGACCTCACCACGGCGTGCACCGGTGAGGATGTAGGTCATCCATTTCAGCCCGTCTGGCCTGCTCTTAGATGCTTGGAGGAGGTATCGCACTTCGGCTGTCGTTGGAACGTCGAGGGAGGGGCGGGCGGGTCTCGGTTGCTCGACGAGTCTTACTGGGTTGCGTGTGATCTCTTCTTCGCGGACGGCGACGTCGAAGGCACGCGCGGCGATGGTGTGCACGTTACGGACTGTTGTTGGTGATCTGCCCTCACGGACGGCGTGCTGCATGCGCCGAATATCTGACGCTCTGATGGAGACCAATGGGGTGTCCGCTCCGAGCGCCGGCACGATGTGGGTGTTCACAGTGCTTCGATATCCATCCGCGGTTCTCGGCCGGAGCTGCGGGTACACGCACTCAGCGAGCCAGTACGCGAACCACTCGCCCAATGTTGTTCCGCTGCCTGAGGGGTACAAGTCTGGCGTGGGCAGATCCGTCCCAACGCGGGCCTGTTCGAATGCTCGCAGGTGCGCAACCACTGTTTCGCGATTCTTGGAACGGTAGCTCTTCCGCCTTCGTTTGCCGTTCTCGCTTGGAAGAGGGATGACCACCGTCCAATACCCCCGCTGGTCTCGAAAGATTGTCCCGGTACCCTGCGCTCGCCGCTTCGGCATGCATGGACACTACGAGTGCCGATCTCTTCGCGCTAGCGTGTGATTGGAGGCGACGATGAAGACCTACGAAGTCACTGCGGAGCGCGACGGCAAGTTCTGGTTCATCCAGATCCCCGAGCTCGATGGTGTGACGCAGGCGCTCACCGAGGATGAGATCTCGGTGATGGCGCGCGACTACATCGCTGTGACGCTCAACGTGCCTGCTGACTCATTCGAGATCGCCCTCAACCTCTGGCGATTCGATCCTCTTCCAAATGGAGTGGGCGAGATCATCGACTACCTGGCGATGATGGCGCGGGGGTACGCCAACCGTCTCAAGTGGAACGAGCAGGAGAAGTTGAAGGCCGACCTGATGAATGTGCCGGAGCGGTGGGTCGTGATAACGCCCGAAAAGCTCCGCGCCCGGGCCGTGTGGGCGGGCATGCGGTCCGAAGACGCGGATCTGATCGCTGACTACCTCCGACGCAGGAAGCAAGGTCGACGGCTGATGCCTAAAGCTGGTTATCGCGACTACAGGTTCGGGCATAGCGTCGACAACTTGCGTTGAGCGGTAGCTCCAAGCAGAAGACGACCATAGGCTGACCGAATGGGCAGATTCAGGCTGGTTGGCGGGCCACAGGACGGCGAAATCGTCGAGGAGCTTCCGGAGGGCTATGTCGCGCTCGGGACGGGGTCCATCGTCGCTAGGAGCCCGCGTGAGGAGATACCCGAGACTGCTGAGTACGAAGGCTGAGGTCTTGTTACTCGTCACCTGTCGCGCTGCCGTCGTCCACCGCGTGGCGGATCTACGTAAGGGCGCGGTAGTTTGTCACGATGGCAAACGTCGAGCGAGTTATCTTTGAGGAGATCGATCAACAGTGGCTTGTCACCCTCGTTGATGATGAAGGGGCTACCGTCCCTGGCGAACCCTTTCCTGCTTCGGGGCACGAGAACTACAGCAAACTCGAGCAGGTGCTAGACCGGCTGACCTTGCTTGGTTACAGAGCGCGTCAGATCCCGCATGAGGCGCCTAACCAGCGTCGGTACGTATTCGATGTGAGACCGTTGGATAGGTGAGCGCGACTCCCCGCCGCGTGCATCAGATCTAGTTCTCAGTCAAGGGAGCTTGCGGGGGTCAAACCCGGGCGACGTGCGGGGGACCAGCCAGGGCGGCAGGGGCTCTCCGATAGCGTGCAATCTCCACGCCGAGTTTGGAATGATCGCGATCTCGGGGCGCCAGACGAGCGTGGCGTGCATCGCTGCGGGGATATCGCGCAAGTCAGGAGAGATCCACCGATCGGTGTTCACCAGTCGGACGTATGCGACATCCGGCGCGTCGGCGGCCCACAACGCGGTGGTGCTCACCTTGACATCGCTATTGGCGATCTCACGTGCGCGCGTGAAGTCGCCCCACTCCGCTTCTGACTCCGGAGTGATGAATCCACCACGGGCGATCGCCTCGGCGTTCTCGCCGAACCGTTGCATACCAACGCGAAACGCGTCGAAGAAGAGCGCCGGATGCCAGGCGGGCAGGCTTTCGAACGCGACTGCGGCGTCATCCTCGTCGGTCCAGGATTCGAACTCCTGGCTGTCGCTTGGTTCGGGCATGGGGTCAGGCTACCATAATCGAACATAAATTCGAACGTTTGATATCCTGATCTCGGGCCGGAGAAAGGAGCCGGCGTGGGGAATCCAGGCGCAACATTGTCCGCGTACAGGGACATGCAGTCCAACGCGCGGAACATCCTTGAAGCAGCGAAGCACGGTCCTCTACAGTCACTCACCGACCGCGAGCTTGACGCGCGGGAGCAACCGATGACGGTTTACCCGCGGCCGAAGCGGGTACGGGCCTGGGTACGGTTCGGGCCTGAGGCAGTCCGCGTCGATGCGAAACTCGTTCGCTCGACGCCGCTCGCGGCTGGTATCGAGTTTCGCGCCGACGGGCAAACGTTCCGATGCTGGGTGTGGGGAAACGCTGTGGAGCTGGCGGAGGAGTAGTCGTCGTGGCGGCGCGCCCCGGTGCGGTCCATGTCATCGTCGGCCCCTTTCCTGCGGCTCGCCTAGATCGACATCAGCGGTCAGGTTCGAGCGGCGGCTAGCATCAGGCGCATGACGCTTATCACTTTCGCTTTGACCCCGGAATATGTGGTCATGGCGAGTGACCGAAGGCTCACGACAACCCAGAGGGGCCGGGTGATAGACCAATCAGACCGCGCCACAAAGTCGACGCTCTTGTGGGGCCAGATGCTCATGGGCTACACCGGAGTGGCGATTCTCGACCGCATTCCGATGGAGTTCTGGGCGGCCGAGAGGCTCGCGGGTGTACGGCCGAACGAGGCGCCGGAAGTCTTGGCGAACGCAATGAACGACTACTACTCGAAACACCGGGAGCTTCAGGGGGTGCCTCATCACTTCATGATGGCGGGGTTCGCTTACAACCCAGCGCGGTCGCCCGCCAGTTGGCCCATGGGCGTGGAGGTAGGCAACTGCACTTGGGTGGCCACAGGCGATCGCGTGACGGTGTCACCCGACGTGACCGAATTCACCGCACGGAGAAAGCACGTGGGCAACCAAGGAGTCATCGTGGGAGCGGTGGGAGCGCCGTACTCGCTCAGTGGCCTCAGGCGTTTGCGACGCGAAGTGAAGTTCGCTGCGCGATCTAAGCCCAACGACCCGGCTCTGGTCTTCGAAAAAATGGTGGAGTTCACGAGGACCACTGCAGCCAGCAGTGGAGGGACAGTGGGGGATGCCGTCACCGTATCTTCCCTGCCTCGATCTGTCATTCCTCGACGGATCGAGGGCTGGTCGATACCGCTATCGCCTGAAGGTATGGCCGGCGCCAAATTGGAACCGCATACTCGTACGTACTACCCAGGCGACTCAGCTGAAACCACGCAATGGATGCCCGCCATCGTCTACCCGGACCTGCAGCTTGCCGGGATGGCGTTCGCTGTAGGCTCGACGGCGCCGAATCCACCAGACTTTCCGTCGGGGTAGCGCCCCGCAACCTGGCATCAGGTCGAGAGTCCGCCCTCTGCCTTCGCCTTCTCTCAGTTCGAGTAGTTGGCTCAGTATCAGCACCGCCAGCGTCGCATGGGGAGCGCGATTCTAGGCGGTCGTGTTGTTCACGATGATGCCCCGTGCAGTGAGCGCGGCCAGCAGCGAGGTCAGCACGGCGTTTCCCCCGCGTGAGCCGGTGACGGCAGGTGTGAGGGTGAGGTCGAGGTCGAGGCGTGACGCCGCGTCGTCGGCCAGGTTTCGGGCACCTAGTGAGTTGTCTCGGTAGGTGTTGCCGAACAGCATGACTCGCGTGATGGCTGCGGAGTTCGTCGTCTGGAACCCGTATCGCTGGCTCGTACCTTCGGACGTGTTTCCGATGAAGCGGATTTTGGTCGACGGTAGGAGCGGGTTGATGATGCAGCCTGCATAGCTGCCCAGGTTGCCGACCCCGTTGCTGCGGAACGTGCACCCGATGATGGCGAGGTCGTCGACGCCGGAGCGCACGCGGAATCCGTGCTGGCTGTTCCCCTCGATTGTGACGCCGTGGAACTTGATGCCCTGTGAGATCGCCGTCCAGTCGATGAAGACTCCGGGACCGACGTTGTTTCGGATGACTCCGCCGGTCATCGTGAAGATCGACATGCTGCGAGGTGTCCAGCAGTGGAAGGCTGAGGCGTTCGTGTTCCGCTCCGTCATGGGGCACCTGTACAACCGGAACAGTGCGGGGGAGGAGTGGCGGCGTATACGTGCGGCTGTCGGTTTCGACGATGAGGTGACGCTACACACGTTCCGTCATACGTTCGCGTCCAACCTGATCGCTTCCGGCTGCGATGTCGTGACGGTGCAGCGGGCGCTGGGGCACTCTCAGCCGTCAATCACACTCAACGTCTACAGCCACTTGTGGCCGTCAGCAGAGGACAAGACGCGCTCCGCTACGGCAGACTTCATGGCTGCGGTTCTCTTGGCAAAGGCCCAGTCCGCGATACGCTGAGCGGGCGTCCTATCGGTCTGCGCGAGCCGGAAACCTCTGTTCCATGCATTGGCGCACGCTGGCCAATGAGATAGGAGGTGTGGCGATGAGTGATTCGAAGAAGCCGACAGGCCCAAAACGAAGAACTCCCACCTGGCTACGTTTTGCGATTGAGGCCGCGATCGTAGTGGTGAGAGTTCTTACTCTGTTCCAAAACCTCATGTAGGTGTCGGTTGCTACCGAGGGTCATCCAGTTACCGCTGGGTGGCCCTCCACCTGTTTGTGGGTGGTGTGTGAGGTCTTTACAGACTACACCCGTTCTTTAAAGGTTGCCTAGAGAGTCTCTGTCCCACTATCGCTCACTACGGGTAGTGCGGACTCAGAGCGGACTCCGAGCCAAAAATCCCAGGTCAGAGCGGGTGCTTACCGGTAGTTGATGAACTGCAGATCGAGATCGAGGTCGGCACCCTTGAGCAGTGCGATGACCGACTGCAGGTCGTCCCGGCTCTTGGACTGCACGCGCAGCTCGTCGCCCTGGATCTGGCTCTTGACTCCCTTGGGGCCCTCGTCGCGGATGATCTTGTTGATCTTCTTCGCGTTCTCGGAGGAGATGCCGTCCTTGAGCGTTGAGACGATGCGGAACTCCTTGCCGCTGGCGAACGGATCGCCCGACTCGAGGCTCTTCAGGGAGATGCCCCGCTTGATGAGCTTGGACTGGAACACGTCGAGCACGGCCTTGGCCCGCTCCTCGGTGTTCGCGATGATGAGGATGCTCTCGCCGCTCCAGGCGATCGACGCACCGGTGCCCTTGAAGTCGTAGCGCTGCTCGATCTCCTTGCGGGCCTGGTTCAGGGCGTTCTCCGCCTCCTGGTGGTCGACCTTCGAGACGATGTCAAATGAACTGTCAGCCATGGTTTCATCCTACTCAGGGGCTCAGCGCGTACACATTGTCGGAGATCCGGGTGGCTCCGTCCGGGGTGGGGTAGTCGTCCGGAACGGTCACGAAATGGCCGGCGGGGCCGCTCATCTCGACGGGGCCGCCTTCGCTGCCGCACCCCATGATCCCTGCGGTCTCGTCCCGGTAGGCGAGTATGCAGACAGAGCCCTGATCCAGCCCGCGCAACAGCCAGAGCGAGCTGCCGGAATGCTCGCCGACGTACCGCGCGGACGAAAGGTCGGCGATGTCTGCGGGGTCCTGCTCGATGAACGCGTCCGGAAGGGCATCTGCGCCTTCGGCTTCACGGTCCAGAACGGCGTAGCCGGTGGCGAACGCGGTGCACCCGCTGAGGACAGCAGCGGAGAACGCCAGGACGATCCCTGCCGTCATCCGCGCGATGCGAAGCGAACCATCAGCCATGTCGGCAGTCTACGGGGTGACCTCTTCTCCGCAGGTGGAAGCGTTTTCACACCTGACGGCCACCCTTCTCTCGGTCACGGGTTGATATCGACGCCCACTCTCATTGCAAACAGCGTCGATTTCGATGCATACTGTAAGCGCTTGCAGTCCTTGCAGGTGATCAGCACTGAGAGAGGCACACACCAATGAAGGTGAACAAGAGGGGCATCGTCGCCGCGGGCGCGATCGCCATCGTTTCGACTCTGACGCTTGCCGGCTGCTCCACGGGGACCAGCAGCGACGACACCTCGGGCTCCGACGACAGCGGAAAGCTGGTCGTCTGGGTCGATGCCGAGCGCGTCGATGCACTGCAGGGCGCGGCAGACGCCTACCAGGAGAAGACCGGCGTCAAGGTCGAGCTCACGGGCAAGTCGGTCGACGACATGAAGGACGACTTCATCCAGCAGGTCCCTACCGGCAAGGGCCCCGACATCGTCATGGGCGCGCACGACTGGCTGGGCGAGCTCTCCACGAACGGAGTGGTCGCGCCGATCGAGCTGGGTGACAGCTCCGAGGACTACCTCCCCGTCGCCCTGCAGGCCGCCACCTACGATGGCACCGTCTACATGCTTCCGTACGCCGTCGAGAACATCGCGGTCCTGCGCAACGCCGATCTCGTTCCCGCCGCCGCGACCAGCTTCGACGACATGGTCTCGAAGGGCACGTTCGTCGTGGAGCAGGGGACCGAGGGCAACCCGTACCACCTGTATCCGTTCCAGACCGCTTTCGGGGCCCCGGTGTTCGGCACCGATGACACCGGCAGCTACGACTCCACCGACCTCCAGCTGGGCAGTGCGGGCGGCTTCGCCTTCGCCGACTGGCTGGGCGCACAGGGCGCAGCGGGCGTGCTGAACACCGACGTCGACGGCGAGATCGCCAAGCAGCAGTTCCTCGACGGCACCGCGGCCTTCTGGCTGACCGGTCCGTGGAACGTGGGCGCGGCCACCGACGCGGGCATCAACGTCGCGATCGACCCGATCCCGAGCCCGACCGGTGAGACCGCCTCGCCGTTCGCCGGCGTCAAGGGCTTCTTCGTGAGCTCCGAGTCGAAGAACAAGGTCGCGGCCAACGACTTCCTCGTCAACTACATCGGCACCGAAGACGTGCAGCTCGAGCTGTTCAAGGCCGGCAACATCCTGCCCGCCCTGACCGCCGCAGCCGACACCGCCGCCGCCGATCCGATCATCGCCGGATTCCAGGCCGTCGGCGCCGACGCCGTCCCGATGCCCGCCATCCCGGCCATGGGCGCGGTCTGGCAGTACTGGGGCGTGGCCGAGGCCGCGATCATCAACGGCGAGGACCCGACGACGACGTGGCAGAAGCTCGTCGACGACGTGACCGCCGCGATCAAGTAACAGCCAGAACACTGACTCTGCCGGGGTGGGCGTCTTCGTCCGCCCCGGCAGGATCATGACGAGGACGACATGACAGACACCGACGAGCGCACAGCGCCTCCGACCAGACGCCAGCGCCAGGCCGCGAAGATCGCGGAGGCCGCATCCGGACCCATCGGCTGGATGCTGCTGAAGATCCTCCTGCTGGCGGTGGTCGACGCGATCGCGCTGTATGCGGCCTTCGTGCTCTTCGCCCATCAGGAATGGGTGATCCTCGGCGTCGTCGTCGTGGTCGCCGTCCTCGTCAACTACATCTACTTCTCCCGCAAGCGCATCGCGGCGAAGTACCTCACGCCGGGCATCATCTTCCTGGTCGTGTTCCAGGTCTTCACCCTGCTCTACACCGGGTACATCGGGTTCACGAACTACGGCACGGGTCACAACGGGACCAAGGACCAGGCGATCTCCTCGCTCCTCGCCTCGGCCCAGGAGCGGGTCGAGGATTCGCCGACCTACCCCGTCACGGTGGTCGAGCAGTTCGGCACCTACGGGCTGCTCGCGACCGATCCGGAGTCCGGCGACGCGCTGCTCGGCACCGCGGAGCAGCCCCTGGAAGAGGTCGACGCCCGGTTCGAGGGCGGGAAGGCCGTCGCGGTCGACGGCTGGACCACGCTCCCGCTCGCGACCGTCTTCACCCTCTCCGAAGAGCTGGAGAAGCTCTCGGTCCCCTTCAGCGATGATCCGAACGACGGCAGCCTGCGGGCTCCCGACGGGCAGAAGGGCTATCTGTACGTCTCGACGCTCGAATACGACGAGGCCGCGGACACCATCACCGACACCACCACCGGCACCGTGTACGCGGACACCGGTGACGGAGCCTTCACGGCCGAAGGCGGAGAGCAGCTCCTCCCCGGATGGCAGACGACGGTCGGGTTCGACAACTTCGTTCGCGCGGTGACCGACTCGTCGATCCGCGGGCCGCTCATCTCGGTCACGCTGTGGACCTTCGCGTTCGCGCTGATCTCTGTCGCGACGACGTTCTTCCTCGGACTCCTGCTCGCGCTCGTCTTCAACAACACCCGCATGCGATTCCGCAACGGATACCGGATCATCCTCATCCTCCCGTACGCGTTCCCCGCGTTCCTCTCCGCGCTGGTCTGGGCCGGGATGATGAACGAGAGCTTCGGCTTCATCAACCAGGTGATCTTCGGCGGGGCCGCGATCCCGTGGCTCACCGACCCGGTGCTCGCGAAGGTGTCTGTGCTGCTGGTGAACCTGTGGCTCGGCTTCCCGTACATGTTCCTCGTCTGCATGGGCGCCCTGCAGGGCATCCCCGAGGATGTGAACGAAGCCGCGGTGATGGACGGCGCGAACCCGTGGCAGGTCTTCCGGCGGATCAAGCTGCCGCTGCTGCTGGTCACCGTCGCGCCGCTGCTGATCTCGTCGTTCGCGTTCAACTTCAACAACTTCAACCTGATCTACATGCTCACCAATGGCGGTCCGCGCTTCAGCGACGTGTCGATCCCCGTCGGGCACACCGACATCCTGATCTCGATGGTCTACAAGGTCGCCTTCACGGGGCAGACGCGCGACTACGGTCTGGCGTCGGCCTTCACGATCCTGATCTTCATCGTGGTGGCCACGATCTCGATCATCAGCTTCCGCAAGACCAAGGCCCTCGAGGAGCTGAACTGACATGAGCACCCACAGCCCCACCGCCGGGCGGTCCGCCGCCACTCGCTCGACCGACGACCTGCAGAGCCTCGCTCCGCGGCGCCGCAGCTTCGGCGCGTGGTTCGCCGACACCGGATGGCGACACCTCGTCGCGATCGTCGTGAGCGCCTTCGCCCTGTTCCCGCTGCTCTACGTCGTCTCCGCTTCGCTGAACCCGAAGGGGACGCTGACGGGCTCGAACCAGCTCTTCTCCGCGATCGGTATCGACAGCTACGTGCGCATCCTGAGCGACCCGCAGAACCCGTACGGCACCTGGTTCCTCAACACGCTGCTGATCGCCGTCGTCACCGGCGCGGTCACCGTCTTCATCGGCGCCTGCGCCGCATATGCCTTCTCGCGCATGCGGTTCGCCGGGCGACGGGTCGGTCTCGTCACGATCGTCGTCGTGCAGATGTTCCCGCAGCTGCTCGCCGTGGTCGCGATCTTCCTGCTCATGTCGACGCTGGGGGACTGGTTCCCCGCCATCGGTCTCAACACGCACACCGGGCTGATCCTGGTATACCTCGGTGGAGCGCTCGGCGTGAACACCTACCTGATGTACGGCTTCTTCAACACCATTCCGAAGGAGATCGACGAGGCGGCCCGGATCGACGGCGCCGGTCATGCGCGCATCTTCTTCACGATCATCCTGCGTCTGGTCGCCCCCATCCTCGCAGTGGTCGGCCTGCTGTCGTTCATCGGCACCGTGAACGAGTACGTGATCGCGAGTGTCATGCTCGTCGACGTGGATCAGCAGACGCTGGTCGTCGGACTCACCAAGCTCGTCGCCAACCCGCGCTATGCGGATTGGTCAGCATTCTCCGCCGGCGCCGTGATGGCCGCGATCCCGGTGATGATCCTGTTCCTCTTCCTGCAGAAGTACATCGTGGGCGGGCTGACCGCCGGAGCGACGAAGGGCTGAGCGCGCCGGCGGCTGCCGTTGCGGCGCGGGCCGACGCGGCCCCGAGCGCCGCTCACTTGTCTTGCATGCTACCTTGTCATGCATGACAGGCGATGTCGGTGCCCAGATGCGCAAAGGAGTGGTCGAGTACTGCGTGCTCGGCCTGCTCGCGCGGGAGCCGATGTACGGCTGGCAGTTGGCGGATGCGCTCACAGGCGCGGGATTGATCGCCAGCATCGGCACGCTGTATCCGCTGCTCGGGCGGCTCAGGGACAACGGCTGGGTCACGACGTTCGACCTGCCCTCCGAGAGCGGTCCGGTGCGAAAGTACTACCGGCTCACCGAGACCGGTATCGACCAGCTCGAGCGCTTCCGTGCGCAATGGACACCGTTCGCCCGTGTGGTTACGGGCATCGTCGGAGAGGGATGACCATGGCAGGGCTCACCGCAGACACCCTTCGCGAGGACTACCTCGCCCGGCTCGACGAGGCGATGCGCGGACTGCCGCACGGCGTCGCGACCGACATCCGCGCAGGCATCCTCGAAGAGCTCCAGGGGCTCGACGCCGATGCGACGGCCGCACGGATCGCCCGCCTCGGCGATCCGGTCGCGATCGCCCGCGAGGCGCAGGCCGAGCTGCCGACTGGTGACCCCGCCCCTGTCGCGGCACCGGCGCCCCGACCGTCGGATCCTCGCCCCGCACCGACCTCCACGCGGGGGTTCGCGATCGCCGCAGCTCTGACGCTGAGCTTCGGGGGGATCGTCGTTCCGGTCGTGGGATGGTTCGTCGGTGCCGTGCTCGTGAGCCTGAGCTCGATGTGGAAGACGGGGGAGAAGGTCGTCGCCGTCGTGGTGCCGTTCGTGGTGGGCGGCCTGTCGATCATCCTCATCTCGACGATGGTCACCGTCGCCGCGTGGGAGTCGAGCGACAGCACCTCGGGCACGGGAAACCCGCCGCCCGTGAACAATCCCCTGCTCCCCGCCTGGTACGACATGATCTGGGTCGGCATCATGGGCGTAGGAGTCCTCCTCATCCCCGTCTCCGGTCTCTGGCTGCTCTGGCGTCTGCGCGGTCGAACCGCAGGCTGAGCCGTGCGGCGGAGCCGTCGTATCGGCGTTGCGGACGGACTCGTGCCCCCTTCGGTCGTAGCGTGGAACCATGGCACGGGTGGGTGGACGCAACCTCGGGATGAGCTGGTTCGCCGGCATCGTGTGCGTCGGCATCATCGGAGGCCTCGTGTGGCTGTCGCTCCCGATGGTCCCGGTGCTCGCGCAGTTCGCCGGTGATGCACTGCGCAGCGCGCTCCCCTGAATCCGCGTCGCGATGATGTGTCCTCGCGTATGACGACACGTCGGCACGCCTCCGCAAGCGGTCGTTCGCGCGGAGGTACCCTCGCAGTGCACGTATCCGATGAGAGGCGCACCCCATGAGTGACCCCAACGTTCCCCAGCCCGAGAAGCCGGCTGACGTTGACGACGTCGTCGGCAGTGCGAACGAAGGCCTGGACGCCGCTGCGGCTGCGGGTGCTGACGTTCCCGGCAACAACGACGGCGTGAACGACGGCATCGATCAGAAGCCCGTCGCAGCGCCGGTCGACCCCGACCTCGCCGCTTTCGAGGAGGCCGAGCGTGATCACCCCGGTACGTTCGCCTCCCCGCCGCCGGCCGTGACGCCTGCTCCGGTCGCTCCGTCGCGCGACTACGCCCACGAGGTCAGGGCTCAGGCCGACGCCGAGACCACCTCGTTCTACCCCGAGCCCGTCGTGGGCGAGCCCGTCCCGTTCGGCCACGAGCAGTCGGGGATGGCCGGTGCGGCGTACGCCCAGTACGGCGATGAGGTCGAGACGCGCGTCGTCCCGTCGGAGCCGCTCGTCGCCGCTGCCGCCGCACAGCCGCAGCCCATCTTCGTCCAGGCGCCCGAACCGCCCCGTGACCGCGGCAACCGCGGCACCGCGGGAGCCATCGGACTCCTGGCGACACTCGTCTTCGCGGTGCTCTACCTGGGGGCTGCGCTCGGACTCGGTGCCATCGCCGGAGATGTGACCGGCGAGAACATCGGCCAGACCGCGATCGCACCCCTGATGACATGGGGGTTCTGGACGCCCGTCGTCGTGTTCTTCCTCGGATTCTGGCTGCTGGGTGCGGTCATCAACCGTGGACGCTGGGGCCTCTGGGTCGTCTTCGGCCTCATCGTCGGCGTCATCGCGTATGGGGGCCACATCCTCGGGCAGCTCTTCGAAGCTCCGTTCTGGAAGCTCAGCGCCAGCCAGGGACTCGACCTCGTCGGGGAGCAGATGCTCGCCCCGCTCGCGATCGCGGCCTTCGTGTTCGCCCGCGAGCTGACCATCTGGTTCGGTGCCTGGGTCGCCCGAAGCGGTGCTCGCAAGACCGAGCTGAATGCCGAGGCGCAGCGCGAGTACGAGCGCACGCTCGAGGCCGGCCCGACGCTGTCGAGGTAATCACGAACTCCACCACGCCGAACCCCCGGGGACCCGAGTCCGCGGGGGTTTCGGCCATCCTGGCGGTGGTGCTCGCCACCATCAGCTTCTTCGCGCTCGCGGTGTTCGGGCTCGGCGCCGTGAGCATCGCCACCGACACGGACATCATCGCGGTCCCCGATCTCGGCCAGACCCCTGGCGTGGTCGGCATGATCGCGGCTGTCGTCTCGTTCGCGCTCATGCTGTGGTCCACTCTGCGCCGACCGCATCCGTCGTATGTCGCCACGATCGCGATCGCGCTGGTCGCCGGCCTCGTCCATCTGATCGCGGTATGGGTCGCCGTCCTCGTCGGCGCCGGGAGCATCGTGCTCGCGACAGCGGTCGCCGGCGGTCTCGTGCGAGGCGGCGCGAGCGTCGTCCTCGTGCTGGCGGGCCTGATCGCCGGATGGGGTGGGATCGCGCTGCGTCGCACGCGCGCCGAGCATCCGCGTTGGCCGTGGGAGCGCGACGAAGAGGAATGACGTCCGAGCGATCCTCCCTCCGCGCCCCGCCGGGACCGGGAAATCGCGACGGTGACGGGCGACGCGCCGTACTCTGGTGGGGTGGAGCGCTCGTTGGAGACGCAGGTGGACCAGGCCGTGGAGGCATGGTTGCGCTGGGTGCCGCGCTGGGAGCCGGCAACCCATCGTGGTCGCGTCGCGCCATGCCGCCGGTGCCTCGGATCGCCGATCCTCTCCGCAGCCGGTATCGGTGCCAACGTGCCGCACGGCGTGCAGCACGGCCTCTCGACGCGTATCAAGACCATCGTCGATCACGCCGTCGCGGAGTACACGGCGCGGAATCTGCCGATGCTGCAGCGCGAGCTGGATCAGCAGGCTGCACGGAACCGCGCCCGCAGCTACCGCCCGGCCGAGGACCTCGATCCCGAGTTCGACGGGCTGCCCCTCGATCCGGATCCGGTGCCCGGAGCACCGTTCCTGTTCACGATCGCGGGGCTCGCAGACGAATCCGCCGCCGCGCTGCCCGCACTGCCCCCGCTCACGGAGGAGGCGAAGATCGCCCTCCGTCAGGAGGTCGCCCTCGCCGACGAGTACGCCAACATGGTCGGCCGCGAGATCTGCGGGATCCTGTTGCGTCATCGCATACACATCCAGGCCGCGATCTCTCAGCACGTCGAACCGCAGATCGAGGCACTGCTGGCTGAGCTGACCGAATCGCTGGACTCGCCGTTCGATCCCGATCTGCCCTGATCCTGCACTCGGGCCGCGCGGCCGGAGTTGCGCTCATTTGACCGCTACGTTACGCGGCATTACACTTGATCAGGTGTGTGCACGCCTCCGCGTGTGCGCTGGGCGCCGGCACCATGCCGGTCCGCCCCCACGGCATACCCATCACACCAAAAGCTCGTCGGTTCCGGCGTGCCGGTGGGTCATGATGTGAAACCCATCACGCTGTCACCGTGCAGCACTATGAGGAGAGAACGTGCCAACCATTCAGCAGTTGGTTCGCAAGGGTCGCTCGCCCAAGGTCACCAAGACCAAGGCGCCGGCGCTCAAGTCGAACCCGCAGCAGGCCGGGGTCTGCACCCGCGTCTACACCACCACCCCGAAGAAGCCGAACTCGGCGATGCGCAAGGTCGCTCGTGTGAAGCTCCGCAACGGCACCGAGGTCACCGCGTACATCCCCGGTGAGGGTCACAACCTGCAGGAGCACTCGCTCGTGCTCGTGCGTGGCGGTCGTGTCAAGGACCTCCCCGGTGTGCGTTACAAGATCGTCCGTGGCGCCCTGGACACCCAGGCAGTCAAGAACCGTAAGCAGGCTCGTTCCCGCTACGGCGCGAAGAAGGGTTGAGTTAGATGCCTCGTAAGGGACCCGCCCCGAAGCGCCCCGTCGTCAACGACCCGGTATACGGCGCACCGATCGTCACCTCGCTGGTGAACAAGATCCTCGTCGACGGCAAGAAGTCGCTGGCCGAGTCGATCGTCTACGGCGCCCTCCGCGGCGTCGAGGCGAAGAACGGTCAGGACGCCGTCGCCACGCTGAAGAAGGCGCTCGACAACGTGCGCCCGACCCTCGAGGTCCGCAGCCGCCGCGTCGGTGGCTCGACCTACCAGGTGCCGGTCGAGGTCAAGCCTCACCGCGCCAACACGCTCGCTCTGCGCTGGCTCGTGAGCTACGCGAAGGGCCGTCGTGAGAAGACGATGACCGAGCGTCTGCAGAACGAGATCCTCGACGCATCCAACGGCCTGGGTGCCGCGGTCAAGCGCCGCGAGGACACGCACAAGATGGCCGAGTCGAACCGCGCGTTCGCTCACTACCGCTGGTAAACAGCTTCGCCCGCCCCTCGGCCACTCGCCGCGGGGCGGGCACCCCCTCTTCGCAGTACGACTGCTCGAAAAGATAAGGACACTCCTGTGGCACAAGACGTGCTCACGGACCTGAGCAAGGTCCGCAACATCGGCATCATGGCGCACATCGATGCCGGCAAGACCACGACGACCGAGCGCATCCTGTTCTACACGGGCGTCAACCACAAGCTCGGTGAGACGCACGATGGCGCTTCGACCACCGACTGGATGGAGCAGGAGAAGGAGCGCGGCATCACGATCACGTCTGCCGCCGTGACCTGCTACTGGAACAAGAACCAGATCAACATCATCGACACCCCCGGCCACGTGGACTTCACGGTCGAGGTGGAGCGCTCGCTCCGCGTGCTCGACGGTGCGGTGGCCGTGTTCGACGGCAAGGAGGGCGTCGAGCCCCAGTCCGAGACCGTCTGGCGTCAGGCCGACAAGTACAACGTCCCGCGCATCTGCTTCGTCAACAAGATGGACAAGCTCGGCGCCGACTTCTACTTCACTGTCGACACCATCATCAACCGCCTCGGCGCCAAGCCGCTCGTGATCCAGCTGCCCATCGGCGCGGAGAGCGACTTCATCGGCGTCGTCGACCTGATCGAGATGCGTGCACTGGTCTGGGCCGGAGACGCCAAGGGTGATGTCACCATGGGCGCCTCCTACGAGATCCAGGAGATCCCGGAGGACCTCAAGGAGAAGGCAGCGGAGTACCGCCAGCAGCTCCTCGAGACCGTCGCCGAGACCGACGACGCGCTGCTCGAGAAGTTCTTCGGTGGCGAGGAGCTCACGGTCGCCGAGATCAAGGGCGCGATCCGCAAGCTGACCGTCGCCAGCGAGATCTACCCGGTGCTCTGCGGTTCCGCGTTCAAGAACCGTGGCGTCCAGCCGATGCTCGATGCGGTCGTCGACTACCTCCCGAACCCGCTCGACGTGGGCTCGATCGAGGCGCACGACCCGAAGGACTACGACACGATCATCGAGCGTCACCCCGACGCCAATGACCCGTTCGCCGCCCTCGCGTTCAAGGTCGCCGTGCACCCGTTCTTCGGTCGCCTCACCTACGTGCGCGTCTACTCGGGTCACCTGGACTCCGGTTCTGCGGTCGTCAACTCGACCAAGAACAAGAAGGAGCGCATCGGGAAGATCTTCCAGATGCACGCCAACAAGGAGATCCCGGTTCCCTCGGTCACCGCCGGAAACATCTACGCGGTCATCGGCCTCAAGGACACCACCACGGGTGACACCCTCACCGACCCGACGGCTCCGGTCGTCCTCGAGTCGATGACGTTCCCCGAGCCCGTCATCGAGGTCGCGATCGAGCCGAAGACCAAGGCCGACCAGGAGAAGCTGGGTGTCGCCATCCAGAAGCTCGCTGAAGAGGACCCGACCTTCCGCACCGAGCTCAACCCCGAGACCGGTCAGACGACCATCAAGGGCATGGGCGAGCTGCACCTCGACATCCTCGTGGACCGCATGAAGCGCGAGTTCAACGTCGAGGCCAACGTCGGCAAGCCGCAGGTGGCGTACCGCGAGACGATCCGCAAGACCGTCGAGAAGCACGACTACACGCACAAGAAGCAGACCGGTGGTTCTGGACAGTTCGCAAAGATCCAGTTCACCATCGAGCCGCTCGACCTCGACTCCGAGAAGACCTACGAGTTCGTGAACGCCGTCACCGGTGGTCGCATCCCTCGTGAGTACATCGGCTCGATCGACGCCGGTTTCCAGGACGCGATGAACGTCGGCGTGCTCGCGGGCTACCCGATGGTCGGCGTCAAGGCGACTATCGTCGATGGTGCAGCGCACGACGTCGACTCTTCGGAGATGGCGTTCAAGATCGCGGGCTCCATGGGCTTCAAGGAGGCCGCTCGTCGCGCCAACCCCGTGCTGCTCGAGCCGCTGATGGCCGTCGAGGTCCGTACTCCCGAGGAGTACATGGGCGACGTCATCGGCGACCTGAACTCGCGTCGTGGCCAGATCCAGTCGATGGAAGACGCCGCAGGCGTCAAGGTCGTCCGCGCTCAGGTCCCGCTGTCCGAGATGTTCGGCTACATCGGCGACCTGCGCTCGAAGACCTCGGGCCGCGCCGTCTACTCGATGGAGTTCCACAGCTACGCTGAGGTTCCCCGCGCAGTGGCCGACGAGATCGTCCAGAAGACCAAGGGCGAGTAATCGTCCTTCTGGGAGCCGGGCCCCGGTCCGGCTCCCAGGACACCTACAACTTCACATTCCCTCTCTACTAAACTGAGAACCTAACCCGTAGAGAACCGGTCGCAAACCAGTGCCCGGTCACCTCTACAACGACGTCCTGAGGAGGACCCAGTGGCTAAGGCCAAGTTCGAGCGGACCAAGCCGCACGTCAACATCGGAACGATCGGTCACGTCGACCACGGCAAGACCACGCTCTCCGCAGCGATCTCGAAGGTGCTTGCTGACAAGTACCCGTCCGACACCAACGTGCAGCGTGACTTCGCTTCCATCGACTCGGCGCCGGAAGAGCGCCAGCGTGGTATCACCATCAACATCTCGCACATCGAGTACGAGACCCCGAAGCGCCACTACGCGCACGTTGACGCTCCCGGCCACGCCGACTACGTCAAGAACATGATCACCGGTGCGGCTCAGATGGACGGCGCGATCCTCGTGGTCGCCGCCACCGACGGCCCCATGGCTCAGACGCGTGAGCACGTGCTGCTCGCCAAGCAGGTCGGCGTTCCGTACCTGCTGGTCGCGCTGAACAAGTCCGACATGGTCGACGACGAGGAGATCCTGGAGCTCGTCGAGCTCGAGGTCCGCGAGCTGCTCGCCGGCCAGGGCTTCGACGAGGACGCTCCTGTCGTCCGCGTCTCCGCTCTCAAGGCCCTCGAGGGCGACGAGAAGTGGACCCAGGCGATCCTGGACCTGATGCAGGCTGTCGACGACAGCGTTCCGGACCCGGAGCGTGACCGTGACAAGCCGTTCCTGATGCCCGTCGAGGACGTCTTCACGATCACCGGTCGTGGAACCGTCGTCACGGGTCGCGCCGAGCGTGGCACGCTGGCCATCAACTCCGAGGTCGAGATCGTCGGACTCCGTCCGACCGTCAAGACCACGGTCACGGGTATCGAGATGTTCCACAAGCAGCTCGACGAGGCCTGGGCCGGCGAGAACTGTGGTCTGCTGCTCCGCGGCACCAAGCGTGAGGACGTCGAGCGCGGTCAGGTCATCGTCAAGCCGGGTTCGGTCACGCCGCACACCGACTTCGAGGGCACCGCGTACATCCTGTCCAAGGACGAGGGTGGCCGTCACAACCCGTTCTACACGAACTACCGCCCGCAGTTCTACTTCCGCACCACCGACGTCACCGGCGTCATCTCGCTGCCCGAGGGCACCGAGATGGTCATGCCCGGCGACACCACCGACATGACGGTCGAGCTGATCCAGCCGATCGCCATGGAGGAGGGCCTCGGCTTCGCCATCCGTGAGGGTGGACGCACCGTCGGCGCCGGTACGGTCACGAAGATCATCAAGTAAGCATCTGCTTCCTCGCAAAGGGGTCGGACCTTCGGGTCCGGCCCCTTTGTCGTCGATGCCGCCCTGTGGGGCGCGTTGCTGTCGTCGACCCGGGACGCGAGGGTTCCGTTTGCCGGGGTGGACATGCACAATGAGTGTGGTCGGCTCGATCGGTCGGCGGCACACCTTCAGAAGGGGAATCACATGGGCATCGAAGACGCCGTGAACAAGGGCAAGGATCTGTACGAGCAGAACAAGGACAAGATCGCCGAGGCCGTCAAGAGCGAGCAGGCCGAGGACATCAGCGACAAGGTGCTCGACGGCGTCGCGGACTTCGCCAAGAAGATCGCCCCCGGTGCCGCGGACAAGATCGATGAGATCCGCGACGGCGCTGACAAGGCCGTCGGCAACGAGTAAGAAAGACCGCAAGCCCCGAGCGGCGATCCACCACCTGTGGGTCGCCGCTCGTGCGTGCTGGAGGGGCAACGTCCGTGCCGGAATGTCGTCGGATGTGGCGCATTCACGGTTGTATCCAGTAGGATCGTCTCGACCGCCTGGGGATCTTGCGGTCGGGGGAGCCGAAGGGGTTCGGTTTCCCGAAGCACGCGGAGTTCCGCGTACAAACTGGGGATATGCGATCTTGGGGATCATCGTGCGACGCGCGCACTCATTGCGCCTGAGCGTCACCCCGCCTGCGCGGCGGGTCTTCCGCCGCGCCCTCGGTCGAGGAGTTCGGCGTCCCTTCACGCCGGGCTACTCGCGTTCGGTGTGCCCCCTCGCACTGAACGCCCTCCCCAAGCGGGGCGAGGCATGGGGATGCCTCGCCCCGCTATCTCCCGCACTCTGACCTGTTCACGCACCGTCTGGGTCGCGTTCGTGGGACCGCGACACGCCCGGGTTTGCACAAGTGAAATCAGCCGTGGCAGAATAGACAGGTTCGATATTCCGTCGCCGCTGTGCGTGCGTCGGATCACTGCCAGGGCAGTGCATAGACGGCGCCTCCTCCGGGACGGTGCAGGGTTCTAGGCCGCGGGTAGCAGAACACACCCCGACACCCTTCTTCACGAAGGCTTCCGCCGTGCGCGGCGGAAGGTCGGCATCCGGTCGCCTCACGGCTTCCGGCTGACAGAAGAACAGTGGTGCAGCAGATCGACTCGCGAGGGTCGTTCTCGTGCCGAGGCGCGAACAGCGCCGACGTGCGTCCAATGCCCCAGGGCCACCCGGTCCCGGTCGGTAAGACGCTTAAAGAGAGAGAGCAGACAATGGCGGGACAGAAGATCCGCATTCGCCTGAAGTCGTATGACCACGAGGTCATCGACACGTCCGCACGCAAGATCGTCGACACCGTGACCCGTGCGGGCGCAACCGTCGTCGGCCCCGTGCCCCTTCCGACCGAGAAGAACGTCGTGTGCGTCATCCGGTCGCCGCACAAGTACAAGGACAGCCGCGAGCACTTCGAGATGCGCACCCACAAGCGTCTGATCGACATCGTCGACCCGACGCCCAAGGCCGTCGACTCGCTGATGCGTCTCGACCTGCCGGCCGATGTCAACATCGAGATCAAGCTCTGAGGTTCGACATGGCTGACATCAACTCCAAGGTTTCCAAGGGCATGCTGGGCACGAAGCTCGGCATGACCCAGGTGTGGAACGAGAGCGGCAAGCTCGTTCCCGTCACCGTCATCGAGCTGGCACCCAACGTGGTCACCCAGGTCCGCACGCCCGAGAAGGACGGCTACAACGCCGTGCAGATCGCGTACGGCCAGATCGACCCCCGCAAGGTCAACAAGCCGCTCTCCGCTCACTTCGAGGCAGCCGGCGTCACGCCGCGTCGTCACGTCACCGAGATCCGCACCGCGGACGCCGGCGACTACAACCTGGGCCAGGAGCTCACGGTCGACGGCACCTTCGAAGCGGGCCAGCTCGTCGACGTCGTCGGCACGAGCAAGGGCAAGGGCTTCGCCGGTGTCATGAAGCGTCACAACTTCAAGGGCGTCTCGGCTTCGCACGGTTCGCACCGCAACCACCGCAAGCCCGGCTCGATCGGCGCATCGTCGACCCCGAGCCGCGTCTTCAAGGGCATGCGCATGGCCGGCCGTATGGGTGGCGAGCGCGTGACCGTCCTCAACCTCACGGTGCACTCCATCGACATCGAGAAGGGACTCATGCTCGTCAAGGGCGCAGTCCCCGGTGCTCGTGGCCGCATCGTCTATGTCCGCAACGCAGTGAAGGGTGCCTGATCATGGCTGACTCCACTCTCGCGCTCGACGTCCTCAAGGCAGACGGCAAGAAGGCAGGCTCGATCGAGCTTCCCGCCGCGCTGTTCGACGCCAAGACGAACATCCCGCTCATCCACCAGGTCGTCGTCGCGCAGCTCGCGGCGGCTCGCCAGGGCACGCACTCGACCAAGCGTCGTGGCGAGGTCTCGGGTGCCGGTCGCAAGCCCTTCAAGCAGAAGGGCACGGGTAACGCCCGTCAGGGTTCCATCCGCGCGCCGCACATGACCGGTGGTGGCATCGTGCACGGCCCCAAGCCGCGCGACTACTCGCAGCGCACCCCCAAGAAGATGATCGCCGCCGCCCTCCTGGGCGCGCTCAGCGACCGCTTCCGCGGTGACCGCATCCACGCCATCGAGTCCTTCGGGATCGACGGAACGCCTTCGACCAAGACCGCGGTGAACTTCCTCACCAACGTCGTCTCGTCGAAGAACGTGCTCGTCGTGATCGAGCGCAACGACGACGTGACGCTGAAGAGCATCCGCAACCTGTCGAACCTGCACGTGCTGACGTTCGACCAGCTCAACGCATACGACGTGCTCGTCTCCGACGACATCGTCTTCACCCAGGCCGCGCTCGAGGGCTTCATCGCCTCCAAGTCCGGCGCCAACCAGGAGGTCTCCGCATGAGCGAGCAGGCATCTGTTCTCCAGACGGCCCTGAACAAGGACCCGCGCGACATCATCCTGAAGCCGGTCGTGTCCGAGAAGAGCTACGGTCTCATCGATGAAGGCAAGTACACCTTCCTCGTCGACCCGCGCGCTTCGAAGACCGAGATCAAGCTCGCCATCGAGAAGATCTTCGGCGTCAAGGTCGCAGGGGTCAACACCCTCAACCGCGTCGGCAAGGCACGCCGCACCCGCTTCGGCACCGGCAAGCGCAAGGACACCAAGCGCGCCATCGTCACCCTGAAGTCGGGCACCATCGACATCTTCACGGCAATCGGCTGATCCGGGGGATAAGGACAATAATGGCTATTCGCAAGTACAAGCCCACGACCCCGGGCCGTCGCGGCTCGTCGGTGGCTGACTTCGCCGAGATCACTCGATCGACGCCGGAGAAGTCGCTGCTGCGCCCGCTCTCGAAGACCGGTGGTCGCAACAACCAGGGCCGCATCACGACCCGTCACATCGGTGGTGGCCACAAGCGCCAGTACCGTCTCATCGACTTCCGTCGTAACGACAAGGACGGCGTCAACGCCAAGGTCGCTCACATCGAGTACGACCCCAACCGCACCGCGCGCATCGCGCTGCTGCACTACTTCGACGGTGAGAAGCGCTACATCCTCGCTCCGGCGAAGCTGAAGCAGGGCGACATCGTCGAGTCGGGTGCCGGGGCTGACATCAAGCCCGGCAACAACCTCCCGCTGAAGAACATCCCCACGGGTACCGTCATCCACGCGATCGAGCTCCGCCCCGGCGGCGGCGCGAAGATGGCACGTTCGGCCGGTGCATCCGTCCGTCTCGTCGCCAAGGACGGCCCCTACGCCCAGCTGCGTCTGCCCTCGGGCGAGATCCGCAACGTCGATGCGCGCTGCCGCGCGACCATCGGCGAGGTCGGCAACGCCGAGCAGTCGAACATCAACTGGGGTAAGGCCGGCCGCATGCGCTGGAAGGGCGTCCGCCCGACCGTGCGTGGTGTCGCGATGAACCCGGTGGACCACCCGCACGGTGGTGGTGAGGGTAAGACCTCCGGTGGTCGTCACCCCGTCTCCCCGTGGGGCCAGGCTGAGGGTCGTACCCGTCACGCCAACAAGGAAAGCGACAAGTACATCGTGCGTCGTCGTAACGCCGGCAAGAAGCGTAAGTAGGAGTAAGAGAAGATGCCTCGCAGTCTTAAGAAGGGCCCCTTCGTCGACGATCACCTGCTTCGCAAGGTGGTCGTGCAGAACGAAGCCGGCACCAAGAACGTCATCAAGACCTGGTCCCGTCGGTCCATGATCATCCCGGCCATGCTGGGTCACACGATCGCGGTCCACGACGGACGCAAGCACATCCCTGTGTTCGTGTCCGAGACCATGGTCGGTCACAAGTTGGGCGAGTTCGCGCCCACCCGCACCTTCCGCGGCCACGAGAAGGACGACAAGAAGGGGCGGCGCCGCTAATGGTCGAATCGATCGCACGCGTGCGACACATCCGCGTGACCCCTCAGAAGGCTCGTCGTGTCGTCGCGCTCATCAAGGGCAAGCAGGCACAGGAAGCTCTCGCGATCCTCAAGTTCGCACAGCAGAGCGCCAGCGAACCGATCTACAAGCTTGTCGCGTCGGCCATGGCCAACGCGCAGGTGAAGGCGGATCGCGACGGCGAGTTCCTCGACGAGCAGGACCTGTACGTGGCCAACGCGTACGTCGACGAGGGCACCACGCTCAAGCGTTTCCAGCCCCGTGCTCAGGGTCGCGCTTTCCAGATCAAGAAGCGCACGAGCCACATCACGGTCGTGCTCTCGACGCCTGAGGCAGCTCCGGCCGCCACGGGCGACAGCAACAAGAAGGCGAGCAAGTAATGGGACAGAAGGTAAACCCGTACGGCTTCCGTCTCGGCATCACGACGGACCACGTCTCGCGTTGGTTCTCTGACTCGACGAAGCCGGGTCAGCGCTACGCCGACTACGTCGCCGAAGACATCAAGATCCGTAACCTGCTCAAGACGCAGCTCGACCGCGCCGGTGTCTCGAACATCGAGATCGAGCGCACCCGTGACCGCGTCCGCGTCGACATCCACACCGCCCGTCCGGGCATCGTGATCGGTCGTCGTGGGGCCGAGGCCGAGCGCATCCGCGGCGACCTCGAGAAGCTCTCGGGCAAGCAGATCCAGCTGAACATCCTCGAGGTCAAGAACCCCGAGGCCGACGCTCAGCTGGTCGCACAGGGTATCGCCGAGCAGCTCTCTGCTCGTGTGGCGTTCCGTCGTGCGATGCGCAAGGGTCTGCAGGGCGCGCAGCGCGCCGGCGCCAAGGGCATCCGCATCCAGGTCTCCGGCCGCCTCGGCGGCGCCGAGATGAGCCGTTCGGAGTTCTACCGCGAGGGTCGTGTGCCGCTGCACACGCTGCGCGCGAACATCGACTACGGCTTCTACGAGGCGAAGACCACCTTCGGCCGCATCGGCGTGAAGGTCTGGATCTACAAGGGCGACCTGACCGCGAAGGAGCTCGCTCGCGAGCAGGCCAACGCACCCAAGGCTCGTCGTGACGACCGTGGTGGCGACCGCCGCCGTGCCCCGCGCAACGAGGCACCTGTCGCAGAAGGAGCGTCGGCATAATGCTCATCCCCCGTAAGGTCAAGTTCCGCAAGCAGCACCACCCGGGTCGCTCGGGTCAGGCCACCGGCGGCACGAAGGTCTCCTTCGGCGAGTACGGTATCCAGGCCCTCACGCCCGCTTACGTGACGAACCGTCAGATCGAGTCCGCTCGTATCGCGATGACCCGTCACATCAAGCGTGGTGGAAAGGTGTGGATCAACATCTACCCCGACCGTCCGCTCACGAAGAAGCCTGCCGAAACCCGCATGGGTTCCGGTAAGGGTTCCCCCGAGTGGTGGGTCGCCAACGTCAAGCCGGGCCGTGTCCTCTTCGAGGTCGCGGGTGTCGACGAGGAGCTCGCACGCGAAGCTCTGACCCGTGCAATTCACAAGCTGCCGCTCAAGGCACGCATCATCAAGCGCGAGGAGGGCGACGCGTAATGGCGATCGGCACCAAGGAGCTCGCCCCGGCAGAGCTCGACACATTCGAAGACCAGCGCCTCGTCGAGGAGCTGCGCAAGGCCAAGGAGGAGCTGTTCAACCTCCGTTTCCAGTCGGCCACCGGCCAGCTGGAGAGCCACGGCCGCATCCGCGCCGTCAAGCGCGACATCGCGCGCCTCTACACCGTGATCCGCGAACGCGAGCTGGGCATCCGTGCGACGCCCGCTCCGGTCGAGGCTCCGGCCAAGAAGGCGACCAAGTCGAAGGCGAAGAAGGCGGACTCCGCCGACGACGCCGTGAAGGAAGAGGCTGAGTGATGGCCACCAAGAAGGAAGCGACTGTGGAGACGCAGGCCGCAGGACACGAGTCGTCCGAGCACGACGTCCGCGACTCCGCTGCCCGCGGTTACCGCAAGGCACGTCGCGGCTACGTCGTCAGCGACAAGATGGACAAGACCATCGTGGTCGAGGTCGAGGACCGCGTGAAGCACCCGCTTTACGGCAAGGTCATCCGCCGCACCTCGAAGGTCAAGGCGCACGATGAGGCGAACTCCGCCGGCATCGGCGACCTGGTCCTGATCAACGAGACCCGCCCGCTGAGCGCCACGAAGCGCTGGCGCCTGGTGGAGATTCTGGAGAAGGCCAAGTGATCCAGCAGGAATCCCGACTCAAGGTCGCCGACAACACCGGCGCCAAGGAGCTGCTCACCATCCGCGTTCTCGGTGGCTCGAAGCGCCGTTACGCGGGACTCGGCGACACCATCGTCGCGACCGTCAAGGACGCGATCCCCGGTGGCAACGTCAAGAAGGGCGATGTCGTCAAGGCGGTCATCGTCCGCACCAAGAAGGAGGTCCGTCGCCCGGACGGCTCCTACATCAAGTTCGACGAGAACGCCGCAGTGATCCTGAAGAACGACGGGGAGCCCCGCGGCACCCGTATCTTCGGGCCGGTCGGTCGTGAGCTTCGCGACAAGAAGTTCATGAAGATCGTCTCGCTGGCGCCGGAGGTCATCTAATCATGGCGAAGATCAAGAAGGGTGACCTGGTTCAGGTCATCACCGGTGCCACGCAGGAGCGTGGCGGCGACCGCGGCAAGCAGGGCAAGGTCCTCGACGTCCTTTCCGACAAGAACCGCGTCATCGTCGAAGGCGTGAACTACGTCACCAAGCACACCCGCGTCGGCCAGACGCAGCGTGGCACCAAGACCGGAGGCATCGAGACCGTCGAAGCCTCCATCCACATCTCGAACGTCGCACTCGTCGACCCCTCGACCAAGAAGCCGACCAAGGTCGGCCACCGGGTCGAGGAGCAGACCAAGGACGGCGTCAAGCGCACCGTCCGCGTGCGCTACGCGAAGAAGAGCGGTAAGGACCTCTGATGAGCACCGACACTGCCGCGCCGGCTGGCAAGATCCAGCCGCGCCTGAAGCAGAAGTACAACACCGAGATCAAGAAGGCGATGCAGGACGAGTTCGGTTACGCGAACGTCATGCAGATCCCCGGACTGGTCAAGGTCGTCGTGAACACCGGTGTCGGCGAGGCAGCTCGCGACAGCAAGGTGATCGATGGCGCGGTCGACGATCTCACCAAGATCACCGGCCAGAAGCCGATCGTCACGAAGGCTCGCAAGTCCATCGCGCAGTTCAAGCTGCGCGAGGGTCAGGCCATCGGCGCGCACGTCACCCTCCGCGGTGACCGCGCGTGGGAGTTCGTGGATCGCCTCGTCTCGCTCGCACTGCCCCGTATCCGCGACTTCCGCGGTCTCTCGGGCAAGCAGTTCGACGGCAACGGCAACTACACCTTCGGTCTCCAGGAGCAGAGCGTGTTCCACGAGATCGATCAGGACAAGATCGACCGGGTTCGCGGTTTCGACATCACCGTCGTCACCACCGCGAAGACGGATGAAGAGGGCCGGGCACTGCTCCGTCACCTCGGATTCCCGTTCCGCTCGGAAGACGCACAGGCGTAACACCCTCGACGGGCTCAGTGGTCTCGTGTCACTGAGCCCGTCGATGTGCACGTACAATTGAAAATTGCGTGTCATCGCAGGCCGTCTGTCGTGTAACGGCAGCCGGAACCTCATGAACAAAGGAAATCAACAATGACAATGACAGACCCGGTCGCAGATCTGCTGACCCGTCTGCGCAACGCGAACTCGGCGCACCACGATTCCGTGACCCTGCCGTCGAGCAAGCTCAAGACGCACATCGCTCAGATCCTCCAGCAGGAGGGCTACATCGCCGGCTGGGAGACCTCTGACGCCCGCGTCGGACAGAACCTCACGCTGACGCTGAAGTACGGTCCCAACCGTGAGCGCTCCATCGCTGGCATCAAGCGCGTCTCGAAGCCCGGTCTCCGCGTCTACGCGAAGTCGACCGAGCTTCCCACGGTCCTCGGCGGCCTTGGCGTGGCGATCCTGTCCACCTCCTCCGGTCTTCTCACCGACCGTCAGGCAGAGCAGAAGGGCGTGGGCGGAGAAGTTCTCGCCTACGTGTGGTAATTCGAAATGTCGCGTATTGGACGACTTCCCATCGACGTTCCCGCGGGCGTGACCGTTTCGGTCGACGGCCGCGAGGTCGCGGTGAAGGGCCCCAAGGGTGAACTCACCCTCACGGTGGCCAGCCCCATCGAGGTCGCGGTCGAGGAGAACCAGGTTCTGGTCTCCCGTCCCGACGACGAGCGCGAGTCGCGGTCGCTTCACGGCCTGACCCGCACGCTCATCAACAACAACATCATCGGCGTGACCCAGGGCTACACCAAGGGTCTCGAGGTCGTCGGCACCGGTTACCGCGTGCAGCAGAAGGGCAGCTCGGTCGAGTTCGCCCTCGGCTTCTCGCACCCGGTCCTGATCGACCCGCCCGCCGGCATCACGCTCACGGTCGAGGGCACCACCAAGCTCACCGTCAGCGGGATCGACAAGCAGGCTGTCGGCGAGGCAGCTGCCAACATCCGCAAGATCCGCAAGCCCGAGCCGTACAAGGGCAAGGGTGTGCGCTACGCCGGCGAGAACGTGCGTCGCAAGGCCGGAAAGAGTGGTAAGTAACCATGGCTCTCAAGTCAAAGTCTGACGCCCGCGCGCGTCGTCACGCCCGCCTTCGCAAGAAGGTCGTCGGCACCGAGGCGCGTCCGCGTCTCGTCGTCAACCGCTCGGCCCGCCACGTCTTCGTGCAGCTGGTCGACGACAGCAAGGGTCACACCGTGGCGTCGGCTTCGACGCTCGAGACCGACCTGCGCTCGCTCGAGGGTGACAAGACCGCCAAGGCCCGCAAGGTCGGCGAGCTCCTCGCCGAGCGTGCGAAGGCTGCCGGCGTTTCCGAGGCAGTGTTCGACCGTGGCGGCAACCGCTACGCCGGTCGTGTCGCCGCCATCGCCGACGGCGCCCGCGAGGGGGGTCTGGCACTGTGAGTGACAACAAGGAGAACGAAGTGACCGAAGCGGCTGCTGCCACTTCCGAGACGGCTGCCGGCACCACGCAGGCTGAGCCGGCTCGCGATTCGCGTGATGGCCGCCGCGGCGGTCGTGACCGCAACCAGGGTGGCGGCCGTGACCGCAACTCTCGTGACCGTGGCGACAACCAGTTCCTGGAGCGCGTCGTCACCATCAACCGCGTCTCCAAGGTCGTGAAGGGTGGTCGTCGCTTCAGCTTCACCGCCCTCGTGGTCGTCGGTGACGGCAACGGTCTGGTCGGCGTCGGCTACGGCAAGGCCCGCGAGGTCCCTCTGGCGATCTCGAAGGGTGTCGAAGAGGCCAAGCGCAACTTCTTCCGCGTTCCGCGCGTCGGCAGCACCATCCCGCACCCCGTGCAGGGTGAGGCGGCCGCTGGTGTGGTCCTGCTCCGTCCGGCCGCTGCCGGTACCGGTGTCATCGCCGGTGGTCCGGTCCGCGCCGTGCTCGAGTGCGCCGGTATCCACGACGTGCTGTCGAAGTCGCTCGGCTCGTCGAACACGATCAACATCGTGCACGCGACGGTCACCGCCCTGAAGCAGCTCGAGGAGCCTCGTGCGGTCGCCGCGCGTCGTGGCCTCGAGTTCGACCAGGTCGCCCCTGCGCGCCTCGTGCGCGCCGAGGCCGAGGCCATCGCCGCACAGAAGGTAGGTGCCTGATGGCCGCGCGACTGAAGGTCACGCAGATCAAGTCCAAGGTGAGCGAGAAGCAGAACCAGCGTGACACGCTGCGCAGCCTCGGTCTGAAGCGGATCGGTGACACCACCGTCCGCCCCGACGACGCGCAGACGCGCGGTTACGTCAAGACCGTCGCCCACCTCGTCAAGGTTGAGGAGATCGACTAATGGCTGAGAAGAACGAGGCCGTCGAGGCTGAGAAGGCCACGAAGAAGGCTGCAGCTCCCAAGGCTACCGCCGAGAAGAAGCCGGCCGCGAAGAAGGCTCCGGCCAAGAACGCTGCCGCCGACGCCAAGGCTGAGGGCGCTGCCAAGAAGCCGGCCGCCAAGAAGGCTGCGCCGAAGAAGGATGCTCCGGCGTCCCGCCCCGGCGTGCTGAAGGTGCACCACCTGCGTCCCGTCCCCGGATCCAACACCGCCAAGACTCGCGTCGGCCGTGGTGAGGGCTCCAAGGGTAAGACCGCTGGTCGTGGAACCAAGGGCACCAAGGCGCGCAACACCGTTCGCGTCGGCTTCGAGGGTGGGCAGATGCCGCTGCACATGCGCACCCCGAAGCTGCGCGGGTTCAAGAACCCGTTCCGCGTGGAGTACCAGGTCGTGAACCTGGAGAAGCTCGCGGAGCTGTACCCGAAGGGTGGCGATGTCACCATCGGCGACCTGGTCGCCAAGGGTGCCGTTCGCAAGAACGAGAAGGTCAAGGTTCTCGGAAACGGCGACATCGCCGTGAAGCTCACCGTTTCGGTCGACAAGGTCTCGGGTTCTGCCGAGCAGAAGATCGTCGCGGCTGGCGGATCCGTCAAGTAACCGCTTAGCAAGAGGGGTCGGAGATTCTCCGGCCCCTCTTGTGGTTTCACACTCCGAGACCTCGCTCTGGGGCCGCATCCGGCGGGCCTGGTATCGGTGGCGAATTCCGGGGAGCCCGGTTTGCGTTACCCTGGTCTTTCAGCCGTCCTTCGGGAATCGGCAACCTTTTCAGGAGGAACGTCCTTGTTTAGCGCCATCGCGCGGATCTTCCGCACCCCCGACCTGCGTCGGAAGATCGGTTTCACACTCGCCATCGTTGCGATCTACCGGCTCGGCTCCAACGTCCCGGCGCCGTTCGTGAACTTCCCGAACGTCGAAGAGTGTCTTGCCGCCAACGCGGGCACCGATGGGCTGCTCGGACTGGTCAACCTCTTCTCCGGCGGCGCGCTGCTGCAGCTGTCGATCTTCGCGCTCGGCGTCATGCCGTACATCACCGCGACGATCATCACGCAGCTCCTGCGCGTGGTCATCCCGCACTTCGAGGCGCTCCACAAGGAAGGACAGGCCGGCCAGGCCCGTCTGACCCAGTACACGCGTTACCTCACGATCGCCCTCGCGTTGCTCCAGTCGACGACTCTCGTCACGGTGGCCCGCAGCGGCCAGCTCTTCGGCACGACCGATCTCGCGGCCTGCCAGCAGCTGCTGACGAACGACGTGTGGTGGGCGCAGTTGCTCATCATCATGGCGATGACGGCCGGTACCGGCCTGATCATGTGGTTCGCCGAGCTCGTCACCGAGCGCGGCATCGGCAACGGCATGTCGCTGCTCATCTTCACCTCGATCGCCGCCACGTTCCCCGGTGCCATGAGCCTCATCTGGCAGACCAAGGGCTTCGAGGTCTTCCTGCTGGTGCTGCTGGTCGGAATCATCGTGATGGGGCTCGTCGTGTTCGTCGAGCAATCCCAGCGACGCATCCCGGTGCAGTACGCCAAGCGCATGGTGGGTCGACGCACCTACGGCGGCACGAACACCTACATCCCGATCAAGGTGAACATGGCGGGTGTGATCCCCGTGATCTTCGCCTCGTCGCTGCTGTACATCCCGGCACTCATCGCGCAGTTCAACACCCCGCAGGACGGATCGACTCCGGCCGCCTGGGTGACCTGGATCACGACGAACTTCACGTCGGGCAACAGCCCGGTGTACATGGCCGCGTACTTCCTGCTGATCATCGGGTTCACGTACTTCTACGTGGCGATCACGTTCAACCCGGTCGAGGTCGCGGACAACATGAAGAAGTACGGCGGTTTCATCCCCGGCATCCGCGCGGGCCGCCCGACGGCCGAGTACCTCGACTACGTGCTCACCCGCATCACGCTCCCCGGCTCCCTGTACCTCGGTCTGATCGCGCTCATCCCGCTCATCGCTCTGGCCACCGTCGGCGCCAACCAAAACTTCCCGTTCGGCGGCGCCTCGATCCTCATCATCGTCGGTGTGGGTCTCGAGACGGTCAAGCAGATCGACGCGCAGCTGCAGCAGCGACACTATGAAGGGCTCCTCCGATGACAGCATCCGCACGTCTTCTCATCGTCGGCCCGCAGGGCTCCGGCAAGGGCACGCAGGGCGTGCGCATCGCCGAGTCCTACGGCATCCCGGTCGTCTCGACCGGCGACATCTTCCGGGCGAACATCAAGGAGGGGACGCCCCTCGGGCAGCAGGTCACGGCGATCCTCGACAAGGGCGACCTCGTTCCGGACGAGCTGACGAGCGAGATCGTGCGCGACCGCCTGTCACAGGACGATGCCGCTCACGGCTTCCTGCTCGACGGCTACCCGCGCAACACCGCGCAGGTCGCCCACCTCGAGTCGTTCCTCGCCGAACGGGGACAGGCGCTCGACGCCGTCATCCTCCTCGACGTGCCGCGCGAGGAGAGTCTGGAGCGTCTGACACTCCGTGCGACCGAGCAGGGGCGCTCCGACGACACCCCGGAGGCCATCGGCCACCGCCTCGACATCTACGAGCGCGAGACCGCTCCGATCCTCGAGGTCTACGGGGCCAAGGGCATCGTCGACCGTATCGACGGCGTCGGCTCCCTCGACGAGATCACCGAGCGTATCGCCGAGGCCCTGGCCGCGCGCGGTCTGCGTCTCGCGGCCTCCGCCTCCTGAGATGTTCCGCCGGTCGATCTACAAGACCCCGGCTCAGCTGCGGGCGATGGTGGAGCCCGGGCTGATCACGGCAGCGGCACTGGACGCCGTCCGCCCCCTGATCAAGGCCGGCGTCACCACCCTCGAACTCGACACCGTGGCGAACCGCACGATCCTCGCCCGCGGCGCCGAGTCGAATTTTCAGCTGGTGCGCGGCTACCACCACACGACCTGCATCTCGGTGAACGAGCAGGTCGTCCACGGGATCCCGGGGGAGCGGGTGCTCCAGCCGGGTGACATCGTGTCGGTCGACTGCGGTGCGCAGTTCCAGGGGTGGAACGGCGACAGCGCGATCACGGTCGTCGTGCCCGACCCGGAGCGCCCGGAGCTCGTCGCCCAGCGCGAAGAGCTCTCCCGCGTGACCGAGGGGTCGATGTGGGCGGGAATCGCCGCCATGGCGTCCGTGTCGTCGATCGACGAGATCGGTGCGGCCATCCAGGACTACATCGAGGCGCAGGGACCGTCCGCCGTTACCGGTGAGCCCTACGGCATCCTGCGCGAGTACGTCGGACACGGCATCGGTCGCAAGATGCACGAAGCCCCCAGCGTCTTCAACTACCGCACACCCGACCGCGGTGAAGACGTGAAGCCCGGCCTCGTGCTCGCGATCGAGCCGATGGTCACCGCCGGCGGGGAGGCGACCTTCATCGAGGAGGACGACTGGACCGTCACGACGGTCGACGGTACGGACGGCTCCCATTGGGAACATAGCGTCGCCCTGCATGATGGGGGTATCTGGGTGCTGACTGCGCCCGATGGTGGAAGAGCCGGACTCGCCCCGTTCGGGGTCGAGCCTCGAGAGATCGGAAAGTAATGGCAGCGGCGAAGAGCAACACCAACTGGTTCGCGATCGGCGTCTCCATCGCCGTGGTCGTGGTGCTGGTGGCGATCGGTGGACTCGTGGTGTTCCTCAACAACCAGGCGACCTCGCCCGGCGCGGCGCCGAAGGCCAACGACACCTTCAACTCCGAGACCGGTGCGGTCTCGTTCGGCGACGGTGAAGACACCATCGCGGTGTTCGTCGACTTCCAGTGCCCGGTCTGCAAGACCTTCGAGGACCAGTTCGGTGCTCAGCTCGAAGCCGCGGCTGCCGACGGCCGCATCACGCTCGAGTACCACCCGATCGCGATCCTCGACCGCTTCTCGCAGGGCACCGAGTACTCCTCACGGTCGGCAGGTGCCGCGTTCTGCGTCGCCGAGTCGAACCCTGACCTGTACCTCGACTTCGCCAAGACGCTCTTCGAGAACCAGCCCGAGGAGAACTCGACCGGTCTGACGAACGACCAGCTGGCCGGCTTCGCGACACAGGTCGGTGCGGATGACGCGGTCTCGTGCATCACCGACGAGACGTACCGCAAGTTCGGTGCGGCGCAGGCGAAGTCCCACGAGATCGCCGGCACGCCGACGGTGGACATCAACGGCACGCGCCTCAACCTGCAGGACCAGGCCGACCTGAAGAAGTTCACCGACCTGATCAGCTGAACCGGCGGCTTCCCGGCCCTGGCCGTCAAGTTGCCGGATGGCTCCGGAGCGTCTAACATAGATCTTTGGTGCTTTGTGCCTTGATTCGGCGTGTCCGGCGGTGCAGCACCACAAACCAATCACCCACCGCAGATCGACCGATCTGCAGAAGCGTCAGCGAGGCTATGGCTAAGAAAGACGGTGTCATCGAGATCGAGGGCGTGATCTCCGAGGCTCTGCCCAACGCGATGTTCCGCGTTGAGCTCAGCAACGGACACAAGGTCCTTGCAACGATCTCCGGCAAGATGCGGCAGAACTACATCCGTATCATCCCCGAGGACCGTGTGGTCGTGGAGCTCAGCCCCTACGACCTGACCCGCGGCCGTATCGTCTACCGCTACCGCTGATCGGTCGAGAAGTAACGGCCTGCCCCTGCCCGGGGCGGTACGAAGACAGCGAACAGGAAACATCATGAAGGTCAACCCCAGCGTCAAGCCCATCTGCGATCACTGCAAGGTGATCCGCCGTCACGGCCGCGTCATGGTGATCTGCAAGAGCAACCCGCGTCACAAGCAGCGCCAGGGCTGAGTCCCTGGCGGGACCGCCGGTCTGATCGACGGGCCCGCGCTGCGCGGCATCGCTCACGCACATCTCACAACTGAAAACACAACGGCAGGATCAGAACTCGCGGAAGCGGGGGACACCTCGGGGCGGAGGCCCGGGCACCGATCCTGTTCCACACCTCCACAACACCCAGGAGAACCGCATGGCACGTCTTGCCGGCGTTGACATCCCGCGCGACAAGCGCGTGGTGATCGCCCTTACCTACATCTACGGCGTCGGCCGTACCCGCTCGGTCGAGATCCTCAAGGCGACGGACATCGACGAGAGCATCCGCGTGAAGGACCTCAGCGACGACCAGCTGATCGCCCTCCGCGACCACATCGAAGGCAACTACAAGGTGGAGGGTGACCTGCGCCGCGAGGTTGCAGCAGACATCCGCCGCAAGGTCGAGATCGGCTCCTACGAGGGCATCCGCCACCGTCGTGGTCTCCCGGTCCGTGGTCAGCGCACCAAGACCAACGCCCGTACCCGCAAGGGCCCGAAGCGCACCGTCGCAGGCAAGAAGAAGGCCCGCTAAGCGCGGCCCCAGGGACTAGGAGAACACTTTCATGGCTGCACCCAAGGCCGCCGCGCGCAAGCCGCGCCGCAAGGAAAAGAAGAACATCGCGCTGGGCCAGGCCCACATCAAGTCGACGTTCAACAACACGATCGTCTCGATCACCGACCCGTCCGGCGCCGTCATCGCCTGGGCATCGTCGGGTGGCGTGGGCTTCAAGGGCTCCCGCAAGTCGACCCCGTACGCCGCAGGCATGGCCGCCGAGTCGGCTGCCCGCCAGGCTGCGGAGCACGGCGTCAAGAAGGTCGACGTCCTCGTGAAGGGTCCGGGCTCCGGCCGCGAGACCGCGATCCGCTCGCTGCAGGCCGCCGGCCTCGAGGTGGGTTCGATCCAGGACGTCACCCCGCAGGCGCACAACGGCTGCCGTCCGCCGAAGCGTCGCCGCGTCTGATTCGCGTGTCGAGCCGCTCGGTCCCTTCGTGGTCTGAGCGGCTCGACGCCCGCGTGCGGGCATCGACTTCCACAACTCAAAACCTCACCCCACCACATGTCATATAGCGGGCATGTGATCGAAAGGAACACAGAGTGCTTATTGCACAGCGTCCCACACTGACCGAGGAAAAGATCGTCGAGAACCGTAGCCGGTTCATCATCGAGCCTCTGGAGCCCGGCTTCGGTTACACGATCGGCAACGCGCTGCGTCGCAGCCTGCTGTCGTCGATCCCCGGTGCTGCTGTCACCAGCGTTCGCATCGACGGCGTGCTGCACGAGTTCAGCACCATCCCCGGCGTGAAGGAGGATGTCACCGAGATCATCCTCAACATCAAGCAGCTCGTCGTCTCGTCGGAGCGCGATGAGCCCATCACCGCGTACCTGCGCAAGACCGGTGCGGGCGAAGTCACCGCCGCTGACATCTCGGCTCCGGCCGGTGTCGAGGTGCAGAACCCCGAGCTCGTCATCGCGACGCTGAACGACACCGCGAAGTTCGAGCTCGAGCTCACCATCGAGCGTGGCCGTGGCTACGTCTCGGCGACGCAGAACCGCAACGAGTACGCCGAGGCCGGTCAGATCCCGATCGACTCGATCTACTCGCCGGTCCTCAAGGTCAGCTACCGCGTCGACGCGACCCGTGCCGGGGAGCGCACCGACTTCGACAAGCTCGTCCTCGACGTCGAGACCAAGTCGGCCATCAGCCCCCGCGACGCCGTCGCTTCGGCTGCGAAGACGCTCACCGAGCTGTTCGGTCTCGCCCGCGAGCTGAACGTCGAGGCCGAGGGCATCGAGATCGGCCCGGCGCCGGTGGAGGCAGTGAACTCCAGCGAGCTGTCGATGCCGATCGAGGACCTCGACCTGTCGGTCCGCTCGTACAACTGCCTGAAGCGTGAGGGCATCAACACCGTTTCCGAGCTCGTCGCCCTGTCGGAGACGCAGCTCATGAACATCCGCAATTTCGGCCAGAAGTCGGTCGACGAGGTGCGCGACAAGCTCATCTCGCTCGGTCTGTCGCTCAAGGATTCGGTGCCCGGTTTCGACGGCGCCCACTTCTACGGCGGCAGCGAAGACGAGTCCTTCTGATACCCGACCTTTCTGACCAGGAGTTAGACGATTATGCCCAAGCCCACTAAGGGTCCCCGCCTCGGAGGCGGCCCCGCACACGAGCGCCTGATGCTTGCCAACCTCGCGGCGGCGCTCTACACCCACAAGTCGATCAAGACGACCGAGACCAAGGCCAAGCGCCTTCGTCCGCTCGCCGAGCGTCTGATCACCTTCGCCAAGCGTGGCGACCTGCACGCGCGTCGTCGCGTGCTGTCGGTCATCGGTGACAAGGAAGTCGTGCACGTCCTGTTCTCCGAGATCGCGCCGCTCGTCGCTGACCGTGAGGGCGGCTACACCCGCATCACGAAGGTCGGCAACCGCAAGGGCGACAACGCGCCGATGGCCGTGATCGAGCTCGTCCTCGAGCCCGTCACCCCGAAGGCGAAGTCGACCAAGAAGGCTGCTGCTCCGAAGGCCGAGAAGGCCGAGAAGCCGGCTGAGGTCGTCGAGGAGGCTCCCGCTGAGGAGGCTCCCGCCGACGAGACCGTCGAGTCCGGCGCCGAGTCGCAGGCCGAGGGCGAAGCAGCCGAGGATGCCGCCGAGGACGCTGTCGAGAAGAAGTCCGAGTAAGCACTTCGCTCACGAAGAAGCCCGCCACCCCGAAAGGGATGGCGGGCTTCTTCGTGTACCCGGTGACGTCGTCAGCGGGTACGCAGATCCTTGCGCAGGATCTTCCCCGAGCTCGACTTGGGGATCACATCGATGAACTCCACCTGGCGTACCTCCTCGTGCGGCGCGACATGCGAGGCGACGTGGGCCATGACCGCCTCGGCATCGAGTTCGGCTTCCGGCTGGCGTACGACGAAGGCCTTGGGCACCTCCTGGCCGTCCTCATCGAGTGCGCCGATCACGGCGGCATCCGCGATGGAGGGATGCTCGAGCAGCACGGCTTCCAGCACGGCCGGAGCCACCTGGTAGCCCTTGTACTTGATGAGCTCCTTGAGCCGGTCGACGATACGGTAGATGCCCTCATCGGTGACGGTGGCGACATCACCGGTGTGCAGCCAGCCGTCGGCATCGAGCATCTCTGCCGTGGCGTCCGGGCGGTTGAGGTAGCCGACCATGACCTGCGGTCCCCGCACCCACAGTTCGCCGGGCTCGCTCGCGCCCTCTGCCGGCACTGTGACGTCTTCGCCCGAATCGGGATCGACGAGCCGTGCTTCGGTGTTCGGCACGAGGGGCCCGATGGTCGAGCGGTCGATGTCGGTGCGTGCCTCGGAGATGAGGTTGACCGCGGGGCTGGTCTCGGTCATGCCGTACCCCTGGGTCACGATGCACCCCAAGCGGTTGGCCACCGCCGAGGCCAGGGCGCCGTCGAGAGGAGCGGCGCCGGAGAAGATCACCTTCACGGCGGAGAGGTCGTACTGGTCGACGATCGGATGCTTCGCGAGCGCGACCGCGATCGGGGGAGCGACGAACACCCAGGTGGTGCGGTGCTCGGCGATGATGCGCAGGAACTCGGGGAGGTCGAACTTCGGCATCGTGACGAGCCCGGCCCGTTGACGCAGCGCGAAGTTCAGCAGTACCGTCATGCCGTAGATGTGGAAGAAGGGCAGGACGGCGAGCACCCGGTCACTGGCATCGACGCCGAGGACCGGACGGCACTGCGACACGTTGGCCACCAGGTTGCGGTGCGTGAGCATGACGCCCTTCGGGCGGCCGGTCGTTCCCGAGGAGTAGGGGAGGACGGCGAGATGGGTCGCCGGGTCGAATGTCACGTCCGGTGCGGGGTGCCCTTCGCCGAGGAGCGCGGGGAGGGACGGGTGGCCCTCGGCGCCGTCGAGAACGATCACGTGGTCGGCGTCGAACCCGAGCTTGTCCGCGGCGGCCTGTGCGCCGGGAAGCAGAGGGGAGACCGTCACGAGCCAGGTCGCTCCGGCGTCGGTGAGCTGGTTCGCGATCTCGTCGGCGGTGTAGAGGGAGTTGATGGTGGTGGCCGTCGCCCCCGCGCGGAGGATGCCGTGGAAAACGGTGGCGAAGGCCGGGATGTTCGGACAGAGGACGCCGACAGTGGTGCCCACCCCGACTCCGCGTGCCGCGAGGGCGCCGGCGAAAAGGTCGATCTGTCCGACGAGCTGCCGGTAGGTGGTGGTCGCCCCGCTCATCCCGTCGACGAGGGCGATGGTGTCGAGTTCGGCTTCGGAGAGATCGCCGAACAGGAACTCGTGGATGGAGACCTCGGGGATCTCCACATCGGGATAGGTACTGCGAACCATGAGATCTCCTTCGATCCGGGCAGGCTGACGACGACGTCGAATGCGATCCAGTGTCGCACACAATGGCACTGCGTCCCAGGGGTGACGGGCCTCAGACGGCGTCGTTCGACCGGTAGCGGGTACTCGGGCGGCCCTTGGTCGAGTAGTCGAGTGTGCGGGTCGCTCGGCCGGAGCCGGCGAGATGCTCGAGGTAGCGGCGGGCGCTGACGCGGGAGATCTCGAGGTCGTCGCCGATCTCGGTCGCCGAAGCGTCGGGGCGCGCAGCGAGAGCTGCGCAGACACGATCGAGCGTCTCGGCGCTCAGTCCCTTGGGGAGCCCGAGTCGCTGTCGGAACGCGATGATCGCATCCGCGGCCTCGACCCGTCGCACCACGTCATGCAACTCGGTGTGATCGCGCAACAGCAGCGTCGCTCCGATGCCTTCGCCGTCTGCCTCGCTTCCGGTGCTGCGGGCGACGAGCACGTGCGCCCCGACGATCACCGGCCGGCCGGCGGACTCGCCCTGCCGGAGCACCGTGGCGAGCTCTGTGCCCAGGACCTCGGCGGCGGGTTCGCCGTCGAGATCGGCGGCATCCCTGTCGAGGAATCGGGCGGCGGCGTCGTTGACGAGCGTGATCCGCCCGGTGCCGTCGACCGTGATGACCCCTTCGCTCAGACCGTGCAGCGTGGTCTCCTGGTTCTTCACGAGAGCGGCGATCTGGTGGGGTTCGAGACGGTAGATGCGCCGCCGGATGATGGAGGTCACCCACGCCGAGCCGAACACCCCGAGAACAGCAGCCGCCAGCATCGCCGAGATCAGCCAGACGAGATTGGCCGAGAACTCCTCGTTCAGCTCCGACTCGAGAATCCCGACGGATGCGGTGCCGATAACGTCGCCCTCATCGTCGCGGATGGGGACCTTGACCCGCCACGACGTGCCGAGCGTGCCGGTCTGCGTGCCGACGTAGATCTCGCCGGCGAGGGGGATCGACGGGTCGGTGGAGACCTTCTCGCCGATGCGCTCCGGATTCGGGTGCGAGTAGCGGATGCCGTCTTCGTTGGCGACGACGACGTAGGCGAGATCGGAGGCCTCGCGGATGACCTCGGCGATCGGCTGGATGGCTGCGGAGGGCTCGGCATCGTCGAACGCCGCGTGCACCGTCGGGAGCGCGGCGATCGACTGGGCCACGGCCTGCATCCGGTCCTTGTACGCCTCGCGGAGAGCCTGCTCCTGGAACGCGCCGGCCACGATGCCGGTCGCCAGGGTCACCAGGAACACGATCAGCGCCTGCAGCACGAGCAACTGCACGCGGAGCGTCATCTTCGAGGCCACCTGCTCATTCTGGCCCTTCGGCGAGTGCGGTGCGAGCGGGCGGGAGCGCCGCTCGTGACCAATAGTTCCGAAACTCCGACCAATGGTTTCCGAAGCTGGAGCAGGCGCCGCTCCCCCCCCAGGGTGGAGCCACAGCACCACGAACGCTCAAGGAGGAGCGCACATGAAGAACGCACGCATCGCAACCCTGGCCGGGCTGGCCGCGGTCGCAGCCCTCACCCTCACCTCGTGCGCGGGAGGCAGCGCAGCGACCGACGACGGCGGAGGGGAAGCAGAAGCCGCCACCGTCACCGACGTCTCGATCGTGGTCCCGGCGGATCCCGGTGGGGGATGGGATCAGACGGGCCGGGCGCTGTCGCAGGTGCTCACGCAGGACGACCTCGTGGCCTCCGCCCCCGTGACCAACGTGGGCGGTGCCGGTGGCACGGTCGGCCTCGCCCAGCTCGCCAACGAGAAGGACCCGAACACGCTGATGGTGATGGGCCTGGTCATGGTCGGAGCGGTCGAGACCAACGCCTCGGCCGTGCGGATCGAGGACACCACACCGATCGCCCGACTCACCGACGAACCGCTCGTCGTGGTGGTGCCGGCCGACTCGAAGTACGACACGCTCGAAGACCTCGTCGACGACGTCGTCGACAACGGCCAGGCGGTCACGATCACCGGCGGCTCGGCGGGCGGCGCCGACCACATCCTCGCCGGTCTCATGCTCGAGGAAGCAGGACTAGACGGGGCCGAGATCGCCGAGAAGCTGAACTACACGCCGAACTCCGGCGGCGGCGAGGCCGTTCCGCTGCTGATCGGCGGCAAGGTCGCCGCGGGCATCTCGGGCGTCGGCGAGTTCGCGCAGCACATCGAGAGCGGCGCGCTCAAGGCTCTGGCTGTCTCGAGCGAGGAGCCGGTGTCGCAGCTCCCGGATGTCCCGACCATCACCGAGGAGGGGTACGACGTGGTCCTGACCAACTGGCGCGGCGTGATCGCCCCCGGCGGCATCTCCGACGGCGAGAAGGACGAGCTGGTGCGCGTGATCACCGAACTGCACGAATCCGGGGCGTGGACGGAGCAGCTGGAGACCAAGGGGTGGACCGACGCGTTCCTGGTCGGCGCGGAGTTCGATGACTTCCTCACCGGGAACATCGAAGAGGTCACGGCGACGCTGAAGAACATCGGTCTGGTGCAGTGACATGACGGTCCCCGCCTCATCGGGGACCGAGGAGCAGGGGGTGCGGGTCGACCACGATGGTCGACCCGCACGCCGCTCTCCCTCCGTCCCCCTCGGCGAGCTCGTGTTCGCCGGAATCATGGTCGCGCTCGGCGTCTTCGCCGTCGTCGGCATCTTCCTGATCCACGTCCCCGTCGGGATGAAGGCCGGTCCGACGGTCTTCCCGGTCTTCGTCTCGGTCATCCTGCTCGCCTCGGCAGTCGCCGTTCTCATCGGCGTGCTGCGCGGGGAGCGCGGCGGTGCAGAGGAGGCGGAGGACATCGATGAGAGCCTGCCGACCGACTGGGTCACCCTCGCCAAGCTGGCCGGTCTCGTCGTCGCGCACCTGCTCCTGATCGAGCCGCTGGGGTGGGCGCCGGCGGCCGCTCTGCTGTTCGGCGGGGTCGCGTGGTCGCTCGCCGCCAAGCGGTGGTGGATGGCGTTCCTGATCGGCATCGTGGTCGCGCTCGTGATCCAGGTCGTCTTCGGCGGTCTCCTCGGCCTGTCGCTGCCCTGGGGCCCTGCTCTCGGCTGGCTCGGAAGGATGTTCTGATGGACAGTTGGACCCTGCTCCTGGAGGGCTTCGCGACCGCGCTGCAGCCGCAGTACCTCGCCTTCGCCTTCCTCGGCGTCTTCGTCGGCACCGCGGTCGGGGTGCTCCCGGGCATCGGCCCCGCGATGACGGTGGCGCTGCTGCTTCCCCTCACCTACACGCTCGACCCCGCAGCGGCGCTGATCACGTTCGCGGGCATCTACTACGGCGGCATGTACGGCGGCTCGACGACGAGCATCCTCCTGAACACACCGGGGGAGTCGGCCTCGATAGTCACGGCGATCGAGGGCAACAAGATGGCCAGGATGGGGCGGGGCGCTGCCGCGCTCGCCACCGCCGCCATCGGGTCCTTCATCGCCGGCACCCTGGCGACGCTGGGCCTCACGCTGCTCGCACCGCTGCTCGCGCAGTTCGCCGTGAACCTCGGGCCCGCCGACTACGTGGCCCTCATCGTCATCGCGTTCATCACGGTCGGCGCGCTGATCGGCAGCTCGATCTCGCGCGGCATGCTCTCGCTCGGCGTCGGCCTCTTCCTCGGGCTGGTCGGCACCGATTGGCTCTCCGGCCAGCAGCGCTACACGCTGGGGCTCCCGGCGCTGTCCGACGGCGTCGACATCGTGCTGGTCGCCGTCGGCCTGTTCGCGGTCGGGGAGACGTTCTACATCGCCGCCCGGTTGCGGCATGGCGGGGTCGACGTGATCCCCGTGACTCGCGGGTGGCGCTCGTGGATGACGAGGTCCGACTGGCGGAGGTCCTGGAAGCCGTGGTTGCGCGGCACGGCGATCGGCTTCCCGATCGGCACGATCCCCGCCGGCGGCGCGGACGTCGCCACGTTCCTGTCGTATGCGACCGAGCGCAAGCTGTCGAAGCACCGCGACGAGTTCGGCCGCGGTGCGATCGAGGGCGTCGCCGGTCCGGAGTCGGCGAACAACGCCGCGGCCGCCGGAGTGCTGGTGCCCCTGCTCACGCTGGGCCTGCCGACGACGGCGACTGCGGCGATCATCCTCACGGCGTTCCAGTCGTACGGCATCCAACCGGGACCGCTGCTGTTCGAGAGCCAGTCGAACCTGGTGTGGGCGCTCATCGCGAGCCTCTACATCGGCAACGTGATCCTGATCGTGCTCAACCTGCCGCTCGTGGGCATGTGGGTGAAGCTGCTGCAGATCCCGCGGCCGTATCTGTACGCGGGCATCCTCCTGTTCGCGGTGTTCGGGGCATACGCACTGCACAGTTCGCCGTCGGACATCGTGATCCTGCTGATCGTCGGCATCCTCGGCTACTTCATGCGCAGGTACGGCTATCCGGTCGCGCCGCTCGTGGTCGGCATGATCCTGGGGCCGATGGCCGAGGAGCAGCTGCGCAAGGCGCTGCAGCTGAGCCAGGGGGATCTGAGCACGCTCGTCATGCAGCCGTTCGCGGCGATCGCCTACGGGGTGCTCGCCCTGCTGATCGTCGGCGGACTCTGGTTGCGGCGTCGCCAGCGCCGGTACGAGCAGGCGCTGACCGCGTCGATCGCGGTGCCGATCAAGGCGGACTCCGAGGTCTGATCCGCGACGCGGGTTCGAGAGGGGAGGAGGCCGCGAGTAGGCTGATCCGGTGAGTGACGTACAGGCCCCCGCACGAGGGCCTCGCGCCTACGCGGCGTTCATCGGCATCGGCCTTCTCGCCGGCCTCCTCTCCGGACTCTTCGGCGTGGGCGGTGGCACGGTCATCGTTCCGCTTCTCGTGCTCCTGCTGCACTTCGATCAGCGCCTCGCGGCAGGGACATCCCTCGCGGCGATCGTGCCGACGGCGAGCGTCGGCGTCATCTCCTACGCCACGACCGGGTCTGTCGCCTGGATCCCCGCGATCATCCTCGCCGCGGGCGCCGTGGTGGGGGCGCAGATCGGCACGCGGCTGCTGCCGCGCATCTCGCAGACCGCCCTGCGCTGGGGCTTCGTCGGCTTCCTGCTGGTCGTGATCGTCAGCCTCTTCCTGGTCATCCCCTCGCGCGATGCCGCGTTCGAACTGTCCTGGCTGACAGGTATCGCCCTCGTCGGCGTGGGCATCGGCACCGGCATCCTCGCCGGGCTCATCGGCGTCGGCGGCGGTGTGATCGTCGTGCCCGTGCTGATGCTGGCGTTCGGCACCAGCGACCTGGTCGCCAAGGGCACGTCGCTGCTCATGATGATCCCGACGGCGATCTCGGGCACCGTGGGAAACCTCCGCAACCGCAACGTCGATCTGCTCGCCGCGCTGCTCATCGGCGTCTCCGCCTGCACGACGACGGCGCTCGGGGCATGGTTGGCGACGATCGTCGATCCGACTCTCGGCAACATGCTGTTCGCGGCATATCTGGTCGTGATCGCGGTGCAGATGGCGATCAAGGCGGTCAGAGGGCGCAAGCGGGCCTGAGCGTGTCCGGATGAAGGGATCTTCATCCACGGCTCATCTGCCCATCATGATCGACGGGCATCATGGGGTCATGCCCACTCCACGTCGCCTTCTCGTCACCGGCGCCCTGATCGCGATCCCGGTCGCCTTCGCGGTCGGAAGCGTCGTGCTGGCGCAGATGCCGCCCTCGCCGCGGATCCCTACCGAACCCGTGTCGGTGCAGCTCGCGCCGCCGGTGCCGAGCGAGGTGCCTGCGCCCGTGCCTGCGCCGGCACCTGCGCCTGCGCCGGGACCTGCGCCGGCCCCTGCCCCGGCACCGGTACCTGCGCCTGCGCCCGCCCCACCCGCTGGCGACGACGACGATGACGGTGGCGGCGATGATGACTGACGCCCCCACCCTGCCCCTGGATCTCGACGAGAGCGCCACGCCGCACGCGCCGACGCGTGCGGCGGCGCAGGGCCTCGCGGCCACCGGTGCGCCGCTGCGCACCTTGCGCCGCCGCACTCTGCCCGCCCGCTGGCGTATCACGCTGTGGATCATCCTCAGCACCGCCATCACGCTCCTCGCCGTCGGCATGGTCGGCCGCAGCATCTTCCTCGCCGGTGTGGAGCAGTCGGCCAACGCCGAGATCGAGCAGGAGGCCTCTGAGTTCTCCCGATTCGCGGAGGATGCCGCGGCCAGTGGTCACACCACGGCCGAGGAGCTGGTCAGCGAGTACGTCGCCCGCCAGTCCGTGCACGAGAACGAGGTCGTGATCGCCACCGTCGAGGGGGCAGTGATCGCGGTCGCGAACGGCCGGGTGCAAGCGACGGATGCCTCCGCGCTCGCTGCAGTGCCGGGCGGCGAGGCGCTCGTGAACCGACTGCTCGATGAGACGTCGGCGTCCGGCGCGATGGATGCGCCCGACGTGGGCCCCCTGCGCTGGGGTCGGTTGGAGTTCACCACCGGTGATCGCGGTGGCGCGGTGCTGATCGTGCAGTACACGCAGGAGGCGCGCTCGCAGGTCGATGCGGGATTCGCCACGATCGCGTGGGTGGCGCTGATCGGGATCCTGCTCAGCTCCGGCGTCGCCTGGCTCGTCGCCGGGCAGATCCTGGCTCCCGTGCGAGAGGTGTACCGGGTCGCCCGCGACATCGGAGAGCACGACCTCTCGGCGCGCGTGCCGGTCGAGGGCACCGACGACATCGCGGCCGTGGCCACGACCTTCAACCAGATGCTCGACCGCCTCGAGGCCGTGCACGCGACGCAGCAGCGGTTCGTCGACGATGCGGGACACGAGCTGCGCACGCCGATCACCATCGTCCGCGGCCAGTTGGAACTGCTGAGCGAAGACCCGGAGGAGCGTGCGGCGACCCTGCGTCTCGTCAGCGACGAGCTCGACCGGATGAGCCGCATCGTCACCGACCTGCTCGTGCTCGCGAGGGCCGAGCAGCCCGACTTCGTGCGGGTCGCGAGCTGCGACACCGCCGCCCTCACCCTCGACATCGAGGCCAAGGCGCAGAACCTCGGAGATCGTCGCTGGCAGCTCATGGAGGTGGCCGAGGGGACGGCGGCGCTCGATCCCCAGCGGGTGACCCAGGCCGTGCTGCAGCTCGCGGCGAACGCGGTGCAGGTGACCGAGACAGGTGACCGCATCCTCATCGGTTCGCGCTTCGACGGCGAGGGGAGCGAGCGGCGGCTGCGGCTGTGGGTGCGCGACTCCGGTCCCGGGGTCGCCGTGGCCGACGCCGAGCGCATCTTCGAGCGCTTCGCCCGCGGCGACAGCTCCGGTGCGCGACGAGGGTCGGGGCTCGGGCTCGCGATCGTGCGGGCGATCACCGATGGACACGGCGGTTCAGCCTGGGTCGACAGCGTGTTCGGAGAAGGTGCCACGTTCGGCATCGACCTTCCGGCACCCACCACCACGCGGTTCGACACCGCGGCAGAGAGGAGCGAGTGAGATGCGCAGCATCCTCATCGCGGAAGACGACCCGCACATCACCTCGTTCGTCCGCCGGGGCCTGCGCGCGGCCGGCTACGAGACCGCCGAGGCGGCCGACGGCCACACCGCGCTGCTGATGGCACGCAGCGGCATGTTCGATCTGGTGCTGCTCGACATCGGGCTCGGCGGCATGGACGGTTTCGACGTGCTCGCCAACCTGCGCGGCGAGGGCGTCGCGACACCGGTCATCATCCTCACCGCCCGTGACTCGGTCATCGACACGGTGCGGGGCTTGGAGAGCGGGGCGAACGACTACGTCACCAAGCCGTTCCAGTTCGCCGAGCTCATCGCCAGGGTGCGGCTGCGGATCGGCGACGGCGAGGGACGCGCGGCCGGCCCCGTGCTCACCCACGGCGATGTGCGGGTGGATGTGCGCGCCCGCACGGTCACGGTCGACGGCGACATGCGCGAGCTCACCTCGCGGGAGTTCGCCCTGCTCGAGGTGTTCCTGCAGAACGCCGGCCAGGTGCTGTCGCGCGACCAGCTGATCGGGCACGTGTGGGGGATGGACTTCGATCCGGCCTCCAACGTGGTCGACGTGTACGTGCGGGCGCTGCGCGGCAAGATCGGTGTCGATCGCATCGAGACGGTGCGCGGGGCGGGATACCGATTCCGATGAGTGATCCCACCCATACCCATACCGAGAACGCGCGCCGGGTGGCCGAGCCGTCGGCGGTCGAGCGCACGCGATTCTCGACGATGCCGCCGCAGCGCCCGACTCCGTTCCCCGGTCGCAACTCGGCCGGACGTGGCTTCGCGGTGCGCCGGCTCGGGCGTGGGCGCATCCTCAGCCTCCTCGCCCTCGGACTCGTGCTGATCGCGGGGCTCGCCATGGCGCTGTCGTCGCTGTCTCAGGGCGCCGGCCCCGGCCGGGTGACCATGCCGATCGCCGTAACCCTCACCGTGTTCCTGCTCGCGGTGTGGGCGTGGACATCCACCGGCCTCGATGACACGCTCGTCGCCTTCCTCGCTGCGATCGCCCTGATCGTCACCGGCGTGCTGCCGGCGAGCGACTTCTTCGCCTCCCTCGGCGACGAGACGATCTGGCTGCTCATCGGCGCGTTCGTGATCGCCTCCGCAGTGTCGTCCTCCGGCCTCGCTCTGCGCGGTGCCTCGCATCTATTGCGGTTCGCACGCGGGCCGCGGAGCCTGTTCCATCTGACGACCGTCGCCCTCACGCTCACCGCCTTCGCCGTGCCCGCCACCTCCGGGCGCGCCGCGCTCGCCGTCCCCGTGCACACGGCGGTCGCGGCCGCGCTTCCCGGACGCGAGCGGGTGATCCGCGCCCTCGCCCTGCTGATGCCGACCGTGGTCCTGCTCTCGGCCGTCGGCTCGCTGCTCGGCGCGGGGGCGCACATCGTGACGGATCAGCTGCTGCGGGCCGCGGGCGAGCAGGGCTTCACGTTCCTGAGCTGGCTCTGGCTCGGGCTGCCCCTCGCCGTGGTCTCGTCGCACCTGGCCTGCGAGCTCATCCTCTGGCGCTTCACCCGTCGCGACGACCGCAGCACGCCGCTGCGGATGAGCGCGACGGATATCGGTCGCTCCGCATCGACCGCCGTGACCGGACCTCTCAGCACCATGGAGCGACGCGCTGGCGTGCTGCTGGGCGGCGTGATCCTCCTCTGGGCCACGGAACCGCTGCACCATCTGTCGCCGGCACTGGTCGCCCTCATCGGAGCCGTCGCCGCCGTGACGCCCGGGATCGGCTGCCTGACCTTCCCCGCCGCGATCAAGCGCGTGCCGTGGTCGCTGCTGCTGTTTCTCGCCGCGACTCTCGCGCTGGCATCCGCGCTCACCAGCACGGGCGCCGCCGCCTGGTTGAGTTCGTCGGCGCTCGCCCCGCTCCGGGGGCTCGGCGCCGCGGGAGCCGTCGCGTTCGTGCTCGTGGTCATCGCGATCTCGACCGCCGCGCACCTGCTGATCCCGTCGCGGTCGGCCCGCTCCGCCGCGATCGTCCCGGTCGTGATCGCGCTCGCTCCCGCACTCGGCGTCTCCCCGATGGCGGCGGCGTTCGCCTCGACCGCCGCGGCCGGGTTCTGCCACACGCTCCCCAGTTCGGCGAAGCCGGTCGCCATGTTCGCCGACCCCGACATCGTGAGCGGGGGCTTCACCCCGCTGGACCTGCGCCGGCTCTCGGTGCTGCTGGCACCGGCGATGTTCGTGCTCGTGGCCGTCTTCGCCCTGTGGGTGTGGCCTCTGATGGGGCTGCCGCTGCTGCTCTGATCCGCGGCCCCGGCCCATCCCACACCCGCTTCACTCCGCGTGCGCCGCCGGTGCACCGGTGCTCGTCGTGCCCGCACACCGGGCGCTCGTCGCCCGTCTCGGGCGCAGAAGGAGGAATCATGTCGATCCACACCCCGCAGCGCATCCTGGTCGCACCCAGTGGCTTCAAGGAGAGCCTGAGCGCCGAGGCCGTGGCCCAGGCCATCGCCGCCGGCGTTCGTCGGGTCATCCCCGGCGTGCAGGTGGACGAGTACCCGGTGCCGGACGGAGGAGAGGGCACGGCCGCCGCGCTCGCCGCGGCGACCGGAGGAGAGCTCATCCCGGCACGGGTGACGGGCCCCGTCGGCGAACCGGTGGACGCGCACTGGGCGCGGCTCGGTGGGCACGCCATCGGGACCGCCGTGGTCGAGATGGCGTCGGCGGCAGGTCTGCGGCTCGTGCCGCGCGATCGCCGGGACCCGGGGGAGACGACGACGCGCGGCGTGGGCGAGCTGATCGCCTCTGCACTGGACGCCGGTGCGGAGCGGATCGTGGTCGGCTGCGGCGACTCCGGCACGAGCGACGGCGGTGCCGGGGCGCTCGAAGCGCTCGGCGTGCGCATCCTCGACCGAGACGGTGTGCCGATCACCGCGGGCGGGCGGCATCTCCGCGATGCGGTGCGCCTCGATCTCGCGGGTCTTCATCCCCGCATCGGCGAGGTCGAGATCGTGCTCGCCTGCAACATCCACAACGTCCTGTGCGGACCGCGCGGCGTGGCCAGGGTGTTCGGTCCGCAGAAGGGAGCGACGTCCGAGCAGGTCGAGGAGCTCGCGGACGCCCTCGACGTCTGGGCCGGTCTGCTCGAGGAGCAGAGTCCGTTCGGAGCGGCGATGGATGTGCGCACCGGCGGCGGCACCGGCGCCTCTGGCGGGCTCGGAGCGGGTCTCGCCGCCGTGCTCGGTGCGCGTCTCGCCCCGCGTTTCGAGGTGCTCCTCGACAGCGGGCTGCTGCCCGAGCCCCTCGATGAGCTGATGGCGGTGGCCGATCTCGTCATCACCGCCGAAGGGGCGATCGACTTCCAGACGCCTCGGGGCAAGGTGCCGGCCGAGATCGCGATGCGCGCCAGAGTCGCCGGCGTGCCGGTGCTCGGCATCGCCGGATCGCTGGGTGTCGGCGCGCCGACCGTGCATGACATCGGCATCGACGCGATCGCCTCGATCATCACCGTGCCGATGCCCCTCGAACATGCGGTGGAACACGGCGAGGCACTGCTGCGCGACGCCGCGGAGCGCAGCATGAGGATGGTGCTGCTCGGATCGGCGATGTCCGCACGTGCGGCCTGAACTCCCGGGAGCCGACCCGCGGCCTGGTTCGCCGCCACCCCTCGGTAGGATCGAGGGGTGGCAGTGAACCAAGATCTGGTCGGCCGGGAGTTCCCGCCGACGGCCCCGTACCTCGTCGGCCGCGAGAAGGTGCGCGAGTTCGCTCGTGCCGTCTTCGCCGACGCCCCGCAGCACACCGACCTGAAGGCGGCCCGCGCGGCGGGCTTCTCCGACGTCGTGGCGCCGCCGACCTTCGCGATGGTCATCCAGGACCTCACGCTCCAGCAGCTCCTGGGGCAGGAGGATTCCGGCATCGTGCTCGCGCGCACCATCCACGCCGAGCAGCGCTTCACCTACACGCGCCCCATCGTCGCGGGCGACGAGCTCACCGCGCAGCTGCGCGTCACCGGCATCCGGATGATGGGCGGCAACGCGATGATCACCAGCGAGGCCGAGATCACCGACCCCGCGGGTGCCCACGTCGTCACCGCCACCAGCGTGCTGCTGGTCGGTGCCGAGCCGAGCGCGGATGAAGGAGAGGCCGCCTGATGGGCTACACCGTCGGAGACGTGCTCGCCGAGCGCACCGTGCACCTCACCCGCGAATCGCTGGTGCGTTACGCGGGAGCGTCCGGTGACTTCAACCCGATCCACTACCGCGATGATGTCGCCGCGTCCGTCGGGCTTCCCGGCGTGCTCGCGCACGGCATGCTCACGATGGGCATCGCCTCGTCGGTGGTCGTCGCGGCGCTCGACCCGGCCACCCGCATCCTCGACTACGGCGTGCGCTTCACCAAGCCGGTCGTGGTCGACCCCGACGAGGGCGCTGACGTCACCGTCGTCGCCACCGTGGGTGCCGTCGACGACGAGGCCGCGCGCATCGACCTCAAGGTCACGTTCGGCGAGACCACCGTGCTCGTCAAGGCGCAGCTGCGCATCGCTGTCTGATGAGGGCGAGCTGATGCGGGAGATCGAGCCGGTCCGTCTGGCGGAGCTGACCACGCTGCGCACAGGAGCAGCACCGGAGCGGATGTTCGAGGCGACGACGACGGCGGGTCTCGTCGATGCTCTGCGTGAGGCGTGGGCGCGCGGCGACGAGTGGTTCGTCCTCGGTGGCGGCTCCAACCTCTTCGTGGGCGACGAGCCGTTCGAGGGCACGGTCATCCGCGTGCGCACCGAGGGCATCGACGAGCTGCCGTCCCCGCACGCCGGCCGCATCCGTCTGCGCGCGCAGGCCGGCCACGGGTGGGACGACCTCGTCGCGTATGCCGTCGCCCACGGGTATGCGGGCCTCGAGGCCATGAGCGGGATCCCCGGCACGGTCGGCGCCGCCCCCGTGCAGAACATCGGGGCGTACGGGCAGGAGATCCAGGAGACGCTTGTCGAGGTCGAGCTGATCGACGAGTCGACCGGCGAGATCTCGACGGTTCCCGCTGCCGAGCTCGGGCTGGGTTTCCGCACCTCGGTGCTCAAGCATCACCATGGCAGTGTGCCGCTGCGCCGTGCCGTGATCCTCTCCGTGACCGTCGACCTGCTGATCGCGGGCGAGCGTGTGGTGCGCGGTGAGCAGCTGCGTCGGGCACTGGGTCTGACCGATGAGACACCGGTTCCGCTCGGCTGGGTGCGCGAGCGCATTCTCTCGACTCGCGCGTCGAAGGGCATGCTGCTCGACGCGGATGACCCCGACACCCACGGCGTCGGCTCCTTCTTCCAGAACGCGATCGTGACGGCGGCGGTCGCCGGCTCGTTGCCCCCGGAGTGCCCGCGCTGGCCGGTCGCCCCCGATCTGGACGCCGTGACCGTGATCCCGTTGGCGTCTTATGACGGACAGGTGCCGCTGTCGAAGCCCGCGGCGGTCTCCGACGTGAAGGTGAGCGCGGCCTGGCTCATCGAGCAGGCGGGCATCCGCAAGGGGTTCAAGCTTCCGCGCTCCCGCGCATCCGTGTCGACGAAGCATGCGCTCGCGCTGACCAACCGCGGTGGCGCGACCGCGGGCGAGGTCGCCGAGCTCGCCCGGTTCATCCAAAGCAGGGTGCACGCCGAGTTCGGTCTCGTGCTGCAGCCGGAGCCGGTTCTCGTCGGCGTCGAGCTTTAAGGGGTCGAACTCCAAGGCCTCGAACTCCAAGGCGTCGAACCGCAGGACACGTCGGCTGTCGCGGCTACACTCGCGGCATGAGCGGATTGATCCCGTACCTGCTGTTCCCCGGCAACGCCGCGGAGGCGCTGCGTCATTATCGATCGGTGTTCGGCGGTGAGCTCCAGCTGCTCGACTACGCCACCGCGGGGAGGCACGACGGCCCCGGCGATGCGATCGCGCACGGGCAGCTGAGCGGACTGGTCGAGATCGCCGGAGCGGATGCCGGAGCCGATGACGATGCCGTGCAGATGGGCGGCATGTTCCTCTCGTTGCTCGGCACGGCCGACGCCCTCACTCTGACCGGCTGGTACGACGAGCTCGCCGCCGGCGGCCGCGTGATCGACGCACTGCAGAAGCGACCCTGGGGTGACTTCGACGGCACGCTCGTCGACCGTTACGGCGTGCGCTGGCTGATCGGCTTCCGTCCCGAGGACTGAGGTGTCCCGCTGCCGAAGTAGGAACGAGACGACGGCAGGAGGATCAACACGACCGCCGCCGTGGTGACGGCGAGGGCCGCGATGGCGACCCAGAACTCCCAGATCGGGGCTGCTACCGCCGGAACATAGAGCGCGAGCGGGAGCGGGAACAGCAGGGTCGCGTATCGGGCCCACGACTTTCGTCTGATCACGAGCACCGTGATGGTCGCGTAGACGACCACCGGTACGAAGGCGAGCACACTGAGCCACTGACGCGACTCTCCTCCCCAGTACCAGAGGAAGGGAGCGACCGCGAGGGAGAGGAAGAAGACCAGCACGGTCACCGTGATCAGGATGGGGAACGCCACCCGCAGAGTCACCGGCATCCGCTCATACTCCTGCTCGCCGTTCGTCATGCTTCCAGTATCGCTGACCCCCGCCTGAGGGCAGGAGACGTCGTGACGAAGGCCCCTCCCATCTGAAGACGGGAGGGGCCTTCGTCGGGTTCCGCGGGTCAGGCGAACAGACGCTGCAGGCGCTGCACGCCCTCGAGCAGCTGCTCGTCGCCCAGTGCGTACGACATGCGGATGTAGCCGGAGGGACCGAAGGCCTCGCCGGGGACGACCGCGACCTCGGCCTGGTCGAGGATGAGATCGGCGAGTTCGAGCGAGGTGGTCGGGGTCACGCCGCCCCAGGTGCGGCCCAGCAGGCCCTGCACGTCGGGGTACACGTAGAACGCGCCCAGCGGGTTCGGTACGACGAGGCCGTCGATCTTCGACAGCTCCGAGACGATCAGCTGGCGGCGACGGTCGAAGGCCTGGCGCATCTGCTCGGCCTCGTCCTGCGGGCCGGTGAGCGCGGCGATCGCGGCCTTCTGGGCGACGTTGTTCACGTTGCTGGTGAGGTGCGACTGCAGGTTGCCGGCGATCTTGATGGCATCGGCCGGGCCGACCATCCAGCCCACGCGCCAGCCGGTCATGGCGTAGGTCTTCGCGACGCCGTTGACGAGGATCGTCTGGCTGGCGACCTCGGGCACGGCGTCGACGATCGAGGTGGCCTTGACACCCTCGTAGGTGAGGTTCTGGTAGATCTCGTCGCTGATGATCCAGATGCCGTGCTCGAGCGCCCACTCGCCGATGGCCTTGGTCTCCTCGGCGGTGTAGACGGAGCCGGTGGGGTTCGACGGGGAGACGAACACGAGGGCGGTGGTGCGGGCGGTGCGTGCGGCTTCGAGCTGCGCGACCGTGACCTTGTACTCCTGGTCGGCCCCGGCGAACACCTCGACGGGGGTGCCGTCGGCGAGGCGGATGGCCTCGGGGTACGTGGTCCAGTACGGGGCGGGCAGCAGCACCTCGTCGCCGGGGTTCACCACGGCCTGGAAGGCCTGGTAGACCGACTGCTTGCCGCCGTTGGTGACGATGACCTGGCTCGGAGACACCTCGAGTCCGGAGTCGCGGAGGGTCTTCGCCGCGATCGCCTCGCGCAGCGCAGGGAGGCCGGGAGCGGGCGTGTACCGGTAGCTCGCCGGGTCGGCCAGAGCCTCGGCCGCCGCATCCACGATGAACTGCGGCGTCGCGAAGTCGGGCTCGCCGGCAGCGTACGAGATGACGTCCTTGCCTTCGGCCTTGAGGGCCTTGGCCTTGGCATCGACCTTGAGGGTCGCGGACTCGGCGATGGCGGACAGCTTGCGGGAGAGGGGAGCGCGTTCGGTCACGATTACGAGCGTACTCGGGTCGGTGCGGCGGATGAGGTGTGGGATGCCGCCAAGATCCGGAGTTCTTTCGGGTTCGGAAGGTCAGTCGGTCGTGAGTCCGTGCGCCTGTGCGACGGCCGGAAGCGTGATGCGTCCGCCCTGCACGTTCAGACCCGCGGCCAGAGCGGCGTCGTCGGCCGCCGCCCGCTCCCAGCCCTTGCCGGCGATCGCCGAGACGTAGGGGAGGGTCGCGTTCGTCAGCGCACGGGTCGCGGTCTCGGGAACCGCGCCCGGCATGTTCGCCACGCAGTAGTAGATCGAGTCGTGCACCGCGAATGTAGGGTCGTCGTGGGTGGTCGGGCGCGAGCCCTCGAAGCATCCGCCCTGGTCGATCGCGATGTCGACGAGCACGGACCCCGGCTTCATCGCGGCGACCATGTCGTCGGTCACGAGCTTGGGGGCCGCGGCACCGGGGATGAGCACGGAGCCGATCACGAGGTCGGCGGTCTTGAGCTCTTCGGCGATGTCGTAGCGGCTTGACGCACGGGTCTCGAGGGCGCCGCCGTAGCGGTGCTCGAGCTCGCGCAGACGCGGTAGGGAGACGTCGATCACGGTGACCTTCGAGCCGAGTCCGAGGGCGTTCGCCGCGGCGTGTTCTCCAGCGACACCGCCGCCGATCACGACGGTCTTGGCGCGCGGCGTGCCGGCGATGCCGCCGAGCAGCATTCCACGTCCGCCCTGGGAACGCAGCAGCGAGTACGAGCCCATGGTGACCGAGAGGCGTCCGGCGATCTCGCTCATCGGCACGAGCAGCGGCAGGCTGCGGTCGGGGAGCTGCACGGTCTCGTACGCGACGGCGGTGGTCCCTGCCTCGACGAGGGCCGTCGTCAGCGCGCGGTCGGCAGCGAGATGCAGGTAGGTGAAGAGGGTGAGGTCGTCGCGCAGGAAGCCGTACTCCTGGGCGATCGGCTCCTTGACCTTGATGACCATATCGGCCTCGCCCCACGCGTCGGCGGCGGTGGCGACGATCTCGGCGCCGGCGGCCCGGTAGTCGTCGTCGGTGATGCGCGAGCCGAGCCCGGCCCCGGACTGCACGAGCACCCGGTGGCCCTCGTGCACCAGACGGTCGGCGCCGGCGGGAGTGAGGGAGACGCGGTTCTCGTTGTTCTTGACCTCGGTGGGGACGCCGATCTTCATTGATCCTCCAGGTTCGATGCGGTGCGGCACCCAGGATCGCAGAAACATCGACAGAACAACAGAATCGGTGAAGATGATTCGCGTGATGCGGAAATCCTGAATAATGCTTCGTATGGAGACGACCTCAGAGGCCCCGGAGCCGAACACCGTTCGGGCCCCCGCCCTGGATGCGATCGACGCCAGGATCGTGCAGCTGCTCACGGCCGACGGGCGCATGACGAATGCCGAGCTCGCCGGGCGTCTGGGTGTCGCGCCCTCGACGGCGCACACCCGGCTGCGGGCCCTCGTGGATCGCGGCGTGATCACGGGCTTCCACGCGAGTGTGGACGAGCGGGCACTCGGCGCGGGCCTGCAGGCGATCATCGGTGTCACGCTGCGTCCGAGCGGACGCCGGGAGAGCATCGTGGAGTTCGCCGACCGCGTGCGGGTGCTGCCGCCGGTGATCCAGCTCTTCTTCCTCGGTGGCGACGACGACTTCCTGCTGCACATCGCGGTCGCCGACTCGTCCGAGATGCGCGAGTTCGTGCTGGAGCATCTCTCGGCGCAGAGCAGCGTCGCCTCCACACGCACGAGCATCGTGTTCGACTACCACCGCAACTCGGTGGCCGCTTCCTTCCGCTGACGGCTGCCGCGGGTCAGGCGCCGTAGGACGCGGGCAGTGCGCAGTAGTCGGCGAACCGCCGCGTCGGGTGCGCGGGGTCGGTCACGTCGACGATCGCACCCGCGACCGTGTGCGGTGGCTCGTCGCCGGCCAGCTGCCACACGGCGTAGTTCCACATGCCCCTGGTGCGCTCGCCGAGCAGAGCCGCCGGTCCGGAGACGAGCAGGATGTCGCCGCTCTTCGGGCCTTCGCGGAACGCGGTGACCACGGAGCGGAGCTCGGCCTCGGCACCGTCCGGTGAGTGGTCGCGGATGACCGGCTGCCCTGACGCCGTCAGCGCGGCCGCGAGGTCGTCTGCCGCCTGTCGCGAGCGCCCGGCATCCGCCCCGGCCACCGCGAGCAGTCGTCGGCCGCGCGGGTAGAAGTGCAGGAACTCGGAGGCGATGTCCGCCCAGACGTCGGTCATGCCTCCAGGCTACGCCCGGGGAGGGGTATGGGAGCGGGAGCAGAGGGAGCCCCCGGGACCACGGCGGATGCCGCAGTCCCGGGGGCTCCCTCCTGTGCTCAGTCCTCGTCGATCAGGAACCGGCTGTAGGCGCCCAGTGTGAGGAAGGTGGGGAACTCCTCCTGGAGGGCGACCTCGCGGAAGATCTCCGCCGCGTCGTCGTACCGGTCGCCGTGGCTGCGCGTCGCCTGCGCGAGCACCTGGGCGATCAGACCCTCGATGTACTCCGCCGTGATCGGGGTGCCGTCCTGAGTGGTGCGGTCCTGGTGGATCCACTGCCACACCTGCGAGCGGCTGATCTCGGCCGTCGCGGCATCCTCCATCAGGTTGTCGATCGCCACGGCCCCGAGTCCGCGCAGCCAGGCCTCGAGGTAGCGGATGGCGACCGACACGTTGTCGCGCACGCCCTGTGCTGTGATGGGCCGGCCGATGTGCAGGTCGAGCAGGTCGCGGGCTTCCACGTGCACGTCATCTCGCTGACGGTCGACCTGGTTGGGGCGGTCGCCCAGCACGGCATCGAACTCCGCCTGCGCCGTGGGGATCAGGTCGGGGTGCGCCACCCAGGTGCCGTCGAAGCCGTCGCCGGCCTCGCGCTTCTTGTCGGCGGTGACCTTCTCGATCGCGCGTGCCGTCACCTCGGGGTCGCGGCGGTTGGGGATGAACGCGCTCATGCCGCCGATCGCGAAGGCGCCCCGCTTGTGGCAGGTCTGCACGAGCAGATCGGTGTACGCCCGCATGAACGGCACCGTCATCGTGACCTCGCTGCGATCGGGGAGCACGAAGCGCGCCCCGCGGCCGCGGTAGTTCTTGATGATCGAGAAGATGTAGTCCCAGCGGCCGGCGTTCAGGCCCGCGCAGTGGTCACGCAGCTCGTAGAGGATCTCGTCCATCTCGAACGCCGCCGGCAGGGTCTCGATCAGCACGGTCGCGCGGATCGTGCCGTGCGGGATGCCGATGTATTCCTCGCTGAACGAGAAGACGTCGTCCCACAGCTTCGCCTCCTCGCTGGACTCCAGCTTGGCGATGTAGAAGTACGGTCCGCGACCGCCGTCGATCAGTGCCTGCGCGTTGTGCAGGAAGTAGAGGCCGAAGTCGACCAGGGAGCCGGATGCCGAGGTGCGACGACCGGCGCGGTCGATGAAGGCGATGTGCTTCTCGGGCAGGTGCCACCCGCGAGGGCGCATCACGATCGTCGGCGTGCGCTCCGCCGTGACGCGGTACTCCTTGCCGGGGCCGGATTCAGAGGCAGGCGATGTGAACGACAGCTCGCCGCGGATGGCGTCACGGAGCGACAGCTGCCCCTCGATGACGTTCTTCCAGGTCGGGCTCGTGGCATCCTCCTGGTCGGCGAGCCACACCCGCGCGCCGGAGTTCAGCGCGTTGATCGTCATCTTCGGGTCGGTCGGTCCGGTGATCTCGACGCGGCGATCCTCGAGGCCGGGCCCGGCACCGGCGACCCGCCAGTCGCGATCCTCACGGATGTGCGCGGTGTCGTCGCGGAACTTCGGGTCATGACCGTTGCCGATCTCGAAGCGACGGCGCATGCGGTCGGCGAGGCGGTCGTGGCGACGGGAGGCGAAGCGGTGGTGCAGCTCGGTGAGGAAGGCGACCGCTTCGGGGGTCAGGATCTCCGCGTAGCGGTCGCGGAGGGGGCCGGTGACCTCGATCGCGGGACCCTGCTGGGTCGTCTGGATCGGAGCCGTGGTCGGGGGAGCGGTGGGAGTGGTCATGATCGTGAGTCCTTTGAGTCGTGTCGAGTACTGCGACGAATGCGTCGAGCACCGCGACGAAGAGGGGCCACGCGCCCGGAGGCTCCGCGCGGCGCGCCAGCGCCGTGTGGAGGGGGCGTGGGGATCAGTGGAACTGCGCGGCTTCGGTGGAGCCGGCGAGGGCGAGTGTCGCGCTGTCGGGGTTGAGCGCGGTGGAGATGACGTCGAAGTAGCCGGTGCCCGCCTCGCGCTGGTGCTTGGTGGCGGTGTAGCCGTCTGCTTCTGCGGCGAACTCGGCTTCCTGCAGCTCGACGTACGCGCTCATGGCGCGATCGGCGTAGCCGCGGGCGAGGTCGAACATCGAGTAGTTCAGGGCGTGGAAGCCGGCCAGCGTGATGAACTGGAACTTGTAGCCCAGGTCTGCCAGCTCCTGCTGGAACGTCGCGATCTCGGCGTCCGACAGGTGCTTCTTCCAGTTGAAGCTCGGCGAGCAGTTGTACGCCAGGAGCTTGCCGGGGAACTGCTCGTGGATCGCTGCGGCGAACGAGCGGGCGAGCTCGATGTCGGGCTCTCCCGTCTCGACCCACAGCAGGTCGGCATAAGGGGCGAAGGCGAGGCCGCGGCTGATGACCGACTCCAGTCCGGGCCGGATCCGGTAGAACCCCTCGGTGGTGCGCTCGCCGGTGGTGAACTGCTGGTCCCGCTCGTCGACGTCGCTGGTGAGCAGGTCGGCGGCGAGGGCATCGGTGCGGGCGATGATGACGGTTGGCACTCCGGCGACGTCGGCCGCGAGGCGGGCCGCGTTCAGGGTGCGGATGTGCTGCTGGGTGGGCACGAGCACCTTGCCGCCGAGGTGACCGCACTTCTTCTCGCTGGCCAGCTGGTCCTCCCAGTGGATACCGGCGGCACCGGACTGAATGAGCGACTGCGCCAGCTCGTAGGCGTTCAGGGGCCCTCCGAAGCCCGCCTCGGCGTCGGCGACGATCGGCGCGAGCCAGTCCTGCGTGGTCTCGCCCTCAGCGTGCTCGAGTTGGTCCTGGCGGATGAGCGCGTTGTTGATGCGGCGCACGACCGCCGGCACCGAGTTCGCGGGATACAGCGACTGGTCGGGGTAGGTCTGGCCGGCGAGGTTGCCGTCGGCGGCGACCTGCCATCCGGAGAGATAGATGGCCTTGAGTCCCGCCCGCACCTGCTGCACGGCCTGGCCGCCGGTGTAGGCGCCGAGCGCACGGACGTAGTCCTCGGTGTGCAGGAGGTTCCACAGATTGTCGGCACCGCGATGGGCGAGCGTGGCCTCTTCGCGGACCGAACCGCGGATGCGGATGACGTCTTCGGCCGAGTAGGTGCGCTCGACGCCGTCCCAGCGGGGGTCGGTGTCCCAGATCTCCTGGAGCTCGGCGGCCGTCTGAACCTGGTCGCCGGCTCGCAGACCGGCGGGGCGGGGCGTCGGGGTGTGGGCGGTGTTCGTCATGGTGTCTCCTCGGTGGATCCGGCGGCTGTGCCGGTGTGGCGTGGTTCCACTGTGCGTGAAGTTCGGAGGGCTGATCGACCGAATGTGAGGAGAAGATCGATGGAAATTCTGTTTCTGTGACAGAATCGGCCGCATGAGCACCATCGACGCTGCAGAAGAGGCCGACGCTCTCACGATCGGCCGCCGCATCCGCCAGCTCCGCACGGCGAAGGGCATGACCCTCGACGACCTCGCCTCTGCCGTCGATCGAGCGCCGAGCCAGATGTCGATGATCGAGACCGGAAAGCGCGAACCCAAGCTCACGCAGCTGCAGGCGATCGCCCGGGCGCTCGGGGTCACGATCGATGCGCTGCTGGAGGGCGAGCCGCTCGACGAGCGCAGTGCGGTCGAGATCGCGCTGGAGCGGGCGATGAAGGGGCAGACGTTCCAGGCGCTGGGCATCGAGCCTTTCCGCATCGCGAAGAGCCTGCCGACCGACGCTCTGAAAGCACTGCTCGCCCTGCACGGCGAGATCGACCGGCTCAAGGATGAGCGGGCCGCGACACCGGAGGAGGCCCGGCGGGCGAACGTCGAGTTGCGGCACCTGATGCGTCGGCAGGACAACCACTTCGCCGACCTCGAGGCGAAGGCCGCCGAGATCCTCTCCGCGGTCGGTCATCCGGGTGGTCCGCTGACCCAGCGCACGGCGTCCGAGATCGCGGCCTACCTGGGCTTCACCCTGCACTACGCGCCCGACCTGCCGCAGACCACCCGGAGCGTCGCCGACCTCGCGAACGGCCGGCTCTACCTGTCGAGCAGCGTGCCCGCGAAGGGCGATGCCCGCACCGCGGTGCTGCAGGCGCTGTCGAGCCGTATCCTCGGGCACTCCGAGCCGCGCAGTTACGCCGAGTTCCTGCGTCAGCGCGTGGAGACGAACTACCTCACCGGTGCGCTCCTCATCCCCGAGGCGCATGTGGTCCCGGCGCTGAAGGATGCCAAGCAGCGTCGGGCGATCTCGATCGAAGACCTGCGCGACGCCTACTCGGTGTCGTACGAGACGGCCGCGCATCGGTTCACGAACCTCGCGACCCGGCACCTCGACATCCCGGTGCACTTCCTCAAGGTGCATGAGTCGGGCACGATCACCAAGGCGTACGAGAACGACGACGTGAACTTCCCCACCGACCGTCTCGGGGCCATCGAGGGGCAGATGTGCTGCCGCCGGTGGACCTCGCGTGTGGTGTTCGACGAGGACGACCGCTTCAACCCGTATTACCAGTACACCGACACCGGGAACGGCACCTACTGGTGCACCGCCCGGGTGGAGTCGTCGAGCGAGGGGCTGCACTCCGTCAGCGTGGGTGTGCGCTTCGACGACACGAAGTGGTTCGTGGGGCGCGACACCTCGCATCGGGGCGTCTCGAAGCACTCGGTCGAGGTGTGCTGCCGCCGGGCGCCGGCCGACCTGGAGGACCGCTGGCGAGACAACTCCTGGCCGAACGTGAAGACCCCGCGCACGCTGCTGGCGACCCTTCCGACCGGGGCCTTCCCCGGCGTCGACACGACCGACGTGTACGAGTTCCTGGAGGCGCACGCCCCCCGCTGACCCCGCCCCGCCCGTCCCCGCCCTCCGCCCCCGCTCCCGCCCGCTCCGCCCGGCGTTCCGGTCGCAGTTGCTGCCGCCCGGGAGCGGCGAAGGCGACAGGAAGTGCGACCGGAGCGGGCGGATCGACTCGCGCGGGCATCCTGCGCAGGCTACGGAGCGGACGGAAGCGGGGGTTGAGCCAACACTGAACACCTGTTAGGTTTTCGCGTGTGGAGTGGCTCCGGTCAGCGGCGCCCGTTCTCGATGAGGAGACGTGATGACGCGATGGATGAGCACACTGGCCACGGTCGGACTGGTCGTCTCAGGCCTGGCCCTGGCCGGACCGGCGGCGGCGGGAGGCGGCCGTCAGGGCGACGCCGAGCTCACGCGCTGGGCGCAGGACACCTGGGGCTCCCTCGTGGCGATGACCGATGAGGAGACGGGCCTTCCGGCCGACAACATCACCGGCGACCTGCAGACCCCCAGCGCATACACTTCTCCGACGAACATCGGCGGATACCTGTGGTCGACCGTCACGGCGCGAGACCTCGGCATCATCGGCGCCGACGAGGCGCGCAGCCGCATGTCCGCCACGCTCGACACCCTCGAAGGGCTCGAGCGCAATGACGCGAGCGGCATGTTCTACAACTGGTACTCGCCCACGACGGGGGAGAAGCTGACGACCTGGCCCGACTCCGGCGATCCCGTGCACCCGTTCCTCAGCACGGTCGACAACGGGTGGCTGGCCGCCGCCCTGCGTATCGTCCGCGAGGCGGATCCTGCCCTCGCGGTGCAGGCGGACGCCCTCTACGACTCCATGGACTTCGCCTCGTTCTTCGATCCCGCGGGTGCCGCCGGCCTCCCCGCCGGCACCAACCGCGGCGGTTTCTGGGACGAGGTGCCGCCGGACTGCAGCGTCGCGGCCCCGATGTACAACGGATCGGGCGAGACCGCCTACTACACCTGCCACCACTACGACACGACCGTGAGCGAGAGCCGCATCGCGACCTATCTCGGCATCGCCAACGGCCAGATCCCGGCGACGGCGTTGTACGGCACGCATCGCACGATGCCGCCCGGCTGCGACTGGGCCTGGCAGGAGCAGCTTCCCGAGGGGGAGTACCGCACCTACGACGGCGTCGAGGTCTGGGAAGGCGCGTACAGCTATGACGGTATGTCGTTCGTCCCCAGCTGGGGCGGCAGCATGTTCGAGTCGCTGATGCCCGACCTGCTCGTCCCGGAGACGAAGTGGGGTCCGAAGTCGTGGAAGCTCAATCATCCGATCACGGTCGCCGTGCAGAAGCAGCACGGGCTCGACGAGGCCGGATACGGGTATTGGGGCTTCTCGCCCGCGAGTGATCCCTTCGGCGGATACGCGGAATACGGCGTCGACATCGCGGGCATGCGGTCTGACGGCTACACGTCCGACGTGGAGAAGACCGACGTCGATGTGGACCGTCCGGGCTGTGCGGTGGGCACGAACCCCGCTCCCGAGTTCGGCGACGGCGTGATCACGCCGCATGCGGCCTTCCTCGCGCTGCCCTATGACCGCAAGGGTGTGCTGCGCAACCTCGAAGGCATCGAGGAGGATCTCGGCGCCTATGGCCCCGGTGGGTTCTACGACGCGGTCGCCGTGAAGAGCGGCACGATCGCCGAGCGCTACCTGTCACTCGACCAGTCGATGATCATGGCGGCGATCGGCAACGAACTCACGAAGGATAAGCTCAAGGACTACTTCGTGGATCGCGAGATGGAGAAGCTTCTGCGTCCCGCGATGCGGCAGCAGGAATTCAGCTCGTCGTGGGGTGCGGGCGGCAACGGCCACCAGGGCTGAACCGCCGCTTCCCTCGACGAGGGATGGGAGTGGGCAGTGGGAACGGACGGCCAGCCGACAGCGGGTCGTGGCCCCCGTGGCTCCTACGCCACGGGGCAGGCGCGACGGCAGGCGATCGTCGACGAAGCGCTGGTCGTGTTCTCCCGGACCGGATTCCACGGCGGGTCGCTGCGGGAGATCGCGAAGCGCGTCGGCGTGACGCCTGCCGGCCTCCTGCATCACTTCGCCGACAAGGAGGAGCTGTTCGCCGAGGTGCTGCACCAGCGCGACGAGAAGGTACGAGCGGCCGCGGGCGATCCTGCGGAGCACACCCTCCTCGAGCAGGCGAAGAGAGTCGTCGCCCACAATCAGACCTCGCGCGGCCTCACGTCGTTGTACGCGATCGTCTCGGCCGAGGCGACCGATCCGGAGCATCCGTCGCACGCCGAGTTCGCCGCCCGCTACCGGGCACGAGCCGACGAAGCCGTGGAGATCCTCCGCCGTGGGCAGGAAGCCGGTGAGGTGCGCGACGACATCGACCCCGCGCTCGCCGCACGCCTGATCAGCGCCGTCATGGACGGGATCCAGCTGCAGTGGCTCCTCGACGAATCCGTCGACATGGTCCCGCTCTTCGACGAGTTCGTGCGCCGCTACCTCTACCCTGCCGCTCCTCCTCAGTCCTGACGGCACGCGCTCCGCCCGCGCTCCCGCTCTGTATCGCCGAGTGCACGGCTTCCTGCCGAGTGCACGGCTTCTCGACGTCGACAAGTCGTGCACTCGGCGAGTTCGCGTGCACTCGACGCCCGTCCAGCCCCCGTCCGTGTCGTGCCTGTCGTCAAAAGTTAGTTTGATCTTGCTTAGTCAATCTTGACTATGTTACTTTCATCGAGCCATCAACGACGAACGGCCGAGAAGGGACCCTCATGGCTACTTCCTCTGCGGAAACCCGATTCCGCATCACTGCCACCCTGACGTGCGTTCTCGCCGCCACGCTGACGCTCGGAGCATGCTCCGCGCAGACGCCAGGCGGCGATACCGCCCCCACGAGTGCGAGCGACACCGACGCCTGCAAGCGGAATCAGGATGCCGGCACCATCACCTACATCTCCGGCTACGGCTACTCCGCCAGCGCCGGCCAGCTCGACGTGTTCCTCGCCGAGGAGCTGGGCTACTTCGACGACCTGTGCCTCGATGTCGAGATCAACGCCTCCGGGGCGAACGGGCAGCAGCTCGTGGCATCCGGTCAGGCCCAGTTCACCGCTCTCGGTTCTGCATCCGACGTGATGCTGGCGGCGGCGAACAGCAAGAACCTCACGGCGGTCGCCACCTACGGCACGACCCCGCCGTTCTCGATCTTCGGCAACGAGAAGCTCGAGAGCCTGAAGGACCTCGAGGGCGGATCGCTCGGATACTTCATCAACCTGACGCCGATCGCCTCGGCCATGCTCGACGAGGCCGGCGTCGACGTCTCGAAGGTCGAGATGGTCAAGATGACCAACTACGACCCCACGGTCGTCGTCCGCGAGCAGGTCGACGCGATCGTCGGCTACGCCTCCAACCAGCCGCAGTCGCTCAAGGCTCAGGGCCTGCCGTTCAGCGAGTTCCTCCCCGCCGATCTCGGCGTCGAGGGTACATACAACGTGATGGAGGTGAACTCCCGATTCCTCGACGAGCACCGCGAGGTCGCCGCCGACTTCATGCGGGCGAGCCTCAAGGCGCTGCAGTACTGCCTGGACGAGTCGGATGCCTGCATCGACAAGCTCGCGAAGCTGGCCGAGGACAGCGGTCAGGGCGCAGCGTTCCCCCGCGACCAGCTCGCCCGCACGTGGGAGGTGGAGTCCGCGTGGGTGCGCGAGAGCGCCGGCGGGAACCCCGGCGTGCAGAACGAGTCGATGTGGGAGCCCGAGTACGCCCTCGTGAAGAAGTACGGCGACGTCAAGGAGCTGCCCGCGATCGCCGACATGATGGACGCCGACCTGGTCGCCGACCTCTACGACGGCGACGCCCTGATCTGGCAGGAGAAGTGATGACGGTCGCACACGGCGCCGGCGTCGAGGTCAGGAACGTCTCGAAGTCGTTCGGCGTCGACGGCGCGAAGGTCACCGTGCTCGATGATGTGAGCCTGACGATCGGAATGGGCGAGTTCGTGTCGGTGATCGGCCCGAGCGGCTGCGGCAAGTCCACACTGCTCAAGGTCGTCGCCGGCCTTCTCGACGCCGACTCCGGAACCGTCACGATCGACGGCGAGAGCGTCACGGCGGCTTCGCGCGACAAGAAGATCGGTCTCGTGCCGCAGTCGCCCGCACTGCTGCCGTGGAAGACGGTGCGCGAGAACGTCGAGCTGCCGGTGCGGATCAACGCCAAGGCGAACTCCGGACGCGCACTGCGCGATCCCGCGGAGCTGTTGTCGACGTTCGGGCTCGGACAGGCGATGAAGAAGTACCCCGGTCAGCTCTCCGGCGGCATGCAGCAGCGCGCCGCGATCGCCAGGGCGTTCGTGTTCGACCCGGCCATCATGCTGATGGACGAGCCGTTCTCGGCGCTGGACGAGATGAACCGCGACCTGCAGCGGATCGCGCTGCTGGAGTTCTGGCAGTCCAACCGCAAGGCCGTCATGTTCGTCACGCACTCGGTGCCGGAGGCGATCATGCTCTCCGACCGCATCGTGGTGATGGCCGCGCACCCGGGGCGCATCGCCCAGGTGATCGATGTGAACCTGCCGCGGCCGCGCACCGAAGAGGCCTACGCGACGGACGAGTTCCGCGAACTGGAAGCAGTCGTGCGCGGTGCGCTGCGCGCGCAGACGGAGAAGGCCCATGTCTGAGCTGACGATGAGAGACACGACCGCGACCCTCGCGACCGCCCGCCTGAAGGCCCAACCACGCCGGGGAGTTCCTTCCTGGCTGCGCTGGGGAGCGTGGGGACCCACGTTGATCACCTTCGTGATCGCCGCTCTCCTCTGGCAGGTCGTGGCCTGGACCAACCCGTACGTGCTGCCGACGCTGGAGGCGATCGGCGCCAGCCTCGTCGATGACGCCGGCATGTACTGGTCGAACTTCCTCGTCACGCTCCTCGAGGTGGTGGTCGGCGCCGCCGCCGGCATCCTCGCCGGGTTCCTGCTGGCGGTGATCATGGCGGAGTTCCAGATCATCGAGCGGGCCGTGATGCCGCTCGTGATCATCGTGATGGTGACCCCGATCGTGGCGATCGCCCCCGCACTGGTCGTGGCCTTCGGCTTCGGCATGGTGCCGAAGTTCATCGTGACGGGGCTCGTGGTGTTCTTCCCGATGCTCGTGAACTCGCTCGCGGGTCTGCGCGACGTCGATCAGAAGGCGCTCGACGTCTTCAAGACGCTGCACGCCTCGCGGTGGGAGATCTTCCGCGAGCTGCGCTTTCCCGGCAGCATGCCCTACGTGTTCGCAGGGCTCCGCATCGCCCTGCCGCTCGCGGTGGTCGGCGCGGCGGTCGCCGAGTTCGTCGCGGCGGGACAGCAGGCCGGTCTCGGCTCGCTCGTCACCACGTCTGCGGCGCAGGCGAACCTCGCGGTCACCTGGGCCAGCATCGCTCTGCTCTGCCTGCTCGGTGTGCTCCTGATCATCGTCCTCGCCCTGGTGCGCAAGCGCGTGCTCTGGTGGAGCGACGGCGAGGTCACGGCCAAGGGCTGACGCGGCACCCTCATCCCGGGACGGGTGCCCCCCCAACCCGTCCCGGGGTTCCTCCGGCGTGCCCGGAACCACTCCAGAACCGCTCCGGAACCAGCAGAACGACTCCGGAACCAGCAGAACGACTTCGGAACCAGCAGAACGAACCACCCACAAGGAAGGCACCCGCACATGACCGATCAGAACACCGTCAAGCAGTTGCGTCTCGGCCTCTTCGAGAACGCCCAGGCGAACGACTCCGGCACCGCCACGTGGCGGCACCCCGACAACGGGCGCTACCTGTTCGACAAGCTCGAGTACTGGCGCGACACCGCGCGCATGGTCGAGGACGCCGGGTTCGACTTCCTGTTCCTCGCGGATGCCTGGGGGTGGGCCGACGTCGCCGGCGAGCGTCCCGACATCTGCTCCCTCGAAGGTCTCGACCTGCCGCGTCTGGACCCGGCGATCATCCTCGCCGCTCTCATCCCCGAGACGACGCGCCTGGGGCTCGTCGCCACCGGCTCGACACTGCTCGAACCGCCCTATTCGTTCGCGCGACGGATGGCGACGCTCGACATCCTCTCCGGCGGCCGCATCGGCTGGAACGTGGTCACCACCGGCACGGCGGACACGGCGGTGCAGGGCTTCGGCGTGCCGATGGTCGGCCACGACGAGCGCTACCTCATGGCCGACGACTTCATGCAGGTCGTCTACAAGCTGTGGGAGCAGGCGTGGGAGGAAGGGGCTCTGGAGCGCGACAAGTCCGGGCGCTTCGCCGACCCGTCGAAGGTGCACCGCATCGCCCACGACGGCCCGTACTTCCGATCGCACGGCTACGGCAACACCTCGCGCTCGCCGCAGGGTACCCCGGTGCTGTTCCAGGCCGGGGCTTCCCCCGCGGGCCGGGAGTTCGGGGGCAAGCACGGCGAGGCGATCTTCGTCGGCAGCGGCTCGGTCGAGCAGCTGCGTGCGCACTCGTCGGCGATCCGCGAAGAGGCCGTCAAGAACGGCCGCGGGGCCGACGAGGTGAAGATCATGTCGGCATTCGCCGCGATCGTCGGCAGCACCGAGGAAGAGGCGCAGCGCAAGTACGCCGAGGTCGCCGACGCGCAGAACCCCGACGTCACCGTCGCCTCCTACGCATGGTTCACCGGCCTCGACCTCTCGGCCTATGCGCCGAACACGCCGATGTCGGAGCTGAGCACCGAGCTGTCGCAGACCCAGGTCGCCCGCTTCGCCGACAAGACGGTCGGCGACGTTCTCGGAGACTGGCACGCGCACGGCGTCGGCGCCCGCCCGATCGTCGGCACCCCCGAGCAGGTGGCAGACCGGATGATCGAGCTCGCCGACGGCGCCGACCTGGACGGATTCCTGTTCGCTCCCGTCATCCCGCCGGCGTCGACGGTCGACTTCATCGAGCACGTGCTGCCGATCCTCAAGGAGCGGGGTGCGATCGCCGAACCCTCGGCCGAGCCGCAGTCGCTGCGTGAGCGTCTGATCGGCACGCCGACGCCGGCGCTCGCCGACTCGCACACCGGCTCCCAGTACCGACGGACGATGTCGCGTGTCTGACACCCTCACCGGTGTCGCCGTCGTGGGGAGCGCGAATCTCGATCTCGTGGTCGAGGTTTCGCGCCCTCCCCGCGTCGGCGAGACCCTGCTCGGTCGGGCCGGCGGCCGCTTCGCCGGGGGCAAGGGGCTGAATCAGGCCGTCGCCTCCGCACGCAGCGGGGCTCCGACCCGGTTCTGTGCGGTGGTCGGAACGGACGAGGCCGCCGACGTGCTGCAGCAGACGCTGGCGGATGCCGGAGTCGCGGCGGCCCTGCGCCGGAGTGCCGCCGTTCCGACCGGCGTCGCCCACGTGCTGGCTTTCGACGACGGCGACAACAGCATCATCGTCGCGGCCGGTGCGAACGCCGAGCTCGACGTCGACGACGCGGTCGCCGGGATCGCGGGCGCGGCGGTCGTGCTCGCGCAGCTGGAGGTTCCGCTCGCGAGCGTGGCGGCCGCCCTGCGCGCGGGCCGGACGGCCGGAGCCCTGACGATCCTGAACGCCGCGCCCGCACATGCCGAGGCGGTCGAGATGCTCGGCGACGTCGACGTGCTGGTGGTTAACGAGACCGAGTGCACCGAACTCGGCGGCATCGACCGGCTGCACGCCGCCGGTGCCCCGGTCGTGGTTCTCACCCGGGGTGCTGGGGGAGTGGTGCTGCATCGCGCGGGGAGCGATCCTCTGCAGGCCGACGCGTTCCGGATCGATCCGGTGGATACGACCGGCGCCGGCGATGCGTTCTGTGGAGCGTTGGCCGCCGCGCTCGCCCAGGGAGAAGCAATCGAGACGGCGCTGATCCGGGCCTGTGCGGCCGGCGCCGTGGTGGCGCAGCATCGGGGTGCGACGACGTCGGCCCTGTCGCGCGCGTCGATCGACGCGCTCGTCTCGTCGCGCTGACCTCAGGCCGAGGTGCCCGCCTCGGCCGACGCTACGCCCTCGGTCGTCTCGCCGGCGAATGTGTACTCCCCACCGCGCAGACGTTCCAGCAGGTCGAGCAGCCACTGCTTCTCGGCCGTGAGGCGGGCTGTGGAGAGGTCGAAGATCTCCCGCACGTACTTGGGCGTCGTCTCGGACCGCAGCGTGTCCTGCACGTCGAAGCCGTTCTGCGTGATGATCGCGTCGCTCTTGATGAGTCGGTGCTCGAGGCCGGCGATCACCTCCTGCCGACTCAGAACGAACATGAACGAGGCGACGGTCATGATGGCCTGGGTGTCGAAGGCTGCGACGTTCCAGAGGTTCTCGCGCAGCATGCGCTGCAGTTCGACCTCGCCGGCCGGGGTGATGCGGTAGGTGGTCCGCGCCGGGCGCTTGCCCTCGGCCTCGGTGCCGCTTTCGGCGATGTAGCCGTCGACCTCGAGGGCGCGCAGGGCGTTGTAGATCGATCCGGGTTGGATATGCGCCCACTCGTCGACGTGCCAGGTCATGAGTTCGCGACGGAGGAAGTACCCGTGCACGGGCTGGAACTGCTTCACGGCGCCGAGGACGACGAGGCGGGTGGTCGACATGCCCCTCATGCTAACGGCTGGCCTTCGCCTTTCCTGTTGTTTGCATGATCAAAGTTGCCTATTATCAAAACTAGTCAAAGTTGACTAACGAAAGGAAGCCGAAATGACGACTGTCGTGACCGACGCGCTGACGAACGATACGGTCCCGCGCGACCTCGCCCTCCGCCGGGCCTTCTCGGTATACCCGACCGGCGTCGTGGCCCTGGCCGCGCACGTCGACGACCGTGCCGTGGGAATGGCGGTCAACTCCTTCACCTCGATCTCGCTCGAACCGGCGCTGGTGGCGATCAGCGCCGCCCGTACGTCGAAGACCTGGCCGGTGCTGCGCACCGTGCCCGAGCTCGGCATGAGTGTGCTCGCCGCGCACCACGAGCCGCTCAGCCGCTCGCTCTCGGCGAGGGAGGGCGACCGGTTCGGCGGCCATGAGTGGCGCCGCACCGATGGCGGAGCCGTGCTGATCGCGGACGCAGCGCTCTGGCTCACGTGTCGCCTGCACAGCACGTTCGACGGCGGCGACCACGAGATCGCGCTGTACGAGATCGCCGACATCACGCTGTTCGACGACGTCGAGCCCCTGGTCTTCCATCAGAGCCGCTACCGCTCGATCGCCGCCCCCGAGAACGCGTGAGCGCGTCGCCGCCCGGGACGATCGTCGGACTGGTCGTCCCCGGCGACGGTCGGGGTCGCGAGCTCGGCTTCCCGACGGCGAACCTGGCGCTCGACCACGAAGATCTGCCCGACGACGGGATCTACGCGGCGTGGGTGCGGATCGACGACGACCTGCTGTCGTGGGCGGCGAGTGTCAGTGTCGGGATGAACCCGACCTTCGACGGCGATCGCGAGCGACGCGTCGAGGTGCACCTGCATGATGCCGACATCGACCTCTACGGTCGGCGCCTGTGCGTGACCCTCGTCGCGCGCCTTCGCCCGACGCTGCGGTTCGACGGCGTCGAGGCGTTGATCGCCCAGACTGCCGATGACGTCACGCGGTGCCGGGCGGTGCTGGCTGCGGGAGCGCGTATCCACTCCTGACCCGCTCTTGGCCCGCTCTTGGCCCGCTGCTCCGGTTGCAGTTCCTGCCGCTCAGACGTCGCGCGGGCGGCGCGAAGTGCGACCGGAGCGTTCCCGCCGCGCGGGGTGCGAGCAGGAAGCACGTGGATGCTCGGGAGGGTGCTGCCGCCCCGGCTCAGTCGCGGGCGGTCTGCAGGATCGTCCAGAGCTCGGCGCGGGCGGGGAAGGTCGACAGGTCGACGTCGAGCAGCGCGCCCGCGTGGGCGATGCGGGAGCGCAGGGTGTGCCGATGCACTCCGAGCGCGACCGCGGCGGATTCCGCTTTCGCGTCATGCTCCAGCCAGGTGCGCAGCGAGCGTTCGAGCTCGGCGCCGGTACGGGCGTCGTGCTCGCGCACCGGGGCCAGGCGCGATTCGGCGACGAGGCGCGCCTCGTCGGTCGCGAGGGCCGTGAGGATGCTCGACCCGACGGTGTCGGAGTAGCGGGCGACCCCGTGGGTGCCCTGCTGACGCAGCGCCGTGAGCGCCTGCGCGTGTGCCCGGGCGAACGAGTCGTACCCTTCGGGATCGGAGACGCCGATGCGGATGCCGAAGCGGGCGGCGACCTCGTCGAGCAGGGCCTCGTCTCCGGCTGAGACGCACATCGTCACCCCGTCCTCGGATTCGGCGAGGAAGATCGAGGTTCCGTGCTCGGCGCGGTGCCGCTCCCACCAGTCGGCGAGCGGCCCTGCCGGCGCGTCGGCGGCGACGGCCACGAGCACGGGTGCGGTGGGCAGGCTGCCCAGCACCCTCCTGGCCAAGGTGGGGTCGTCGGCGAGGAGTGATCTGAGGAGCTGCGCGTGCAGGCGACGACGACTGCGGGCGAGCTGCTCGCTCTGCTCCATCGCGAGTCCTGCCATGGCGATCACCGAGGTCACGACCGACCGGGCTTCGGGATCGAGCGTATCGACGGCGAGGGCGATGACGCCCCGCAGATGCCCGCCGCGGCCGACCGTGAACAGCATGAACGAATGGTCTTCGATGCTGAGCGACTGCCCCGCCTCGAGTCCACGGGTCAGGATCTCCACCGCGCGATTCCCGAGCTCGTCGAGCACACGGGCCTCCACCGTTTCGCGAGGGTGGGAGAGGGTGAGCGCTCCGGCGGCGTCGAACATCCCGGCCCAGACGCCGATTCGCCGCCCGAGTTCGGCGATCGTCGCATCGAGGCCGTGCGGTCGGAGGGCGGCGAGAGCGAGGGCACGCTGCGTGTCGAGGGCCCAGGACCGTCGGGCATACGCCTGAGCCGCGATCGCCTCGGAGTGCGCGCGGGCGACGGCGATGAACGGGGTGCGGTACGGGACGGCGAACAGCGGCATCCCGTGCGCGGCGCACGCGTCGACGAGCTCTTCGGGGATGCCGGATCGGTGCACCTCGGTGCCGAATCCCAGACCGATCACCCCGCGGTCCGCGAGCCGTCCGACGTACGTGTCGATGCTGACGGCTTCGTCGAACTGGGTTCCGGTGGTCAGCAGCGCCAGGTCTTCGGACAGGAACGGGGTGGGGTCGGCGAGATCGGAGCTGTGCACCCAACGCAGCGGGCGGTCGAGTGCCCCATCGGGGATGTCGCCTTCGCGCGGGATCAGGGAGAGCCCGAGATCGCGACGCTGCAACAGGGCGCGCAGGGTCGGCTGGGCGGTGACGACCACGGTGACCTCCGGCGAGTTGTACGAGCGGGCGATTTGCTTCTCCAGATTGTACAGACCGGTGAGTGCAGCCGGCTCGGTGGCCGCCGTACGCTCGCGAACATGGCACTCCTCGACACCGCAGCCCTCGCAGTCCCTCTCGGCGGACCCGACCTCCCCCAGGAGCGTCGTCTGGTCACGGATCTTCCCGGCCCCCGTTCCGCCGAGATCCTCGCGCGCAAGGCGGATGCCGTGGCAGCGGGCGTCGGACACACCGTTCCGGTCGCCGCTGTCGCCGCCGGTGGTGGCGTCGTCGTGGACGCCGACGGGAACTCGCTCATCGACCTCGGCTCCGGCATCGCCGTGACCACCGTCGGCAACGCGCACCCCAAGGTCGCCGCGGCCGTCGCCGCTCAGGCCGCGCAGTTCACCCACACCTGTTTCATGATCTCGCCCTACGAGTCGTACGTCGGCGTCGCAGAGGCGCTCAACCGCGTGACCCCCGGTGACTTCGCCAAGAAGAGCGCCCTGTTCAACTCGGGCGCCGAAGCGGTCGAGAACGCGATCAAGATCGCCCGCAAGCACACCGGTCGCCAGGCCGTCGTCGCCTTCGACCACGGCTACCACGGCCGCACGAACCTGACCATGGCGCTCACCGCCAAGTCGATGCCCTACAAGAGCGGTTTCGGCCCCTTCGCGCCCGAGGTCTACCGGGCGCCGATGTCGTACCCGTTCCGCGACGGACTCGATGGACGTGAGGCCGCGGCCCGCGTCATCCTCCAGCTCGAGAAGCAGATCGGCGCCGACAACCTGGCCGCGGTCATCATCGAGCCCATCCAGGGCGAGGGCGGCTTCATCGTCCCCGCCGACGGGTTCCTCCCCGCGATCGTCGAGTGGTGCCGCGCGAACGGCGTCGTGTTCATCGCCGACGAGGTGCAGACCGGCTTCGCCCGCACCGGGCACATGTTCGCGAGCGAGATCTTCGGCATCGAGCCCGATCTGATCACCACGGCCAAGGGCATCGCCGGCGGCCTCCCGCTCGCTGCGGTCACCGGTCGCTCCGAGATCATGGACGCCTCGCACTCGGGCGGCCTCGGTGGCACCTACGGGGGCAACCCTATCGCCTGCGCCGCAGCCCTCGCCTCGATCGACGTGTTCGAGAACGACGGCGTGATCGAGCGGGCGCGCGAGATCGGCACGATCCTCATCGACCGCCTCACCGCGATCCAGCAGAACGACCCGCGCGTCGGCGACGTCCGCGGCCACGGTGCGATGATCGCCGCCGAGTTCGTCGACCCCGAGACCAAGGCGCCGAACGCCGCTCTCACGGCCGCCGTCGCCAAGGCGTGCATCGCGCAGGGCGTCATCGTCCTCACCTGCGGAACCTACGGCAACGTCATCCGCTTCCTCCCTCCGCTCTCGATCGGCGACGACCTGCTGAACGAGGGACTCGACATCGTCGCCGCCGCCCTGGCCGCCGCCGAATAGCATCCGGGCCGCACTCCCGTGCGGCCCGACCCCCTGTCCGGTCGCGACCCCAATCGGGGGATTTCGGGTCGCGACCGGCACTACTTCCCCCAACGAAGGAGTTGCAGATGTCTGAGATCACCCGCGACGTACTCATCATCGGCGCCGGAGCCGCAGGGCTCACCGCCGCGAACGACCTGCGCAAGGCCGGCCTGTCGGTCGCCGTGCTGGAGGCCCGCGACCGCGTGGGCGGACGCCTGTGGACCGACGTCATCGACGGCGCCATGCTCGAGATCGGCGGTCAGTGGGTCTCGCCCGATCAGGATGCGCTCAAGGACGCCATCGAAGAGCTGGGCCTCGAGACCTACAGCCGCTACCGCGAAGGCGACAGCGTCTACGTCGGCCCCGACGGGAAGACGCACCGTTTCACGGGGGAGATGTTCCCCGTGTCGCCGGAGACCGAGGCCGTGATCGCCCGGATCACGGGCATCCTCGACGCCCTGGTCGCCGAGATCGACCCCGATCAGCCGTGGGCGCACCCGAACGCCGAGGAGTGGGATTCGATCACCTGGGACGCCTGGCTGCGCTCGCAGACCGATGACGACGAGGCCGTGCGCAACCTGGCCTTCGCCACGGGATCGGCGATGCTCACCAAGCCCACGCACTCGTTCTCGCTGCTGCAGTCGCTGCTGATGGCCGCATCCGCCGGTTCGTACTCGAACCTCGTCGACGCCGACTTCATCCTCGACAAGCGCGTGGTCGGCGGTCTGCAGCAGGTGCCGCTGCGTCTCGCCGAGCGCCTGGGCGACGACGTGCTGCTGAACCAGCCGGTCCGCAGCCTCGAGTGGTCGGACGCGGGGGTCGTCGCCACCACCGACGAGCTCACGGTCCGCGCCCGCCACGCGATCCTCGCGCACGCGCCGGTGCTGTACAGCCGTATCTCCTTCGATCCGCCGCTGCCGCGTCGTCAGCACCAGCTGCACCAGCACCTCTCCATGGGCTTCGTCATCAAGGTGCACGCGGTCTACGATCGTCCGTTCTGGCGCGAGCAGGGTCTCAGCGGCACCGCGTTCAGCCCGTACGAGCTGTCGCACGAGGCGTACGACAACACGAACCACGGCGACGAGCGCGGCACCCTGGTGGGCTTCGTCTCCGACGCCAACGCCGACGGCGTGTTCGAGCTCTCTGCCGAGGAGCGCAAGGAGCGCATCCTCGAGTCGCTCTCGCACTATTACGGCCCAGAGGCCAAGAACCCGGTCGTCTACTACGAGAGCGACTGGGGCAGCGAGGAGTGGACGCGTGGTGCCTATGCCGCGAGCTTCGACATGGGCGGCCTGCACCGTTACGGCGCGGACCTGCGCACGGCGGTCGGCCCGATCCACTTCGCCTGCAGCGACATGGCCGGAGCCGGGTACCAGCACGTCGACGGTGCGATCCGGATGGGACACCTCGTCGCATCCAATATCGTCGATGCGAGCCGCGAGTCCGGCGCTGTCGAGAGCAGCAGCTGATGACCGGCTCGGTCGTCGTGGGGTACACGGCGACGGATGCGGGAGCGGATGCCGCGGCGCTGGGCGCGCGCATCGCCCGCAGCCTGGGCGCGACCCTGCACCTGGTGATCGTGCTGCCGAACGAAGGAACACGCAACGCCGCGGTGCCGCCGGAGCGCGCCTATGAGGAGCACATCCGGTCGCAGGCCAGGAAGTGGCTCGCCGACGCCGTCGTCCGGCTGCCGCAGGAGCTGACCCGCAGCGGTCACGTCCGCTTCTCCGAATCGTTCGCCGAGGGGCTCATCGCCGCCGGCGAGGAGTTCGGCGCCCGCGTGATCGTGATCGGTGCGGCGGGCGGGGGCATCTTCGGACGCCACCGGCTCGGGAGCGTCGCCTCGGAGCTGTTGCACTCGTCGACCATCCCGGTGGCGCTGGCACCCGTGGGAACGGCTCAGCAGGACGACCACGTCATCCCGCGCGTGACCGTCGCCGTCGGGTCTCGGCCGGGCGCCGATGCGCTGCTCGACGAGGCTGTCGCCCTCGCCGGCGACAGCGGCGTCGACCTGCGCCTCGTGTCCCTCGTGCCGTTCGATGTGCCCCCGGGGCTCGATACGGGCGCGATCCGCACGGTCGGTGACGACCACGGGCAGGAGGTCCTCGCGATGGCGACAGAGCTGCTCCCCGACGGGCGCACCGCCGCCGTCGAGAAGGCTCCGGGCGACACCGTCGAAGATGCGGTCGCGAACCTCTCCTGGCTTCCCGGCGAGGTGGTCCTGGTCGGCTCCAGCAGGCTGGCGCAGCCCCGTCGTCTCTTCCTGGGCTCCACGGCGGCGAAGATGCTGCACGAGCTGCCCGTCCCCATGATCGTCGTCCCGCGCACCCGCAACGAAGCAGGAGAACGCTGATGAGCAGCACCAACCGGGCGACGGAGCCCGAATCCGGTGTCACGACCGGGATCTCCACCAAGGGCCTGAGCGCCGGAACGGTCGGCCTGATCGGCGCGGTCGTGATCGGCATCTCGTGCATCGCACCCGCCTACACCTTCACCGCCGCCGTCGGCCCTGTGGCCTCCACGGTGGGGTCGCAGATCCCCGCGATCATCCTGGTCGGCTTCATCCCGATGCTCCTGGTCGCCTTCGGGTACCGCGAGCTCAACAACCGGATGCCCGACTCCGGCACCTCGTTCACCTGGGCGGCCCGCGCTTTCGGTCCGTGGGTGGGCTGGATGGCGGGCTGGGGCCTGGTCGTCGCCACGATCCTCGTGCTGTCCAACCTCGCGGGCATCGCCGTCGACTTCCTCTTCCTGCTGATCTCGCAGATCACGGGCAACCCCGACATCGCCTCCCTCGCGAGCGTCACCTGGATCAACATCGGCGTGTGCCTGCTGTTCATGCTCGGGGCGACCTGGATCTCGTACCGCGACATGCAGACGACCCAGAAGCTGCAGTACTGGCTCGTCAGCTTCCAGATCCTCGTCCTGCTCTTCTTCGCCGGTGCGGCGATCGTGCAGGCCGTCAACGGCAACGGCTTCGACTACCAGCCCTTCGATCTGAACTGGTTCAACCCGTTCGCGATCTCGTCGTTCAGCGCCGTCGCCGCCGGACTCTCGCTGTCGATCTTCATCTTCTGGGGCTGGGACGTCACCCTCACCATGAACGAGGAGACCAAGGACCCGGAGAAGACCCCGGGTCGCGCGGCCACCGTCACGGTGCTGATGATCGTCTCGCTCTACCTGCTGCTCGCGGTGGCGATGATCATGTTCGCCGGTGTCGGCACCGGTGCGCTGGGTCTCGGCAACGAGGACATCCAGGAGAACGTGTTCTTCCACCTCTCCGGCCCGATCCTCGGCCCGCTCGCCTTCCTGGTGTCGCTCGCGGTGCTGACCAGCTCGGCGTCGTCGCTGCAGTCCACGTTCGTGGGACCGGCGCGCACGCTGCTGGCGATGGGGCACTACGGCGCCCTGCCCAAGTCGTTCGCGAAGGTCAGCCCCCGCTTCTTCACCCCGGGGTACGCGACCATCATCTCCGCCATCGTCGCGTCGGCCTTCTACGCTGTGATGCGCGTCGTGAGCGAGGACACGCTGTGGGACACCATCCTCACGCTCGGCATGATGATCTGCTTCTACTACGGGATCACCGCCTTCGCGTGCGTCTGGTACTTCCGCAAGCAGTGGTTCGACTCGACGAGGAACTTCTTCTTCACGTTCCTCTTCCCGCTCGTCGGCGGTGCGATCCTCGCGGTGCTGTTCTTCACGACGCTGATCGACTCGATGGACCCGGCCTACGGCTCGGGTTCTCAGATCGGCGGCGTCGGCATCGTCTTCATCCTCGGAATGCTGATCATCGGCGTCGGCATCGTCGTCATGGTCTGGAACGCCATCAGACGGCCGGCGTTCTTCCGCGGTCAGACGCTGAGCATCGACGCACCTCCCAGCCGACGCACGCGCTCCTAGCCCTCCTCACAGAAAGAGAATCATGAGCACTCAGACCGAACAGGCGCTCCTGGACAGCATCCCCACCGGCCTCTTCATCGGCGGTGAGTGGATCGACGGCGAGACCGGCGGCACGTTCGACGTGCAGGATCCCGCGACCGGTGCCGTGATCCGCACGATCGCCGACGCGACGCCCGCAGACGGCATCCGCGCCCTCGATGCGGCCGTCGCCGCGCAGGACGCGTGGGCCGCGACGGCTCCGCGCGTGCGCAGTGAGATCCTCCGCCGGGCATTCGACCTCGTGCAGGAGCACAAGGAGGACCTGGCGCTGCTCATGACGCTCGAGATGGGCAAGCCGCTCGCCGAGGCGCGTGGCGAGGTCGGCTACGGCGGCGAGTTCCTGCGCTGGTTCAGCGAGGAGGCCGTGCGCATCAGCGGCCGCTACGGCATCAACCCCGAGGGCACCGGTCACATGGTCGTGTCGCAGCGCCCGGTCGGACCGTCGTTCTTCGTGACGCCGTGGAACTTCCCGTTCGCGATGGCGACGCGCAAGATCGCTCCGGCACTCGCGGCCGGCTGCACCGTGGTGATCAAGCCCCCGGCACTCACGCCGCTGACGACGATGTACTTCACGAAGCTGCTCGAAGAGGCCGGCCTTCCCGCCGGTGTCGTCAACGTCGTGCAGACCTCGAAGTCGAGCGCGCTGTCGGCGCCGATCATCGCCGACCCGCGTCTGCGCAAGCTCTCCTTCACGGGCTCGACCGAGGTCGGACGCAAGCTCATCGCCCAGGCGGCGGAGGGCGTGCTGCGCGTGTCGATGGAACTCGGCGGCAACGCCCCGTTCGTGGTGTTCGACGACGCCGACCTCGACAAGGCCGTGGACGGTGCGCTGGCCGCGAAGTTCCGCAACATCGGACAGGCCTGCACGGCGGCGAACCGTTTCATCGTGCACAAGGACGTCGCGGGCGAATTCGCCAAGCGTGTCACCGAGCGCGTCAACGGCATGAAGATCGGCCGTGGCACCGAAGAGGGCGTGGCGATCGGACCGCTCATCGACGCGGATGCCGTCGCGAAGGCCGGCGAACTCGTCGACGATGCGGTCGGTCGCGGTGCGACGCTGCTCGCAGGTGGCAAGGCTGTGGAGGGCACGGGCACGTTCTACGAGCCGACCGTGCTGACCGATGTCGTCGCGGGAAGCGCGATCCTGCGCGAGGAGATCTTCGGACCGGTGCTCGCGATCGCGACCTTCGAGACCGAGGAAGAGGCCGTGCGCCTGGCGAACGACACCGAGTACGGACTCGTGTCGTACGTCTTCACCGAGAACCTGCAGCGCGGTCAGCGGATGATCGACGGGCTCGAGACCGGCATGATGGGTCTCAACGTGGGCGTTGTCTCGAACGCGGCCGCACCCTTCGGCGGCGTCAAGCAGTCCGGCGTCGGCCGCGAGGGCGGCTTCGAGGGCATCCACGAGTACCTGTCCACCAAGTACACGCTGATCCCGGTCTCCTGATTTCCGATGCGGGGCCCGCGCGTCGGGCCCCGCACCACCACACGAGAGGACATGTCATGACCGACTACGCCGTCACCAACCCCGCCACCGGAGAGACGCTGGCGTCCTTCGACACGTTCACGGATGCCCAGATCGATGAGGCGGTCGCCGCCGCCGACGAGGCCCACCGCGAGTGGTCGCGCTCGTCGACGGTCGCCGAGCGCGCGGCCCTCGTCCGGCGTGCCGCCGAGCTGCACCGCGAACGCCGCGAAGAGCTCGCCGACATCTTCGTGCGTGAGATGGGCAAGCCCCGCGAGGCCGCCCTCGGCGAGGTCGACTTCGCCGCCGACATCGCCGAGTACTACGCCGACCAGGCGGAGTCGATCATGGCCGACCAGCCGATCGCGATCCTGGGGGAGGGGTCGGCCATCATCCGCCGTTCCTCGCTCGGCCCGCTCGTCGGCATCATGCCGTGGAACTTCCCGGCGTACCAGATCGTGCGCTTCGCCGCTCCCAACCTGATCGTGGGCAACACGATCCTGCTCAAGCCCGCCCCGCAGTGCCCGGAGTCGTCGACCGCGATCGAGAAGATCTATCACGATGCCGGATTCCCGAAGGGCGCCTACCAGAACGTCCTCGCGACGAACGAGCAGATCGCGACGATGATCGCCGACCCGCGCGTGCAGGGTGTCTCGCTCACCGGATCCGAGCGCGCCGGTGCCGCGGTCGCCGAGATCGCCGGACGCAACCTCAAGAAGGTCGCACTCGAGCTCGGCGGCTCCGACCCGTTCATCGTGCTCTCCACCGACGACCTCGACGCCACGGTGCAGGCCGGCGTCGATGCGCGCCTCGACAACAACGGGCAGGCCTGCAACGGCGCGAAGCGCTTCATCATCGTCGACAGCCTGTACGACGCCTTCGTCGAGAAGTTCACGGCGGCGATGGCGGCCATCGAGGCGACCGATCCCATGCTCGACGACACGGTCCTCGGTCCGGTGTCGTCCGAGACGGCTGCGGTCAACCTGCAGAAGCAGATCGACCAGGCGGTCGAGCAGGGAGCGACGCTCCTCACCGGCGGCACCCGTGACGGCGCGTTCTTCGCTCCGACCGTGCTGGCTGACGTGACGCCCGAGATGAACGTCTACCGCGAGGAGCTCTTCGGCCCCGCCGCCGTCGTCTACCGCGTGGCGGATGAGGACGCGGCGGTCGAGCTCGCGAACGACACCACCTTCGGTCTCGGCTCCTACGTCTTCACGACGGATGCCGCGCAGGCGGAGCGCGTTGCCGACAAGATCGAGGCGGGCATGGTCTACGTCAACCTCGTGCTCGCCGACAGCCCCGAGCTGCCGTTCGGCGGCGTCAAGCGCAGCGGCACGGCCCGCGAACTGGGTCACCTGGCCGCGGACGAGTTCGTCAACAAGAAGCTCATCCGCATCGGCTGAGCGCACGATGAACGGCCCCTCGCAGAACGCGGGGGGCCGTTGTCGCATCCACCACCGAATGCGGGACGGATGCCCTGTCGGTGGGGACATCGAGTGCGAGACAATGGCGGCATGAGCGCGCACACCGACCCCATCGAGATGCTGACCACCGACCGGAGCCGGGAGCTGCTCGGCACGCAGGAACTGGGAAGACTCGTCACCCACGTCGGGGACACGATCGACATCTTCCCGGTGAACTACGTGGTCGACGGCGACGGCATCCTGTTCCGCACGGCGCCGGGCAGCAAGCTGTTCGAGCTGACGGTGAACACCGACGTGCTGTTCGAGGTCGACGATCATACCGACACGGACGCCTGGAGCGTCATCGTTCGCGGGCACGCGACCGCTCTGGAGGCGGATGCGGACGTGCACCGCGCGGATGCCGCGGGCCTTCGCCCCTGGATCCCCACCCTCAAGCGCGTCTACGTGCGCATCGACCCGACGTCGGTCTCCGGGCGGGCGTTCCGTCGCAGTGCAGAGCCGGACCGGGATGGTGCTCAGGAGTACTGAGCGCCGCTCGTCGCCCTCAGGCGGAGAAGAGCTTCAACTCCTCGGAAGTGAAGTAGTTCTGGGTCACGTCCGTGATGCGCACGAGGTACTTTCCCCGCTTCCCGTCGATCGAGACGACGGTTCCGACATTGCCGGTCATCGTCGGTCCGGTGATCTGCACGGTGTCTCCGATGGCGAAGTCGCTCATTCTGCATCCTCTCGTCGTGCCGTGACCCCGGATGCGCCGGCGAGCGTCTCGGCTTCTTCTGATGCTTCGAGGCTAGATCGCGCGTCGAAGCGGCGACAGTGTCGGATGTCGGCAGTTCGAGTGACATCTGTCACGGTCGTCCGACGAGCCTCAGCCCCGTGCCTCGGGCGTAGGGTCGAAGCATGGCAAACGTCGCTGAGAACATCGTCAAAACTCTGCACGCCAACGGGATCGACCGTGTCTACGGCATTCCCGGGGACTCGCTGAACGGCTTCACGGATGCGCTGCGCAAAGACGGCACGATCCGATGGGTGCATGTGCGGCACGAGGAATCCGCCGCGTTCGCCGCCGCCGCCGATGCTGCAACCACCGGCGAGCTCGCCGTCGTCGCCGGATCCTGCGGGCCCGGGAACCTTCATCTGATCAACGGCCTCTACGACGCCAACCGCTCACGTGTTCCCGTGCTCGCGATCGCCGCCCACATCCCCACCACCGAGATCGGAACCGGATACTTCCAGGAGACGCATCCGCAGGAGCTCTTCCGCGAGTGCAGCGTCTACGTCGAGTACGTCGCCGATCCGAAGCAGATGCCGCGCCTGATGGAGATCGCCATGCGTGCTGCCATCGAAGAGCGCGGGGTCGCGGTGCTCGTGATCCCCGGTGACGTCGCCCTGGCAGACATCGCCGACGACCGTGCCGTCGTGATCGAGCGCACCCGCCCGGTGGTCGTGCCCAATCCGGCGGAGCTCGAGAAGGCGGCGACGCTGTTGAACGCCGCGAAGAAGGTCACGATCCTCGCCGGAGCCGGCGTCGAGGGCGCGCACGACGAGGTCATCGCGCTCGCCGACACACTGGGTGCTCCCATCGTGCATGCGCTCCGCGGCAAGGAGTTCATCGAGTACGACAACCCCTTCGACGTGGGGATGACGGGGCTTCTCGGCTTCGCTTCGGGCTTCCGGGCCATGGAGGCCGCCGACGCGCTGCTGGTGCTGGGCAGCGACTTCCCGTACGAGCAGTTCTACCCCGACAACGCGACGACGATCCAGGTCGACATCCGTGGCGCCCAGCTCGGCAAGCGGCATCCGCTCGATCTGGGGCTGGTCGGCGATGTGCGTGCCACGGCGGACGCACTGCTGCCTCGACTGGCGCGCAAGGACGACCGTACGCACCTCGACGATGCCACCGCGCACTACCGCAAGACTCGCAAGAAGCTCGACGAGCTGGCGGTGCCGGCCAAGGGCAAGCGTCCCATCCACCCGCAGTACCTCGCTCGTCTCCTGGACGAATACGCGGCCGACGATGCGATCTTCACGGCCGACGTGGGGTCGCCGACCGTGTGGGCGGCCCGATACCTCTCGATGACCGAGAACCGGCGACTGATCGGCTCGTTCACGCACGGCTCCATGGCCAATGCGCTGATGCACGGCATCGGGGCCCAGGTCGCACACCCCGACCGTCAGGTCGTGGCGCTCGCGGGTGACGGCGGCCTCTCGATGATGCTCGGCGAGCTGCTGACCCTGACGCAGAACAAGCTGCCCGTGAAGACCGTCGTGGTCAACAACTCGTCGCTGAACTTCGTCGAGCTCGAGATGAAGGCCGCCGGTTTCGTGACGTACGGGACGGGGCTGGACAACCCCAGCTTCGCTGCGATCGCCGAGGCGATGGGGATCTTCGCACGCCGGGTGGAGCGGAGCGAGGACCTCCCCGACGCCGTCCGCGAAGTGCTGGCCCATGACGGTCCCGCTCTGCTCGACGTGGTCACCGAACGGCAGGAGCTCTCCATGCCGCCCGCGATCGAGGCGGCGCAGGTCAAGGGCTTCGCGCTCTATGCGATCCGCACGGTCATGTCCGGGCGCGGCGACGAACTCCTCGATCTCGCGAAGGCCAACTGGCGCCAGCTCTTCTGAGACGGCGCCCCCCGCGACGGCGCCGTCTCGCCGGCCCGGCGCTCAGCTCTCCAGGTGCGCGCGGATCTCGGCGGCTTCGCCGTGACGGCCGAGTGCCTCGAGCACGTTGCCGAGCTCGAGGGCCGACACCTGCAACAGCGGCGGGTGTCCGGCCGCGTGCTCGATGGCGCTGCGGTAGACCGGGACCGCGTCGGCTGAGCGCTCGTTGCCGGCGAGCACCCGTGCCGCGAACAACTCCGAGCCTCCGGCCGAGCCCAGGTCTCCGAGCGCTGCGAAGCCGTCGGCCGCGGTGAGAGCAGCCGAGACGGCTTCATCGACACGGCCGAGCTCGGCCAGCGCCCGTGCGCGCGAGTCGGTCACATCGGCGAGCAGCCACTCGGCCTCGTGCTGCTGCGCGAGGGCGGCGACCTCGTCGAAGAGCCCGAACGCCCGCTCATCGCCGCGTCCGCCGTAGGCCTGGCCGAGACTGTGCAGAACCTCGGTGAGCGCGCCGACGGCTTCGGGCGCGCGCCGTACGATCTCGGCGGCGGACTCAAGCAGGGCGATCGCATCGTCGTGCTCGTCGAAGCGCGCGAGGATCTTGGCCTGCTCCGTCATCGACATCGCCTGGTCCGCGTGCTCCTCGGCCTGCCCGAACAGTTCGGAGGCATAGCCGTGCGCACCGACCGACTGACCGAACTCGCCCGCGGCGCTCAGGGCGCGCGCGAGCATCGACACGGTCATGGCGCGCGAGCCGGCGGGGACGTCGGCCTTCTCCTCGCGCTGCAGCACGTCGCCGAACAGCTCTGCGGCTTCTTCTGCATCGCCGACACGCAGCATCGCGCGCGCGAGACGGAAGTCGAGTCCGGTCGTGTCCGCTCCGGCTTCGCCTCCCAGGCGCGCGGCGAGGCGGTAGCGCGAGACGGCTTTCTCCGGCTCGTCCGCGTCCTCCCAGAGGGCTCCGGCGAGCAGGTGCGCGTCACCGAGCGCGCGGGTCGCTCCCAGTTCGGCGAGCAGGCGGCAGGCCTCGTCGGCATCGGCCGCGCCCTCCAGGTACGTGTTCCCGCCGCCGCGCACGCGTGCGCGGGTCTGCAGGGCCTGGGCCCGGTGGCCCGCGCTGAGGTCGTCCTGAGCGAGGAAGCGGTCGAGCAGCGCGCTCCCCGCCTCGAGGTCGCCCTTGCTCAGCACGGCCGAGATGGCCAGCAGCGTCGTGGTGTTCGTCAGACGGGTGTCCTCGGCCTCGGCGAACGACCGCGCCGCCACCTCGGCGTGATCGAGCGCGGCGTCGGGTTCGCCGGACTGCAGGTGCAGGGCGGCGCGGCTGATCGCGAGGTCGCCGCGTGTCCAGGCGGGGAGATGCTCGGAGGCGCCGATCTCCTCCTCGAGGGCGGCGGTCGTCTCCGGGGTGTTCAGCCCGAACGTCGCGAGGCCGAGACGTTCTTCGAGATCGGCCTGCACATCGCGACCGGCCGCGCGCAGTGCGGCGACACGCTCCGGGAGGAGCTGCAGAGCCTCGTCGGCGCGATCGAGGGCGATCAGGATCCCCAGGCGCATCGAGAGCAACTGGGCGCGCTTCGCGGGGTCCTCGACCTCGAGAGCCCGGGGCAGGGCCTCGAGCGTCTCGTGCTCGGCGCCGAACTGGGCGAGCTGCATCGCCCGCTCGAACCATCCGTCCGCGTCGACCGGTGTGGTGGTGGGTGCCGCGGCGACGAACGCGTCGGAGCGGATCGGAACGTCGTACCGCTCGTCCGCCAGCGCCCGCATCCGTTCCAGGCTGCGGGCGTGCCCGTCCGTCCCGTCACGCTCGTCGAAGCCCGCTCCGATCCGCTCCGCAGCGGTCCACGCGGCTGCCGCGAGCTCGGCGGCGCTCCAGGTGCCGTCGTGCTCGCCGAATAACGGGACGAGGGCGGCCGACTCCGCGCCGCGCACGGGAGTGTCGCCGTGTCCGACGGCCGTCACCCGGTCCAGCGCCACGGCGAGGGCCGCGAGAGCCGCGAAGTGGGCGTCGACGTTCAGGCCGTCGTGCGCGAGCCAGGAGATGTGCTTCTCGACCAGTGCGAGCGCGCGCGCCTCGTTGCCGGTGAGGGCTGCGAACACGATGTTGTTGGCGACGATGCGAAGGTTGTCGGGGTTGTCCTTGGCCAGTCGGTAGCTGCGCAGATGCGCGGTCTTCGCCTCGTCGAGGCGTCCGGCACGCAGGTACGGCAGGAGCACGCGCGAGAGGGCGTGCTCGGGCTCCTCTCCACAGGAGAATCCGCCCTCGATCATCTCCTCGACGAGCACGATCGCCTCGGCGTCGCGGTCGGTGTCGGCGAAGAAGCCCGCGATCTGACTGCGTCCACAGGCGTCGCAGTGGCTGTGGTCGTCGCGCGGCGTCGCCTCCAGCTGCACGCGCAGCGCCTCGGCCTCGTCCATGCGACCGGCGTCCCAGGCGTCCTCGAAGCGCGCGGTGAGCACGCCGCTGACGCCGAGCCCCGCGGCGCGGTAGTGCGACTCCATGTCGTCGAGCACGGCGGCGATCTGCTCCTGCGAGAACGCGGGGGAGGACCGCAGCGACGAGGCCATCCACTTGAACTGCCACATCAGATCGGCTCCGCCGTTGTCGAGATCGGCCGGGAAGCGCTGCGGGTCGGCATCGTGATGGGCGAGGCACCACGCGAACGAGTTGAGCATCACGTCGGTGGCGCCGTTCATGTTCGCCGACGCGGTCTGACGCATCCGAGCCTCGTACTCGAGCCGCTCGTCGCCGATCTCGATCGCCAGGGCGACGGCCTCGGAGACCAGCGCCTGCTCTGCGGGCCCCCAGGGGGTGCGATCGATCTCCTCGATCAGCTGCTGGAAGCGCTTCTTCGGACGTGCCATGGAGGGGACCTTTCGGTGGAGAGTCAGCGGGCGTCGCCGAAGGGGATGGTGTCGCCCTCCAGACCGGCCGAGAGCGAGACGAGGTCGGCGAGGGCGCTGGTCATCAGCGTCCGGTCGGCGTCCGCGAGCGGATGGTGCCCGGCGAGAAGCGCCTGGATGTAGAGGAGCTGCACGGTGCGCGCGAAGACGGCGTCGTCCTGCACGCGCACCAGGGCGCGCACGACCCGATTGGACCAGTTCAGGCACAGGCGCGCGCGCAGATCGTCGTCGCGGGCGGATGACAGGGTCTGGTCGATGCGATCCAGCACACCGCCCCAGAGGGCCCCGGTGACGCCCTTGGTGCGTCCGCGGTCGATCGCCCGCAGCACCTCGGGGTCGGCCACGTAGAGCCCGGCCAGATCGGGGCGGTCGATCGACCGGACGACCACGGAGCAGTCGGATGCGGCGAGCACGGCACCGGCGCGCGCTTCGAGGGCGACGGCCGCATCGCGGTCGTCGAGGGGTGGCGGATCGAGACGATCGAGTTCGCCCGTGACATCCACTTTTTCGACGGAGACGTGCGGGTAGAGATCGGGCAGCATCCGGATCAGATCGGCGTCGTAGAGGTAGCCGCCGTTGACGAGCACCTCATCGGAGGGGGAGATGCCGGCCACCTGGCGGAATTCGTCCACGCTCTGCGCGTAGCGGATGTGCGGGTATCTCTCGACGAGGTCGCCGACCCGCACCGTGCCGTGCGTCGTCTCGACCGTCAACCAGCGGGAGATGAAGTGGGCGAGCTCCTCGTCGTGGCGCACCAGGGATTTGAGGCCGACCTCGTGCACGGCGACGAACTGCGCGAGACGATGGGGTTCGCGCAGCCCCAGCTCGAGCACCCAGCGGCGGATGCCGGCGCCCAGCTGCTCGCGCACGCGTTCGAGCGCCGCGTCCTCGACGAGCGATTCCCTGCTCGCGGTGGGAGCGAGGCCGGTGGAATCGATCACGGCGCGCACGAAGAAGGCCCAGTCGGGGAGCACGTCGTCGACGCGCTCGGAGAGCAGCATCCGTCCCAGGTACATGCGCGTGGCCTGGCGTGCACCGGGAGGAGGGGCGAACGGCAGTACGTACGCGAGGCCGCGCGTGCCCGTCGCGGGCTCGCTCAGCTCGATGACGTCGAGCGGACTCGCGCCGAGGAGATCCCGACCGTAGCCGACCGCCGCTTCGGGGTCCTGCGCGGCGTCGAGGAACGGAGCGTCTCGGGTGATGTCGATGTCGCCGGCGGCGGCGTCGATCGTGACGCGCACCGGCAGGAACTCCCCGAACGTCGTCGCCAGCTCGTGCACTGCGGCGGGGCGCAGCAGCTCGTCGGCGTCGAAGCGCGGGACGAGGTGCACACTGGTGCCGATCGGCAGCTCCTCGTCGATCTCGGCCACCTGGAACGTGCCGTCGGCACTACCGGTCCACTCGACCGAGGCGCCGCCGCGGGCGCTGCGCGAGCGGATGACGATCGTGTCGGCGACCATGAAGCAGCTGAGCAGACCGATGCCGAACTGCCCGAGGTAGTCGCTGCGGGGGAGGTCGAAGATGTCCCGCTTGGAGCTGCGGCCGACCGTCGCCAGCAGATCGGCGACCTCCGTGGCGGTCAGCCCCACGCCGTCGTCGCGCAGCACGAACTCGCCGGTCTCGGCGGTCAGCGGAGTGATCCGGATGCGGCCGCCGCCACCGTCGACCTCGCGGCGGGCGGTGATCGCGTCGCGGGCGTTCTGCAAGAGCTCTCGCAGGTACACGCGAGGACTGGAGTAGATGTGCCGGCTGAGCAGATCGACGACTCCGCGCAGATCCACCTGGAACTGCTGCACTTCAGCGCTCACCGGCGCTCCCTCCTCCTGCATACGCTCGCTGAGCCTAACAAGAACACGCCATCGCGATCCCGGTTCGGCGCGACCGGATCGATGCCGTATGCTTGTGGGGCAGTTGTTGTCTGCATTCTTTCGCCATGCCTGGGGTCTTCCGATCGCGGCTACGGTGGCAGAGTGGGGAGAACACCCCGAGACCTCCCGGTCTCTAGGGCGGTAGCTCAATTGGCAGAGCAGCGGTCTCCAAAACCGCAGGTTGCAGGTTCGATTCCTGTCCGCCCTGCGCGTCAGCGCAACGCTGACACACGAAAGGTACATTCAGGATGGATCAGGACGAACCGCGCGGCGAGGTCGTCGCGGCCGGCGCCACCCGCGAGAAGAAGGGCAACCCCTTCTCCCGGTTCTTCGGGAGCATCGCCCTGTTCATCCGCCAGGTCATCGCCGAGCTCCGCAAGGTCGTCACCCCGACTCGCAAGGAGCTGTTCAAGTTCACCGGGGTGGTGCTCGTCTTCGTGATCATCGTCATGGGCATCGTCTACGGCTTGGACTTCGCCTTCGGGCTCTTGGCGCACTGGGTGTTCGGAATCCCTGGCTGATGACCCCCGCGGCTCGCGCCGCAGCTATGGAGAAAACAACGTGTCTGAACGATATTCCGACGACGCCGACTGGGCGACCGCCGCAGAGCAGTCCAGCGAGGAAGACGAGGCCCAGGAGGGCAACGTCCTCGCTGAGGAAGAGCTCTCGGTCACCTCGGCCGAACACGTCGCGGTCCACGTCGAAGATGAGGACGGCGAAGAGGATGACACGGCTGACATCGACATCGACATCGACGACCCGGAGGCGGACGCGATCGTGAACGACGCTCTCAACCTGGACGAAGCGGCTGAGTCTGAGGCTGCCGCTGAGGTCCTCAACGAATCAGTGGCCGAAGAGGTCGCCGAGCAGGAGGCGGAGGCGGCCGACGAGGTCACTCCCTACGACGGTCCCGAGCTCGGCGCCGACGACGCGCAGGCCGACGAGGACTCCTCGACGGACGACGACGACGAGGACGCCGAGGAAGACCCGTACGAGGCCTTCCGCATGGACCTCCGCATGCTCCCGGGCAAGTGGTACGTCATCCACTCCTACGCCGGTTTCGAGCGCAAGGTGAAGGCCAACATCGAGCAGCGCAAGTCGACGCTCGAGGTCGAGGACGAGATCTACCAGGTCGAGGTCCCGATGGAAGACGTGGTCGAGATCAAGAACGGCCAGCGCAAGATGGTCACCCGCGTGCGCATCCCCGGCTACGTGCTGGTGCGCATGGAGCTCACGGAAGACACCTGGTCGGTCGTGCGGCACACCCCGGGTGTCACCGGCTTCGTGGGCAACGCCCATAACCCGACGCCGCTGCGCTTCGAAGAGGCCTTCAACATGCTGAAGTCGCTCGTCGAGGTCAAGGACGTCCCCACGGCCAAGAACATCGCGTCGAAGGGCGGCGTCGCCGTCGCTCGTCCCCTGCCGGCCGAGGTCGACTTCGAGGTCGGCGAGACCATCACGATCAAGGAGGGCTCGTTCGCGGGTCTTCCCGGTTCGATCAGCGAGATCAAGCCCGAGAGCGGCAAGCTCACGGTCCTCGTCTCCCTCTTCGAGCGCGAGACGCCGGTGGAGCTGTCGTTCGACCAGGTCACCAAGATGGTCTGACACACATTCACACGAGAACGGCCGTCCCTCTCGGGGCGGCCGTTCTCGCGTCGTGCAGGCGCCTCTTGCGTCGGGCAGGCGTCCGTTGCGCCGCTGAGCGGCCGTGGCCCGCAGGACTCCTCCTGATCGGGTAGACTTGTGTGGTTTGTGCGACGCTTCGGCGTGCGCGGAGACGACCACGTTCCGGAACCGCCGGATCTGTGGGAGAAGCGGATGCTCCGGCATCCGATTCGATGAAAGGAAAGAGAATGGCACCGAAGAAGAAGGTGACCGGCCTGATCAAGCTTCAGATCAACGCCGGTGCAGCCAACCCGGCGCCGCCGATCGGCCCCGCGCTCGGTCAGCATGGCGTCAACATCATGGAGTTCTGCAAGGCGTACAACGCCGCGACCGAGTCGCAGCGCGGCAACGTCATCCCCGTCGAGATCACCGTCTACGAGGACCGCAGCTTCACCTTCGTCCTGAAGACCCCGCCTGCTGCGGAGCTCATCAAGAAGGCCGCCGGCGTCCCCAAGGGCTCCGCGACCCCGCACACCGTCAAGGTCGCGAAGATCACCAAGGACCAGGTCCGTCAGATCGCCGAGACCAAGCAGGCCGACCTGAACGCGAACGACATCGAGGCCGCGATCTCGATCATCGCCGGCACCGCCCGTTCCATGGGCATCACGGTCGAGGGCTGAGGAGAATAATCATGGCTACCAAGTCCAAGGCTTACAAGGCTGCCGCCGAGAAGATCGAGGCAGACCGTTTCTACACCCCCACCGAGGCTGTCGCCCTCGCGAAGGAGACCGGCTCGACGAAGTTCGACTCGACCGTCGAGGTCGCGCTGAAGCTCGCCGTCGACCCCCGCAAGGCGGACCAGATGGTGCGCGGCACCGTCATCCTGCCCCACGGCACCGGTAAGACCGCCCGCGTCATCGTCTTCGCCACCGGCCCCGCGGCCGAGGCTGCGATCGCCGCAGGTGCCGATGAGGTCGGCGGCGCCGAGCTCATCCAGAAGGTCGCCGATGGCTGGACCAACTTCGACGCCGCTGTCTCCACCCCGGAGCTCATGGGCCAGGTCGGTCGTCTCGGAAAGGTGCTCGGACCGCGTGGTCTGATGCCGAACCCGAAGACCGGCACCGTGACTCCGAACCCGGCCAAGGCCGTCGAGGAGATCAAGGGCGGAAAGATCGAGTTCCGCGTCGACAAGCACGCCAACGTGCACTTCGTCGTCGGCAAGGCATCCTTCACCGCAGAGCAGCTGAACGAGAACATCGGCGCAGCGCTCGAGGAGATCGTCCGCCTCAAGCCGTCGAGCTCGAAGGGCCGTTACATCCAGAAGGGTGCGGTGTCGACCACGTTCGGCCCCGGCATCCCGCTGGACGTCAACTCCATCTGAGTCTGACTCTCTGAAACGCCCCCGGGTTCGCCCGGGGGCGTTTCTGCGTCCTGCTGGCGCTCGAACGGGGCAGGGCCCCGAGAGGGCCGGCCAGCCCGCGAAACGCAACGTCATCGGATGCGGCGAACCGCCGAGCGCCACGTACTGTAGGGGAGTTCCCGCGTCGGTCGCGTAAACTCGCACCGCGCTTCACACCCCAGGAGGGTTCATGTCCCGTCGTCTCATCGCCGTCACCGCACTCGTCGTCGCCGCTGCAGCCCTGACCGCCTGCAGCGGGTCGAGCACGCCCGCGAGCACCTCGGGCAGTGGCGAGAGCTCCGCGAGTTCGGAGTACGGTCTCGCGAAGGACGGCACGCTCACCGTCGGAACTGAGGGCACGTATCGCCCGTTCAGCTTCCACGGCGACAACGGCGCCGGCGACCTGACCGGATACGACGTGGAGATCATCGAAGCCGTCGCCGACAAGCTCGGCCTCGAGGTGAAGTTCGAAGAGACCCAGTGGGATGCGATCTTCGCGGGCCTCGACGCCGGACGCTTCGACGTGATCGCCAACCAGGTCACGATCAATGACGAGCGCGAGGCGAAATACCTCTTCAGCACGCCCTACACGGTCTCGCCCGGCGTGATCGTCGTGAACGAGGACGACGACTCGATCTCGTCGTTCGCCGACCTCGAGGGCAAGACCACCGCACAGTCGCTCACGAGCAACTGGAACGACCTCGCCACCGAATCGGGTGCCAAGGTCGAGGGCGTCGAGGGCTGGGCGCAGGCCGTCGAGCTCCTGCGTCAGGGCCGCGTCGATGCGACCATCAACGACAAGCTGACGTTCCTCGACTACGAGACGACCAACAGCCCGACCGGTCTGAAGATCGCCGCCGAGACCGAAGATGCCGGCGAGCAGGCCTTCGCGTTCACCAAGGACAAGGAAGCGCTCGTCACGGCGGTCGACGGGGCGCTCGACGAGCTGCGTGCGGACGGAACTCTGGCCGAGATCAGCAAGAAGTACTTCGGCGAAGACGTCTCGCAGTAATCGATGGAGAACCCCTGGCAGCTGTTCCTCGACTCGCTCGGGCCGATCGCCTGGGCGGGGCTGACGGCGACGGTGCCGCTCGCACTGGCATCGTTCACGCTGGGACTCGTCATCGCCATCGGCATCGCGCTGATGCGGATCTCCGTGAACCCGATCCTCTCTGGCGTCGCGCGGTTCTACATCTCGGTGATCCGGGGGACGCCGCTGCTGGTGCAGCTGTTCGTGATCTTCTACGGCATGCCGTCGATCGGGATCACGATCGATCCATGGCCGAGCGCGATCATCGCGCTGTCGCTCAATGTCGGCGGCTACGGCGCCGAGGTGGTGCGTGCGGCCATCCTCTCCGTCCCGCAGGGGCAGTGGGAGGCCGCGTACACCGTGGGGATGAACCGCACGCGCACGCTCACGCGCATCATCCTGCCGCAGGCGGCGCGGGTGTCGGTGCCGCCGCTGTCGAACACGTTCATCTCCCTCGTGAAGGACACCTCGCTCGCGTCGCTGATCCTCGTGACCGAGCTGTTCAAGGTGGCCCAGCAGATCGCGTCGACGACCTACGAGTTCATGGTGCTCTACCTCGCCGCGGCGCTGGTCTACTGGGTGTTCTGCCTGGTGCTGTCATTCGGACAGAGCGCCCTCGAGAGGAGGCTCGACAGTCGTGTCGCGCACTGACAACACTTCAGAGGCTCTGCTCACCGCCCGTGGCCTGCACAAGAGCTTCGGTGACAACGAGGTGCTCCGCGGCATCGATCTGACTCTGCACCGTGGCGAGGTCGTCGTGCTCATCGGCCCCAGCGGCTCGGGTAAGACGACCGTGCTCCGTGCGCTCAACGGGCTCGAGACACCGGACGCCGGCACGATCGTGGTCGCGGGCGGGCCGGAGATCGACTTCGCGCCCGCCGTGCAGCCGAAGCCCCGCGTGCAGAAGCAGAAGCGACTCGCGCTGCGCGACCGTTCCGCGATGGTGTTCCAGCACCACAACCTCTTCCCGCACCTGACGGTTCTCGAGAACGTCATCGAGGGGCCGTGGCGGGTGCAGGGGCGTCCGAAGGCCGAGGTGGTGGCCGAGGCGCTCGCGCTGCTCGACCGGGTCGGCTTGGCCGACAAGGCGGATGCCCGCCCGCACCAACTCTCCGGAGGGCAGCAGCAGCGCGTGGGAATCGTGCGCGCGCTCGCGCTCAAGCCCGACCTGCTGCTGTTCGACGAGCCGACCAGTGCGCTCGATCCGGAGCTCGTCGGCGAAGTGCTGCTCGTGATCAAGGAGCTCGCGGACGAGAACTGGACCATGGCGGTCGTCACCCACGAGCTGAGCTTCGCGCGCGAAGCCGCCGATCACGTGCTGTTCATGGACGGCGGCGTCGTCGTGGAGCAGGGGCCGCCGGCCGAGATCTTCAGCGCGCCGAAGCACGAGCGCACGAAGCGTTTCCTCACCCGCATCATGCGTCCGCTCGACGGCGTCTGATCGCGCACGGTCCTCGCCCTGCGCGTCGATCGGTGGCAGGATGCCCTCGTGGGAACCATCGACGACTACCTGGCAGAGCTCACCACGGCGGATCGTGAGGCGATCGATCGGGTCTACGCGGTCGCGCGTCAGGAGGCGCCGGAGTCCGAGCAGGGCAAGGGCTACGGCATGCCCGCGCTCGTGCACGGCGGCAAGCCGCTGCTCTCGGTGATGCGCGCCAAGAAGCACATCGGCATCTACCCGTTCAGCCCGGATGCCGTCGCCGCCGTCGCCGACATGCTCGACGGGCATCCGGGAGTCAGCGTCGACAAGGGCACCATCCGGTTCCAGCCCGAGCATCCGATCCCGGGCGAGGTGCTCGAGACGCTCGTCCGCGCCCGGCTCGCGCAGATCGACAGCGTCTGACTCCGCTCAGATTCCTAGCACCGGCAGCACGAGGCTGATCGCGATCGCGATCATGACCACCGCGATCACGGCGTCGAGGATGCGCCACGACCGCGGGGTGCGCAACCAGCGCCCCAGATAGCGGGCGCCGAACCCCAGCACCGTGAACCACAGGATGCTGGCGGCGATCGCCCCGCCCGCGAACAGCCAGCGCTCGTCGCCGTGGGTGGCGGCGATCGATCCGAGCATCAGCACGGTGTCGAGGTACACGTGCGGGTTGAGCCACGTGAGGGCGAGCGTCGTCAGGATCACGGGTGTCAACCGCGTGCGAGTGAGCGTCGCCGTCACGCCGCTCGATGCGAGCGATGCGGAGGGCGAGGAGTCGGAGGTCTCGACGACCAGCTCCTCACCTCCACGCCAGGCCCGGCGTGCGGCCAGGATGCCATAGGTCAGCAGGAACAGCGCCCCCGCCCATCGTGCGACGACCACCAGCCACGGCGCGGCAGAGATCACGAAGCCGAGCCCGGCGACGCCCGCCGCGATCAGCGCTGCGTCGGAGAGCGCGCAGATGGCCACAACGGCGAGGACGTGCTCGCGGCGGATCCCCTGACGCAGCACGAAGACGTTCTGCGCGCCGATGGCGACGATGAGGGAGAGACCGAGGCCGAGGCCGGCGAGAACCGTGAGCATGGATACAGCCTAGGAACGGCAGGACATCAAGAGAAGCGAAGATTTCTACCGAACCATTAGCATCACTGATGTGCGAATCGATCCCGAACTCGCGGCCACCCTCGCCGCCATCGTCGACGAAGGGACACTGGATGCCGCCTCGAGGCGACTGCAGATCACTCCTTCCGCGGTGAGTCAGCGGTTGAAGACTCTCGAGCAGCAGCTGGGGCGCATCCTGGTCGTGCGCACCAAGCCCGCACGGCTGACGCAGGCGGGGGAGGCGGTCGTCCGTCTGGCGCGGCAGGTCGCTCTGCTGGAGCATGATGCGCTGGCCGGCGTGGGTATCGACGAGGCCGGCGGGGCGCGCAGGATCAGCATCCCCCTCGCGGTCAACGCCGACTCGATGGCGACGTGGTTCCTCGCTCCGCTCGCGCGCCTGTCCGCCGCGCACGACATCGACTTCGACCTGCATCGAGACGACCAGAACTTCACCGCCCGTCTGCTGGAATCGGGGACGGTGATGGCGGCCGTCACGAGCGAGGAGACTCCGGTCTCCGGCTGCTCGGTGTCGCCGCTCGGAGTGCTCGAGTATCGGGCGATGGCAGAGCCGGGGTTCGCCGCCCGATGGTTCCCGAAGGGAGTGACATCGACCGCGTTGACGGCCGCGCCGTTCGTCGACTTCGACCGTCGAGATACGCTGCAGCACGAATGGCTCAGGGCGATGTCGGTCGCGCAGGAGGGCGTGCCGCGGCACTACGTCCCGGCATCCCATGACTACGCCCTCGCCGTCACCCTGGGGCTCGGTTGGGGGATGGTGCCGTTGTTGCAGGAGTCGGCTGGGCTCGTGCCGTTGGGGGGACCGACCCTGCGCGTGCAGCTCTATTGGCAGCAGTGGAACCTGCGCTCGGAGTTGCTCGACACGATCGCCGCGGAGGTCGCCACCGAGGCCCGGCGCGTGCTCGGCGGCGCCCCGATCACTCGGCGGCGGACGAACCCGGCGTCACGCCCGAACCGAGGGCGTGCAGCAGCCGGGTGAGGTTGCCGATGTCGGTGAGGCTCCACTGCTCGAGCGTGCGCAGCAGCAGGCCCTCCTGCGGCAGTCGAGCCGCTGACAACCGCTCCGTGCCGAGGGGCGTGAGCTCCAGGAGGGACGAACGGCCGTCGGCGGGGTCGGCGGTGCGCTCGATCAGACCGAGTTCCTCCAGCTCGCGCACCGTGCGGCTGACCTGTCCCTTGTCCATGAGCATCCGCTCGGACAGCGTCGACACGGTCACCCGTTCGCATCGGGCGATCGTCGTGAAGATCTTGTAGGCGCCGGGCAGCAGACCGGGGCTCACCCGATGGGCGTTCTCGGTGATGACGCGGCGGAAGTGCGTGATCAGCTCACTGAACTCCGCCTCGAGGGCGCGGACCGCTTCGGCCCGCGCCTCCGGGGTGTCGATGTCTTTCTCAGCGTCGGGCATCGGAGGCGCCGTCCCCACGGTCACCTGCGCGGTCGACGACCGTCACGGTACCGGTCGTCGGGGCACCGGAGAGCGCAGTCGCGTCGGCGATCGCCACGTCGACCGCGCCGTCGACGCTGCCGTCGACGGGCTTCTTCTTCGCGGCGTCCGCCTGGGCGCGCTCCGTCGTGGTCATCGTCGTCAGCGGTCGGTTCGGCAGGAACAGGATCGCGATGAGGCTGATCACCGCGAGCGGGATGCCGATCAGGAACGCGTGCGAGATGGCCTGGGCGTAGAAGTCCTCGATGATCGAGCGCACCGGTTCCGGGAGGAGTCGGACCTCCGGCAGTGTTCCGCTGGAGAGCTGTGCGGCGACTTCGGCGCCCTTGTCGCCGAGCTGGGCGATCGCTGCCCCGATGCGCTCCTTGCCGTCGCTGAACAGACCGGTGAGGCTGTTCGCGAGCACGGCGCCCATGACGGAGACGCCGATCGTGCCGCCGAGGCTGCGGAAGAAGGTCACGCCCGAGCTCGCGACGCCCATCTCGCTGGGCTTCGCGACGTTCTGCACGATGAGCACGAGATTCTGCATGGTCATGCCGACGCCCGCGCCCATCACGAACATGTAGATCGAGACGAGGACGAAGTTCGTGTCGTAGTGCAACGTGGACAGCATCACGGAGCCCGCGATCAGCAGCACGGACCCGAGGATCAGGTAGCCCTTCCACTTGCCGAAACGGGTGACGAGCTGGCCGATGACCATCGACGAGATCAGGAGGCCGGCCATCATCGGCAGGGTCATGAGCCCGGCCTCGGTCGGCGTCGCACCGCGGGAGAGCTGCATGTACTGCGCGAGGTACACCGAGGTGCCGAACATCGCGACGCCGATCGAGATCGACGCGAGCACCGAGAGGGTGAAGGTGCGGCCGCGGAACAGCGTGAGCGGGATGAGCGGCTCGCGCACCTTGAGCTCGACGATGATGAAGGCGATGGCCGAGACGATGGCGCCGCCGACCATGAGCACGGTCTCTGTGCTCCACCAGTCGAACGTCGAGCCGGCGTTGGTGATCCAGATGAGGATCAGCGAGACGGCGGCCGACAGCAGCACGATGCCGACGTAGTCGATCGACACCTTGCGGGTGCGCTCGGTGCTGATGTGCAGAGTCTTCTGCAGGATGATCAGTGCGGCCACGGCGAAGGGGAGGGCGACGAAGAAGTTCCAGCGCCAGTTGGCGACGTCGGTGATCCATCCGCCGAGCAGCGGGCCGCCCACGGTGGCGACAGCCATCACGGCACCGAACAGACCCATGTAGCGGCCGCGCTCGCGCGGGCTGATGATGTCGGCCATGATGACCTGGCTGAGGGCGGCGAGCCCACCGCCGCCGATGCCCTGGATGGCGCGGAAGGCGATGAGGGTGTTGGTGTCCTGCGCGAATCCGGCCGCAGCGGTCGCTCCGACGAAGACGATGATCGCGATCTGGATCAACAGCTTGCGATTGAACAGGTCGGCGAGCTTGCCCCAGATCGGGGTCGAGATCGCGGTGGTGAGGAGCGTCGCCGTGATGACCCAGGTGTAGGCGGCCTGGTCGCCGCCGAGGTCGTGCACGATGACCGGCATCGAGGTGGAGACCACCGTGGTCGCGATCATCGAGACGAACATGCCGAGGAGGAGGCCGGTGAGGGCTTCGAGCACCTGGCGATGCGTCATCTTGACGGGGGAATCCGTGGTCATGCGTGACCTTTCGCAGAAGGGTGGTGGAGATGCTGCGACAGCTCTGGCGCGCACGAGATGGTTGAACTGCGTCAACTATACGCCGATCGTTGATATACGTCAACGATCTTCGAGAGGGATTCGGATCTGCGCGGGATGAGCGAATGTCGTGCGCGAAATCGCCTTGTTCTGCGGATGAGGCGGGGAGAGGATGGCGCAAACGCGCGGATGCGGGGTCGTTGAGGGGCGACCGGACGACAGGCATTCGCGTGGTTCACGAATTCCTGAGGGGGAAGCGACATGGCAACCAAGGCAACCCAGCGCAAGGTCCTGGCGGTACTGGCCGGTGGACTCGTGCTCGGCATCGGCACCGCAGTGACGCTCGCGGTCTGGAACGACTCCGAGTTCGCGAACGGCACGTTCACCGCGGGCGCATTCAATCTGCAGGGGTCCACCGACGGCACCGCGTACGCCGACCACAACTCCGCCGGCACCGCGGCGACTCTCGCCTTCACCCTGCCGGCGGGGCTCGTGGGCAACATGTCGCCGACGAGTTCGGTCTACGCCGGATTCTGGGTGCGCCTCGCAGCCGGCACCACGAGCGGAGCGAACCTCGTCGCCGACGGCACGACGGCCGACCCCGCCGCGAGTTCGAACACCGGTCATCTGTCGTACTCGATCTACCAGCTCGCGCCGGGCGCCACGTGCAACGCGGCGAGTGCCACGGGCACGCCCATCGCGACCGGAGCGACGCTCGATGTGCAGACCGGCGTGACGCAGGTTCCGCTCACGGCCGGCGGCACATCGGCCGTGCCCGGCACGGCGGTGCAGTTGTGTTTCAAGGTGACGGCGGATGCGTCGCTCACGCCGAGCCTGGTGACCAACGCCACCTGGAAGTTCACGGCCACGTCGACGAACTGAGCATGTGATGGTCACCCGCAGAGATGTGCGGGAGAGGCGGCGGCTGCGCTCCCGTCGGCTGAGAGCCGTCCTCGCGGGCGGGCTCGTGCTCGGCATCGGCGTCGCCGCCACCCTCGCCGCCTGGAATGACTCCGAGTACGGATCCGCCAGCTTCACGGCCGGGAGATTCGACATCGTCGGAGCGGTCGACGGTTCCACGTTCTCGAGTCACGCCACCACGGGCGCGGCGGCGACCCTGAACTTCCAGCTCGCACCCACCGCGATGGCGCCGGGGAACGCGACGTATGCGCTGTTCAGCGTGAAGACGGCGAACCCCTCGGTGGCGGGAACCCTCCAGCTGACCGCGGGAACACCCGGCGGCACGGGGCTCGCGACGTATCTCACCTACGGTGTGCGCACGATCGCGGGCACCACCTGCAACGCGACCACGTACGCGGCGGGGACGGCCGTCGTCGCGGACGGGTCGGCGCTCACCGCCGGGGGGTCGGGGACGCAGGCGGTGACGGCGAACGGTGCGGCTCAGGTCAACTACTGCTTCGCGGTCACCCTCCCGACGACGGCCCCGAACGCCGCGCAGGGACTCTCGATGACGCAGACCTGGCAGTTCCTCGGAACGTCGTCGTAGGCGCGGATGGCAGGGAGGAGGACGAGATGACGACCCCCATGACGCGAAGGAGCCTGCGCGAGAAAGAGACGTCCCTCGCCGCGGTCGAACCCCACGCGACCGCGGCGAGGGTACATACCGGCATGCGGCCGGGGCGTGTGATCGGCGACGCGCTGCTCTGGATGGCCGCGGTCGCCGGGGCGATCTGCATCCTGCTCGTCGTGCTCGCTTTCACGGCGCAGATCACGCTCATCATGTTCCGCACAGGGTCGATGTCCCCAACGATCCCCGCGGGCTCCGTCGCGGTGGTGCAGCGCGTCCCGGCGACCGAGATCGAGGTCGGCGACGTCGTGACCGTCGACCGCGAAGGGGAGCTGCCGGTGACCCACCGCGTCACCACGATCGTCCGGGGTGCGAGCGCGGATGAACGGGTGATCACGATGCGTGGCGACGCGAACGCCGCAGACGATCCCTTCCCCTACTCGGTGACATCGGTGCGGAAGGTGCTGTTCTCCGTTCCCGGTATCGCGCTCGTCGTCGCGGGTATGGGGAACCCGATCGTGCTGGGAGCCCTGACAGTTGCGGCGACGTCGCTGGTCGTCTGGGCGTTCTGGCCGCGCGGGCAGCGCCGGTCCGGGCGCGATCCCGACGGGAACGGGCCATGAGGCGCGCGCTCGCCGTCGTCCTGCTCTCCGTCCTCGCGGTCACGATGCCGGTGGTCACGATGCCGACGGCCGCATGGGGTGCGCCGACGACGCAGATCATCCAGGGGTCGGTCCTGCGCCTCGTCTCCGTCGCGGACTGGACGGCAGCCAGCAGTCTGCTGCCGGGACAGCCGGTGGAATGGGACATCGCGGTGAGTGCCGATGCCCCGGATCCGGGGGTCGTGCGGATCGCGGTCAGCGCGACGGGTGATGCGCAGCTGCTCCTCGACGTCTCCCTGTGCCTGCAGGAATGGACCGACGCCGGATGTCCCCATGGTGCCGCCACGCTTCGTACGGCGTGGAGCATCCCGCGCGACGGGGTCGAGATCCCGCTCGCACAGGTCGCCGACACCGAGACGGCGCATCTTCGCCTCGCGATCTTCCTGGATCCCTCCGGGGGTGCGGGTGCGGGCAGCACCGATGTGCGCGTGCACGCGCAGGGGGCGGGCGAGACGGTGATCGTGGGGTCGGACGGCGGCCTCGCGACGACGGGGCTGCCACAGGGCATGCCGTGGGCGGTCATGGCCGGCTCGGCGCTGGTGGCGTCGGGCATCGCACTCGCGGGTCGGCGTCGACGCGCGACGTCAGAGACGCGGAGTCGACGATGAGGCGGCCGACGCGCGCACGCATCCTGGCAGGAGCCCTCGGCCTCGTCGTGCTCGTCGGCGTCGCCTCGACGCCCGCTGTGCAGGTCACCGACGCCGCATTCACCGACAGCGAGTATGCGACGCGCACGTTCACCGCGGCGACCCTGGCCGCCCCCGTGGTCACCTCGTGCACGGTGACGAGCTTCCTCGGCACGTTCACCGGCTTCACCATCACGTGGACATCGCCCTACCTGACCGTGCAGCAGCGGCTGTCGATCAACAACGTCGTCGTCGACAACAGCAACGTCACGCAGAGCGGATCCGGCCCCTACACCTACTCGTCCACGATCAGCTCCGGATTGCTGAACACGCTGCTGGGGAGTCTTCTTGGATCGTCCAACGCGGTGAAGGTCGAGACGATCTACGCGGGAACGTCGTGGGTCTCACCGGCCGCGACACGCACGCTCTCGGTCGGAGGTCTGCTCGGTCTCGGTGGCAACAACACCTGCACGTGAGGCCGGGCTCGGCCTCGGCGGGGTCGGATCAGTCGGCGAGGGCCAGCGCGCGGAACGCGTCGCGTTCACGGAGCTGTTCGCGCCGGCTCGCGGCGGCATCCATCACCCGGCTCGGAACCTGCTGGCCGGTGGTGCGTCGGTAGAGCTCATCGATGAGATCCGTGGCGAGGCCGACGAGCTTCGCGATCTCGCGGTCATCGCGGTCGATCCACACGCAGCGCGGCTCATCGTGGATCGGGGCGAAGTCGACGTGCTCTTCCCAGACGAACAGGGTCCGCTCGGCACCGAGCACGTGCTGCTGCCACCACACCTGACGGAGGTAGGTGCGCGGGATACCCCGGAACGCCTTGTTCGTGGTCTTGATCTCGGCGAGCTTCACGCGTCCGTCGGCGTCGACCGCGATGCCGTCAGGGGTGGCCAGGTGCCGGTGCTCGACCTCGGCGCGGAACAGTGCGGAGGAGGGAAGGATGCCATGGGTGGCCGCGACCCATGCCGCGATCTCGGGCTCGCGTCGTCGACCATGATCGGTGTAGGCGTTGCCGCCGAAGCGGGGTCCGCCGCCGAGCTTGGAGTCGGCCGCGCGGGCGATCGACTTCTCCGAGGTGAGACCTGCCACGTCGGTGGCCGTGATGCCCCGCGAGCGCGCACGCAACCATGCCACGCGGTCGCGGGAGTCCGCGACGATGCGTGCAGAGAGTTCCGGGGTCACCCTTCGACCCTAACCCCGCGCGCCGACCCTCCCTCCCGTACACGCCGCCCTCCCGCCCTCCCGCCCTCGCCCCGCCCCGCCCCTGCGGCTCCCTGCCGCTCCCTGCCTCGTTTCGCCGTCGAGTGCACGGCATCTCGTCGAGCGCACGGGACCTGTACGTGAGTACGCCGTCCATTCGGCGACATCCCGTGCACGCGACGAGCGTGCCAGTTCTCCTGCACATTCGCAGAACGGACGAGGAAACGGAGGGACGGCGGGGGAGGGTGGGGAAAGAGGGAAAGTGAGGGGTGGCGAGAGGCAACCATGGGGCATGCCGCACGTATCACCCGCTCTTACTCAGCTCGTCCGCTCGCGCGCAGACCTCCTCCAACACGGATGGACGGATCGGAGGATCACCGCTGCCGTGCGGGAAGGAGAGCTTTTCGCCTTCCGCCGTGGATGGTTCATGTCTTCGACTGCTCGGGAGAATCTGTGGCCGGAGCAGAGGCACCACGCCCATGTCATCGCGGTGGCGCGCGACGCACGGGGGCCAGCCGTGATGTCGCACGCGTCCGCCGCCGTGCTCTGGGGTTTGCCGCTCTACGCGATGCGGCCCGCCCGCGTGCACATGACGACGGCGACGCCGAGGCGCATCTCGAGTGCACCGGATGTGTTCCGTCATGTCGCTCCCCTGCCGGCCGCCGACGTCACAGTGCGCGGCGGGATCCGATGCACGTCGTTGTCGCGAACGGTCTTCGATCTCATCCGCTCGCTGCCGGTGGCCGCGGCCGTCGCAGCGGCTGATGCGGCGGAGCGGCAGATTGCCGAGCGGCAATGGGAGTGGGACCTGGATGCTGTCGTCGCGTGGCGTCGTGGACTCGGCGAGAGGCTGAGCGAGGCCGGAGGTGCCCGGGGGATCCGTCAGGCACGGTGGGTGGCGGAGTTCGCCGATGGGCGGGCGCAGCTTCCCGGCGAGAGCGTGAGCCGACTGCAACTGCGCAGACTCGGCTTCGCCGACCCCGAGCTGCAGGTTCCGGTCGACGGACCGGACGGCACGCAGTACTTCGTCGACTTCGGGCTTACCGATGTCCGCAGCTTCGGCGAGTTCGATGGAAAGACCAAATACCTCGATGAAGCGCTGCGCTCGGAGCGCACGCTCGAGCAGGTGCTGTTGGCAGAGAAGCAGCGAGAGGACTGGATCCGGGGTCGAACCCGTTGGGGCTTCGCGCGGTGGGGGTCTGAGCGCATCGCAACCCCCGCTGCCTTGGCTACACGCCTCTCTTCCTTCCACATCACCCCACCCTGAGTCGCCCCGCTGCCAGGTTGTCGCGTCGAGTGCACGGGATCTCGCCGAGCGCACGGCAACTTCGTGCTGGGAACCCGTGCACTCGTTGAGATCCGGTGCGCTCGGCGGAGGGCGGAGAGGCGGAGGACGGAGGACGGAGGACGGACGGTGGCGGAGGGGTGGGGATTTGGGGGAGCGGGGCGGGTGGGGTACAGTTATCTCGAACCGAAGACCGCTGGTCATCGTCGTGTGCGCAAGCATGCAGCGATCGAAGCTCTGCATAGCAGGGGCCCGCGCAGGCCACGAACTTTCAAAGCTCCGTGCGCTTGCGCCGGAGCTTTTTCTCTTGCAGGTGGTCCAGGTCGGCGCCTCACCACCGTGCGGCGCCTCGTACACACCAAGGAGTGACCATGGCGCAGAAGGATGCATCGGTCGCCGAGCTCACGAAGTCATTCGAGAACTCGACTGCCGTTCTGCTGACCGAGTACCGCGGTCTGACGGTTGCCCAGCTCAAGGAGCTGCGCAACAGCATCCGTCAGGACGCTGAGTACGCCGTGGTGAAGAACACGCTGACCAAGATCGCCGCCAACAAGGCTGGCATCTCCGCGCTGGACGACGACCTCAAGGGTCCGTCGGCTGTCGCGTTCGTGCACGGTGACTTCGTCGCCACCGCCAAGGCTCTGCGTGACTTCGCCAAGGCCAACCCGCTTCTCGTGATCAAGTCCGGCATCTTCGAGGGCAACGCCCTCACCGCGGACGAGGTCAACAAGTACGCCGCGCTCGAGAGCCGTGAGGTTCTGCTGGCGAAGGCTGCGGGCATGATGAAGGCGACGATGGGCAAGGCTGCCGCCACCATCGATGCTCTTCGCGAAAAGCTGGAGACCGCAGAGGCCGCGTAAGCGACCTGCGATCTCGTCTACAAACCCCATCTATCTAGGAGATACATCATGGCGAAGCTTTCCACCGAGGAACTGCTCGAGCAGTTCGCCGGCCTGACCCTCATCGAGCTCAACGAGTTCGTGAAGGCGTTCGAGGAGAAGTTCGAGGTCACCGCTGCTGCTCCCGTCGCCGTCGCCGGTGCCGCGGGTGGCGCAGGCGCTGCTGAGGCTGAGGAAGAGAAGGACTCCTTCGACGTCATCCTCGAGGCTGCTGGCGACAAGAAGATCCAGGTCATCAAGACCGTCCGCGAGCTCACCTCGCTGGGTCTCGGCGAGGCCAAGGCTGTCGTCGACGGTGCCCCGAAGGCCGTCCTTGAGGGCGCCAACAAGGAGACCGCCGAGAAGGCCAAGGCTGCTCTCGAAGAGGCAGGCGCCACGGTTACCCTCAAGTAATCGCGACGCTCACGCGTTTCTCGTCGAAGGCCCCGGGTTCGCCCCGGGGCCTTCGTGCGTTCCGGGTGGTTTCCGCCGTTGCCGACGCTTCCCGGGGCTGTCCTCCCGGTGCACCCAGGAGCCCGGGCCGCGGCCCGGCCTGCATCCCGGCATGCTGCGAAGTCAGCGCGGAGGAGCCGTCGAGCTGCGCACGACGAGGGCCGACGCCGCGTAGATGCGCTCCAGCGGTGCGTCGGGGTGCTCCATCCGCTGCGTCAGGAGGCGCACCGCCTCATGTCCCTGGTCGCGCGGTGACTGTCCGATCGTGGTCAGCGCGAACATGTCGGCGTGTTCGTGATCATCGATGCCGACGACGCTGAGCTCGGTCGGCACGGCGATTCCGAGTCGCCGCGCGGCGATGATCGCCCCGATCGCGGCTTCATCGCACACTCCCACGATCGCCGTCGGCCTCCGCCGTCGGTCTCCCAGCAGTCCCGCTGCCGCGGTGTACCCGCCGGGCATCGTCGGAGACCCGCCGGCGACGCGCGCATGAGCCGCGATTCCGGCCGCCTGCAATGCGCCGCGATAACCCTCCAGCCGCTGCGCGTCACCGTAGCTCAGCGTGGCCGCGTCCGTCGATCCGCCGACGAAGGCGATGTCGGTGTGCCCGAGCTCGATGAGGTGCTCGGTCGCGATGCGCGCGGCGGCCGTGTCGTCGATCGACACCGCGCTGGAACCCTCGCTGTACGGTCCGACGCTCACGAGCGGCCGCCCGGTCTGCTGCAGGCGCTCGAGCTCCCGGGCGCTCGGCTGGATGCCGACCGCGATGATCCCGTCGAACCGCCGGCCGGGGAGCACGCTCTCGAACAGCCGCTCCCTGGTCTGCGACCCTTCCGGCACGCCGTAGAGCGACAGGTCGTAGTCGAGGGCGAAGAGCGATTCCTGCACGCCGGCGAGCAGCTCGGCGAAGAACCAGCGGTCCACGGGCGGCATCACGACGCCCACGGTCTGCGTGCGCCCGGTGGCCAGGCTCGTCGCGGAGGAGTGGGCGACATAGGAGAGATCGCGAGCGGCGTCCTCGACGCGCTGCCGGGTGGTCTCCGACACGTACCCGCGGCCGCTCAGGGCGCGACTGGCGGTGGCCTTCGATACGCCGGCACGCGACGCGACGTCCGCGATCGTGCTCATCGGTCCTCCTCGACCTGATCACGCAGCTGCGTGGCCCCGACGCGGGGGTGCGCGCCGCGTCAAATCGTAGTCGCCGGCATACGAAAAAGGAACCGGTTCCAGAGCGGAAGCGAGGGAGCGCTCCCACGTCGGGGGCGCGAGCACGTCGAATGGTTGCGAGCTTGTGACCCTAGCGTGTTGTGCGGGGGTGCGCATGGCCAGTAGGTTGGCCTGGAATCGGTTCCCTAACGATGCCCCGGGGTGGCGTCGCACCAGTCGGGAACCTGTACTCGAAGAGGAGAATTCACATGGCTCTGTCACAGCGTTCCCGGCGTTACGCGCCGCTCGCCCTGCTGGGGGTCGCGGGCATCGCGCTCGCCGGATGCGGGGCTCCCGGAGGGGCACCGGGCACCGACGGCGGCGATGGGGGCGATGCCACCGTCACCATCTACGGAACGATCGTCGATGACGAGGCGAAGCTCCTCCAGGAGTCCTGGAAGGACTGGGCCGACGAGAACGGCATCACGATCAAGTACGAGGGCAGCCAGGACTTCGAGACCCAGCTCGGCACGCGCGCCCAGGGCGGCAACCCGCCGGACATCGCGATCTTCCCGCAGCCGGGACTGTTCAAGGACTTCGCGGACCGCGACTACCTGAAGCCCGCACCCGAAGAGGTCGAGAAGAACGCCAACGAGTACTGGACCGAAGACTGGGTGAACTACGGCACCGTCGACGGCACCTTCTACGGCGCCCCGCTGATGGCGAACGTCAAGGGCTGGATCTGGTACTCGCCGGCGAAGTTCAAGGAGTGGGGCGTCGAGGTTCCCAAGACGCTCGACGAGATGACCGCCCTCACCGAGAAGATCCAGGCGACCACCGGAACCCCCGCATGGTGCGCCGGCTTCGAATCGGGCACCGCGACCGGCTGGCCGGGAACGGACTGGATCGAGGACTACGTGCTGCGTCAGTCCGGACCGGACGTCTACGACCAGTGGGTCACGAACGAGGTCAAGTTCACCGACCCGCAGATCAAGCAGGCGTTCGACTCGGTCGGCGGCATCCTGCTCAACCCGGCCAACGTCAACGCCGGCTTCGGTGACGTGCGCTCCATCAACTCCACCGCGTTCGGAGATGTCGCTCCGAAGCTCGCCGGCGGCGAGTGCGCGCTGACCCACCAGGCCTCGTTCCTGTCGGGCTTCTTCCCCGACGGCACGAAGGTCGCGGAGGACGGCGACGTCTGGGCATTCATGCTGCCGGGCGAGACCGAGGGCGACACGGCCGTGACGGGTGCCGGTGAGATCGTCGGCGGGTTCAGCGACTCCGAGGCGACGCAGAAGGTGCTCGCGTACCTGTCCAGCCCTGAGTGGGCGAACAGCCGCGTCAGCCTCGGCGGCGTGACCTCCGCGAACAACGGCCTCGACCCCGCGAACGCGAAGGACCCGATCCTCCAGGAGACCATCAAGATCCTGCAGGACCCGGACACCACCTTCCGATTCGACGCGTCCGACCTGATGCCCGGTGCCGTCGGTGCCGGAACGTTCTGGAAGGGCATGGTCGCATGGGTCAACGGCACCTCGACCGATGAGGTGCTCACGCAGATCGAGACCGGCTGGCCGAGCAGCTGATCCAGCAGAGGGGCCGCCCCGCACCGGGGCGGCCCCTCTGACCCCACGGCGCGCACTCCGACGTGTGCGTCGATGATCCGGTCCGCGTGATGAAGGGGAATCCGTGAACGCGACTAATTTCTTCAAATGGATCGGCTCGCTCCCGCCGGTCCTGCAGGCCGTCGCCGTGGTCATCGCCTTCGCGGTGGTCGTGGCGATCATCCTGCTCCTGGTGGACATCGCTCCCCGTAGGGGGAAGGTCTACACGTTCGTCCGATTGGCGATGTGCCTGCTCATCCCGCTCGCGGTGATGTTCTTCTTCAACTCCTATTACTGGGCGATGGGAGTCGCCGTCGCCGTCGGCGCCTTGTTCTTCTGGCTCGACTACCGTTCCCGCGATGGCGCGGGATATCTGATCCAGCTCGTGGCCTTCATGGCTCCGGCGCTGCTGTTGCTGATCATCGGTCTCGTCCTGCCGTCGATCCAGACGATGTTCTCGTCGTTCATGAACTCCTCGGGGAAGGAGTTCGTCGGCCTGTCGAACTACCTCTGGATCTTCACGCAATCCGACGGCATCACCGCCGTCATCAACACGATCATCTGGGTGCTCCTGGTTCCGACGGTCTCCACGATCGTCGGCCTCGCGTACGCCGTGTTCATCGATCGCACCCGGGGCGAGAAGATCTACAAGGTGCTGGTCTTCATGCCGATGGCCATCTCCTTCGTCGGGGCGAGCATCATCTGGCGATTCATCTACGAGTACCGTGGCCCGCAGTACGAGCAGATCGGTCTGCTCAACCAGCTCCTCGTGTGGTTCGGTGGCACGCCGCAGCAGTGGCTGCTCAATGAGCCGTGGAACAACCTGTTCCTGATCGTCGTGCTGATCTGGGTGCAGACCGGTTTCGCGATGGTGGTGCTGTCCGCATCGATCAAGGGCGTACCGGCGGAGCTGCTGGAAGCGGCCGAGCTGGACGGCGCGAACGCGTGGCAGCGGTTCATCTCGGTGACGGTCCCTGCGATCCGCCCGGCGCTCATCGTGGTGCTCACGACCATCTCGATCGCCTCGCTGAAGGTGTTCGACATCGTGCGCACGATGACCGCCGGCAACTACGGCACGTCGACCCTCGCGAACGAGATGTACACGCAGTTCTCGAAGTTCGAGGCGGGACGCAGTGCCGCGCTCTCCGTCATCCTGTTCATCCTGGTGTTGCCGATCGTGATCTACAACGCGCGCCAGATCAAGAAGCAGCGGGAGATCCGATGACCGACACCGTGAAGTCAGACGCCGCCGTCAGCACGCGCGCGATCACCACCGGCGGCGGGTTCGACGGCGCCGCCGGTCGCACCCGCAAGCGCCTGTCCCGTCCGTGGGCGTCGGTGGCGTCCATCGTCATCGCGTTTTTGTGGACGATTCCGACGCTCGGGCTGTTCATCTCGTCGTTCCGGCCGAGGGACCAGATCCAGACGACCGGCTGGTGGACCTTCTTCGCCGACCCGCAGGTGACGCTCGAGAACTACGTCGACGTGCTCCAGTCCGGCACGACGCAGCTCACGATCCTGGAGTCGTTCGTCAACTCGATCGCGATCACGATCCCCGCCACCATCGTGCCGCTGATGATCGCGTCCATGGCGGCCTATGCGTTCGCGTGGATCGACTTCAAGGGGCGCAACGCGCTGTTCATCTTCGTGTTCGCGCTGCAGATCGTGCCGATCCAGATGGCGCTGGTGCCACTGCTGAGCTCGTTCTCCCGAGGGATCAACCTCTTCGGGCTGCAGGTCACGACCCCGCTCGGTGCCTCCTCGGGCTACGCCCAGGTGTGGATCGCTCACTCGATGTTCGCTCTCCCCCTGGCGATCTACCTGCTGCACAACTTCATGTCGGAGATCCCCGGAGAGATCATCGAGGCCGCGCGCGTCGACGGTGCGTCCCGTGGGCAGATCTTCTTCCGCGTGGTGCTGCCTCTCACGATGCCGGCGATCGCTTCTGTCGCGATCTTCCAGTTCTTGTGGGTGTGGAACGATCTGCTCGTGGCGCTGGTGTTCGCCGACGGCGCCGCGGCGCCGATCACGAAGCTGTTGGCCGAGATCACGGGCACGAGAGGAAACGACTGGTACCTGCTCACGGCGGGCGCCTTCGTGTCGATCATCGTGCCGCTGATCGTCTTCTTCGCACTGCAGCGCTACTTCGTCCGCGGCCTGCTGGCGGGATCGACGAAGGGCTGACGCTTCGGAAGACACAGGGGGCATTTCGGACGAACGGATGCCGCGGTCGGGTGAAACACATCCCCGTCTGCGGCATCCGCGCGTCTACCCTGAAGGCATGAAGTACGCAGACTCGATCGTCGACCTCGTCGGCGACACGCCCCTCGTGAAGCTGCAGCACGTCACCGAGGGCGTCGCGTGCACGGTGCTCGTGAAGCTCGAGTACCTGAACCCCGGCGGTTCCTCGAAGGATCGCATCGCCGCGCGGATCATCGACGCCGCGGAGGCATCCGGCGATCTGAAGCCCGGGGGGACGATCGTCGAACCCACCAGCGGCAACACCGGAGTCGGCCTGGCCCTGGTCGCCCAGCAGCGGGGCTACAAGTGCGTGTTCGTGCTGCCGGACAAGGTCGGCGAAGACAAGATCGACGTGCTGCGGGCCTACGGTGCCGAGGTCGTGGTGACCCCCACATCGGTCGCCCCCGACAGCCCGGAGTCGTACTACAGCGTGAGCGACCGGTTGACCCGCGAGATCCCCGGAGCCTTCAAGCCGAACCAGTACGAGAACCCGAACGGTCCGCGCAGCCACTACGAGACCACGGGGCCCGAGATCTGGCGCGACACCGACGGCGAGGTCACGCATTTCGTGGCCGGCGTGGGCACGGGCGGAACGATCACGGGGACGGGGCGGTATCTGCGCGAGGTCTCGGAAGGGCGGGTGCGGATCGTCGGGGTCGACCCCGAGGGCAGCGTGTACAGCGGCGGCACCGGTCGTCCGTATCTCGTTGAGGGTGTGGGCGAGGACATCTGGCCCGGTGCGTACGATCCCACGGTGCCGCACGAGATCGTCGCTGTCGGCGATGCCGAGGCGTTCGCGATGACCCGGCGCCTCGCCCGCGAGGAGGGCATCCTCGTCGGGGGATCGAGTGGCATGGCCGTCGTCGGTGCGCTGCGCGTCGCGCGTGACCTGCCGGCGGACGCCGTGATGGTCGTGCTGCTGCCCGACGGCGGACGCGGCTACCTGGGCAAGATCTTCAACGACGGATGGATGCGCTCCTACGGGTTCAGCGAGCTGGAGGACGGGGAGACCGTCGCCGACGTGCTCGCGGCTCGTCCGTCGCGGCAGGGCGCCGGCATCCCCGACCTGGTGCACGCCCACCCGACCGACACCGTGCTCGAGGCCATCGGCATGATGACCGAGTACGACGTCTCGCAGCTGGTCGTGCTCAGCGCCGAGCCGCCGGTCATGATGGGCGAGGTGGTCGGCACGGTCGACGAGAAGGGGCTGCTCGACCTGCTGTTCCGCGGTGAGGCGAACGCGACCGATGCCGTGGGCGCGCACGTGGGGGAGAGGCTCCCGCTCGTCGGCATCCACACCTCCGTCGCACAGGCCAAGGCCGCGCTCGCCGATGCCGACGCGCTGCTGGTGACCGAAGACGGCAAGCCGCACACCGTGCTCACCCGTCAGGACCTGCTGGCGTATCTGTCGCGCTGAGAGACACCGAGAGCTCGGCCGACCCGGGGCGTAACCAGGAGGCCCTCCCCGCAGGCGCGGACGTAGGCTGAGACACATGTCCGATCACGCTTTCGCCACCCGAGCCATCCACGCAGGACAAGCGCCCGACCCCGTCACGGGAGCGATCATCCCGCCGATCTACCAGTCCTCGACGCATGTGCAGGACAGCGTCGGCGGCCTGCGTGCGGGCTACGAGTACAACCGTGCGGGCAACCCCACGCGGTCCTCGCTCGAGACCCAGCTCGCGGCCCTCGAAGGGGGCGCGAGCGCGCTCTCGTTCGCGTCGGGACTCGCCGCGGAGGATGCGCTGCTGCGTGGCATCCTCAAGCCCGGCGACCACATCCTGCTCGGCAACGACGTGTACGGCGGCACCTACCGGCTGCTCACCCGGGTCCTCGCACCGTGGGGGATCGAGACCACGACGGTCGAGCTCTCCGACGTGGATGCGCTCCGCGCGGCGATCCGTCCCGAGACGAAGATCGTGTGGCTGGAGACGCCCAGCAATCCGCTCCTGAAGATCGTCGACATCGCTCTGATCGCCGAGATCGCGCACGCGGCCGGCCTGATCGTGGTCGTGGACAACACCTTCGCCTCGCCGGCGCTGCAGCAGCCGCTCGCGCTCGGCGCCGACCTGGTGGTGCACTCCACGACCAAGTACCTGGGCGGGCACTCGGATGTGCTCGGCGGCGCGGTCGTGTTCGGCGATGATCGGTTCTTCGATCAGGTCAAGTTCCAGCAGTTCGCGGTCGGAGCGGTCTCCGCCCCGCTGGACGCCTGGCTGACGACCCGCGGCATCAAGACCCTGGCGCTGCGGATGCGGCAGCACTCCGAGAACGCGCAGGCCATCGCCGAGTGGGCGCAGGATCGGCCGGAGTTCGCGCAGGTCTACTTCCCGGGACTGGCCTCGCATCCCGGCCACGAGATCGCCGCGAAGCAGATGAGCGGTTTCGGCGGGATGCTGTCGCTCGGTCTCGCCGCCGGCGCCGACGCGGCACGGGCCTTCGTCGAGAGCACCTCGGTGTTCCAGCTCGCCGAGTCGCTCGGTGGCGTCGAGTCGCTCATCGGATACCCGCCGGACATGACGCACGCCTCCGTGCGCGGCACCGAGCTCGCGGTCCCGGAGAACATCGTGCGCCTCTCCGTCGGGATCGAAGACGCGGGCGACCTGATCGCCGACCTCGAGCAGGGACTCGACCGCATCTCGCGCTGACGTCGCACCGGGCCGTGAGAGACGCACCTTCGCATCCGCGGGGGTGCATCTCTGCTCTGCGCGTGGGCGGGCGGACGAGGCCGTGGCGGCGGTAACATGGGGGCTTCCCCGGTCGAATCGATTCGACCCTTGCACCCCCTGAACTCTGGAAGGACGTCGTGTCCGACGCTCCCCGCACTGATTCCCTCCCCGTCGTGAAGGCGGGGGATTCTGCCGCCGACGAATCGCGGATCCCGCAGCCCGAGCGCACCGCGACGGGGAGCATCCGCATCCCCACCGCGACCGGCGCGATTCGCACCCTCGGCGCGAACCCCGCCACCGCGCCGATCATGCTGCACCCGGGCGATGCCATCTCCCTGGGCCGCCGCACGCTGTACATCATCCTGCTCGGCGCGCTCACCGCCCTCGGCCCCTTCACGATCGACCTCTACCTCCCGGCGTTCCCGGTGCTGGAGCAGGACTTCCAGACCACGGCCGCCGCGATCCAGCTGACCCTGACCGGAACCATGATCGGGTTCGCGCTCGGCCAGCTCGTGGTCGGACCGCTCAGCGACAAGGTCGGTCGTCGCGTGCCGCTGATCGCCGTCACCGCGCTGCACGTGCTCGCGAGCGTCGGGGCGGCCTTCGCACCGGACCTCGGGCTGCTCAGCGTCGCCCGCGTGCTGATGGGAGTGGGTGCCGCGGCCGGCGGCGTGGTGGCCATGGCGATCGTGCGCGACCTGTTCGGCGGGCGTCGACTGGTCGTCATGCTCTCCCGCCTCGCTCTGGTCTCGGGCGTGGCACCGGTCATCGCGCCCCTTATCGGCTCGTGGCTGCTCACGCTCATGCCGTGGCGCGGGATCTTCGGCGTGCTCGCGGCCTACGGCGTGGTCATGCTGCTGTCGACGATCCTGTTCATCCCGGAGACGCTGCCCGTCGCCCGGCGCCAGGGTCACGGTGGCGCCACCATGCTGCAGCGATATCGCTCCGTGCTTTCGGACCGGGTGTTCCTCGGCGTGCTCGTCATCGGCGGGATGACCTTCTCCGGTCTGTTCTCGTACCTGTCGGCATCGCCGTTCCTGTTCCAGGTGACCCACGGGCTCGATGCACAGCAGTACGGTCTGCTCTTCGCCGTGAACTCGCTCGGCGTGGTCGTCGGCGTGCAGACCGCCTCCCGCTTGGCCGCACGCTTCGGACCGCAGTGGGTCATGGCCTACTCGACCGCAGTGTTGCTGCTCGCCGGCGTCGCGATCATCGTCACCGACCAGCTCGGCCTCGGCCTGTGGGGCACGGTGATCCCGCTGTTCGTCTTCATGACTGCTTGTGGCTTCACATTCCCGAACGTGCAGGTGCTGGCGCTCGACCGCCACGGGAAGGCCGCGGGAACCGCGGCATCCATCATCGGCGCGACGAACTTCGGCGTCGCCGGGCTCATCTCGCCCGTCGTCGGCTGGCTCTCGCACGACGCCGGGATCACCGCGACCACCATGGCGTCCGTCATGGTCGGCTGTGCCGCGATCGGCATCCTGTCGCTGTGGTTCGTCGTGCGCCCGCGCACCGTCGGGATGCTCGCTCCCTGAGTCTTCAGGTGTCGTCCGACAGAATAGGACGATGAACAGGCGCATGCTGCTGTGGTGGGGAGTGGGCCTCCTCGCGCTCGCAACGGTCCTGGGCGCCGTGGTCGTGTTCGCCTACCCGCAGACTCCGGGCTTCGACCACTGGTGGAACGAGACGATCGCCGGGGTTCGCGCGGACTGGATGGTCGACTTCGCCCTCGTTCTGAACTGGATCGGCGGCGGCTGGGTCGCGATCCTCGGGGTGCCGCTGCTGGCGATCCTGGCGCTCGTGCTCGCACGGCGCTGGCGTGGCGCGCTGTTCGCGGCACTCTGCTTCGCCGCCAGTGCCGCCGGCGTGCAACTGCTCAAGCAGCTCTTCGGGCGGGCGCGGCCCGACGACATGCTCGTGGTGAGCGACTACGGCTCGTTCCCCTCCGGGCACACGGCGAACGCCGCGACGATCGCCCTCGTGCTCTGGGTGCTGTTCCCGCGCGTCTGGGTCGCGATCGTGGGTGCGGCGTGGGTGCTCGCGATGGCGCTCTCGCGCACCTTCCTCTCGGTGCACTGGGCCAGCGACACCCTCGGCGGCGCCCTGGTCGGCGCCGGCGTGGTGCTGGTGCTCGCCGCCTGGTTGCTCCCGTGGGTGCAGCAGAAGAAGTCGGCGGTCGAGGCGCCGATAGGCTGAGAAGACCCGTCCCCAGAGGAGTCGTCGTGTCTCGCATCCGTCCGTACCGCCCCACCGATCGTGCCGCACTGTATGAGATCTGCGTGAAGACGGCCGACGCCGGGGCGGATGCGACCGGCGTCCTCTCCGACGACTCGCTGTGGGGCGACCTCTTCGCCGTCCCCTATGCCGAGCGTCATCCCGACCTCGCCTGGGTGGTCGAGAGCGATGACGAGCGCACGATCGGCTACATCGTCGCGACCGACGACACCGACGCCTTCTACACCTGGTTCCGCGAGGAGTGGTGGCCCACGCTCGAGGGTCGCCACCCCCGGCCGGCGGAGGTGGTCACGCGGGAGGATCGGATGATCGACTACGGCTACAGCCGCGCCGCCGGCATCGAGCCGAACGTCGCGGATCACCCGGCCCATCTGCACATCGACCTGCTTCCCGAGACCCAGGGTCAGGGGCTCGGTCGCCAGCTCATCGAAACGCTGTTCGCCGAGCTGACCCGACGCGGAGTGCGCGGGCTGCACCTGGGCATCGATCCGAACAACACCGGAGCCGCCGCCTTCTACGAACGGCTCGGGATGACGCGTCTCCCGGCCGAGCCCGGCGGACAGATCTACGGCGTGCGCTTCGACGACTGAACGCCGAACGATCGCGTGGGCGAAGCGAAAGAGCCCCCGCTGGCGCGGAGGCTCTTTCACTTTTGGCGGTGACGGCGGGACTCCGGTGCTCGCTGTGCTCGCTCCTCCCCGAATCCCCGGTGCTCGATAAAAAGTGAAAGAGCCCCCGCTGGCGCGGAGGCTCTTTCACTTTTGGCGGTGACGGCGGGATTCGAACCCGCGGTTGCTTGCACAACACACGCTTTCCAAGCGTGCTCCTTCGGCCGCTCGGACACGTCACCAGGGAACAACCTGTCCATCCTATCCGATGCGAGGACGACGACGTGACAGGCCTCTGGGGTCCGCGACCTGAACGTCCACCGATGTGAAATATTGCACGTCACACGTCACCTGTATAGCCTCATGTGAGGACGGATCGCATTCGCTGGGGGTGCGGTGTCCAGAGGGGGAGCATGGACGCGAGCTCGATCACGACGGCGCGAGACCGCCACCGCACCACGACGGCCTTCGAACAGTGCGTCAGCGGAAGACGGAACCTCGTCACGGGCGCCGTGTTCTTCGTCGAGGCGGGTGACCACGTCGGTGCGGTGCTGAGCCAGACCCGCCTCGACGACATCGTGTTCGCTCCCGCGGGCAGTGTCGTCATGAGCAGCGACTCCCGGGTGATCCCCTACGACGGTGCTCTGCGCGAGCCCGGCGATCGGATCATGTTCGACGGCGGGCAGACGTTCGAACTCCGGGAGTACGTGGCGGCTCCCTTCCTTCCGATCGTCGGGCCCACTCTCTTCCGGCAGTGCAACGCCGCGGGCGTGGCCGCGTTCCTGAGCGATGCCGATACGGCGAAGGACTCCGGGATCTTCATCGATCCGCTGCTCAGCAGCACGGTTCTGCTCGACTCCCTGCCGTCATTCCTCGGCTCCGGCCGCGAGGGAGAGGCCCTGCCCCGCGTGCACGTCACCGCGGAAGGCGAGTACAGGGACGGGCCCGACGGGCTCCTGCTCGGCGAGGTGGGCGACGGGCGGGCAGACATCGAGGCCCGCGCAGGAGAAGGCGCCGGCCGAGGGCGGGCGTTCGCGCGCGTCGTCGACCGCGGGATGCTGGAGGCCGATCTCGACGACCGGCCGTGGATCGCACGGTACATCGGCGCGATTGACCTGCTGCGTCGATGGGCGGGAGTTCCGAGTCGCCCCGCCATCTCCGGCTTCGGCGGACACCTCGTGCGGGCTCTCGACGAACTCGCCGCGCTTCCGGGAGTCGTCTCACCACGCGTCCCGTACCTGCTGACGGGCGACGGCGAGGAGTGGATGCTGATCGATCCCGTGAGCCGGCGCGGGATCCGGCTCGGCATCGACAGCGCACGCGCGGCGGAATGCCTGATCGCGACGGCGGACGAGTCCGCGGCGGTCGGATTGCTGGCGGCCGAGCTCGGCAGGGGGACGAGCAGCGTCGCCTCCCTGGTGCAGGAGGTCCGATGCCGATTGGCGGTGGTCGGCCTCGATCCCGCCGCGGGCGGGCAGGCGGGACTGTGATGCACGACGGTGAGCGGGTGGAAACAGGGGAAGTCAGCGGAGCGCGGGCACTCCGCGCATGGATCACCGGGCAGGGGGAGGGGCACTCGCGAGTGTTTCTCCTCGAGAGCGGGGCTCCGGCAGCCGATGTCGCGAAGGTGGCGCGCGGCGACGACGTGGTCCTCCTGCCGGTGGAGAGTGGGATGTACGACGGTCTCGGCAGCGTGGTGCGCTACCGAGGCGCACTGCGAGAAGCGGGTGACGAGCTGTTCCTCGGCGAACACGGCGTCGAACTCCAGGACTATGTCGCTGCTGCGTTCGTCCAGATCGTCGGCCCCACCGTGGTGCGCTTCTTCGACGCATCCAGCGGGCAGGCCTTCCTCGAGGATGCGGAGCTCGCTCGCCGAACCGGGGTCTTTCCCTCGGCGTTGATCGACCCACGGGTGCTGCTCGCGGACCGCGACGCCCTGGACTGCCCGAGGGAGATGAAGACTCCGAAGGCGCTGCGAGTGGGTGCGGACGGCAGTGTCGGCATCGGCGTGCAGGGGCGGACCATCGGCACCGTCGACGACCTGCCGTCCGTTCTCGCCATCCCGCTGCCCCGGGCCGCGGCGCTGGGAGAGGTCGCGACGGGGGATGGGTTCGCCGCCGACCTCGCGAGGCGGGAGTGGATCGGACGCTACCTCAAGGCGACGGACCTCATGAAGATGCTCCGCGCAGAGAACGGCGCCGCCCGGGTCTCGGGATTCGGCTGGTTCCCGATCGACGACGACCTCTCGGATGCCGAACCGTTGACTGCGGATCCGTTTCTGCTCGAGACCGCCGCCGGTTTCATGCTCGCAGACACCGGGACCCTGCGCCGCCAGCTGCTCACGCCATCGACGGCCCGGGTCATCGCGGTGATACAGACGTCGAGCACGATCGAGATCGCCACCGAGCGCGTGGCCCGGCTGCGGGGCACATCGTCACCGGACGCGCGTGACCTGTGCCTGCAAGCCCGCACCGCTCTCAACGTCCACACGGGCCGGCGTACCGGATCCGCTGACGGGACGAACGGGGCCGAAGGATGACATCGCCGCACGCGCTGTGGACCTCGATGCTCCCCGCGGACTCGACCTTCGCACCGGAGCGCGTCGCCGTCGGCGCTGCCGGGAACCTGATCGAGTTCGCTGACGGATCCACACGTCTCTGCGCGACGAGCGGTCTCTGGAACGTCCCTCTCGGGTTCGGCAACCCGACGGTCGTCGAGGCCGTCAACAGGGCGAATCACGATGCCTCCTATCTCTCGCTGTTCCGCGCGCCCCATGAGTACGCGCAGCGCGCGGCCGAAGCGCTGATCGAGCTCGCGGACCCCGTCCGCTACCGCCGCGTCATCTTCTCGACCTCGGGAGGGGCGGCGAACGACGCGGCGATGAAGCTGGGCAGGCAGTACTGGGCGCAGAAGGGGCTCGCGTCCCGCTCGTTGATCGTGGGCCTGAAAGGCAGCTATCACGGCACGGCATACGGCAGTCACGCCCTGAGTGGGGACGACCTCCTCCAATCCGTCTACGCCGTCGACCGCCGGTCGGTGCGGCATGTATCCCACAGCGACGACGGCGAGGAGCTCGAACGGCTGCTGCAGCGGGAGGGGGCGCGCGTGGCATCGGTCGTCGTCGAACCCGTGCTGGGCAGCGGCGCCTACGCGCTGTCTGAGGCGTTCGTCCAGCGTCTGCTCGCACTGCGCGAGGAGTACGGCTTCCTGATCGTCGCCGATGAGGTCGCGACGGGCTTCGGCCGCACCGGGACGATGTTCGCCACCGACAGGTGGGCTGCGGCACCGGACATCCTCATCCTCTCGAAGGCGCTGACCAACGGGGCGATGGGTGCGGCGGCGCTCCTGGTGGGGGAACGGGTCGCCTCGGAGTTCGTGCGGGGCGGGTGGACGTTCGTGCATGGCGAGACCCAGGCGGGGACGCCGGCTTGTGCGGCGGCGATCCTCGCCGTGATCGAGGAACTGCGCCGCATCGATGTGGAGTCGACCGCTCAGGCACTGGGCATCGACCTGCTTCGCCTCGCGGCCGAGTGGGAGGCGGACGGTGTGGTCGCGGAGATCACCGGACGCGGGTGCTTCCTGGGACTCGGGCTCCGCCACGCGGACGAGAGCCCGCTCTCTGGGCCCGACATTCTTCGCGTCGTCTCCGCGATCGCGGACAACGGCGTCCTGGTGCAACCGGGCCCCAGCTCCATCGAGTTGATCCCGGCCTACGGATTCACTGCGGAGGAGCTTCTCGCCGTGGACGTGGCCGTACGCGCAGGCCTGGCCCGGGGAGTGCAGGGATGACCGCGGAGTTCGGTCGACTTCCCACCCTGTGGCAGGGGGAAGGGGCCACCGGCCGGTTGACGAAGCACCTCACGGCCGACCGAGAGAGCCTCATGATCGTGGATTCGGCGGTACCGGTTGCCCTCCCGTCCGGGCGCCGGACCACGACGATCCAGATCGATGCGTCGTCGGTCGACGTCGCTGCAGTCGTCGAACTGGCCCGACAGATCGTGCGTCGATCGCCGAGCGTCATCGTCGCGGTCGGCGGCGGAACCGTTCTCGACGCCAGCAAGATCGCCGCGCTCGCTCTCGCTCGGGGGCGGGTGTTCGACTTCGCCATCGGGCATGCGTCGAGGTCGGCGCTGACTCTCCTTCCCCACGCATTGCCACCCGTCGACATCATCGCCGTGCCGACGACGCTCGGCACCTCGTCGGAGACCAACAGCGTCGGAGTGCTCAGGAACGACAGCGGATACCGGCTCATCGTCGGTCTTGCCCTGAGGCCTCGCCACGCGATCATCGATCCGGGCAATCTGGCTTCGCTGACGCACGCCGCCGTCCGGGAGGGAGCATTGGAAGCCTTCCTCCGGGTAGCGGGCGCCTCGACGAGCTCGCGGAGGAGCGCGCGGCAGAACCGAGACGCCGTCGCGCTCGGGAGAGCCGTCCTCGATTCCGCCACCCGTGACCCGGACTCGCGCGGGGGAAGGATGCGTCTCGCTCGACTCAGCGCGGCGACCCAGCGCAGCGCGGCGCTGCGGGGGCCGGACCCCTACAGCGCGCGCCACTGGTATGCGGCGAACGAGATCGCCTTCGTGCTGGGGGTCCGCAAGATCATCGCCACGGCGGCGGTCATCGGCGCGGTCTGGCGGCGGATCTGCGCAGGAGACGTGCGCTGGGGAGACCGGCAGAGTCTCCAGGACTTCTGGGTGAACGTCGTGGGCGGGATGGCATTGCCGCTGGACCCGCCGACGGGCATCGAGGCCCTGATCGAACGGTGGGGAATCGAGCGCGCTCCGACACCGAGCCCCGATGACATCGACCGCATCTCCGTCGCCACAGAGAGGGCGTGGGGAAGACGCCACCCGATGCTGCCGGGCCTCCTCGCAGACGACTTCCGTGTCGTGCTCCACGATTCCCGGTGGAGTTCTGAGCTGGTCGGCCCTGATCGCCGACCTCCGATGTCTGTTGCGAAGGAGGTGAATTAGATGGGCGAGAAAGTCGAGAGCAGTATCCGGTTCCAGGAGCTGGAAACGATGGAGGCCCCCAGTTGGGAGAGCTTCTATCAGGGCGCGATAGGGGCGTTGGTCCTCATCGGGATCGGCGCAGCCGCGGCGACCTGATCCCTGGCACGCGCAGCGACACGGAAGGGAGGTGAAGATGCACACCGCAACGCCGACGCTCGAGTTCACGGAACTCGAGGCCATGGAAGCCCTGAACGACACCGACGACTACATCCGAGGATTCGCCGTGGGAGTCATCATCGGAATTCTCGCCCTGACATAGGGCGGCGACCGACAGCTCGAGAAGGAGGTGCAGATTGCAGATGACGTCTCTGGAGTTCACGGAACTCGAACAGATCGACGCACCGTTGGAATGGTGGGAGCACGCCAGCTACATCATTGCCATCATCGGCGGCGCGGCAGCGATCGCAACCTAATCCCCGGGGTGCGGGTGGAGCATGCCCGCCCGCACCCCATCGCTCCCGTTGAGAGGCGATGTGTGAATGTCCGGTTTGATCACCGAAGCAGTATCGGCGCGGCTCGAGACCGCGGGCGCGGTTCCCCGGGAGCTGGATCTGTACTCCGGGGAGGGCACCGACTTCTATGAGCGATTGGTCGGTACCGACCGTGCAGAGATTCGAGAGGTGCTGGCGCTCGCGAGGAAGACCGACGACCCCATCCTCGACATCGCCGCGGGCGGCGGGAGGTTGACGGTTCCGCTGGTGAGAACGGGAAGAGAGGTCACCGCGATCGATCTCTCCGACGACATGCTCTCCCACCTGCGTCGAGCGCTTCCTGCGCGATCGACGGTGGAGTGCGTCGTGGCGGACATGCGCGACTTCTCCCTGGGGCGGCGATACGGTCTCGTGATCATCGGCGCCACATCCATCACCTTGCTCGATCGTGCGGGGCGCTCGCTCCTGTACGGGAGTGTGCGTCGTCACCTCGCCGCGGGAGGCGTGTTCGCCTTCACCGTCGCGGGAGGCGCGGCGGCGCAGAGCCTGGCGGTGTCGAGAACGCAGGAGATCGGCGTCCCCGGTCCGCAGGGCGAGGAGACCTACCTCTTCGCGCAGCAGATGGAAGACGGCGGAGCGGCGCGAGTGGTCAACTGGGTGCGCGTCGCCGACATCGCGGCCGGCCTCGAAGCGACGGTGCTCACGAGCCGCCTGCAGGTGCTCGGCCATGACGTCCTCGCCGGGGAGCTCGTCGACGCGGGCTTCGCGGCACCTGCCGTGTCGCCCGTCCGCACCGACCGCGGGGTGGAGATCCTCCTGCTCACGACGTCGTGGGCGGGATCCTCGGGAACGGTGGACGACGATGCCACCGGCTGACTCCCCGCGTCGACGCGGCTCCCGCGCGAGGGTTCGGCTCTCTGCCGATGCATGCCCGAGCCTCGCCTCCGGTGTCGCTTTCGAGGAAGGGGCCGACGACAGGGCATGGATAGCGACGATCCACGGAGTGCCGTCGTCGAGGGTGTCCCGGTCGGTCGCCGACCTGCTCTCGGCGATGAACGGCGAGACCGCGCTCCGCGACCTGCACCTGCGCTTCGCCGCATCCGAATCGCTGGAGGACTTCCTCGACCTCGCCGAGCGCTTCCGCGCCAGCGGACTCCTGAAGGGCGACGCGATCCTCCCGCCCGGGCGGCTGACCTACCGCCCGCCATTCACCCTGCAGATCGCGACGCTCCGTGCTCCCGCCCTCTTCCGGCGCGCGGATCGTGTGATCGTCCGGCTGCCGGCTCGGGTGGTCCTGGCATCGGTGGTGGTGCTGCTCGGCGGAGGGCTCGTGGCCGCCATCGTTCAGGCGCGGGACCTGCTGAGCGTCCTGACCACGCCGATGCCCTTGACCGGCCTGCTGATCCTGATCGCGGTGCTCTCGCTCGCGACGCTGCTCCATGAGGCCGCCCATGGACTCACCCTCGCCCGCTTCGGCGGGAGCCCCCGTCGTGCCGGCTTCATGCTCTTCTACCTCACCCCCGCGTTCTTCGTGGACGTGACCGACGGCTGGCGCCTCCCGAAGAGATCGCAACGCGTGGCGATCGCGTTGGCCGGCCCCGCAGTGCATGCGGTCATCGCCGCCGTCGCGCTCATCGCCGCTCTCGCGCTTCCGCAGCCGGAGACCGACAGGGCGATGCTGCTGCTCGCTCTCTCCTGCATCGCCGTCGTCATCGTCAACCTGATCCCGTTCGTGCGGTTCGACGGGTACATCGCACTCATGAGCGCGCTCGACGAGCCGAACCTCCGGGGACGCGCCATCCGCGACGCCTCGAACTTCCTGACCCGATTCCTGTTCGGCGGTCGGCGGATCGGCAGAGCCCTGGACACCGCGTGGAGCGTTCCGTTCGGCCTCGCCAGTCTTGCCGCCCCGGTCGTGATGGTCGTGTTCGCCGTCGCACGCACCGCTCAAGCGCTCGCCGGAGGAGGACCGGTCCTCGGCCTGCTGGTGGTCGTGTTGGAAGCCGTCGTCGTCCTCGTCGGTGTGGCTCTGCTGGCGAAAGCCCTGCGGCGAGTCCTCCGCTCGGGTGTCTCCCGGCTCCGGTTCGTGTGCGTCGGGGCGGTGGTGGTCGCGAGCATCGTGACCGCCGGAGCCCTCATCCGCGTACCCGTCACCGACACGCTCGGCTTCTCCGTAGACGGGGGCCGGGTGATGCTCCTTCGCGCAGGAGCAGGCGCAGGCGCAGGAGCAGGCGCAGGCGCAGGCGCCGACACCGAGGCGGAGGTGCCGGCGGGCGCCCCGGTCGTGTTGATGAGCAGTGGCATGGTCGCGAACGTGCCGGTGGGAGAGGGCACAGCCAGGCCGCTGCCTCCGACGCCGACGACGGTGCCACTCGACGCGCTGTTTCCCGTGACGGCGGATGGGGTGGCGATCCCTGCGGTGGTCGTCGCCGAGGTGCTCGTCGCCGGGAAGAGCGACGGCCTGCCCCCGACGGGTCAGGCGCGGGTCGAGCTCGGTGAGACGGACCTGTGGCAGGCGCTCTGGGCGAGAGGCGTGATGCTGCCGCTGACAGCGCTCCAGGGCGAGAGAGAAGAAGAGGAAGAGAATGAGCGACCACGCGATTGAAGTCCGAGGACTCACGAAGAGGTACGGGCGCCGAACGGCCGTCGAGGAACTGTCGTTCGACGTGCCGCGGGGGACGGTCGTCGGACTCCTCGGCCCGAACGGGGCGGGAAAGTCGACGACGCTGCGGGCACTGGTGGGGTTGATCACTCCGACCAGTGGCGACTGCGTCATCGACGGTGCGCCGTTCTCCGCGCTCGACAACCCCGCATCGCACGTGGGCGTTCATATGGACGGGTTCGGCTTCGAGCTGGGCATCACGGCGAGACGGCACCTGGAGATCTCCCGCCTCGCGGCCGGCGCACCCCGGGACCGTGTCGACGAGGTGCTCCAGGAGGTGGGGCTCGCCGCGGATGCCGACCGTCGCGTGAAGACGTTCTCGACGGGGATGGCACAGAGGCTCGGGTTGGCGACCGCTCTTGTGGGTTCACCCCGGACGCTCATCCTGGACGAGCCGGCGAACGGGCTCGACCCCGACGGCATCCGGTGGCTTCGCCGGTTCCTGCGGAGCTTCGCCGAACGCGGCGGCACCGTGCTGGTCGCCAGCCATCAGCTGGCGGAACTCGAGCAATTCGTGGACGAGGTCGTCGTGATCAAGCGCCGTGCACTCTTCGCGGGGCGGTTGCACGACCTCGTCACGGACGACGGCGACTCCCTCGAGAGCAAGTACTTCGATCTCGTGGGAGAAGCGGCAGCATGAGGAACGCGATCCGCAGCGAAGCGCTGCGTGCAGTGAGCGGACTCTCCGTCCTGCCGGTCTATCTCGTGGCCCTGCTCATGCCGGTATTCGTGCTCGTCTCCGACGGTTCCCGCTTCGAGTTCGCCGGTGTCGATCCCGGCACGGCCACCGCGCGCCTGCTGGAGCCGCTCGCCTGGTCGGTCGTCTCCGCGGCGTTCGTCGGTGCGTACTCCGTCACGCGGGAGTACTACTACGGCTCGATGGACAGAACGCTCACCGGGGTCGGCTTCCGTCGCGTCTTCGGGGGAAAGCTCGTCGCGGCGGTGTTGGCCGCCGTCGCGCTGTCGGTGTGCATCTTCGTCCTCTGGACAGGGGGCGTCTCCGTGATCCTGATCCGGAACGGACTGGCGCTCGCTCTCACACCGGAGTCGTGGCAGCTGTATGCCGGCGCGCTGGCCGGCGCGGTCCTCGGTGCACTGATCGGAGTGTCCGTCGGCTGGATCACCCGCAACTACTACCTGACGGCAGGTATCGTCCTCATCTTTCCGATGGTCGTGGAGCTCGCACTCGTGCGCACGGCGCCGGAGGTGGCGAAGTTCTCGCCCGGATTGGCACTCGCCGCGCTGGGTGTTCCCGGCTACCAGGGGCGACTGCTCGAGTTCGCGCCCGCACTCGGTGTCGGGCTCGTCTGGGCCGCAGCTCTCGTCGTGATCGCCTGGTTCAGGGGACGTCGGGGAGCCGCGTGATCGGCCGGGCGCTTCGCGCGCAGGCGCGCAGCTTCGCCGGTGACGTGGTCCTCCTCGGGATGGTGGCAGCGGCGCTGCTGATGTCGCTCGCCGTGGCGACGAGTATTCCGCCCGACTTCGCGGAGGCCCCGGCGGGCGTCCGATCCGCGTTCGCCGAGTCTTTCACCGTCGTGCTCGCGACGTACGGAGCGGTCCTCGCGGCGGTCTACGGCTCCTTCCGATACACGATCGACCGCCGGGACGGTGTCATCGCGCAACGTCTGATGATGCTGCCCCGGTGGACGATCTTCGTCGCCAGGATGCCGACGGCCGCTCTGGGAGGGGCGATCGTGGCGCTCACCGTCGTCGTCGTCGGGCAGATCGCGCTGAACGTGTCCCGGGGCGGTGCGACCCTCGATGGAGCGACTGTGGCATCGACTCTCGCCCTCGGGGCGGTCGCCGGGCTCTGGGGGATGGGGCTGGGAGTCGTCGTACAGGTTCATCTCGTCGCTCTCTTCGTGGTGTCGATGTCGATGAGCGGGGCGCTGCTTCTCACGATGTTCTGGAGCTCCGGCGCCGGCTATCTCCCGCCCCTCGTGATGCTCCGAGCCCTCGGATTCGACGTGTCAGCCATGGGCATCCCGCGGAACGATCTTCTCGAGAGCTCCCTGGCGCTCTGGGCGACCGCAGGCTGGGTGCTCGCCGCGCTCCTCGCCGGGGGAGCGGCTTTCATGAAGCGTGATGTCGGCGCGGAGACGACGTAGGATCCCTAGGTGGCAACACCCAAGATCGTCCTCTTCTACGCCTTCACTCCTCTTGCCGATCCCGATGCCATCCGCGTCTGGCAGCGAGACCTCGGTGAGGCGCTCGGACTGCGCGGACGTCTGCTCATCTCGAAGGACGGCATCAACGGCACCCTCGGCGGCGACATCGGCGCGCTGAAGAAATGGCTGCGCTCGTTCCGCTCATACCGTCCGTTCGCCGACGCCGACATCAAGTGGAGCGAGGGGACCGGTGTGGACGCCGAGGGACGAAGCCTCGACTTCCCCAAGCTCAGCGTCAAGGTGCGCGAGGAGATCGTGTCGTTCGGTGCGCCCGGTGAGCTCCGCGTCGACGAGAACGGCGTCGTCGGCGGCGGCACGCGTCTGACGCCCGAAGAACTGCACGGTCTGATCGACGAACGTGGCGACGATGTGGTGTTCTTCGACGGTCGGAACGCGCTCGAAGCGCAGATCGGACGCTTCCGTGGCGCGGTCGTCCCCGACACCGAGACGACCAGGGATTTCGTCGAGCTTCTCGATTCGGGCGTCTACGACGACCTCAAGGGCAAGCCCGTGGTCACGTACTGCACCGGCGGCATCCGCTGCGAGGTGCTGTCGAGTCTGATGACCGCCCGCGGGTTCGGTGAGGTCTACCAGCTCGAGGGCGGCATCGTCCGATACGGCGAGAAGTACGGCGACGACGGCCTGTGGGACGGATCGCTCTACGTCTTCGACGGCCGGGGCTCCGTGGACTTCTCCGACCATGCCGCGGTCATCGGAGAATGCGTAGGATGCGGGGCGGCGACCAAGCGCACCGCGAACTGCCCCGATCTCTCGTGCCGATCGCAGTTCGTGGTGTGCGAGGAGTGCGGCGCTGTGCCCTGCACCTCTCACGCTGCCTGACGGGTCAGATCGTCACACCGGGCTCGGCGGCTCTCGGGGCGTACAGGGAACGCGGGATCAGCACGGCCCGCACCCTGGTGGCCCGATCGGCGCTCTGCCGCAGGCTCGTGAGAACGTCGCCCAACGGCTCGGCGAGGTCGTCCGTCGCCTCGCCGGGGCGGGCGTAGTTCGAGCGCTCGACCGCATCGGTGAGGTGTCGTATCGCCTCGGCCCCCACGCCGTTCTGCCGCACCAGTCCTGCCGCGCGCGTGCGTGGCGTGTCGGCGTCAGACACCGGGATCTGCAGGTCGATCAGGGTGTCCCGGAGTTCCGCCCATGCCGCAGCGGAATCTCCTCGACGTGCCCTGTTCAGCCGCGCTCGGCGTTCCACGAGCCGGATCAGTGCGGGAAGCAGGAGCAGCACGACGATGCCGAGGGCTGTGAAGACCACCGGCGTCGGGTCGAGGCGGCGCAGATCGTCGCCGCTGGCCGCGTCGCCGCCGGCATCGTTGCGGTCGATCTCGGGACCCGAGGTCTGCTCGGCCTGCGGTGCCGTGGTCGGGGCCGGGGCGGACGGGCTTCCGGCACCTCCACCCTGCGTCGCTCCGGGACGGAAGGCGGTGGGCACACCCAGAGACGCGGTGGGCTCGAACGGAACCCATCCGATACCGGGGAACAGCACCTCCGGCCAGGAGTGCAGCCGGTCGCTGGTCACGGAGAACACCGACTCGCTGCCGCGCTTCTCGTCGGTCAGCGAACCGGGAAGGTATCCGACGACGATGCGCACCTGCATGCCCAGGCTCTCCGCCATCAACGCGAACGCCCCCGCGAAATGGACGCAGTATCCCGACCGCGCCTCGAGGAATTCCGCGACGGCTTCCGCCCCGGTGCCGTCGAAGCCTTCCTCCACCGGGGTCTCCAGCGAGTAGGCGAACTGCGAGCGGAACCAGTTCTGCAGCGCGATGAGCCGGTCGTAGTCGGTGCTCGCCGCCGCGGTCACGTCGTCCGCGAGCTCACCGATGATCCCGGGGAGCTCGACCGGTTCGGCATCGGGATCGACGACGGGGGCGGCGGCATCGATCGCGCGGATCTGCTCGAGGGTGGGGATCAATCTCGACGACGTGACCGTGTAGTCGTTCCCGACGGCGTCCGCGCCGCGGGAGTACAGCGTGCGATTCTCGGGGGCGATCCTCCAGGCATTGCTGAGTCCCTGCACGGCGGTGGCGGGATAGGGCACCGGGAGCCAGGAACTCGACATTCGCAGCACGCGGATGGAGGTGTTCTGTTCTTCCGTCGCGATGTCCTCGCCCCATTCCGGGGGACCGAATCCGTCGTTCTGCGCCTGCAGGTCGCCGTCGTCCGGCTGCCAGACGCGGCCGTCGAAGCGCGAGAGCGTGGTCAGACGCAGGTACGGTGCCGTGTCGCCTTTCGCGGCAACGGTGAGGACTTCGACCGGATTGGGCTGGCGCAGGTCGTCTCCGAGACGCAGCGAGGCGTCGACCGTGACGCCGACCCCGTTGCCGGCGAGGCTCGCGGTGACGGGCATCATCGGGGCGATGGCCACTGTCGTCGCCAGCGCGGCGGCTCCGAGCGCGACGGCCAACGACGTCGACGAGCGGCGCGGGGATTCCGGATGCCGGCGTGCGGTGTAGCGGAGGAGGAGCAGGGCGACCGCGCCGAAGAGCAGGAACCAGGCCACGTTCGTGTCGCCGAGCGTGACGATCATCGGCACGGCACCGATGACGCCGGTCAAGAGGACGGCCAGCACGGCCGAACGATGCGCGACGAGATGGTCGAGGAGGATCGCGACGACCGCGAAGCCGATGCCCATCACCGCAGCGAGGCCGGGGGAGGGATCCAACGGCGCGGATCCGAACACCACGGCCTCGACGGCGGAGGCCCCGAGCACGCCGAACAGCGTCAGCGTCGCCGATGTCGGGACGATCCCGAAGATGGCGGTGTCGCCGGCCACGAGCAGCGTCACGACGGCGATGGCGACCACGATCTGCACGGCGAAGGTGACGATGTCCTGCGCCCACGCCGCTCGTCGCCGCAGCAGGTGTCGCGTCAGCATCCCGGTGCCCGCCACGGCGACGATCACGGCGATCACGGTGAAGGACCACGCCCCGGGGCCGATCACCGAGGTGAACGGCCACATCGCCGTGAGCGCCGCCATCGCCGCGAGTGCGCCGGGGCCGACGATGCCGGCCGGCTCCTCGTGGTCGCGGTGCCAGAAGGCCGGCCTGCGCGTGGCGACGGTCGGCGCCGGCGGGGCCTGCTCAGCGCGGAACATCGCCGACCCCGATCCGGGCAGAGACGGCGTCTTCCCACGCCGCGGGGATGTCGTCCCCGAGTGGGGCCACCGTCCATCCATGGCGGACGGAGGCCTCGGTGGCGCCGGGGAGCAGCTCTGTGCTGAACAGCATCGGTGCAGCGGCACCTGCTGAACGCAGCAGGGCCGCATCCTCCTCGTCGAGGCGGCCCGTGATGTAGACGAGCGGACCGGGCGGGGTGCCGCCGACGAGCGCCATCAGGTCACGGCTCTCTCCGCGCGGGGTGACCGTCGCGAGCGCAGCGAGCAGACCGTCGCGATCGTCTTCATGCCCGCGAAGCGCGCCGAGCAGCGTTCCTGCGCTGTCGAGAACGTCGACGCTGTACCCCTCCGATGCGAGGTGCACGGCCGCGGAGGCGCACAGGGAGACCGCTGCTTCGAAGGCGGGATCCTCGTCGGTGCCCGGTGCGTCCCAACGGCGCCCGCTGCGGTCGAGCACGACCACTGCGTCGGGGCTGGACTCCTCCTCTTCCTGACGCACCATCAACTGACCGCGATGCGCGGTCGCCCGCCAGTGGATACGGCGCATCGAGTCGCCCGGGATGTATCCGCGGGGCGAGAGGTTGTCGCTTCCCTGCCCGAGCCGGGTGGAGGAGGTGTGCGCGGTGCCGCCGGCGGCACCGACACGCACGGCCAGCGGGGCGAGCGCGAACACCTCGGGAACGACCGTCACGCTCCTCGTCTCGCCGAATGCCTGCTCGCGCTGCGCCAGACCGAACGGGTCGACTGTGCGCAGCATCAGCGGCCCGAGGGGCCAGACGCCGCGTCGAACACCGGTGATGAGGTACGTCAGCTGGCCGGTCTCGGGGGGATATTCACCGCCGGAGTCTCCGGAGACCGCGTCGGGGAGCACATCGTGCCAGAGCCCCCGCGGCACCCGGATCGCTCGCAGCGAGAACCGCACCGTCACTCGTGACGTCTCGGACACGGTCAGCAGATCGGTCGAGATCTGGCGGGTGACCGTTCCGGATCGTCGTGGCAATCGCACCGCGATGAGGGAGAAGAGCGTGACGGCCGCGAGCAGCACGCCGATGTAGAGCAGGACGCGCGTGCCGAGGAGGTTCGCGGCGATCATGCAGCCGAGCGCGGCGACGAGCGCTCCGGCACCGCGGCCGGTGAGGGATCGACGTCTTCGCATGATGAGGTCTGTCAGGAACGCGTCGCGACGGGGACACGCACCCGCTCGACGATCTGGGTGAGGGCGGCCTCGACCGGTTGCGCGCCGGCGCGATGTGCGCCCCTGGCCGGGAGCAGGCGGTGCGCCAGCACAGGGATGAGCAGCGCGGTGATGTCGTCGGGGATCACGTACTCGCGTCCGTCGAGAGCAGCCCACACCTTCGCGGCCCTGACCAGCTGCAGGGTGGCCCGAGGGCTCGCACCGAGATGCAGGTTCGGGTCGGAGCGGGTGGCTTGGGCGAGCGCGACAGCGTACTCCTCGAGCGCGGGGGCCACGTGCACCGAGCGCGCCCAGGCGATGAGGTGGGCGATGGACGCCGCGTCGGCGACGGGCGACACAGCCGCGAGGGGGCTGACGACATCACGCTGGCGCAGCATGAGAGCCTCGGCGGCGGCATCCGGATACCCCATCGAGATCCGCATCATGAACCGATCGCGCTGCGCTTCGGGCAGGGCGTAGGTCCCCTCCATCTCCAGCGGGTTCTGGGTCGCGACGACCAGGAACGGCTGGGGCAGCAGGTGCGTAGAGCCGTCGACGGTGACCTGCCCCTCCTCCATCGCCTCCAGCAGAGCGGACTGCGTCTTGGGGGAGGAGCGGTTGATCTCGTCGGCGATCACGATGTGCGCGAACACCGCGCCGCGCTTGAATTCGAATTCGCGATCCACGGGGTTGTAGACGGACACCCCCGTGACGTCGCCGGGCAGCAGATCGGGCGTGAACTGGATGCGGCGCACCGTCGCATCCACGCTCGCGGCGAGGGCCCTGGCGAGCATGGTCTTGCCGACCCCTGGAACGTCTTCGATCAGCAGGTGCCCCTCGGCGAGGAGGCATACGAGAGCGCTGCGCACCGCGTCCGGCTTGCCGTCGATGACCTGGCCGATCGAGCCGAGGATCGCAGACGTCTGTGCGGCGAACCTCTCGGCATCCATCGATACCGGGGTCAGGGGGGCGTTCTCTGGCATGCGTTCCCTCTCACGTCGGCGCTGCGGTGCGCGTGACTCGATCGTAACCCTGCACGGGGTGCGCCGCTCTGGCAGGTTCCCCTGAGGATGCACGTGGAGACGTGCGCGGTTCGGACCATCGCGCCGGTCGGGTTAGGATGGTTGACGGCTCTCCGCGTGGCGGCATCCAGGCCAATTCCCCCAGGGCGGAAACGCAGCAAGGGTAACCGGGCTCTGCTGGGTGCGCGGAGAGTCATTTTCTTTGTGCGGGCGTCTCGTTCGTGTGCGGGCTTCTCGCCCCGGGCGCACAGCCCTCTCGTGGGTGCACCTGCGACAATCGTCCGGTGACCGTCACCCCGCCGCCGCAGACGCAGCATCCGCTCGGCCGATTCGCCTCGCCGGTGCTGCTGCTCGTCGCGATGTGGGTCGTGCAGTTCGCCGACGCGATCCTCCCCGGCTCGTTCACCGGATTCGGGCTGCGGTCCTGGGACGTCTCCGGACTCGGCGGCATCGTGCTCGGGCCGCTCCTGCACGCGAACTGGCAGCATCTCATCGCGAACTCCGTCCCGTTCCTGGTGCTCGGCTGTCTCGTCGCGGTCGAGGGCACGCGACGGTTCTGGACCGTCACCGCGATCGTCGCCGTCGTCGGGGGCATCGGCACCTGGATGTTCAACGCTCCCGGCACTCTGACGGTCGGGGCGTCGGGGCTGGTCTTCGGCTACTTCGGGTACGTCGTGATGCGGGTGTTCGCCCCCGGCCGTGTGGCGCACCGCATCCTGTACGCCGTGATCGCGATCGTCGTGATCGCGCTGTACGGCGGCTCGATGCTGGCCGGCGTCTTCGGTGTGGCCGACGGCATCTCCTGGCAGGGGCATCTGTTCGGGGCCATCGGAGGTGGCATCGCCGCCCTCGCCGGCCGCCGGCCGCGAACCGGCGGAGCCCTCGCGCCATGAACGCCGCACCGGCATCGCGGGCCGGACGCAGGCCGGCGACGAAGAAGCCGGCAACCAGAGGCACGCGCACGAAGAGCACGACGAACACCAAGAAGACCAGGAAACGCCGCGGTCCCGGCGCGCGACGGCAGGCGGCGAATCGTCTGCGCCGGCGGAAGATCCTGCAGCGCATCCTGATCTCCGGGGGCGCCGTCGTCGTCGCCGTCGGTCTGTTCGTGCTCATCCCCCTGGGGCTCGCGCGCGATCCCGCGCCGATCTGCATCGACCGCCCGCAGACGTTTCCTGCGGAGGGCATCGAGGGATGGAGTGGTGAGCAGCTCGAGAACGCGGCCACCATCATCCGCACCGCCGCGGTTCTCGGCTACGCGCGTGAGGGGCAGATCCTCGGGGTGATGACGGCGATGGGGGAGAGCAGCCTGCGCAACATCGACTACGGCGACTGGGAGACGCGCGGATTCACCAACCCCGATGGAACCCGGACGACCAGCATCGGACTCTTCCAGCAGCAGGAGTGGTGGGGAAGCGTGGAGCAGCGGATGGATCCGGCGACCGCGACGACGCTGTTCTTCGATCGCCTCGGACGGCTCCCGGACTGGCAGACGATGGAGCCCTCCCACGCGATCCACCGGGTGCAGATCAACACCGACCGCGACTACTACTCGCGGTTCCAGGCGGATGCCACGGCGGTCGTCGATGCGATGTCCGGACCGTGCGAGTGACGTCGCGGCATTTGACCCGGTGAGACGCTCGGTGCGTTCATGGATGCCGCGCCTAAGCTGAAGTCGTGGCGCAGAGCATCTACATCACCTCGGCCGAAGGCCATACCGGAAAGTCGACGATCGCCCTCGGGGCGCTCGACGCTCTGATGCGCGTCTCGCCGCGGGTGGGCGTGTTCCGTCCGATCGCCCGCTCGGTCACCGCGCGCGACGAGATCCTCGAACTGATGCTCGCGCACGACGGGGTGAACCTCGACTACGAGGACTGCATCGGCGTCACCTACGACGATGTGAGGGCCGACCCGGAGGGCGCCCTGTCGACCATCGTCGCGCGGTTCAAGGCGGTCGAGGCCCAGTGCGATGCCGTCGTCGTCATCGGCAGCGACTACACCGATGTGGCCAGCCCTGCGGAGCTCGGTTTCAACGCCAGGATCGCCGCCAACCTCGGAGCCCCGGTGCTCCTCGTTCTCAGCGGTCGCGACCAGCAGCGCCAGGCCGAGCAGTTGGGGACCACCACGGCGCGGTCGGCCGCCGCGATCGCGCAGATCGCGGCGCTCGCCCTGTCCGAGTTGACGGAGGAGCGGGCGGAGCTGTTCGCCGTCGCGGTCAACCGCGCCGACCCGGAGGCGCTCGACGCCATCATCGAGGCGGTGCATGCCGCGCTCCCCGCGGAGAGCACGCCGGTATGGGCGATCCCCGAGGACCGTGCTCTCGTCGCGCCGTCGATCCGTGGCATCCTCGCGGCCGTCGACGGCACGCTGCTCAAGGGCGACGACGATCGTCTCACGAGGGAGGCGCTGACGATCGTCGTCGCGGGCATGTCGATGGTGAACGTGCTGCCCCGACTGACCGAGGAGGCGGTCGTGGTGATCCCCGCCGACCGCACCGAGGTACTGCTGGCTGCGCTGCTCGCCGATTCGTCCGGCACCTTCCCCCGCATCGCCGGCATCATCCTGAACGGGCCGTTCCCGCTGCCGGAGCCGATCGTGCGACTGCTCGACGGCTTTGCCTCGTCGGTGCCGATCATCACGACGGATCTCGGCACCTATGACACGGCGGTGCGCGTGATGAGCACCCGCGGACGCATCTCCGCCGATTCGCGCAGCCGCTATGACCGTGCGCTCGGCCTCTTCCAGGCGCATGTCGACATCGCCGAGCTCACCGAGCAGCTCGGCCTCGCCGAGGCTCACGTGGTGACTCCGCTGATGTTCCAGTACGGACTCATCGAACGCGCACGCGGGGACCGCCGCCGCATCGTGCTGCCGGAGGGGGACGACGATCGCATCCTGCGCGCCGCGGCCACGCTGCTCGCGAGAGAGGTCGCCGACCTGACGATCCTCGGCGACGAGGCAACCATCCGCGCCCGCGCCGTCGAACTCGGCGTCGACATCACGGCGGCCCAGGTGCTCAGCCCGACCGATCCCGAGCTGGTCGAGCGTTTCGCCGCGGAGTACGCCCGGCTACGGGCCCACAAGGGCATCACGCTCGCCCAGGCGGCGGACACGGTGACCGACGTGTCGTATTTCGGCACGATGATGGTGCACCTCGGCCTCGCCGACGGGATGGTGTCGGGCGCCGCGCACACCACCGCTCACACGATCCGCCCGTCGTTCGAGATCATCAAGACCAAGCCGGGAGTGAACGTGGTCTCCAGCGTGTTCCTGATGGCGCTCGCCGACCGCGTGCTCGTCTACGGCGACTGCGCCGTGATCCCCGACCCGACCAGCGAGCAGCTCGCCGACATCGCGATCTCCTCCGCGACGACCGCCCGGCAGTTCGGCATCGATCCGCGCGTGGCGATGCTGTCGTACTCGACGGGGGAGTCCGGATCCGGTGCGGACGTCGACAAGGTGCGCGCCGCCACCGCCCTCGTGCGCGAACGGGCGCCCGAGCTCCCTGTCGAGGGGCCGATCCAGTACGACGCCGCCGCGGATGCGGCGGTGGCCAAGGCCAAGCTCCCCGGCTCCGCTGTGGCCGGACGGGCGACCGTGTTCGTCTTCCCCGACCTGAACACCGGCAACAACACCTACAAGGCCGTGCAGCGCTCAGCCGGCGCCGTCGCGATCGGCCCGGTGCTGCAGGGGCTCAACAAGCCGATCAACGACCTCTCCCGCGGTGCGCTCGTCGACGACATCGTCAACACGGTGGCGATCACGGCGATCCAGGCGCAGGGAGCCGAGCAGGCGGGAGAGGCGGCATGAGCGCCATCCTGGTCATCAACAGCGGCTCCTCCTCGTTGAAGTACAGCCTGATCGACATCGAGCAGGAGAATCTGCTCGCGAGCGGGCTGATCGAGCGCATCGGTCAGGAGATCAGCCCGGTCGCGCACACGGTGCGCCCCGCGGTCGACGGCGACGCCGTGCCGACCATGCTCGACGCCACCTACCGCAGTGAGAGGCCGATCGCCGATCACGCCGCCGCCTTCGAGGTGATGCGCGAGCAGTTCGTTACGCACGGCCCCTCTCTCGACGAGCATCGCCCCGTCGCTGTCGGGCACCGTGTGGTTCACGGCGGCGCCCGCTTCTACGCCCCCACGCTGATCGATGCCGACGTGGAGCGGCAGATCGACGAGCTCGCGGTGCTCGCACCGTTGCACAACCCCGCGAACCTCGCCGGCATCCTCGCCGCGCGCGCCGTGTTCGACGGCGTTCCGCACGTCGCGGTGTTCGACACGGCCTTCCATCAGACGCTCCCTCCCGCCGCCTACACCTACGCGATCGATGCGGCGCTCGCCGCGGAGCACCGGGTGCGCCGCTACGGCTTCCACGGCACGAGTCACCAGTACGTCAGCGAGTCCGCCGCCGCGTTCCTCGGTCGTGACCTCGGGGATCTCCGGCAGCTGGTGTTCCACCTCGGCAACGGGGCCTCGGTGACCGCGATCGACGGCGGCCGCTCGGTGGAGACATCGATGGGGCTCACCCCTCTCGAGGGGCTCGTCATGGGCACGCGCTCGGGCGACATCGATCCGGCCGCGCTCGTGCACCTGTCGCGCCGTGCCGGGCTGTCGATCGACGACCTCGATTCTCTGTTGAACACCCGCAGCGGACTCGCCGGTCTCGCCGGGCGCAGCGACATGCGCGACATCCTCGCGGGCGTCGAGGCGGGGGAAGGCGCGGCGATGCTCGCGTTCGACGTGTACGTGCACCGGCTGCGCGCCTACGCCGGCGCCTACATTGCACAGCTGGGGGGAGTGGACGTCATCTCCTTCACCGCCGGCGTGGGCGAGAACGCCGCGCCGGTGCGTGCCGGTGCGATGGCGACGCTCGGCTTCGCCGGTGTGGAGATCGACCCCGCCAGGAATGCGGCACGAGAGCGCGGCATCCGCCGGATCTCCACGGATGCCTCTCCGGTGATGGTCCTCGTCGTGCCGACCGACGAGGAGCTGCAGATCGCGCGGCAGACGGCGGAGCTGCTCTGATCGCTGCGCCGATCCTCCCGCAGGGGTTACCCCGCGGCGCGCGACCGCATTACGCTTGCACAGTGGCACGGAGAGGTGCCGGCCCGACGATCGCCCTTCTCCTGGAGGCTCTGTGCCTGAAGCACTGCCCGACCTGTTCCACGCCGACGGCGTGCTCTTCGACCTCGACGGCGTGCTCACCCCGACGGCCGAGGTGCACATGCGCGCCTGGAAGGCCGTGTTCGACGATGTGTTCGCGCGATGGGGGATCACTCCGCCGTACACCGATGCCGACTACTACGACTACGTCGACGGCAAGAAGCGCTACGACGGCGTCGCGAGCCTGATGCACAGTCGCAACGTCGAGCTGCCGTGGGGCGACGTCGACGACGACCCCTCGGCCGAGACCGTGTGCGGTATCGGCAACCGCAAGAACGCCGCGTTCGCCGCATCGCTGCGCGGCCAGGGGATCGCGCCGTATCCCGGCTCGCTCGCACTCGTCGAGAGCCTGCATTCCGCCGGAGTCCCGCTCGGCGTGGTGTCGAGCTCCAAGAACGCCGAAGAGGTCCTGGGGGCCGCGGGCCTGCGCTCCTTCTTCCGGATCGTCGTCGACGGCGTCGTGGCCGAACGCGACGGACTCGCCTCCAAACCCGCCGCCGACATGTTCGCCGCCGGTGCCGTCGCCCTCGGGATCGACCCCGCCCGTGCGGTCGCCGTGGAGGACGCCACGTCCGGCGCCGCCTCCGCTGCCGCGGCCGGCTTCGCAACCGTGGTCGGCGTCGACCGTGGCACGGGTGCCGACGCCTTGCGCGCGGCCGGCGCCACCGTCGTGGTCGACGACCTCGCCGTCCTCCTTCCCTCTTCCCGCACCGACATCCCGGAGACCGCATGATCGACCGCGACCGCTTCCCCGTCGACCCGTGGCGTCTGATCGACACTCACTACTCGGAGGAGGGCGTCGGAGAGACGCTGTTCTCCGTCGGCAACGGCTATCTCGGCCTGCGCGGCAACCACATCGAGGGTCGCGGCGCGCAGGAGCACGGCACGTTCATCAACGGCCTGCACGAGACCTGGCCGATCCGTCACGCCGAGCAGGCCTACGGCTTCGCAGAGGTCGGGCAGACGATCGTCAACGCGCCGGATGCCAAGGTCATGCGCGTGTACGTCGACGATGAGCCGGTCTCGCTGGACGACGCCGATGTGCGCGAGTACCGGCGCACACTCGACCTGCGCACCGGCGTGCTGGAGCGCCACGTGGTCTGGGAGACGCCCTCGGGCAAGCGCGTGCGCATGCGGGACGAGCGCATCGTCAGCTTCGAGGAGCGTCATCTCGCCGTGCTGCGCCTCGAGGTCGTGGTCGAGAACGCCGACGCGCCCGTCACCATCAGCTGCCAGCTGCTCAACAGGCAGGACGGTGCGGGCGTCTACGCGGGTACGCCGATCGGCACGAAGGCCGCGGCGTTCGACCCCCGCAAGGCCGAGAAGATCGCCGACCGCGTGCTGGAGCCGGCCGAGCACTGGCAGGACGGGCTGCGATCCGCGCTCTCCTATCGTGTCGCCGATTCGGGCATGACCGTCGCCGTGGTCGCCGATCACGTCGTCGAGACCGAGAACGAGTACAACGCCCGCACGCTGGTGGAACCGGACATCGCCAAGAACGTGTTCCGTGTGCAGGCGAAGGCCGGCGTGCCGATCACCGTGACCAAGCTCGTCAGCTACCACACGTCGCGAGGCGTGCCCCCGCGCGAGCTCGTCGACCGCTGCCGTCGCTCGCTCGACCGGGCGGCGGACGAGGGCGTCGAGACCGTGTTCCGTCGGCAGCGGGAATGGCTCGACGCGTTCTGGGAGCGCAGCGACGTGCAGATCGGCGGGCGCGACGACCTGCAGCAGGCCACCCGCTGGTGCCTGTTCCAGCTCGCCCAGGCCTCGGCGCGTGCCGACGGCGCCGGAGTCCCCGCCAAGGGCGTCTCCGGCTCGGGATACAGCGGGCACTACTTCTGGGACACCGAGATCTACGTGCTCCCGTTCCTCACATACACCTCGCCACGCTGGGCATACAACGCGCTGCGCGCCCGCGTGCGCATGCTCCCGGCCGCACGTCGTCGGGCCGCGCAGCTCAACGAGGCGGGGGCGCTCTTCCCCTGGCGCACGATCAACGGCGAGGAGGCCTCGGCCTACTACGCGGCCGGCACGGCGCAGTACCACATCAACGCCGACATCAGCTTCGCCCTGGGCAAGTACGTGCGTGCGACGGCGGACGAGGAGTTCCTGCGTCGGGAAGGCGCCGACATCGCGATCGAGACCGCCCGGTTGTGGGCGACCCTCGGCTTCTGGCGTGCCTCCCGGTTGATCGAAGGCATGCCGGGGGAGGGGACCGAGACGTTCCACATCCACGGCGTCACCGGCCCCGACGAGTACACGACGGTCGTGAACGACAACCTCTACACGAACGTCATGGCGCGCTACAACCTCCGCTACGCGGCCAAGATCGTGCGCGAGATCAGGGAGAGCTATCCCGACGACTACGTGAAGCTGGTCGACCGCACCGGCCTCGGCCCCGGCGAGGCCGAAGCCTGGGATCGCGCCGCAGAGGCCATGTACATCCCCTACAGCGAGGGCCTCGGCATCCACCCGCAGGACTCCCTGTTCCTCGAGCGCGAGGTGTGGGACCTCGCCAATACGCCCGCCGATCAGCGTCCGCTCCTGCTGCACTTCCACCCCCTCGTGATCTACCGGTTCCAGGTGCTCAAGCAGGCCGACGTCGTGCTGGCGCTGTTCCTGCAGGGCAATCACTTCACGCCAGAGGAGAAGAAGGCCGACTTCGACTACTACGACCCGCTGACCACCGGCGACTCGACTCTCTCGGCCGTCGTGCAGTCGATCCTCGCCGCCGAGGTGGGGTATCAGGACCTCGCGCAGAAGTACTTCGAGCAGTCGCTGTTCGTCGACCTGCACGACCTGCACCACAACGCGGCGGACGGCGTGCACGTCGCTTCCGCCGGCGGGGTGTGGACGGCTCTGGTGTGCGGTTTCGGCGGGATGCGCGACTATGCCGGCGAACTGAGCTTCGACCCGCGGCTTCCGGCGAGCTGGCCGTCGCTGTCGTTCCCGCTGCAGTGGCAGGGATCGACGCTGCACGTGACGGTGACTGCGGCCGAGCTGCGCGTGCAGGTGAGGAACGGACCCCCCGTTCCCTTCAGCGTGCGAGAGACCGCGTACATCGCGACCGTCGACGACGAGGTCGTCGTGCCGCTCGCGGATCAGGGTCCCCTGCTCCCCGGTCGTCCGACGCTCCGACAGTTCGCCGACGCTCGACGCGAGGACGGCACGCGCATGTCGGCATCCGTTCCCGTGATCACGACGACGATCCCGGTGATCGAGACGATCGACTGATGCTCGGGCCCGCCGAAGGTCGGTGGCACGCCGTAGGCTGTTGAGGTGACCACAGCCCTCTACCGCCGCTACCGACCCGAGACGTTCGGCGAGATGATCGGGCAGTCCCAGGTGACCGATCCGCTCATGACGGCGTTGCGCGGTGACCGGGTCGGCCATGCCTATCTGTTCTCCGGCCCCCGCGGGTGCGGCAAGACCACGTCCGCGCGCATCCTGGCGCGGTGCCTGAACTGCGCCGAGGGGCCGACCGACGTGCCCTGCGGCGTCTGCCCGAGCTGTGTGGAGCTGTCGCGGGCCGGCGGCGGATCACTCGATGTCGTCGAGATCGACGCGGCGAGCCACAACGGCGTCGACGACGCGCGCGACCTGCGCGAGCGGGCGACATTCGCCCCCAGCCGCGACCGGTACAAGATCTTCATCCTCGACGAGGCGCACATGGTGACGCCCCAGGGCTTCAACGCGCTGCTCAAGCTCGTCGAAGAGCCGCCGGAGCACGTGAAGTTCATCTTCGCGACCACCGAGCCCGAGAAGGTGCTGGGCACGATCCGCTCGCGCACCCACCACTACCCGTTCCGGCTCGTCCCGCCGGCCGCGATGCTCGAGTACGTCGCCAAGCTGTGCGTCGAAGAGGGCGTGATCGTCGAACAGGGCGTCCTCCCGCTCGTGGTCCGCGCCGGCGGCGGCTCGCCCCGTGACACGCTCTCGCTGCTCGACCAGCTGATCGCCGGCTCCGACGCCCCCGCAGGTTCGGAGACGGTCACCGTCGGCTATGCGCGCGCCGTCTCCCTGCTCGGGTACACGCATGCCGCCCTCCTCGACGAGATCGTCGACGCGCTCGCCGCGGGCGACGCGGCGACCGCGTTCCCCGCGATCGACCGGGTCGTGCAGACCGGGCAGGACCCCCGTCGCTTCGTCGACGATCTGCTCGAGCGTCTGCGCGATCTCATCGTGATCGCGGCGGTCGGCGCCGGCGCATCCGCCGTCCTGCGCGGTATCGCCGAAGACGACCTGGAGCGCATGCGCGCCCAGGCCGCAGAATTCGGCTCCGCACGCCTCTCGCGCACGGCCGACGTGGTGAGTGCGGCACTCGACGACATGTCGGGAGCCACATCTCCGCGCCTGCATCTCGAGCTCATGGTCGCACGGGTGCTCGCGGGAGCGACGGATGCCGCCGTGGCTGCGCCCGCGCCGGCGGGGGAGCGTACCGCGGCTCCCGCCCGACAGGTCGCGACCCCGGCAGCGCCGGCGCCTTCCGCGTCATCCACGATCGCGGCTTCGGCAGGTTCATCGGCTCCCGTCAGCCCGGCCGCCTCCACGCACACGCCGGAGCCGGTCGTCGTCGAATCCGCTCCTGCTTCCGCTGCTCAGACTCGGGTCGTCGAGCAGGCGGCGAGCGAGAGCGTCGGTGCGGTATCCGACGGTGCCGCACCGGAACCCGCGGCTCCTGCAGAACCCGCGGCTCCTGCGGCATCGCAGGGACCGGTCACGTTCGAGCGCATCCGCGCCGCGTGGCCCGCCGTGCTGACGCGGCTCGAGAGCATCAGCCGCACGTCCTGGCTGCTGGCCACGGCCGTGCAGCCCCTGGCGTACGTCACCGAGACCGAGGTGCTCACGCTCGGATTCACCAGCCAGCACGATGTCGCCAAGTTCAAGGGCACGACCCCGGGCTCAGGGCCTTCCGACCACCTGCGTTCCGCGATCGAGAACGAGCTCGGCGTCCGCGTGAAGTACCTCCCCGCCCCGATGCCGACCGGGGGTGCCCCGCGCCAGCCGGCGTCGTCCGGATCCTCGGCACCGACTGATTCCGCTCCCGCATCGGAGCCTGCGTCAGCGCGTTCCCCTCGTTCGCAGGTCCGTGGCGCGTCCGCATCGTCGGTGACGGAGTGGGCCGTCGCGTCGATTCCGACCGCGAACGAGGAGTCGGTGCGCGACGCTCCGATACCGTCCGCGCCGCTCCCCGTCGACGATGAGCCCGAAGAGGTCGAGGCAGCGGCCTCGGCACCGGTTCCCCCGTCCGACGGTGTCATCGATCGCGACGAACCGCCGCTGCCCGGCGACGACGAGGCTCCGGCCTACGACGATGAGCCTCCGTACGACCCCTCGTACGAGCCGCCGGCCGACCCGTCCGTGTCGCGCGGGGCTGCTCCTGACCGGTCGGCGCCGCAGACGCAGCGCACGGCCGTCGCCACTCCGCCGGTCGTCATCGAGCGTTCGCCCTCCGTCGGAGGAGTGCAGCGCTACGGTGAGGCCGTGATCCGCCAGGTGCTCGGCGCGACATTCCTGCGCGAAGAGCCCTACGAGCCCCCGACGAGGTTCTCCTGATGTACGACGGCATCGTTCAGGAGTTGATCGACGAGTTCGGTCGGCTCCCCGGCATCGGCCCGAAGTCCGCGCAGCGGATCGCGTTCCATATCCTGCAGACGCCGACGTTCGACGTCGCTCGTCTCGCTGAGCTGCTCAGTGAGATCCGTCTCCGCGTGCGGTTCTGCGAGATCTGCGGCAACGTCGCCGAGCAGGAGCGTTGCGCCATCTGCCGCGACCCGCGTCGCAGCCAGGCGCTGATCTGTGTGGTCGAAGACGCCAAAGACGTCGCCGCCATCGAGCGCACCAGGGAGTTCCGGGGCCTCTACCACGTCCTCGGCGGAGCGATCAGCCCCATCGCCGGTATCGGACCGGACGACCTGCGCATCGCCCAGCTCATGACCCGCCTCGCCGACGGCACCGTGCAGGAGGTCATCCTCGCCACCAACCCCAATCTCGAGGGGGAGGCGACTGGGAGCTACCTCAGTCGCCTGCTGACGACGATGCAGATCACGGTCTCCCGTCTCGCTTCGGGCCTGCCCGTCGGCGGCGACCTCGAGTACGCCGACGAGGTCACCCTCGGCCGCGCCTTCGAAGGCCGGCGCATCCTGTGAGCCCCCACACGGGCTTCTCACGTCGTGGCTGGCTCCTCTTCGGTGCCATGGCGCTGCTGTGGGGAGTTCCGTATCTGTTCATCAGCGTCGCGGTCGAGTCGTTCTCGCCACCGGCGATCGTGGCGGGGCGCACGCTCATCGCGGCTCTGCTGCTGCTGCCGTTCGCCCTCCGCAGCGGTGCGCTGCGTGCCGCTCTGAAGCACTGGCCGTGGGTGCTCGCGTTCGGCGTCGTCGAGATGGCGGGCCCCTTCCTGTTGCTCGGGCACGCCGAGATGACGCTGCCCTCCGGCATGACGGGCCTGCTGGTGGCGACCGTGCCGCTGTTCGCCGCTCTCATCGCCCTCGGCGGTGGCGACCGTGGCGTGCTGCGGCCGGCCCGCGGGATCGGTCTGCTCGTCGGGTTCGTCGGTGTCGCGGTGGTGGTCGCGGGTCCCGGGCTCTTCGGTGGTGAGGTCAGTCTTCTCGCGGCCGGCGAGGTGCTGCTGGTCGCGGTGCTGTATGCGACCGCGCCCTTCATCGTCGCTCGCAAGCTCAACGATGTGCCGTCCCTCGGCACCATCACCCTCTCTCTTCTCATGATCGGGATCTTCTACCTCCCGATCGGGCTGCTCACTCAGCACGAGGCGCCCACTCTGCCGTCGATCGTCGCGCTGCTCGCGCTCGCCGTGATCTGCACGGCGGTGGCCTTCCTGGCCTTCTTCGCGCTCATCCGCGAAGTCGGTCCGGTGCGCGCGCCACTGTTCACCTATGTGAATCCGGTGGTCGCGATCGTCCTCGGAGCCCTCGTCCTCGCCGAGCCGTTGACCCCCGGCCTGCTGCTGGGCTTCCCGCTGATCATCGTCGGGTGCTGGTTCGCCGCCACAGGTGGTCGGCTGCGGCCGGTCTCTCCCCAGGCTCTCCCGCCCTCCCTCTGAGCCGCGCCCCGCACCTCCTGCCGCGCACCTCCCACTCCGAGTCGTCGAGTGCACGGCTTGCCGCCGAGTGCACGGCTTGCTCACGCGAACATCCCGTGCACTCGGCGACATCCCGTGCACTCGATGCACCGCGACGCGACACATGCGCAACGGGGCATACGCGCCGATCGTAGAATGAGCGTGGGCGGATCCGCCCGTCATCCCAGGGAGTGATCGTGGCCCTCATCGTGCAGAAGTACGGCGGCTCGTCCGTCGCCGACGCAGAGAGCATCAAGCGCGTCGCCAAGCGCATCGTCGATACGCGTCGTGCCGGGCACGACGTGGTCGTCGCCGTGAGCGCCATGGGCGACACCACCGACGAGCTGCTCGATCTCGCCAACGAGGTCGCACCGATTCCCGCGCCCCGTGAACTCGACATGCTCCTCTCCAGCGGAGAGCGCATCTCGATGGCGCTGCTGGCCATGGCGATCCACTCCATGGGCTTCGAGGCGCGGTCGTTCACGGGCAGCCAGGCGGGCATGATCACCGACTCGCAGCACGGTGCCGCCCGCATCGTCGATGTCACGCCCGTGCGTCTGCGCGAAGCTCTGGACGAAGGCGCGATCGTGATCGTCGCCGGGTTCCAGGGCTTCAACCGCGACACCCGTGACATCACCACGCTCGGTCGCGGCGGGTCCGATACGACCGCCGTCGCCCTCGCCGCCGCGCTCGACGCCGATGTCTGCGAGATCTACAGCGACGTCGACGGCATCTTCACCGCCGATCCGCGCGTGATCCCGAAGGCACAGAAGCTCGACCACGTCTCGAGCGAGGAGATGCTGGAGCTCGCCGCCAACGGGGCCAAGGTGCTGTACATCCGCGCCGTCGAGTACGCACGCCGTCACGGCGTCCTGATTCACGCCCGGTCGACGTTCTCGTCGGCCGAGGGCACATACGTTCTGGGCGAGGGTATGAAGAACCCCCGCGAAGCCGAGGGAGCAGTCATGGAAGAACCGATCGTCGCCGGCGTCGCCACCGACTTCAGCCAGGCCAAGATCACGGTCGCGGGCGTGCCCGATGTGCCGGGCAAGGCCGCCGAGATCTTCAAGATCGTCGCGAAGTCGGGTGCGAACGTCGACATGATCGTGCAGAACGTCTCGGCCACCGGACGCACCGATATCTCCTTCACCGTTCCCAAGGCGGATGCGGCGGCCGCCCTCAAGGCCCTCGCCGGAGAGCAGACCGAGGTCGGGTTCCAGAACCTGATCCACGACGACCAGATCGGCAAGCTGTCTGTCGTCGGCGCGGGCATGCGCACGCACTCGGGTGTCTCCGCGACCCTCTTCGAGGCGCTGTCGGCCGGGGGGATCAACATCGAGATGATCTCGACCTCGGAGATCCGCATCTCGGTCGTGCTGCGCGACACCGACCTCACCGAGGCCGCGCGCACCGTGCACACCGCCTACGGACTCGACGGCGACGCCGAAGCCACGGTCCACGCCGGCACCGGCCGCTGATCTCCGCCGTTCATCGCCGTTTTCCTGCCGACTCCGTGCCCCATCGGGACGCAGCGCCGGCAGTTCGTGAGACCACGGTAGACTCGCCGAAACCCTGACACCGGCGCCAGGCGCAGCTTCATCACCCCGACGCCGCGCCCGAAGCCTCGTACGCAGTACCGCACGACGCCAAGGAACATCATGACCCGCATCTCCGATTCAGGACTCTCCGTCGCCATCGTCGGCGCCACCGGCCAGGTGGGCACCGTGATGCGCGAGATTCTCGCCGAGCGGTCGTTCCCGATCCGCGACCTGCGCCTGTTCTCCTCCGCGCGCTCCGCCGGCACGGCCATCGAGTTCGGTGGCGTGACGGTCATCGTCGAAGACGTCGAGACGGCGGATGTCGCGGGCATCGACATCGCCCTGTTCTCGGCCGGAGCCACCGCGAGCCGCGCTTATGCGCCGCGCTTCGCCGCCGCCGGCGCCGTGGTCGTCGACAACTCCAGCGCCTGGCGCATGGACCCTGAGGTCCCGCTCGTGGTCAGCGAGGTCAACCCGCACGCGATCGACGAGCGCCCCAAGGGCATCATCGCGAACCCGAACTGCACCACGATGGCCGCGATGCCGGTGCTGAAGGCCCTGCACGCCGAGGCCGGTCTCGAGCGTCTGATCGTGTCGACCTACCAGGCTGTCTCCGGCTCCGGCCTCGCCGGTGCCCAGGAGCTCCTCGGCCAGGTCGAGGGCGTGCTCGCACAGGGCGACACCCTCCGCCTCGTGCACGACGGGTCGGCGGTCGACTTCCCCGAGCCCGAGAAGTACATCGCGCCGATCGCGTTCGACGTGATCCCGTTCGCCGGCAACCTCGTCGACGACGGCGACAACGAGACCGACGAGGAGAAGAAGCTCCGCAACGAGAGCCGCAAGATCCTCGAACTCCCGGACCTCCGTGTCGCGGGCACATGCGTGCGGGTGCCGGTCTTCACCGGGCACTCGCTGTCGATCAACGTCGAGTTCGCCGGCGACATCACGCCCGAGCGTGCGCGCGAGGTGCTGAGCGTCGCTCCGGGTGTCGTGCTCGACGAGGTTCCCACCCCGTTGCAGGCCGCGGGGAAGGACCCGAGCTTCGTCGGTCGCATCCGCGCCGACCAGTCCGCCCCCGAGGGCAAGGGGCTCGTGCTGTTCCTCAGCAACGACAACCTGCGCAAGGGGGCGGCGCTGAACGCCGTGCAGATCGCCGAGATCCTGGCAGAGCGCCTGGCGGTCATAGCCTGACGGTATCCCCGCGATGTGGAAGCGGTCTGACCGGGCCGTGCCGCATGGTCGGCGGTGGCGTGCCCGCGAACTAGACTGGTTCGGTGACTGAAAACGTCGATGTCGTCCTGATCGGCGGTGGCATCATGAGCGCCACCCTGGGTACTCTCCTGCACGAGCTGCAGCCGGAGTGGAAGATCGTCGCCTTCGAGCGACTCTCCGAGGTGGCTCAGGAGAGCTCGAACCCGTGGAACAACGCCGGCACGGGGCACGCCGCACTGTGCGAGCTGAACTACATGCCGCAGCAGGGTGATGCCCCGCTCGACCCCGCCAAGGCGGTCTCGATCAACGAGCAGTTCCAGCAGAGCCGGCAGTTCTGGTCGTCGCTGGTGGAGAAGGGCGTGCTCGATGCGCCGTCGACCTTCATCAACGCGACGCCTCACATGACGTTCGTGCGCGGTGAGAAGGATGTCGCGTACCTCAAGAACCGGTACGAGGTACTCAAGAAGCAACCGCTGTTCGCGGGCATCGAGTACAGCGAGGATTCCCGCGTCATCAACAAGTGGGCGCCGCTCCTCATGCAGCAGCGGGTGAAGGGCGAGCCGTTCGCCGCGACCCGCGTTCCCGCGGGCACCGACGTCGATTTCGGCGCCCTCACGCACCAGCTGTTCGACCACCTGACCGACTCCGGCGTCACGCTGCGCACCAACCACGAGGTGCGCAGTCTGAAGAAGCAGAAGGACGGTACCTGGCTGGTCAAGTACCGCAACAGCATCGGTCACACCCCGAGCGAGGTCAAGGCGCGCTTCGTGTTCGTCGGGGCCGGCGGCTGGGCTCTCAAGCTGCTGCAGAATTCCGGCATCCCGGAGATCAAGGGCTACGGCGTCTTCCCGATCGGCGGCCAGTTCCTCAAGACCACCAACCCGACGATCGTCGCCCAGCACAAGGCGAAGGTGTACTCGCAGGCGTCGGTGGGTGCACCGCCCATGTCGGTCCCGCACCTCGACACGCGTGTCGTCGACGGCGAGGCCTCGCTCATGTTCGGGCCGTTCGCGACCTTCAGTCCGAAGTTCCTGAAGAACGGGTCGATGCTCGACATCGTCTCGCAGGTGCGCGCGCACAACCTGCTGCCGATGCTGCAGGTGGCGGTGAAGAACCCCGATCTCATCACGTATCTCATCAGCGAGCTGCTGAAGAACCACGCCAAGAAGGTCGACAGCCTGCGTACGTTCATGCCGACCGCGAAGGACGAGGACTGGACGCTCATCGACGCCGGCCAGCGCGCCCAGGTCATGAAGAAGGACCCGAAGAAGGGTGGCATCCTGCAGTTCGGTACCGAGGTCGTCGCGGCGGCCGACGGGTCGATCGCGGGCCTGCTCGGAGCTTCTCCGGGCGCCTCGACCGCCGTGCCGATCATGCTCGATCTGCTCAAGAAGTGCTTCCCCGCGGAGTACCCGGGTTGGGAGCCCGAGCTGCGCGCGCTGATCCCCACGTTCGGTGAGAAGCTGAACGAGAATCCGGAGCTCGCCGAGAAGTCGACCGCAGCGACCGCAGCCGCACTCGGCATCAACGTCTGAGGTCGCACCGTGGCGAAGCTCTACTTCCGCTACGGCGCGATGAACTCCGGAAAATCGACCGCCCTGCTGCAGGCCGCCTACAACTACGAGGAGCGCGGGCAGCACGTGCTTCTCGCGAAGCCGGCGATCGACACCAAGGGGGCATCCGAGATCGAGAGTCGACTCGGCGTCACCCGTCGGGTCGACTTCCTGATCGATCCCGATGACGACGCGCGTGCGATCTTCGCCGCACATCGCGGGCGCATGCAGCATGCGTCGGACGACGAGCTGCTGCCGGAAGGGCCGAGCGACGTCGCCTGCCTGCTGATCGACGAGGCGCAGTTCCTCACGCCGACCCAGGTCGATGATCTCTTCCGCATCGCGGTGGTCGACGGAATCCCGGTCATCGCCTACGGCATCCGCAACGACTTCCTCACTCATGCCTTCCCCGGATCCGCGCGACTGCTCGCGATCGCGCACTCGCTGGAGGAACTCAAGACGATCTGCCGCTGTGGGCGGAAGGCCGTGTTCAACGGTCGCGTCGTCGGTGGACGGTTCGTGTTCGACGGCGACCAGGTCGCTATCGACGAGGGCGCGACCGGATCGGCCTCGCCGGAGCTGACCACCTATGAGTCGCTCTGCGGTACCTGTTACCTCGAAGAGTCCGGTGGTCGCCTGGGCTGAGGTCGGCCCGATCCGTCGAGGCGCCCGTCGGCCGCTGCCGTCGCGCAGCCGTGCACAATCCAGGAAGACAGTCGGCCCCGTGCCGCGGTGAGCCGTCTGCGACGCACGTCGTCGTCTTCTTCCTGGGTTGCGCACGCAGCGCGGCGACCGAGCGCGCCTGTTTGCGTGGTCTGACCACACGCGATACTCTGTGGTCTGACCACAGGAGGTTCGATGACCGACCAGCCGGCGCGCGCATGGCGACTCGTGCTCGAGCACATCGAACGCGACCTCCTCGACGGACGTCTCGGTCCGGGTGATCGTCTCCCGTCCGAGCGTGATCTGGCATCCGAGCTCGGCGTCGGACGCTCGAGCGTCCGCGAGGCGTTCCGGGTGCTCGAAGTGATGGGGCTCATCCGCACGGCGACCGGCTCGGGCCCGCAATCGGGCGCCATCGTCATCGCCACGCCCACCGGCGGCATGTCAGCGCTGCTGCGGCTCCAGGTGGCGGCGCAAGGCTTCCCGCTCGACGACGTCGTGCGCACGCGTCTGGTGCTCGAAGACGCGGTCGTCGCCGCGATGGCAGGCGCCCCCGAGCGCGACACGGACCGCGCCCATGAACTGCTCGCCGCGATGGACGCCCCGGGCCTCGCCCCGTCGGAGTTCCTCGCCCTCGACGCGCAGCTGCACCTCTCGCTCGCCGAGGCCAGCGGAAACACGGTCATCGCCGCGATGATGGCGGGTCTTCGTTCCTCGATCGAGTCCTACGTGCAGGCGGGCGTCTCCGCGATCGCCGATTGGGGGGCGATGGCGACGCGGCTTCGCGCCGAGCACCACGCACTCGTCACGGCGATCGATGCCGCCGACGTCGAGACAGCGCGTTCCCTGGTCCACACGCACATCACCGGCTACTACACGTCCGCGGGCCTGACCCGTGAGATCCACCCCCAGATCTGAGAGGCACATCATGGTGCAGCGCCAATTCCCCAACCCCGTCGAGCTCCTCGAGCTGATGAAGTTCAAGAAGCCCGAACTCGACGGTCGCAAGCGACGGTTGGAGGGTGCTCTCACGATCGATGATCTTCGCCTGATCGCCAAGCGCCGCACGCCGAAGGCCGCGTTCGACTACACCGACGGCGCCGCCGAGGGCGAGCTGTCGCTCACGCGCGCACGTCAGGCGTTCCAGGACGTGGAGTTCCACCCCGGGATCCTGCGACCGGCGCCGACCGTCGACACCAGCGTCGAGATCCTCGGCGGTCCGTCCGCTCTGCCGTTCGGAATCGCCCCGACCGGGTTCACCCGTCTGATGCAGACCGAGGGGGAGACGGCGGGCGCGGGCGCCGCGGCCGCCGCCGGGATCCCGTTCACGCTCTCGACCCTCGGCACCACTTCGATCGAGGGCGTGAAGGCTGCCAACCCGCACGGACGCAACTGGTTCCAGCTCTACGTCATGCGCGACCGTGAGATCTCCTACGAGCTCACCCGTCGCGCCGCCGCCTCGGGGTTCGACACCCTGCAGTTCACGGTGGACACCCCGGTCGCGGGAGCGCGTCTGCGCGATAAGCGCAACGGGTTCAGCATCCCGCCGCAGCTGACCCTCGGCACGATCATCAACGCGATCCCGCGCCCATGGTGGTGGTATGACTTCCTCACCACCCCGAAGCTCGAGTTCGCCTCGCTCAGCACCACCGGGGGGACCGTGGGCGAGCTGCTGGACGCCGCGATGGACCCCACGATCAGCTATGACGATCTCGCCGTCATCCGCGATATCTGGCCAGGCAAGATCGTGATCAAGGGCGTGCAGAACGTCGAGGACTCGGTGCGTCTGCGCGATGCCGGAGTCGACGGGATCGTCCTCTCGAACCACGGTGGCCGCCAGCTCGACCGTGCACCGATCCCGTTCCACCTGCTTCCCGAGGTGCGCAAGGCCGTGGGCGACGACTTCACGGTGATGATCGACACCGGCATCATGAACGGTGCGGACATCGTCGCCGCGGTGGCGCTCGGAGCGGACTTCACGCTGATCGGACGGGCGTACCTCTACGGTCTGATGGCGGGCGGACGTCAGGGTGTCGACCGCACGATCGCGATCCTGCGCAGCGAGATCGAACGCACGATGCGCCTGCTGGGTGTCGCCTCGCTCGCCGAGCTCGAGCCCGCGCACGTGACCCAGTTGACCCGCTTGGTTCCCGTGGCCCGCGCCGCCGCGGAAGCCCGCGTGCACTGAGCCCTGCTCGTCCGGATCTGACCGGGAGGTGGCCACGTCGTCTCAGGACTGCGTGGCCACCGCCCTGGTGCGTGGGGGCCACGGCACCAGCATCGACGTGGTCTTGCGGTACTGGGCGTACGCCGGATACTTCGACGCGGTGATCGACTCGGTGAAGATCGTCGAGCCGATGAAGAGCACGGTCAGCAGAGCCGGACCGACGATCGTCGGATTCAGCACCCCGCCGATGACGCCGGCTCCGCCGGTGACCGCAGCCGTCGCTCCGATCGCGTAGAAGGCCCACCACTGCGCCTGCTCGAAGAAGAAGTTCGGGTGCCGGCTGTATCGGAAGAGGCCCGTCGTGGCGAATCCCGGTGCGAGCGTGCCACCCGCCTGCTTCTTCCGCTGATGGAACACCCACTGCTGCTGATCGGCGATCGTCTCTCCGACGAGGAAGGCGACGAATGCGGCGATGAACAGCGCGTCCCACCCGGTGAGGGCCGAAGGGTGCTGTGCGGCGACCAGCGTCGGCAGCGTGATGAGCACGAGCAGTGCCATCTGATAGCAGATGATGAACAGCGCGTTGAAGATCTGGAACTGCCAGGGCCGCATCCGCCCACGCAGGATAGCCCAGCGGTAGTCCTCCATCCCGGTGTAGCCACCCTTGCGGGCGAAGTTGAAGGTCAGGCGTGCGCCCCACGCGGTGGCGAGCACACCCATCACGACCACACGCGCCGACCCGTCACCGTTCACGAAAGCGCCGGCGACGAAGATCCAGACGTAGGCCACCGGCACGATCGACCACGCGCGGTCGACCCAGGAGGTGTCGCGGGTGATCAGGGAGAGCACCCAGCAGACGGCGCTGGTGGCCGCGGCGACGACGATGACGATCAGCAGGGCATCCATGACGCCATGCTAGGACTCTCGCGTAGGGTCGCGCAGCGCGACACCGCGAAGGTCAGAGCGTCAGCAGAAGCGCGTCGAGCTTGTCTGCGGTGTCTTCCCAGCCGTCGACGGCGATGGCGGGAACACCGATCGCGAGCACGGGGTAGTCGTTGCCCCCCTCATCGAGCCGGTCGCCGTAGAACAGCATCTCGGTGAGGGCGATGCCGGTGTGCGCGGCGAGTTGCCGCATTCCGAAGGCCTTGTCGATACCGGCTTGGGTGATGTCGATCGAGGTCGAACCGCCCGAGCGCACCTCGAGACCGGGAAGGCGTGCGGCGACCGCATCCCGCAGCGCAGCCCGCTTGGCGCCCGTCGGGTCCCAGTCGTGCTTCGCCTCGCGCGGCGCACGCTGACCGAGCGCCGAGAAGGTGATCTGCGATCCGCGGTCCTCGAGGATGTCGCCCCACGGCTCGGCCTCCCACAGTCCGAGGCGCTCGGCCTCTTCGCGCAGAGCCGTGAGGGCCGCCTGCTTGTCGGCCTCGCTGAGATCGTGGGCGTAGACCGGGGCGAAGTCCGTGCCGTCGTGGCGGAGGTAGCGGGTGCCGCAGGTGGGCAGGAGGTGCAGGCGGGCGAGATCGGAGGGGTCAGCGTCTCCGAGCTGTGCGATCACCTGCGAGCGGAACTGCGCCTCGTTCCCTCCGGAGATGATGGCGACGTCGACGGTGCGCAGCAGAGTGCGGAGCAGCGCGGCGATCCGCGGGTCGATCAGGCCCTTGGAGGGGGCGAGCGTGTCATCGAGATCGAAGGCGACGAGTGTGGGCGCGGTCATGATGTCTCCAGCCTAGAAGGTGGACGCTGGGAGGATCTCGGGGCGATCAGCAGGGTGAAGGCGACCGCGACGGCGACGCCGATGATGGCGCCCGTCGAGTTGGCGACGACATCGTTCACGGTGGCCGCGCGGTGGGGGAGAGCCACACGTTGGGCGATCTCGATCATCGCTGACAGCAGCGGCCCCACCAGCACAGCGAGGAACCAGATACGACGGGGGAGGAGTAGGAAGGCGAGGATGCCGACCGGCACGAAGACGAGCACGTTCGCGATGATCTCGAGCCGGGTGAAGTCGAGCCACTCCCAGCCGAGACGGTGAGCTGTGGCGAGCACGAGGTCGAGCAGATTCGGCATCGACTCCTCGACCTTCGACGGCGTGAGGGTGAGAGCGGCGAGGCCGATCAGGAAGGGGACACCGAGGGCGATCGCCCAGGCCCGGGTGAAACGGCGCGGCGGCGGGAGCAGAGAGTTCATGCGTTCCCTTTCGTGCACGGTCCCGGTACAGAGAAGGCCGCCCCTGAGGGCGGCCTTCCGGTGTTACTGGTCGGGGTGACAGGATTTGAACCTGCGACCTCTTCGTCCCGAACGAAGCGCGCTACCAAGCTGCGCCACACCCCGTTTGCAACCCTCCGAGTCTACAGGGAAATGTTCCCTGCGCCGAATCGAGGCCGGATCACACCTGTGCGGTCAGAGTGAGCAGCGTCGCCTCGGGGCGGCAGGCGAACCGGACCGGCGCGTAGATGGAGTGTCCACACCCCGCGCTGACGTTGAGCGGCACAGTGCGGCCGCCGTGCGACCAGGTGCTGAGCCCCTTGGCCTGCTTGAGCGGGATGTCGCAGTTCGCCACGAGAGCCCCGTACCCGGGAATGCACACCTGACCGCCGTGCGTGTGGCCACCGAGGATCGCATCGGCACCGAGATCGATGAAGCCGTTGAGCACCCGCTGATACGGCGCGTGCGAGACGCCGAGGACGGGCGTCGCTGCGTCGCGGGCACCGAGAGCCGCGATGGCATCGGGAAGCTCATCCAGACGGTCCCAATCGCGGTGAGCGTCGTCGACACCGAAGAGATCGACGTCGCTGCCCGCGATGTTCAGCCGCGCCGCAGAGTTGTTGAGCTCGGTCCAGCCCAGCTCGTCCGCGAAGTACCGATCCATCGCGTCCGTGTCGAGAAGCTCCGGCTTGTGGTGCTTCTTGGACGGTCCGAGGAAGTAGCGGAAAGGGTTCCGCGGAGACGGCGCGGCGACGTCGTTCGAGCCGTGCACGAACACGCCGGGGATGCCGGCGAACGGAGCGAAAGCGCGCCGGATGCCGTCGAGTCCGTTCTCGTGGCCGAGATTGTCCCCGGTGTTCACGATGAGGTCGGGCTTCAGCTCGGCGAGGGAGGCGAGCCAGTCCTGCTTGCGATGCTGCCACGGCGCCATGTGCGCATCGGAGATGTGCAGGATGCGCAGCGGTGCGGCACCGGGCGGGAGAGCCACTGTTGAGGCCTCGCGCACGGTGAACAGGTACCGCTCGATCCCGATCCCCCAGATGGCGGCGCCGGCACCCACGGCCCCCACCGCGCCGAGCGCGATGAGGGCCGGGTGCGCGCCGCGACGGGCCGCTACTGGCACGTCACACGCACGGCGGTGGACTTGCTGGCCGCGGTGCCGGGCGCAGGGTCGGATCCGCCGACGACGGAGGTCGGTGGATTGCAGGAGTTGTCGAATTCGATATTCGTGAATCCTGCGGCACCGAGCGCGGCAGAGGCTTGGGCTCTCGACATCCCGACGAGATTCGCCGGGACGGTCGTGCCCTGTCCGTTGCTGGTCGTGAGGGTCACCGTCGCGCCAGTGGCCGCCTCCCCGGTCGGATCCTGGCCGGCGACCAGGCCGACGGCGAGGTCGCTGTCCACTGCTCCTCCGACAGAGACCTGGAAGCCGGCGTCCGTCAGGATCGCGGTCGCTTCCTCGACGGACTTGCCCACGACACTCGGAACCGTCGTCAGCTGCTGTCGGGTGAGCTTGCCATCGGGCTTCGGGAAGGCGTCTCCACCGTACGCAGCGTTCGCTGCGGCCTGCGCGGCCTGCGCCACCGGGTAACGCATGTCGTTGAGGTTCCAGCCGTTGGCCCTCTTGCGGTAGATGTTCTCCTGGCCCTGCCAGCGGCCGGCCCAGACCGCCGTGGCGACCTTGGTGCTGGACTCGATCATCATCGTCGACCAGGTGTCGTGCGTTCCGGTCTTGCCGATCAGCGGCGTGCCGTCGTTGGGGTTCGCCCGGGAACCGGTGCCCCCGCCACCCATGACGCTCTGCAACGCGAAGGCGGCCGTCGCGGCGACCTCGGGAGAGATCACTCCGTCGGTGCACGACGATGCCGGCAGTTCGCGGTCCTGACCGTCGGGGCCGACGACGCGATCGATCGCGCGCGGTGTGCAGTACTTCCCACCGCTCGCGACGGTCGCGTAGGCGTTCGCCATCGCGAGGGGGGAGATGTTCTTCGGGCCGAGCACGTCGAAGGGCACGTTCTCGTCGGTGACCTTGTCGCCGTTCGCCAGCGTGACACCCATACGGTCGGCGACCTTGTTGATGTCGCAGATATCGAGCTTCGACGCCATCGCGAAGTAACCACTGTTGAGCGAGTTCTTCGTGAAGCTCAGCACGGATCCGGTTCCACCGCCACCGCCACCGAAGTTGCCGATCTCCTTGGTGTTGGCGTTCTGCTTGGCTCCGCAGACGGGGATCTTCAGGTTCGTCTGCACGCTTCCGTTGAGAACCTCGTTGACGGAGTGGCCCTTCTCGAGCCAGTCGATCAGCGTGAAGAGCTTGTAGGTCGAGCCGACCTGGAAGCCACCCGAGTTCCCGTGGTTCTTATCGCCCGCGAACACCAGGGAGGAGTAGGCCTGATCATCGGTGGGAGTCTCGGTGAAGGTCGTGTTCTGCGTCATGGAGAGGATTCGGCCGGTGCCGACCTCGACCGAGACGCCGGCCGCCCCGAAGTACTGGTTGTCGGCGTTGGCGGGAACAACCTCGGCCATCTTCTCGGCGGCGGGGTTCTGGATGCGGTAGTCCAGCGTCGTGTAGATCTTGAGGCCACCGCGGCGGAGCAGATCCGTCCGCTCCTGCTGGGTCTTGCCGAAGGCCTCGTCGTTCAGCACGATCGACTTCACGTACTGGCAGAAGTAGGCGCTCGTGCCTGCGGAGGCGCATCCCTGCGTCGGTGGGTTCAGCGCGGGGGCGATCTCCGAGGCATCGGCTTCGTCGTACTGCGCCTGCGTGATCTTGCCGTCCGTGAGCATGCGCCCGAGCACGTAGTGTCGGCGGTCCTTCGTGAGCGAGTATCCGTCCGCCGCAGTGTTCAGGGCGACGCCCTCGGCGTTGGTGGTCGTGCCCTGTTCGGCCTTGTCGATGCGATACGTGTTGGGGTTCTGCACGATGCCCGCGAGAGTCGCCGACTGCGCGACCGTGAGGTTCGCCGCGGTCGTCGAGAAGTAGTAGTTCGCGGCGGCCTCGATGCCGTACACAGTGCCACCGAAGTTGGCGATGTTCAGGTAGCCGAGCAGGATGTCGTTCTTCGAGAAGTCCTTCTCGATCTGGATCGCGTAGCGCATCTCCTGCAGCTTGCGCTCGATGCCCTTGGCCCCGGTCGCGTTGGTCGCATCCTTCCAGCACTGCTGGAGGTCCTCAGAGTAGGTGTCGGACGTGGTGTCGACCTCCTGCTCGCACTTCTGGATGAGGACGTTCTTCACGTACTGCTGGCTGATGGTCGACGCACCACGGCTGGACGTGCCGCGCACGTTGTCCACCAGAGCCTTCACCGTGGCGCCGATGTTGACGCCGCCGTGGCTGTAGAAGTTCTTGTCCTCACTCGAGAGGATCGCGTCGTACAGGTTCGGGGAGACCTGTTCGTAGGTCACAGGGACGCGGTTCTGCTCGTAGAACGACGCGAGTTCGACCTGGGATCCGTCGGGGGCGGTCGCGTAGATGGTCGACTGCTCCATCGGCGTGCTCGGGTCGAGGCTCTCGGGGAGCTGATCGAAGAGCGTGAGGGCCTGGGTGCCTGCGAGACCGGTCATCGCGAGGACCGGAGTGACGCTGGCCGTGACGAGGAGACCGGCGACGGCGCTCAGGCCGACGAGCCCGACGAGACCGCCGAGCACGCCTCTCACCGTGCGATTCTTTTGGGGCATACGCTTGATCGTAGGGGAGTTCCCTGAATACCGCCTTTGACGAGCCCGCCCCGGATTTCGGGTGTCGTGCCCCGATCGACAGGAGTGCCATGACCACGTGGGAGTACCTCACCACGCCGCTGCTGATCCACAACACCGCAGCCATCCTCAACAACTGGGGCAAGCAGGGCTGGGAGCTCGTCCAGGTCGTGCAGGGCCCCGAGGGCGGGCTCGTCGCCTACTTGAAGCGCCCCGTGACGTCGGACGCGTCGACGAACGCCGGTCTCGCAGCCGCAGAACAGGCCGCCCGTCAGTTCGAGGGAGGCCAGGCATGAGCGTCTCCGCCCGTCTTGCCGAACTCGGCATCGAGCTCCCGGCCGTCGCTGCCCCGGTCGCCGCCTACGTCCCGGCGGTCGTGCACGGCGGTCTCGTCTACACCTCCGGGCAGCTTCCGTTCGTCGACGGTGCGCTTCCGGCCGTCGGCAAGGTCGGCGGCGAGGTCTCCGCCGAGGACGCCAAGTCCTACGCCCGCACCTGCGCGCTCAACGCCCTCGCCGCGGCAGCGGATGCGGCCGGCGGGATCGATCGCATCGTCGGTGTGCTCCGCGTCGGCGGCTTCGTCGCCTCGGCGGAGGGCTTCACCGGTCAGCCCGGCGTCATCAACGGCTCAAGCGAGGTACTCGGTGAGATCTTCGGCGATGCCGGGCGTCACGCCCGCGCGGCCGTCGGCGTCGCCGAGCTTCCGCTCGGCAGCCCGGTCGAGGTCGAGGTCGCCTTCCTGCTGGCCTGACACCGGCGCGGCATCCAGCCGCCGGTGAACCAGAAACGCGCCTCCCCGTCGGGGGAGGCGCGTTTTCTGTCTCGTCCGGGTGGCTCTACTTGACCTGCGCCGAGATGATGCTCATCACCGCGGTGTCGGCGAGGGTCGTCGTGTCACCCACCTCGCGGCCCTCGGCGACGTCGCGGAGCAGGCGCCGCATGATCTTCCCGGAGCGGGTCTTCGGCAGCTCACCCACGATGTAGACATCGCGCGGGCGGGCGATCGCGCCGATCTGCTCTCCCACCCAGAGGCGCAGCTGCTGGGCGAGGCCGGCAGGCTCGTGCGCGGCGAGATAGCTCTCCTTGATGATGACGAAGGCCACCACTGCCTGACCGGTCGTCTCGTCCGAGGCACCGACCACGGCGGCCTCGGCCGTCGCTTCGTGCGCGACCAACGACGATTCGATCTCCGCGGTCGACAGGCGATGTCCGGAGACGTTCATGACGTCGTCGACGCGACCCAGCAGCCACAGGTCGCCGTCGTCGTCGAGGCGCGCGCCATCCCCGGCGAAGTAGTAGCCCTGGTCTTCGAACTTCTCCCAATAGGTCTCCCGGTAGCGCTCGGGGTCGCCCCAGATGCCGCGCAGCATGCTGGGCCAGGGTTCGGTGATCACGAGGAGGCCGCCGCTGCCGTTGCCGACCTCGACGCCGCTCTCGTCGACGACGTCGATAGAGATCCCGGGCAGAGGCACCTGCGCGGAACCGGGCTTGGTCTCGGTGACTCCCGGAAGAGCGGACACCATGATCGCGCCGGTCTCGGTCTGCCACCAGGTGTCGACGATCGGGGTCTTGTTCGCCCCGATGACCTCGCGGTACCACATCCATGCCTCGGGGTTGATGGGCTCTCCCACCGAGCCGAGCAGTCGCAGCGACGACAGATCGAACTTCGCGGGGACGCTGCGGCCGATCTTCATGAACGAGCGGATCGCGGTCGGCGCGGTGTAGAAGATCGACACCTTGTACTTCTCGATGATCTCCCACCAGCGGCCGGGGTGCGGGGCATCCGGTGTGCCTTCGTAGAGCACCTGGGTCGCGCCGTTGGCGAGGGGGCCGTACGTGACGTAGCTGTGTCCGGTGATCCAGCCGATGTCGGCCGTGCACCAGAACACATCGGTCTCCGGGTGCAGGTCGAAGACGTACTTGTGCGAGTACGCCGCCTGGGTCAGGTACCCGCCTGAGGTGTGCAGGATGCCCTTGGGCTTGCCCGTCGTGCCCGAGGTATAGAGGATGAAGAGCGGATTCTCGGCGGGGAACGCCTGTGCCGTGTGCTCCGCGGAGGCGGCAGGGACGGCGTCGTGCCACCAGATGTCGCGGCCGTCGATCCAGTCGACCTCGTTCTCGCCACGGCGGACGACGAGGACGTGCTCGACGGTCTGCTGCTCACCGTCGCCGCGGTCGGCGAGGGCCTGGTCGACGGCCGGCTTCAGCGCCGAGACGCGGCCCTTGCGGTAGCCGCCGTCGGCGGTGATGACGAGCTTGGCGCCGGCGTCGTCGATGCGCGAACGCAGGCTGTCGGCGCTGAAGCCGCCGAACACGACGGAGTGGATCGCTCCCAGGCGAGCGACCGCGAGCATCGAGGCGATCGCTTCGGGGATCATCGGCAGGTAGATCGCGACGCGGTCGCCCTGGCCGATGCCGAGACCTTCGAGCACGTTGGCGACGCGCTTGACCTCGTCCGTGAGCTCGGCGTACGTGATGCGGCGGGAGTCGCCCGGCTCGCCTTCCCAGTGCAGGGCGACGCGATCGCCGTTGCCTGCTTCGACATGACGGTCGAGGCAGTTGTAGGCGACGTTCAGCTCGCCGTCCTCGAACCACTTCGCGAAGGGCGGGTTGCTCCAGTCGAGCACCTGGGTGAACGGCTTGTGCCAGTGCACCAGCTCTCGGGACTGCTCACCCCAGAAGGATTCGCGATCGGCGGCGGCACGCTCGTACAGCTCGGGCGAGGAGATGGTGTGGGCGACGAAGTCCTCCGACGGCGGGAACTTCCGGGTCTCGTCGAGAAGATGATCGATCTGGCTGCTCATCGGCAGGCGCTCCTTTGCGGCATACGGGTCTTACGAGCATGGTCGTGGGGGTGGCGACCAGGTCACCGCGAATCTATCTCCGCGGCCTCCTGTCGCATACTGCCGAAAGTCGGTAGTGCGGCCGGTTTTGTCAGGACGGTCGCCTTGCGTACACTCGACGACAGCCGAATTCTCATTCCGGCCTTGGCGTGCCCGATTCCCCCAATCGTGGTTCGTCGTGGGCGGCATCTCATTCCCCCCGTGAGATGCCGCCCATTCCTTTGGGAGCGCTCCCTGCCGTGCCGGGTTCCGCCGGAGGCGTCGCCTGCACCGTGGGCGGATGAGTGGTCTTATTCACAGGCGCTGAGCCGACCCGCGCCTCACGCCTTTCCCACACGACGGCCGCGCATAGCGTCGCGTCCATGCCTGATTCCTTCGTCATCCAGCCCAGGGGAGTTCGTTCGGCTGCGCCCGATGGGGAAGCCCCGCCCGAGACCCGTCGCCTGGATCCGGCGTTCGGGCCGCTTCTCACCCACCTCGACGATGCCGTCACCGATGTGTTCGTGAACGGGGCGAGCGGGCTGTTCGTCGACCGCGGGAGTGGAGCAGAGCCCGCACCGGGGTGGAGGGCTTCGGAGCGGGAGGTCCGCGACCTCGCCGTCGCACTGGTCGGTCTCGGGGGACGCCATATCGACGACCAGGCGCCCTGCGTCGACGTCCGTCTCGATTCCGGCGTCCGGGTTCATGCGGTCCTCGCACCGGTGTCGACCACCGGAACCGCCCTCTCGATACGCATTCCCCGCGTACGTGTCGCGGATCTCGACGCGCTCGCCGCTCTCGGTGCCTTCGATGCGCGCCAGCATGCCTGGCTGCTCGGGCTGGTGGCCGAGCGGGCGAACATCCTCATCACCGGGGGAACCGGAACGGGCAAGACGACGCTGCTGTCGGCCCTGCTGTCGGAGGTGTCGTCGACGGAGCGCATCGTCACGATCGAAGACGTCGCCGAGCTGCGTCCGCGTCACCCGCATCACGTCGCCCTCGAAGCGCGGCAGTCGAACCTCGAGGGCGCGGGCGGCATCTCTCTGGCGCGACTGGTGCGCGAGTCGCTGCGGATGCGTCCCGATCGGCTGGTGGTCGGGGAGTGCCGCGGTGAAGAGGTCCGGGAGCTGCTCACCGCCCTCAACACCGGTCACGACGGGGGTGCGGGCACTCTGCACGCGAGCGGGCTCCGCGACGTCCCCGCGCGGCTCGAAGCCCTCGGCGCCCTCGCCGGGATGGACGCGATCGCTCTCGCGCGGCAGGCGGTCAGCGCGTTCACGATCGTCCTCCACCTCGACCGCGCCCCCGGGGGCACCCGTCGCATCCGGCAGGCGGGGCGTCTCGTGATCGTCGGGGATCGTCTCGATGTCGAGGAAGTGCAGCCGTGGTGATGCGGTGGGGCCGTGTGGGGCGACGAGGGTCGACCGGCGCCACGGATGCCGCGACCTCGGTGCAGACGCTGGCCGTGCTGCTGCAGGCGGGGGCTGCGCCGGTCATCGCGTGGCGCCACCTGGCCGAGGCCGATGATCCGCAGGCGCGGGCTGTCGTCGACCGCCTCGATCGTGGCGTGCCGCTTCTCGAGGCCATCGAGGCTGAGGGCGGGGCGTGGATCGATCTCGCCGCCGCCTGGGAGATCGCGACGACGGTGGGGGCGCCGCTCGCCGAGGTTCTCCGCATGATCGCGGAGACGCTGCGAGACTCCGAGGCCGCGGCTGACGATGTGCGCATCGCACTCGCCGAACCCGCAGGAACCGCACGGCTGCTGCTGTGGATGCCGTTCGCCGGGGTGCTCCTCGGGTTCGCACTCGGGTTCGACACCATCGGAGTGATCTTCGGGAACGTGCTCGGCGCCGCCTGCGTCACCGTCGGCCTGCTCCTCGTCGCCGCGGCGCATCTGTGGACGACGCGCCTGCTGCGGCGGGCACGACCGGCGCCCGGCACCCCCGGGATGCACGCAGAGCTCGTCGCGGTCGCACTGTCGGGCGGGGCCTCGATCGATCGTGCGCATCAGCTGGTCTCGCAGGCGTCCCCCTCGGAGGCCGGCGATGAACGCGTTCGCTCCGTGCTCGAGCTCTCTCGCGCCGCGGGGGTGCCGGCAGTCGAGCTGCTCAGGGCATCCGCGGCCCAGGACCGACACGCCGCCAGAGTGCAGGGGCGGCTCCGTGCCGCGAAGCTCTCGACACGCCTGTTGTTCCCGCTCGGGGTCTGCACGCTGCCGGCTTTCCTCCTTCTCGGTGTGGTGCCGCTCCTGCTCAGCGTCCTCGTATCCGCGCCGATGCCGCTGTGACGTTCCCGAACACCCGTACACCCCGATGCCCTGCATCCCACAGAAAGAAGGAACACATGAAGAACATTCCCCTGCTGGATCGACGGCGCGCCGAGGCGTTGTTCGGCGACGACACCGGAGCCGCCACGGCCGAGTACGCGATCACGACGATGGCTGCCGTGGCTTTCGCAGGACTCCTCGTCGTCATCATGCGATCGGACGAAGTGCGTGGCATTCTCACCGATCTCGTGCGACGGGCGCTGACGGTGTCGTGATGAAGATCACGAGACGATCCCGGAACGCCCGTGGCGTCGGCGAGGTGTCGCCGGCGCCACGACACGCGGGCGACCGCGGATCCGTCTCGGCGGAGTTGGCCCTCGCTCTTCCCGCGGTGGTGCTGGTGTTCCTGCTCGGCGCGGGAGCTCTCGGCACGGCATCCCGCCAGGTGGCGCTGCAGGATGCCTCTGCCGACGCGGCGCGCCTGCTCGGACGCGGCGAAGAACAGGGCACCGCGAAACGAGTGGTGCAGTCCGCAGTCCCGGGAGCGAGGATGACATCCTCGCTCTCGGGCGACCTCGTCTGCGTCAGCGCGTCGCTCGACGTTTCCGTCGGATCGGTGCTCCGTCTGCCTCTTCGTGCCAGGAGTTGCGCGCTCGACGGGGGACTCTGATGGCAGGTTCGGCGCTCGCGGCGGGAGTTCTCGCCGTCGCGGCGACGCTGTCCCTCGGCCTCGCCGCTGTCGGCGGGGCTGCGGTGACAGCACAGCGGGCGGCGGGTGCCGCTGATGCCGCGGCGCTCGCCGTCGCGGACGCCGCGAGCGGTGCCGTGCCGACCGACGAGCAGCCCTGTGAACTCGGAGCGAGGGTCGCGCGGGCGTCGGATGCCGTGCTCACCGGCTGTGTCCTCAGGGGCTTCGTGGCGACCGTGGAGGTGCAGGCGGCGTACGCTGGACTCGCAGCCGTCTCCCGAGCCCGTGCCGGGCCACCCGAGGGATAGCGACGGCAGCGCGACCTCGCTCACTGTGAACGACCCCGCACAGTGGTGTGTATGGTGTGCTTCGAAGAAAGGACGCACCCTTGGCTGAAGGCAAGAAGCTCGTCATCGTCGAGTCCCCGACGAAGATGCGGTCTATTCAGGGATACCTCGGCGACGGCTACGAGGTGCTCAGCTCCGTCGGCCACATCCGCGACCTCGCTGACAAGAAGGACATCCCGGCTGCGGACAAGCAGGCCTACGGGAAGTACTCCATCGACATCGACAACGGATTCGACCCGTACTACGTCGTCTCCGATCGGAAGACCAAGACGGTCGCCGAACTCAAGCGCGCGCTGAAAAGCGCCGACGAACTCCTGCTCGCCACTGATGAGGACCGCGAGGGCGAGGCGATCGCCTGGCATCTGCTCGAGACCCTCAAGCCCAAGGTGCCCGTGAAGCGGATGGTGTTCCACGAGATCACCAAGGATGCGATCCAGGCCGCAGTCGGCAACACACGCGAACTCGACCACGACCTCGTCGATGCACAGGAGACCCGACGCATCCTCGACCGTCTGTACGGCTGGGACGTCTCGCCCGTGCTCTGGTACAAGGTGAAGACAGGCATCTCGGCCGGACGCGTGCAGTCCGCTGCGACCCGCCTGATCGTCGACCGGGAGCGCGAGCGCATGGCGTTCACCTCCGCCGAGTACTGGGACGTCGATGCGGCGGCTGCCGCGACCGGCACCTCGTTCAAGATCCGTCTGGTGCGCGTCGACGGTGGCCAGCTCGCTCGCGGTAGCGACTTCGATGACGACGGCAAGCTCAAGAAGGCCGTCGTCATCCTCGATGAGGCCGCAGCGTCTGCCCTGGCGAAGGCCATCGACGCCGTGGGCGCCGGCACCGTCACCAAGGTCGAGGCGAAGCCCGGCACCCGCAGCCCCTACGCTCCCTTCACGACATCCACGATGCAGCAGGAAGCCGGGCGCAAGCTCTCGATGGGCGCGAAGCAGGCGATGGGTGTCGCCCAGCGCCTGTACGAGAAGGGCTACATCACTTATATGCGTACCGACTCCACGTCGCTGAGCACCCAGGCGGTGCAGGCGGCGCGGAGCCAGGCGGTGGCCCTCTACGGCGACGCCGCGGTACCGCTGAAGCCCCGGGTGTACAAGTCCAAGAGCAAGAACGCGCAGGAGGCCCACGAGGCCATCCGTCCGTCCGGTGACAACTTCCGCACGCCGGCCTCGCTGTCGTCGGAACTCGACCGCGACGAGCAGCGCCTCTACGACCTCATCTGGAAGCGCACCGTCGCCAGCCAGATGGCCGACGCCAAGTACGAGACCACCACGGTCACGATCGCCGTCGACGCCGCGGGCAAGAAGGCCGAGTTCACGGCCTCCGGGACCGTGTACACCTTCAAGGGCTTCCTGGAGGCCTACGAAGAGGGTCGCGATGAGAAGCGCGGCGACGCGGACGCCGCGGAGAACCAGTCGCTCCCCGCTGTCGCGGTCGGCGATCAGCTCGCGGTGTCGGATGCGGAGGCCAAGGGGCACCGCACCACCCCGAAGCCGCGATACACCGAGGCTTCGCTCGTGAAGGTGCTCGAGGAGAAGGGCATCGGTCGCCCCTCGACGTTCGCCTCGATCCCCGAGACGATCCTCGATCGTGGGTACGCGGTCAAACGTGGGCAGGCCCTCGTGCCGACCTGGCTCGCGTTCAGTGTCGTGCGCCTGCTCGAAGAGCACTTCGCCGAACTCGTCGACTACGACTTCACGGCTGCGCTCGAAGACGACCTCGACACGATCGCCCGCGGCGAGCAGAACCGGGTCGAGTGGCTCAAGTCCTTCTACTTCGGATCCGACAACCACGTGGGTCTGCGCCAGGTCGTCGACAACCTCGGAGAGATCGACGCTCGTGCACTGAACTCCACGCGCATCACCGACACGGCCACGCTTCGCTTCGGCAAGTACGGCCCGTATCTCGAGGTGGCCGACCCCGCGAACCCCGAGGCCAAGCCGCGCATCGTCAACGTGCCGGAAGACCTCGCACCCGACGAGCTGACCGCTGAGAAGGCTCAGGAGCTCATCGACGCTCCCGTCGCCGGCGACCGCGTGCTGGGGGAGAACCCCGAGAACGGCAAGATCATCGTGGTGAAGGACGGCCGGTTCGGGCCGTACGTGCAGGAGAACGACCCCGTGTCGGAAGACGCGGCGGTCGACGAGACCACGGGCGAGGTCGTCGAGGCTCCGAAGCCGAAGCGCGGTGCGAAGAAAGAGGCTGCCCCGAAGCCCCGCACTGCATCGCTCTTCCGCTCGATGTCGGTCGACGAGATCGATCTCGACACCGCGCTGAAGCTGCTCAGCCTTCCCCGCATCGTGGGCGTCGACCCGGAATCCGGCGACGAGATCACGGCGCAGAACGGCAGGTTCGGGCCGTACCTGAAGAAGGGCACCGACTCGCGTTCGCTCGAGTCCGAGTCGCAGATCTTCGACGTGACGCTCGAACAGGCACTCGAGATCTACGCGCAGCCGAAGTACGGCGCAGGCCGTCGGGCCTCCAGCGCGCTCGCCGAATTCGAGGCCGACCCTGTCAGCGGGAAGCCGATCCGCATCCGCGACGGCCGTTTCGGCGCGTATGTGACCGATGGCGAGACGAACGTGACGATCCCGCGCGGTCAGACCGTCGACGACATCACCTTCGAGGTTGCGGTCCAGATGCTCGCCGACAAGCGTGCGAAGGGCCCGGCTCCCAAGCGCGGGGCGGCCAAGAAGGCTCCTGCCAAGAAGCCTGCAGCCAAGAAGACCGCCGCCAAGCCAGCCGCCACGACGACCGCCGCCAAGAAGGCCCCTGCGAAGAAGCCGGCAGCGAAGAAGACCACCGCTGCCGCGTCCGCCGCTCGTTCGGCGGCGGCCAAGAAGGCCGCGGCGACGCGTGCGGCCAATGCGGCAGCGAAGGCGGCGGAGAAGGCGGACTCGTGACCTCAGGGCACGGGGTGTGGATCACATTCGAGGGCGGCGACGGCTCGGGGAAGACCACGCAGTCGAATCTGCTCGCCGAGTGGCTCGAAGGCGCCGGACGCACGGTGCTCCGCACGCGTGAACCCGGGGGTTCCGAGGTGGGACAGCTGATCCGAGACATCGTGCTGCACCATCGGGGCGACATCGCGCCCCGAGCGGAGGCACTGCTGTACGCCGCGGATCGGGCTCACCATGTCGCCACCGTCGTGCGACCGGCGATCGAGCGGGGCGACATCGTGCTGCAGGACCGCTACCTCGATTCGTCCGTGGCGTATCAGGGTGCCGGCCGCGTGCTCGACGCGGCCGAGATCCGAGACCTGTCGCTCTGGGCGGCGGAAGGCGCGCTTCCGGACCTCACGATCCTGCTCGACCTCGACCCTGCGGCGGCGCGCACCCGTCTGGACTCCGCCGACAAGCCCTTCGACCGGCTCGAAGCCGAGAAGGCGGAGTTCCACGAACGCGTGCGCGACGCCTTCCTCACACTCGCGGAGGAAGAAGAGGAGCGGTTCCTCGTCGTCGATGCCTCCTCCGCGCCGGAGATCATCGCGGAACGGATCCGTGCGGGAGTCGACGCCCTTCTCGACTGAGCCGACCTGGCCGGTCGGCTCGACCACGATCTCGTGCGGTGGGCGTCGGTGGTCGCGATTAGGCTGAGTGCATGCCCCAGACCGTTCCCGCCCCTTTTCCCTGGGCGGATGTGTGGGGGCAGGACGCCGCCGTCGACACTCTCCGCGCCGCGGCATCCGATCCGTCCGCGCTCTCGCACGCCTGGTTGATCACGGGCCCGCCGGGGTCTGGGCGCTCCACCCTCGCGTACGCGTTCGCCGCGGCGTTGATCGCCGACCGACCTGACGACGAGAATGCGATGCGGCAGGTGCTCGCCGGTACTCACCCCGACGTCACGGCACTGCGTACCGACAAGGTCATCATCACGATCGCCGAAGCGCGCGGTCTGGTCGAACGCTCGTACTTCGCGCCCTCTGCGGGGCGCTATCGGGTCATCGTGGTCGAGGACGCCGACCGCATGGTCGAGCGCACCTCCAACGTGCTCCTGAAAGCGCTCGAAGAGCCGCCGGAACAGACGGTGTGGATCCTGTGCGCGCCGAGCGAGGCCGATCTGCTCCCCACGATCCGATCGCGCGTGCGGTCGTTGCGGTTGCGGGAACCCGATGTCGCCGATGTCGCCCGGCTCATCGGTCTTCGCACGGGCGTCGTTGCGGGCGTCGCAGAGCAGGCGGCACGGCACGCCCAGCGCCACATCGGCATGGCTCAGCGACTGGCCACCGACGATGCGGCTCGGCGTCGGCGAGACGAGACCCTCCGCTCCGTCCTCGGCGTCAGGGGAGTCGGCGATGCCGTCGAGGTCGCCGGGCGCATCATCCAGGCGGCGACGGAGGATGCGAAGGCGCTCACGGCCGAACGCGACGCTCAGGAGCGCGCTTCGCTGCTGCGTACCATCGGCATCGCCGAGGGGCAGGCGGTGCCGCCGGCGCTGCGCACGCAGCTCTCCGCACTCGAAGACGATCAGAAGAAGCGGGCCACGCGGAGCCTCCGCGACGGGATCGACCGTGTTCTCACCGATCTGCAGTCGCTGTTCCGCGATGTCGTGATGGTGCAGTTCGTACAGGGCGACGACCTCATCAACAGCGAGTTGCGCACCGAGCTGTCCGACCTCGCTTCCGCCTGGTCCGAGACCCGTACTCTTGTCGTACTTGACCACCTTGCCGAGACGCGGCAGTCGTTGGAGCGCAATGTCGCTCCTCTGCTCGCCCTGGAAAGCTTGCTCGTGACGATCACGAGCGGGAGGAAACCGTGAACAATCGATCGACTTCCCGCTGGCGTCGAGCCGCCGCGATCATCGCAGGGCTCGCAGCCGCATCCGTCGCACTCTCGGGGTGCCTGTACGCGATGATTCCCGAACAGTCCTCGCGGCCGGCGACGTCCAGCGAACCCGACACCGAGGGTGTCGCGGAGGATCTGCTGCCCTTCTACTCGCAGGATCTCACCTGGACCGAGTGCGGCGTCGGCTTCGACTGCACCGACGTGACGGCCCCTCTCGACTGGGAGGACCCGGGCAAGGGGGAGATCACCCTCTCGGTGGTCCGGCACCGTGCCGAGGGCACTCCTGTCGGTTCGCTGCTGACGAATCCGGGCGGCCCCGGGGCCAGCGGCGTCGACCTGATCCTCAACAGCCTCGACTTCGCGGTCGGAGCCGACCTCATCGAGAACTTCGATGTGATCGGCTTCGATCCGCGCGGAGTCGGTGACTCGACCGCGGTGAAGTGCTACGACGCCCCGCAGATGGACGACTACCTCTACGGCATTCCCTCCGCTGCCCGTGGGACGGCCGAGTGGGAGGCCGAGCTGCTCGACTCCCACAAGGCCTTCGCCGAGGCGTGTGATGCGAACAGCAACGGCATCCTGCCCTACATCACGACCGTCAACGCGGCCCGAGACATGGATCTGATCCGGGCGGTGCTGGGCGACAAGCAGTTGAACTACCTCGGCTACTCGTACGGCACGTTCCTCGGTGCGACCTACGCGAAGCTGTACCCCGAGAAGGCAGGCCGCCTGGTGCTCGACGGCGCCATCGATCCGGCCGTCCCCGGGCTCGAGGTCGGGGCGACCCAGGCGCTCGGATTCGAATCCGCGTTGCGCGCCTACATGCAGGACTGCCTCGACTCGGGGGAATGCCCGTTCAACGGCACCGTGGACGAGGCGATGGCCGATCTGGGCGCACTACTGGCGAGCGTCGACAGCACGCCTCTGAAAAGCGGAGACGGCCGCATGCTGGGTGCCGACTCGCTGATGACGGCCATCATCGCCGCGCTCTACTCGCAGGACAGTTGGGGCTACCTCACGCAGGCGCTCGACGAGGCTCTTCAGGGCGACCCGACCTCGGCACTGTTCCTCGCCGACTTCTACAACGGCCGAGAGAACGGCACCTACACCGACAACTCCGCCGAGGCGTTCCGCGCTTACAACTGCATGGACTACCCGGTGGAAGACGACCCGGCCGCGGAAGCGGCGACGAACGCGAAGATCGCCGAGGGCGCCCCGACGATCGCGCCGTACTGGACGGGCCCCGACTCCTGCGCGGTCTGGCCCTACCCGCCCACGGGCACACGGGGTGAAATCAAGGCCGAAGGCGCCGGTCCCATCCTCGTGATCGGCACCACGAACGACCCGGCCACCCCCTACGAGTGGTCGGAGTCGCTCGCGAAGCAGCTCGAAGAAGGCATCCTCATCACGCGCGTCGGCGAGGGCCACACCGGCTACAACAAGGGCAACGCCTGCGTCGATGATGCGGTCGAGGCGTTCCTGCTCGACGACGTCGTGCCGGAAGACGGTCTCCGCTGCGAGTGATCGCGGCCTCGATTCGCGAGTGAGCGCGAGACAGGGTAATATCGGTGATCGCGCCGCTCACGCGTCGCACGCCGCTTTAGCTCAGTCGGCAGAGCATTTCACTCGTAATGAAAAGGTCGTCAGTTCGATTCTGACAAGCGGCTCCGAAGGCCCCGTGATGCGAAGAACATCACGGGGCCTTTCCCGTTCCGCACCGCGTACCCTCGAAGCATGAGCAGAGCGCTTCTCATCGTCGATGTGCAGAATGACTTCACCGAAGACGGCGCCCTCGCCGTCGCGGGCGGCGATGCGGTGGCCGCAGCCGTCACGGCATTCCTCGCCGCCCACACGGGCGACTACGCGGTGATCATCGCCTCGAGGGATTGGCACGATGCCGACGGCGACAACGGCGGACATTTCGCCGACGGCCCCGACTACGTCGACTCCTGGCCTGTGCATTGCGTCGCGGGGACCACGGGGGCGGCGTACGACCCGCTGCTCGCGACCGATGCCGTGACGCACCACGTCCTCAAAGGGCAGGGGAGGCCGGCGTATTCGATGTTCGAGGGGCAGACAGAGGCCGGGGAGACGGTCGGCGCCATCCTGACCGCAGCAGGTGTGCTCAGCGCCGACGTGGTGGGCCTCGCGACAGATCACTGCGTCAGGGCGAGCGCCCTCGACGCCATCGCGCACGGCGTGCGGGTCCGCATCCTCACCGACCTCGTCGCCGGTGTCGCCGCGGAGACCAGTGATGCCGCACTCGCCGAACTCGTCCACGCGGGGGCGGAGCTGGTCGAGAGCGCCGACGCGTGAGCCGCAGCGTTCTGCTCCTGCGGGCGGTCAACGTCAGCGGCCGCAACAGGGTGCCGATGGCGCGCCTCCGCGAGCTGCTCACGGCAGAGACCGAGCTGAACGACGTCTCCACCTACATCGCGAGCGGCAACATCATCTGCGAAACACCGGAGCATCCGGCTGCCACGTGTGCGGCCGTCCGCATGGCCATCCACGATGAGTTCGGCGTCGACACTCCGGTCATTCACCGCACTCATGCGCAGCTGGTCTCCTCGGAATCCGCCCAGCCGTTTCCCGAAGGCGACGTGAAGTCCGTGCACGCGATGTTCCTGGAGGGTGCGCCCTCGGGCGACGCGATCGAGGCGTTGCAGCAGCGTCTCCGCGACACCGAGCGGATCGCGCTGATCGGCGACGACCTGTGGATCGATTACGGTGCGGGCGGCGTGCACTCCACGAAGCTCACCAAGACGGTGCTCGATCGCGCGCTCGGAGTGGCTGGAACGGCGCGTAACCTGCGGACGACGCGCACGCTCATCGAACTGACGGCGTGACGCCGCCCAGTTCGCCGCTCAGCGCTGCCGGAGGCGTCTGCGAATGCGCCTGCACGTCGACCCGGTGCGTCTCACAGGCGGTGCACCGCACGTACAGCACGACGCCCTCGCTCGTCGGATGCCGGGACTCCACGAGCCAGGCATGCTCGTGCGCCTCGGCGGCGGGACGGACGCGGGGGATCGGAAGCGTGTTCAGTGAGGTCATGCTTCCAGCGTGATGTAATGGTCTTATGCATCTCAACCCTTACGGCGAGTACGCGGTGCTGCTCGCCGCGTCGCTGGCCAACGACTGGCCGGAGACCCGCGCAGGGATCGAGGAGCGCACTCTGGAGCTCGGGATGACGCAGACGTTCCCGCCCGCCGCCGACGACCACGAGAAGGTCAGAGCCGTCATCGACGACTGGCTGGCGATCGTGGATGAACCCGACCCCGACGCGCGGGCGGTGCTGCTCAACGCACAACTCGCCGCCGCAGCCGCCTATCCGAGATTGACGAACCACGACGGCGAGGGGTGGCACCTGCACTACCGCGACGACGTCCCGTCCCTGCCCTACGTGCTCCGGGCGATCATCAGCCTCGGCACGTCGCTGCACCTGGTCACACGGGGAATGAGCCGGCTCGGCCGATGCCAGGCCATGCCGTGTACGAACGTCGTCGCGGACGTGACCCGCAACGGTCGTCAGCGCTTCTGCTCCGTGCGCTGTGCGAACCGTGCGGCCGTGCGTCGGCACCGTGCGCGAGCCTGAGAGGCACCGTGCCTGAGCCTGAGCCTGACCGTCAGGCGGTCTGTCCGGCGTGCTTCCCTTCGCCGATCTCCTCGACGAGCTTCGCGTTGAAGGCCGGCAGGTCATCGGGAGTGCGGCTGGAGACGAGGCCCTCATCGACCACCACCTCCTCATCCACCCACGTCGCTCCGGCGTTGCGCAGATCGGTGGTCAGGCTCGGATAGCTGGTGAGCGTGCGTCCGTCGACGACACCGGCTTCGATCAGGATCCACGCACCGTGGCAGATCACGCCTACCGGCTTGTGCTGCTCGAAGAATGCTCGTGCCAGGTCGATCGAAGCCTTGTCCATGCGCAAGTGATCGGCGTTGACAACGCCGCCGGGGAGTACCAGCGCGTCGAAATCGTCCGCACTGGTCTCGGTTGCGCGCAGATCGACGGCTTGCTCATGGCCGTTCTTGCCGGTGATGGCAGCGCCGTCCGGAGCGATCAAGGTCGCGCTCGCGCCTTCTGCCGTCACGGCATCCCAGGGACTCGTGAGCTCACTGTCTTCGAATCCGTCTGTCGCGAGGAATGCCACGCGGCTGCCGCTGAGAGTCATCGTCCGTCCTTTCCTGGAGAGTCGTCCGCCGTTCGGGGACGACTCGACGATCTCCCGGATCGGGGGAGGATGGAAGGGGGTGGCCGAGGTGATGAGCCGGTGATAAGGGGGAACGGTCTTCCACGGAGCGCTCGTCACAGGTACGCGAGTCCCGGCAGTACGATCCAGATATGCGCGTCCGTCCTGCACTCGTCCTCCTCCCGGTACTCATCCTGCTCGCGGGGTGTGCCCCCGAGCCGGCGTCGAGCCCTTCGCCCTCCGCATCGAGGACCTCTTCACCCACGCCCACCCCGACCCCCTCGGCGATCGAGACCACGGAACCGCCGGCGACGGGAACGGAGTTCACCACGACTGCGCTCGTCGATCTCTGCACCGAGAGGACCCGAGCTCTCGCACCGGATGCCACGTATTTCGGAGACATGGCGACCACCGAATGGCTCGCGTCGTCGTCGCTCTGGTTCGTGGTCATCCCCAAGTCGCTCGACGGTGCGGACAGCGTCGCGGTGTGCGGCATCGGGGGAAGCCAGGAAGCGCCGGTCTTCGCTCTCGAAGGGGAGTCGCTGCCGGACGGTGTGGCCGACATCCGAGCGGAGCTGTTGTCGGGCGCCCCCGGCGGCGAGTCCTGAGAGGCCGCCGGGAGGCGACCTGCGGTGGGCCCCGTGGGGCTCGAACCCACGACCCGCGGATTAAAAGTCCGATGCTCTGCCAACTGAGCTAGAGGCCCCTCATCAAAGTCTAGTGCGCACGACGAGGGGCCGTCGGCGACACAGCACCGCCGACGGCCCCTTTTCCCTCTCGGGATCCTCCCCCTGCTTCCGAGAGGGCGCGTGCCGGGTGTCCTCCCACCCGGCGATCCTGGCTCAGGAAGCCGGGGGCATCAGAACCGTGTCGATGAGGTACACGGTCGCGTTCGCGGTCTTGACTCCACCGCAGATCACCTTGGCGTCGTTGACCATCAGGTCGTCACCGCTGCCCGTGACCTCGAGCTCGGCGCCCTGCACGGTCTTGTGCATGCCGTCGATGTCGGCCGGGTCGATCTGGCCGGGAACCACGTGGTACGTCAGGATCGAGCTCAGCGTGGCGCTGTCGGTCTTGAGTGCCTCGATGGTGGCCGGGTCGATCTTCGCGAACGCGTCGTCCACCGGTGCGAAGACCGTGAACTCGCTGCCGTTAAGGGTGTCGACGAGGTCGACGTCGGGGTTGAGCTGTCCGCTCACCGCCGAGACCAGCGTGGTCAGCAGCGGGTTGTTCGAGGCCGCGACCGCGACCGGGTCCTGCGACATTCCCTCGACGGAACCCGCGCCGTCCGGCACAGCGTCGGCGTACGCCGCGCAGCCGGGGCCGACCAGGTTGGCTGCCGGGTCCATCTCCATCGGCGTCGACTCCGACGTCTCCGGTGCCTTCGGCTCGGAAGACGAGTCCGAGGTGCTGCCGCTGCCCATGGAACAGGCGGAGAGCAGGAACGCGCTCGCCAGGCCGAGGGTGATTGCCGCGGTGACCTTCTTCTTGGTGCTGAACATGTCGAGCTCCTTCAGAAAACTGAGCCACGGCCTCTCCGTGGCGTCGAGTGCTGTTCGGAGCCCGTTCGGGATCGGATGGGAAGAATCTCAGAAATCTTGGAAACAGCTCCGACGACGGCGCCGGAGCGCACGATTCGCGAGGTCGATTCCTTCACATTCGGGTGACGTCTGCACGTGATCGGGGAGGAGATGCGGCATGCTTATGGGGATGGTCATCGATGGGTTCGACGTTCCCGAGGACGGAGCGACGCAGGATGCTGTCGCCGACCTCCTCGTCCGCGTCGCCTCCGGTGATCAGGCTGCCTTCGCGACGCTCTATGACACGCTGTCCTCCCGCGTGTTCGGCCTCATCCTCCGCGTCCTTATCAATCGCGCGCAGAGCGAAGAGGTGCTCCAGGAGGTTTTTCTCGAGATCTGGCAATCCGCTTCCCGCTTCGCTCCGAACAGAGGTCAGGGACGAGCGTGGGTCATGACGATCGCTCATCGCCGGGCCGTCGACCGAGTGCGGGCATCGCAATCGAGCGCGGACCGGGACGTACGAGCAGGATTCAAGGACATCGGCGTCGCGCACGACAGTGTCGCGGAGCAGGTCGAATTGGGGATCGAGGGAGGGAAGGTCGTCGAGGCGCTTTCGGGGCTTCCGGAAGCTCAGCGCGAAGCACTCGTCCTCGCGTATTACGGCGGTTACAGTCAGAACGAGATCGCGGCCCTCGTGGGGGCGCCGCTGGGGACAATCAAGACACGGATGCGAGACGGACTCAGCCGTCTGCGTACGGCGATGGGGGTGACGGCATGAACGAGAAGGACTTCGAGGAACTCGCGGCAGGTGCCGCGCTGCACTCGCTCTCCGCTGACGACGAGCGTCGATACCGTTCAGCCCTCGCGGAGCACCCGGAATGGGAGGACACGGTGGATGCGGATATCGCGACGGCCGCGTCGCTCGCAGACCGTGTCGAGCCCGTCGCCGCTCCCGCACACATCCGATCCGCGCTGCTCGCGCAGATCGCGGACATGCCCCAGAACGGTGGATCGCGGACCGACACCGACGTCTCGTCATCGCACGAGGAACGTCCCGCAGTCGTCGCCGTGTCCCACACCGAGCCTCAGCCCGAGCCGAAGAAGCAGCGTCGCTGGACCCGCACCGTCTTCGCCCTGGCGGCGTGCCTCGCCGTGCTGGTGGGCGTCGGCATCGGCGCGGTCGCCCTCAATCAGCAGCTGAACCCGCCCGCGAGTGTCATCGCGCTGCAGGAGATCGAAGCAGCCGACGACGCCCAGCAGGCGACGGTGACGCTCGACGACGGAGGAAGCGCGACAGCGCACTGGTCGGCTTCCACCGGCAAGGCCGTGCTCGTGGCCGACGGTCTCCCGAGTGCGGGTGAAGGCCAGACGTATGAGCTGTGGTTCGTGCGCGGTGACGCTCCCGTCTCCGCCGGAGTGTTCGATGTGGACGGTGGTGACGCCACCGCCCTCCTCGCCGGTGATATGCAGGCGGGTGACGCGATCGCGGTGACCGTGGAGCAGGCCGGCGGATCTCCGTCGGGCCAGCCGACGACCGATCCGGTGATCGTCATCCCCACGGCGTGAGCCGCACTGATCGCGCGTACCCTGGAGGGATGCCCGAGCAGTATCATCGCCCCGTGCGCCGCCCGACGAGCGCCTTCGACAACATCGTCGGCGCACACGACCCCGCCGAGGAGACGCGTATCGCGCATGCCACGGCATCCGCTCTGCTGACCCGCGTCCGCGCCGACGAGAGCGGAGCGAGCGCCGAAAGACTCGTCGCCTTCACCGCCGAACACGGAATCGACGAGATCGCGGAGCTGTGGTCGAAAGCACCCTCACGGACTCTCCCCGGCGCCCTGTGGCGCCTCTACGTGCTGCAGCTCGCGATCCACGGCGACCCGCAGACCGCGGCCCTCCTCTACGACCGCGGGCGCGTCGAATTGCCGTCGGCGGATGCGGCGATCGCCGGTGCGCCGGTGCCGGCGAGTCCGGACGAGCTGGTCGCTCTGATCGACACGATCCTGCGGGGGGCATTCCGTGGTGACTTCGCCGTGGCGCTCGACCGCGCCGCGGCCTTCTGTCGAGTGCAGGCCTCCGGGGCGACGCACACGGCTGACGACTACGAACCGACCGAGCCCGCACGATCTAGCGAACTGACCACGCGAGCGCTGCGACTGAGCAGTTACGGAGAGGATCTGGCCGCAGCCGCCGTGCTGTGGCGGATGGATGCGCTCGCCTGACGAGCATCGGGTGGCCCGACGGGAAGGCGATCCGGATGCGCGAAACCGCTCCGGGCAAGAAAAGACCGGGCCGCAAGAACGCCTCTCGGCGGAAGGCCGCTCGCAGCGGCAAAAATTGGAGCCCGGGGTTATGCGGCCCGGCCACTCCATTGTAACGCGATGCGGCGGACGGTATTCCCGCCCTCTAGGCTCGGATCATGACCGGGCGCTTCGCACTCATGATCGATCCCGTCGCCGCCGACGAACAGCGCAGCGACTTCTCCGAGACCTTCACGCAGGTGGACGCCGCCGCCCCCGCGCTCAGTGTGGGGGAGCTGAGCACACAGCGCGGTGACGGGGTGTTCGAGTCGATCGGCGTGATCGACGGGCACGCGCAGGAGGTCGTCCCGCACCTGGAACGCCTCGCCCACTCGGCACTGCTGTGCGACCTTCCGGTCCCGAATCTCATGCAATGGCGGCAGGCGGTCGATCAGGCGGCTGCACAGCTCGGAGCGGGCGAGTCCGTCATCAAGCTCATCCTCAGCCGCGGAGTCGAGCACGGGCCCACTCCGACGGCATGGGTGACCGCGGCTCCGGCCTCCGATTTCTCCGCCGTGCGAGAGCATGGTGTGCGCGTCGTGACGCTCGACCGCGGGTACGACCTGGGTGCAGCGGAGCGGGCTCCGTGGCTGCTGCTGGGAGCGAAGACGCTGTCGTACGCCGTGAACATGGCGGCCCTGCGCGAGGCGCACCGGCGTGGTGCGGACGATGCGATCTTCCTCTCGAGCGACGGCTTCGTGCTGGAGGCTCCGACGGCTTCCCTGATTCTCCGCTTCGGCGACCGTTTCGTGACGCCGGCTCCGACGGGTGGCATCCTGCACGGTACGACGCAGCTCAGTGTGTACGAGCACCTCGCCGCCCAGGGTTTCGACGTCGGGTACGACCGCATCCCGGCAACCGACCTTCCGCAAGCGGACGCCGCGTGGCTCGTGTCGAGCGTGCGCCTCGCCGCGGCGATCACCGCCGTCGATGGCGTCTCCCTTCCGGTCGACCGCACGCTCACGGCCGCGCTGAACCGCTACCTGCTCTCGCCGCGCGAC